>NZ_BAFX01000065.1 GCF_000308815.1 Nocardia concava NBRC 100430
GGATACGAGCTGGTGTGGGAGGAATCGACCGCCGCGGCGGGACGACGCTACTTCCCGCCGCGCGGGCGCACCGACCGCGGCTCGGAGCTCTACCGGATTGCCCTGGCCCGCATCGCATGCCCCGCCTGACCCCCGCCACCGAACAGCAACGCCGGCACCGGATCATCGACGCGGCATTGGACTGCTTCGCCGAACGCGGCCTGCACGCGACCACCATGCAGGACATCTGCCGACGCTCGGGGCTGAGCCCGGGCGCGGTGTACTGCTGGTATCCCAGCAAGGAAGCCATCATCGAGGCCGTCGCCGAGCAACGCCACCGCCACGAGCGCGAGCTGATCGAGACCGCGGTGTCGGGCACCGACCCGCATACCGCGTTGCGGGAATTCCTGGACTCCTATTTCACCTGGCTCGCCGAGCCCGCCGAACAACGCCGTCGCCGAGTCAGTGTGCTGGTGTGGGCGGAATCGCTGGTCAACACCAAATTGCGGCCCACCGTGCAGGATGGAATCGGCCAGCGCGCACTGGCTCTGGACTCGATCCGCGCCGGGCAGGCCGGTGGAGCGATCACCACCCGCGCCGACGCCGAGTCGATCACCCGGCTGTGCCTGGCCTTGATCCAGGGCTTCATCCTGCAGCAGGCCTGGGAACCCGAGCTCGACATCGCCGGATACCGCCGCGCCCTGGAGCTGGTCGTCGATGCCCTCGCACCCGACTCGACCGGTCACTGACCCGGCTCAGGCGGGCGCGGCCAGGCGCAGGTGCTGCAGGCGGGCGAGGCGTTCGATGGTGTCGTGACCGGGATGCGGGTTGTAGAGGACCAGGTGACGGTCGGGGTGGTCGGCGACGGTGAGGGTGGTGGCATCGAAGTAGAGGTCGCCGACCTCCGGATGCTGCAGGGCGTTGACGGCCTGACGGGCGGGGCCGACGTCGTGACGCGACCACAGTTCGGCGAATTGCGGACTGCGGGAACGCAGTTCGGTGATGACGGACTCGAAGCCGGGGTCACCGGGGCAGGGCGCGGTGTCGGCGCGGTAGGCGGCGACCACCGCGGGGGCGGCCTCGGACCAGACCTCACGCATCGCGAGGTAGCGGGGGCTGGTGAAGTAGGTGATCAGGCAGTTGTGGCCGGTGCCCTCGTAACCGAAGACGGCGCGGGCGGTGTCGTTGAAGGCGAGGACGTTCCAGTAGCGGTCACGCAGCACGGCGGGGCGGGTTCCCCACGCGTCGAGGAGGTTTCGCAGTTCGGGAGTGACGTCGGGCCCGCTGTCGACCCCGTGGCAGGGTGCGTTGAGTCCGGCCAGCACATACAGGTGGGCGCGTTCGGGCCCGGTGAGCAGCAGCGCGGCGGCGATGGCGTCCAATACCTCGGTGGAGACGGTGATCTCGCGCCCCTGTTCGAGCCAGGTGTACCAGCTCACACCGACCCCGGCGAGAACGGCGACCTCCTCGCGCCGTAACCCCGGGGTGCGGCGCCGCCCGGCGACGGGAAGTCCGACCTGGTCGGGGGTGATGCGGGCGCGTCTGCCGCGCAGGAATTCGCGCAGCAATTCCCGCCGTCCGCGTGCCTGATCCATACCTCACGCTAACAATCACACCCGCCCCTGCCGTCCCACGCCCGGTTAGCATGTGACCGAATTGGTCTCGAGGGGGGCGGATGCGGCAGATCCTGGTGGCGGCGATGGTCGCGCTGGCGGTGTCGATCACGGTGACGCCGTTGCTGATTCGGCTGTTCACGCGCCGGCAACTGGGTCAGCAGATCCGCGGGGACGGACCCCAGAGCCACCTGGCCAAGCGCGGCACCCCCACCATGGGCGGCATCGCGATCCTGATCGGCATGTGGGCCGGCTACCTGGGCGCGCACCTGGTGGGCATGCATTACGGCGAGCCCGGCCCCAGCGCCTCGGGAATATTGGTGCTGTGCCTGGCCACCGCGCTGGGCGGGGTCGGGTTCCTCGACGATTACATCAAGCTGTCCAAGCAGCGCAGTCTCGGGCTGACCGCGTCGGGCAAGTATGTCGGACAGCTCGGCGCCGCGGTCATCTTCGGGGTGCTGGCCCTGCATTTCCGCGGTGGCGGCGGGCTGACGCCGGGCAGCCGCCACGTGTCGATCGTGCGTGACATCACCACGGTGTCCCTGGGTATGACCGGGTTCCTGCTGGCGGCGTGCCTGCTGGTGGTGGCCTGGTCCAACGCGGTCAACATCACCGACGGCCTGGACGGATTGGCCGCGGGCTCCATGGGTTTGACGCTGGGTTCCTATGTGCTGATCACGTTCTGGCAGTTCACGCATTCCTGCGCCAGCCGCGCGGTGCCGGGCTGCTACACCGTGCGCGATCCCCTGGATCTGTCGATCGTGTGCGCGGCCGGGGCGACGGCGTGTGTCGGATTCCTGTGGTGGAACGCGGCTCCGGCGAAGATCTTCATGGGCGACACCGGCGCGCTGGCGTTGGGCGGGCTGCTGGCGGGGCTGTCGATCACCAGCCGCACCGAGCTGCTGATGGTCGCGGTGGGCGCGCTGTTCGTGGCCGAGATCCTGTCGGTGGCGCTGCAGATCGTCATGTTCCGCACCACCCGCACCCGATTGTTCAAAATGGCGCCGTTCCATCACCATTTCGAGCTCACCGGCTGGCCGGAGACCACCGTCATCATCCGGTTCTGGCTGCTGGCCGCGATCGCCTCGGCGACCGGTCTGATCGCCTTCTACGGCGAGCACCTCACCACCACCGGCGCGCAACTGCCCTGAAACGCGGTGTGGCCCACCCGGAATCGAGATTCCGGATGGGCCACACGAGTTTTCACCCGATGCATCACGACACGCGGTGCATCATCTCTCTGTTCAGTGCACGACGGCGGGTGCGTCGACCGGTGCGGGCGCGGCCGGTTTGGTGCGCGGCAGGAAGAATGCCGGGATCAGTGTGGCCACCAGCAGGCACAACGCCACCACGAAGGTGTGCCCGAAAGCGCGTGCGGCCAGGTCGAATCCCTCGTCGAGCAGCGTGCGCGGCAGCTGCGCGAGCTGCTCGCTGTGCCGTGACCCGATGGCCGCGTTGGCCAGCGTGGGATCCGGTGCGCCCGGCGGCAGGTGCATGCCCTTGTCGCCGAGGGTCGTGCCCCGGTTGAGCAGGGTGGTCAGCACCACGGAAATGGTTGCGGTGCCGATGGATCCGGCGGTCTGGTTGACGATGTTCATCAGCGTCGACCCGCGCGCGACCTCACCGTGGGTGAGCGTCTGGATGGCCGCGGTCATGGTCGGCATCATGGTGCAGCCCATGCCCAGGCCCATCACGAACAGCACCCCGCACAGCAGCACATACGGCGTATCGGCCTTGACCTGGGTCAGGAACGCCATCGAGATCGACATGACGCTGATGCCGGTGAGCACGATCTTGCCGGGCCCGATCTTGTCGACGAGCCGGCCCGCGATCGGCATGGTCAGCATCGCGCCCAATCCCTGCGGCGCGATCAGCAGACCGGCGGCGAGGGTGGATTCCCCGCGCACCTGCTGCAGATACGACGGCAACAGCAGACCGGACCCGAAGAACGCCATCGCGAACAGCGTCATGGTCATCACCGCGAAGCGCAGCGACTTGTTCTTGAACAGCCGCAACTCGATCAGCGGATGCTCGGTGCGCAGCGCGTGGAACACGAACCCGATCAGCAACCCCAGGCCGATGACCGCCGGAATCAGCACCTTGGCCGATTTCACCGTGCCCTCACCGGGAATCGAGGACACACCGTAGAGGAAGGCGGCCAGACCCGGTGAGGCCAGCAGCATGCCGACGAAGTCGAAGGTCTGCGAGGGTTCGGGATTGTCGCGCGGGAACACCACGAACGCCAGGATCAGCGCGATGATGCCGATGGGCAGGTTGATCAGGAAGATCCAGTGCCAGCTGAAGGCGTCGATGAGCCAGCCGCCCAGGATCGGACCCATGATCGGGCCCAGCAGCATCGGCACGCCCAGCACCGCCATGACCCGCCCGATCCGGGTCGGGCCCGCAGCGTGGGTCATGATCGTCATACCGAGGGGCATCAGCATGCCGCCGCCGAGGCCCTGGATGACGCGGAAGGCGATGAGCGACTCGATGTTCCATGCGGTCGAGCACAGCACCGAGCCGATGACGAAGAAGGTCAGCGCCATCATGTAGAGGCGTTTGGTGCCGAAGCGGTCGGCGGCCCAGCCCGTCAGCGGGATGACGGTGGCCAGCGCGAGGGTGTATCCGGTCATCGTCCACGCCGCGACGGCGTAGGAGACCGGACGGTCGAAGGCGGTCTGGAAGGTGGGAATCGCGACGGTCACGACGGTGACGTCGAGGATCGACATGATGGCGCCGAGCACCACGACACCGGCGATCTTGAAGACGCCGATGTCCAGTTTGTCGTCGGCGGGATCGACCGCCGTGCTATCCGGAGGGGTGGTCACCGCTTCAGCCTGCCAGCCGGTCGGTGACGAAACCAGCACATTTTGGTGTCGGCGCGATACGGCACGAGATCGGCGCTCATGACAGTCCTCCCTCACAGTGCGAAACGCCTCGGAGTCGGAACCCGTCGATCATACCGAGCGCTAGCAACCATTGCGCAATGTCGCGGCGGCACAACGACGTCGGACCGCGCGTAGTCTGTGTTTCTCCAGCGCTGCACCCGAGGAGTTCACCCGCGATGACCGACCCCGTTGTGGGCTTGACCGGTACGCTGACCTCGCCGATCCGGGGCGCGGGCGCACTCGGTGAGGTACTGGTCGCCATTCGAGGGGGAACCGAGCTCTACATCGCGCGCGCCGAGGAACCCCTCGACATCGGCACCACGGTACTGGTCGTGGCCGTGCATCCGGGGCGTGTGGTCGATGTTGTTGCGTGGATACCGCTTCCGGGCGATCGATAGATCAAGAACCTCTCACCGCTCATCTCTTCGCATCATCAAATCGAGGGAGACATCGATGCTCGGATATCACGTTCCGGCCCCGGACCAGGCGATGCTGGTCTCAGGCGGCCGCGGCGGTAAGGACAACGCCCCGTTCCGGGTGATCATCGGCCACGGCGCGTTCGTGGTCCCGATGTTCCGCAAGGTGCGGTATCTGTCGCTGGCCATGTTCGAGGCCGAGATCGGCGAGCGCTGCGTGACCAAGCAGGCCATCCAGCTCGATGTGCGGGCGGTGATCGCGTTCAAGGTCGCCAATGACACGCAGTCGATCGTCAATGCGGCGCAACGGTTCCTGTCCGAGCAGGAGCGGGAGATGAGCGTGCTGACCGGGCGTATCTTCTCCGGGCATCTGCGCTCGATCGTGGGCTCGATGACGGTGGAGGAGATCATCCGCGAGCGCCAGAAGCTGGCCGATGAGGTGCTGGTGGCCTCGAAGGTGGAGATGAGCAATATCGGGCTGTGGGTGGACTCGTTCCAGATCCAGCACATCGACGACGGCAACCTCGGCTACATCGCCGCCCTGGCCGCCCCGCACAATGCCGCGGTGCAGCGCGACGCGTCGATCGCCCAGGCCGCCGCCGCGCAGCTGGCCGCCCAGGCCGAGCAGGAGTCCCAGCGCCGCCAGGCCGAATACCAGCGCGAGACCGCGATTTTGAAGGCGCAGTACCAGCGCGATATCGACAAGGCCAATGCCGAAGCGGCACAGGCGGGTCCGCTCGCCCAGGCCAACGCGCTGCAGGAGGTGCTCACCGCGCAGGCCGAGCAGGCGCGCAAGCAGGCCGAGCTGCGCGAGCAGCAGCTGCAGGCCGAGGTCGTCAAACCCGCTCTGGCAGAAGCGGAACGGGTGCGCATCCTGGCCGAAGCCGAGGCCGACCGCACGCGGATCCAGGCCGAGGCGGCGGCGTCGAACAATCGGATCGCGTTGGATCAGCTGCTGATCGAGCAGTTGCCCGAGATCGTCAAGCAGGCCTCGGTGGGCCTGTCGAAGGCGAATCTGACGGTGCTCAACGGCCCGGACGGGGTGTCGGAGATCGTGAACGGGATGGTGGGCCAAGGTCTGACCGTCTTCAATTCGTTGCAAAAGGCACTTTCTTCCAACAATGATCAACCTGCGGACTAGAGTGGCCGTCTGAGAGGGACGCGGCGACGAGGAGCGGGTGTTTAGGTGTCCATCGGGAAATTGGTGTCGTTCGACAGTTCCAGGGGTTTCGGGTTCATCCGTCCGGAAGACGGCGGGCCGGACGTGTTCGTGCACGTCAACGACATCGGGCTGGACGAGGACGAGCTGCGCCAGGGGCGGGTTTTCGAATTCGATGTGACCGAGGGTGATCGCGGGCCCAAGGCGATCAACCTCGCGGTGGTGCCGGGGCAGACCGCCCCGGCCGCGGCGCGGCACAAGAAGAACGACCATGCGCGCGGGTCGGGGCAGTTGAGCGCGGCCGAGCATCGGCGGTTGATCACCGAGCTGCTGCTCGACGCGTCGCCGCAGTTGACGGCCGGGGAGATCATCACGATCCGGGATCGGCTCACCGCGTTCGCCGATCAGCACGGGTGGCTCGAAAACTGACCGGTTCGCATTACGATCGGTTGCGGGTCCACCGCGAACCGAGGAGGTCGTGTGCAACTGCCCGTCATGCCACCGGTCAAACCGATGCTGGCCAAATCCGTCTCCGACCTGCCGCGTGATCCGGGGTTGCTGTACGAGCCCAAGTGGGACGGGTTCCGCTGCATCGTCTTCCGTGACGGTGACGAGATCGAACTGGGTTCGCGCAATGATCGGCCCCTGACCCGGTACTTCCCCGAACTGGTGGAATTGCTGGGTCAGGCGCTGCCGCCGCGGTGTGTGGTGGACGGGGAGATCGTGGTCGTCACCGAGAACGGCCTGGACTTCGACACCCTGCAGCAGCGGCTGCATCCGGCGGCCTCGCGGGTCAACAAGCTGGCGGTGGAGACTCCGGCCAGTTTCGTGGGCTTCGATCTGCTCGCGCTGGGTGATGAGGATCTGACCGAGCGGCCCTTCGCCGAGCGGCGGCGCCTGCTGGAAACCGTTCTCGACGGCCAGTTTTCGCGCACCCACCTCACCCCGATCACCGCCGAGGCCGATGTCGCGGCGGACTGGTTCACCCGGTTCGAGGGCGCGGGTTTCGACGGGGTGATGGCGAAAGCGGCGGATCTGCCTTATCTGCAGGACAAGCGGGTGATGCTCAAGATCAAGCATGAGCGCACCGCCGACTGTGTGATCGCCGGATTCCGTTGGCACAAGGACGGCCAGGGCGTGGGGTCGCTGCTGCTGGGGCTGTTCGACGACGAGGGCAATCTGCATCATGTCGGGGTGGCGTCGAGTTTCACCGCGGCCCGGCGCAAGGAGCTCGTCGACGAGCTGGAACCGTTGCGGCGCAACGCACTCGAGAATCATCCGTGGCGTTCGTGGGCCGATGCCGCGGCCCAGGCCAAGGCCGAGGGCAAGATGCCCGGCGGGGTGAGCCGCTGGACCGGCGGCAAGGATTTGTCGTGGGAGGCGTTGCGGCCCGAGCTGGTCGCCGAGGTCCGCTACGAGCATGTGATGGCCGGGCGGCTGCGCCACGGCGGGCGGCTGGTGCGTTTCCGCACCGACCGCACACCGCAGTCGTGCACCTACGCCCAGCTCGACGAGGTCGCCCCGGCTGAGCTGGCCGATATCTTCGCCGAGGCCAGAGCGGCGAAAGGGACCGCGCGGTGAGTGAATCGCTGGAGCTCGAGGTGGCCGGGCACCGGGTCACCCTCAGCAATCCGGGCAAGATCTACTTCACCAAGCGCGGTGAGACCAAGCTGGATCTGGTGAATTACTACCTGGCCGTGGCGGATCCGATCATGCGGACCATCGGCGGGCGGCCGGTGCTGCTCGAACGGTATCCGGACGGGGCGTCGGGCAAGTCGTGGTTCCAGAAGCGGGTGCCCAAGTCGGCGCCGGACTGGCTGCAGACCACGGTGGTGTCCACGCCCAACGGGACCACCAGTGACGCGCTGGTCGCGGTGGACATGGCCCACATTCTCTGGGCGGTCAATCTGGGCTGCTTGGGTTTTCACGTGTGGCCCACCCACGCGGGTGCCGAGGCGGCCTCGACGTTTCCGCCGGTGCTGGATGCGGCCGGGAACGTGCTGCCGCCCACGGGTGTGACCGATGAGCTGCGCATCGATCTGGACCCCTCCCCCGGCATCGGTTTCGAGGATCTGCGCCGTGCGGCGTTCGCGGTGCGCGCGCTGTGCGAGGAGCTGGGTATCGATGTGCGGGTGAAGACTTCGGGGTCGCGCGGTCTGCATTTGTACGCGCTGCTGCAACCGCACTGGGACGGCTATCAGGTGCGCGCCGCGGCGGTGGCGCTGGCCCGTGAGCTCGAGCGCCGCCATCCGCAGGAGATCACTGCGGCCTGGTGGAAGGAAGAACGCGGGTCGCGGGTGTTCGTCGATTTCAACCAGAACGCCCCGCACAAAACGGTTTTCGGGGCGTGGTGCGTGCGGCCGAAGGTGGGCGCGCAGGTGTCGACGCCGGTGTCGTGGGAGGCGCTGGAATCGATCGTGCCCGATGAGCTGACCATCGCCACCGTGCCCGCGCGGGTGGCCGAGCTGGGTGATCCGTGGGCCGATCGCACGCCACAGTCGCTCACGCCGCTGCTCGAGATGTCGGACAAGGACATGGCCGCGGGGTTGATGGATGCGCCGTGGCCGCCGGTGTATCCGAAGATGCCCAATGAGCCCTCACGCGTCCAGCCTTCGAAGGCTCGTAAGGATTCCGCCGAATAGTGGTTGCGCTCCCGGTGTTTTCGACACCGGGATATTCGCACATCTTGTGTCACCGGACCAAATCCGCACCCGATGTGGAACATCGTTTCTTAACACGTAATTAACAGCCGCTGGTCAGGCCATCGCGGCGAATGTAGACAGACCGGTCAGTTCGCTTTCGATTTGCTCACCGCACCAAACGAACCCGTTAGCTTGGCCATAGCCAGAACCTCGATCCGCGGGTATCCTGGCCGCCCGCAACCGCCCCCGGAGCAGGCCGAGGCCGCTGAAACAGCCTGAACTGCAATGTCGTTCGGTGGCAGAGGTCAAATTGACACCGCCACGTCCGGCCGATAACGTGTCGCCGTGACGTTGCCGGTCGGATGACCAACAACGAATTCGGACCGGGGAAGTTTCGTCGGGGATGTTTTTGTGAACAATTTTCCAAACCGGTCTGCTTTTTCGCATGCCGAGATCGTTTCGGGCCGAAGCGGTATCGATACAGCCGCAGGCAGTGCGGTGCAATCGACTATTTCCGCCGTGGTCGTGGATGAACTCATTCGCAACGGCGTGGAATGGGTCGTCTATTGCCCGGGTTCGCGCAATGGGCCGCTGGGTTTCGAACTCGTGCGGCGCGCGCGGGCCGGGCAGATCAGGCTGCAGGTGCGCCTGGACGAGCGGTCGGCGGCGTTCGTGGCGCTGGGGATCACCAAGGCCAGCGGGGTGCCGGCCGCGGTGGTGACCACCTCGGGTACCGCGGTGTCGAATCTGCTGCCCGCGGTCACCGAGGCCAACTACGCGGATCTGCCGTTGATTCTGGTGACCGCCAACCGGCCGCCGGATGTGCTGGGCACCGGTGCCTCGCAGACGGTGGAGCAGACCACGCTGCTGGGCGCGCAGGTGCGTCACGTGCAGCAACTGTGGTCGGGCGAGGTGCTGGGGTCGCGGGAGAACGGGGTGCTGCGCTCGCAGATCTGCCGGGCGCTGGGTATCGGGACCGGGCAGTTGCTGGGTCGGCCCGGTCCGGTGCAGATCGATGTGCCGCTGGTCTCGGGTATGCCGCCGGCGGCCGAATCCTCTTGTCCGGGTGGGCGTCCCGACGGGGCGCCGTGGATCCGGATGCCCGATCCGCGGCGCGGGCAGCACGCGGATTCCCCGCGCATCGATCTGCGCGGCTCGACGCTGGTCATCGCCGGGGACGGCACCGATCCGGCCGATCTGCCCGCGGATCTGCCGTGCATGGCCGAGCCGACGGTGGAGGTGGGTGCGCGGGTGCGACTGCACCCGTGGGTGCTCGATTACGTGCGGCCCGAACAGGTGCTGATCTACGGGCGTCCGACCCTGCATCGCAATGTGGGGCGGCTGCTGGCGCATCCGGAGGTGAACACCGTGCTCGTCGCCGGGGGCGGCGATTGGGTGTATGCGGCACCGGATATCGACGTGCTGTCGCGGAATCCGGGTTTCACCGGTGCGGTGTCGCCGGGGTGGGTGCGCGAGCTCGAACTCACCGATGCGCTGGTGCGCCGGGCCTGGGCGCGCACGCTGGCCGATCCGGTGAGCCGGCGCACGGGAATGGGTGTGGCCCATGCCGTGCTGGGCGGGCTGCGCGCCGGTGACCTGTTGTGGGTGGGGGCGTCGAATCCGATCCGCGATGTGTCGACGGCCGGCCGGGTGCCCACCGGTGTGCGGGTGCTGTCCAATCGCGGTGTCGCCGGGATCGACGGCAATGTCAGTGCCGCGGTGGGTGCGGCGCTCTCGGCGCCGGAGCGGACGGTGGTCGCGCTGCTGGGTGATCTGACCTTCGCCTATGACGCGTCGGGTTTGCAGACCGGGCAGTTGGAGCAGGTGCCCGACAATCTGATCATCGTGGTGTCCAACGACTCCGGCGGCGGGATCTTCGAGCTGCTCGAGCAGGGGCACGCCACCTACAAGCAGGAGCCTTACGGCGATACCTTCGAACGGATCTACGGGACACCGCAGCAGATCGATATCGCGCAGTTGTGCGGCGGGTACGGGGTCGCCCATCAGCGGGTCGAGGTCGAGGAGCTGGCTGCGGCGCTGGAGCGGGCTCGGCGGGCGCGGCGGCGTGCGGTGCTCGAAATCCCGGTCGCGCGAGCGGGTTTGCGCGATATCCACGCCGAGACGCGCCGGGTCGCCGATGCGGCCTTCACTACCGGTGCCGAGGCCGACTTCGATGCGGTCGCAGTCCCGGAGCTGGCCGTCGAGCTGGCGCTGCCCACCCCTGAACTGTCCGGAAATCTCGAATACTCCTGATGCCACACACATCGACTTCGATCCCGCTCACGCCGCTGCTCGTGCCCGAGGATCCCGACACCGCGGTCGCCGCACTGCAGCACGCCATCGACGCTGTCCACCGCGGTGGGCACGCGATCGCCCCGATCACCGATCCGGGCGCGGCCGCCGCGCTGCCGCCTACGGTGCCCGCCGGGACCGCGGTGGTGCTGTCCACCTCCGGATCCAGTGGTGTGCCCAAGCGAACCCTGTTGTCGCGCAACGCGTTGCTGGCCTCGGCGCAGGCGAGCGCGGAGCGCCTCGGCGGGGCGGGCGACTGGCTGTTGTGCCTGCCGCCGGGTTTCGTGGCCGGGTTCCAGGTGATCTCGCGGGCGGTGCTGGGTGGTACCCGGGTCTCGGGCCTGGCCGGGGGTCGTTTCGATCCGGCCGGGTTCGCCGCGGCCGCGCGGGCCATGCCTGCCGGTCGCCGCTACACCTCGCTGGTACCCACGCAGGTGCAGCGGCTGCTCGCCGAGCCCGAATCACGGGAAGCGCTGGCCGGTTTCGACAAGGTGCTGATCGGGGGTGCGCGCCTGGACGAGGAGACCGGGGCGCGGCTGCGGGCGGTGACCGATGCGGTGATCACCTACGGGATGACCGAGACCTGCGGGGGCTGCGTGTACGACGGGCGGCCGCTGCGCGGGGTGCAGGTGCGCCTCATCGACGACATCATCCATCTGGGCGGGGACGTGGTCGCCGACGGCTACCTCGGCGCGGCCGAGCAGCCGTTCTACCGCGAGGCTGACACGCGCTGGTATCGCACGGCCGATCGCGGACGGTGGGCCGATGGGCTGCTGGTGCCGACCGGGCGGATCGACGATCTGATCAACACCGGCGGGGTCAAGGTCTCGGCGGTGGCGGTCGAACAGGCGCTGACCGAGGTGGCGGGTGTGCAGGCCGCGGTGGTGATGGGTCTGCCCGACCGCGAGTGGGGCGAGGCCATCGGCGCGTATGTCGTTGCACCGCACGGCATGCCGGAGGTGGCGGTGCTGCGTGAGGCGGTGCGGGCGCGGCTCGGGCGGGCGGCGGTGCCCAAGCGGGTGCTGGTGGGCAGTGCGCTGCCGCTGCTGCCCAATTCGAAGATCGACCGCCGCACGGTGCGGGAGTTGTTGGCAGGAACCGGAATCGGAGCAGAACTATGAGTGAACCCACACGATTCCGCCTCAGCGGCGGCAGCGGCCCGGTCGGGTTGGACGGCCCGCTGATCTGCTATCACAATCTGGCCGAGGCCGAGGCGGCGGTGCGCGCGGCAGATTACGGCAATCTGGTCGCGGGCTCGATCCCCTTCGACGACGAGGCCGCGAGTGCGTCGCTGTATCTGGGCTGGCGCAATACCGATCGGCTCGAATCGCGGGGCGAGAGCGGGGCGCGCGCGGATTTCCGGGCCGATATCGCGTTCAACGATGCGTCGATCGCGGACTATCTGCGGTTGATCGAGGATGCGCTCGAGTTGTTGCGGTCGCCGGATTCCGAGCTCGAGAAGATCGTCGTGGCGCGCGCCGAACGCTACTTCTACGACGGGGTCGTGGATCCGCTGCGGATGTTCGCGCGCATCGCGAGCCTGTATCCGAACGCGCAGAGCTATTTCGTCGAGCATCTCGAGCATCCGGGCGTGTACACCTTGGGCGCGAGCCCGGAGTTGTTCCTGCGCAAGACCGGTCACACGGTCACGATGACGCCGTTGGCGGGCACGATTGTGCGCGATACCCGGCTGCCCGAATCCGAGGACAAGCAGCGCGCCCGCGCGGTGTTGTTCGATGAGAAGTATCTGGCCGAGCATCGGCATCTGGTGGATTTCATGGTGAAGGGTTTGGCGCCGTTCTGCCCGGAGCTGGACTGCCCGCAGGAGCCGGTGCTGGTGAGCGCTCCGGGGTTGTGGCACTTGGGAACTCCCATCACCGCGCGCCTGACCGATCCCGACACCCCGGTGGCCGAGCTGGTGGCGGCGCTGCATCCCTCCCCCGCGGTGTGTGGTGTCCCCCAGGTGCAGGCGCGGGCCATGATCGCCGGGTACGAGTCGGCGCGCGAGTATTACGGCGGCCTGGTGGGGTGGGTCGACAGTGACGGGGACTGCGAGTTCCATATGGCGTTGCGCGGGCTCGAACTCGATTCCCACCGTGGGCATCTGACGTTGCGGGCCGGTGGCGGGGTGGTCTCGCGCAGCCGTATCGACGTCGAGTTCGCCGAGACTTCCGCCAAGCTGGCCACCATGCGCCGGGTGCTGGGGATTCCGGCGTGAACACCGTGATTGTCGAGGGTTCGGGATCATGCGGGACGCGGTAATCGTCGCGGCGGTGCGCACGCCGATCGGCCGGGGCAAACCCGGTGGCGCGCTGGACGGGGTGCATCCGGTGGATCTGATGGCGCACAGCCTGCGCGCGGTGGTCGAGCAGGCCGGGATCGATCCGGCGCTCATCGACGAGGTCATCGGCGGGGTGGTCAGTCAGGTCGGTGAGCAGGCCACCAATGTCACCCGGCGGGCGTCGCTGGCGGCCGGATTCCCGGAGTCGGTGCCCGCCAGCACCATCGACCGCCAGTGCAGCGCCAGCCAGCAGGCTTTGCGTTTCGCCGCGCACGCGGTCATCGCCGGGGACTGTGATCTGGTGGTGGCCACCGGTGTCGAGTCGGTGAGCCGTATCCCGATGGGCACCAGCCTGCTCGACGCCGACAACCTGACCGGGTCGGCGTTCCTGGAGCGTTATCCGCAGGGGGTGCCGTGGCAGGGCGTCAGCGCCGAACTCATTACCACCCGTTGGGGTTTCAGCCGTACCCAGCTCGACGACTACGCTCTGGAGAGCCATCGGCGCGCCGCGGCGGCCACCAAGGACGGCCTGTTCGACGCCGAGCTCACCGCCGCTATCAACGGTCTGGGCTTCGACGAGACCATCCGCTACGACGCCAGCGCCGCCGGCTTGGGCGCATTGAAGTCCTCCTTCTACAACCAGGCCCTCGCCGCCCGCTTCCCCGAAATCCCCTGGCACATCACCGCCGGCAACGCCAGCCAGCTCGGCGACGGCTCCGCCGCGGTCCTGGTCACCACCAGCGACCACGCCGAACGCCTCGGCCTGACCCCGCTGGCCCGCATCCGCAGCCACATCGCCGTCGGCGACGACCCCTACCTGATGTTGACCGCGGTCATCCCCGCCACCGAGAAGGTCCTGCGCCAAACCGGCCTGCGCCTCGCCGATATCGACCTCATCGAGATCAACGAGGCCTACGCCAGCGTAATCCTGGCCTGGGCCAAGGAAACCGGCGCCGACCTGTCCCGCGTGAACGTCCACGGCGGCGCCATCTCCCTGGGCCACCCGTTGGGTGCCAGCGGCGTCCGCCTCACCGCCACCCTCGTCCACGCCCTGCACGCCCGAGGCGCCCGCTACGGCCTGCAAACCATGTGCGAATCCGGCGGCCAAGCCAACGCCATGATCCTCGAAGCCCTCTGAGCGGCGAGTGCCGTTGCGGCGCGGGCGATTCCGATGTCAGGCGGCCCCTGCGGCGCGCTGTTCGAGTTGGGCGGCGGGCAGGCGGGCGGCGCGCACGATGAGGTGCAGCAGCGGTACGGCGAAGGTTTGGTCGATCGCGCTCCAGGCCAGGGACATGCGGTTGTGGACGAAGCCGACCGACAGGCCGGAGGCTGGGTCGGTCCAGCCGGTGGAGCCGAAGGCGCCCATGTGGCCGTAGCCTCGGGGGGCTCGGGCGGCGGGGAGGCTGTGGTAGCCCAAGTGCCAGAAGGGGATCAGGAGGGCGTGGTCGAGTTGGTAGGTGCGGATGCGTTCGAGTTCGCGGACGGTTTTGGCGGACAGGTAGGCGTGGCCGTCGATGTAGCCGTCGCACGCCAAGGCGCTGTACATCTTCGCCAGGCCGCGCGCGGTGCAGACGGCGTTGCCAGCGGGCAGGGCGGTGGCCAGGATGGCGGGGTGGTCGCCGCGGAAGATGGATTCCAGGCCGGGGACGTAGATGGAGGAGAGCGGGGAGCGCAGAACTCGGGGCAGGCGTGGGACCGCGGTGGCGACGGGGGCCGGGATGTTGCGTTCGGCAAGGGTTTTGACCGAGCCGACGAGGTCTGCGGCGGTGGTGCGGGCGCCCGCGGGTGGGGTGCCCAGGTGGATGCCGTCGACGCCGAGGGGGTCGGCGATCTCGGTGCGGTAGAGGTGGGCCATGTCGTGGCCGGTGAGGGCGCGGGCCAGGCCGGTCATGAGCCAGCCGATGGTGAGGGCGTGGTAGATCGGTTTGCCCAGCAGGTGATCGGGTTTCGCGGCGGCCAGGCGCGATTCCATGAGTTCGTGGTCGAGGACCTCGGCGGGGGTGGTGGCGGGCAGGGCGGAGAGTCCGGCGCGGTGGCTGAGCATTTCGGCGACGGTGATGGCGGCCTTGCCGTGCGCGCCGAATTCGGGCCAGTAGTGCGCGACGGGGGCGGAATAGTCGAGCAGGCCGCGGTCGGCCAGGCGGTGCAGGACAGTGGCCGAGACACCTTTGGAGGCGGAGTAGATCATGGCGCCGGTGTCGGCGGTCCAGGGTGTGCCGTGGGCGTCGGCGGATCCGGCCCAGATGTCGACGACGGGTTCGCCGTGCTGGTAGACCGCCAGCGCGCCGCCATTGCCGCGGCGCCCGGCGAAGACGCGGGCGAAAGTTCGTACGGCGGAGGCGAATCGGGGGTCGGCGGTGCCGCTGACTCCGGCGGGTAGTCCGGCTGCGGCGGTGGAGCTGGAGGTCGTCATCGATTCACGGTAGCCGCGACACTATGTCACGGACAAGGTGTGTCTGGGACAATTTTCGGTGGCGGTGTCTGTTCGGAATGCCGGTGCTGCCGTCGGAAATGTCGGTGCCCTCTGCCACAGTGATCGATATGGATGCGGTGCCCTTCGCCGACGCGGACGCCTTCGACGCCTGGCTGCAGGCCAATCACGCACGCCCGGAAGGGGTATGGATCCTGATGGCGAAGAAGGGGTCGGGGATCGCGTCGTTGACCGAGGACGAGGCGGTCGATGTGGGGTTGTGCTGGGGCTGGATCTCGGGGCAGCGCAAGGGTTTCGACGCCGATCACTATCTGCAGAAGTATGTGCCGCGCCGCCCGCGCAGCTACTGGTCGCAGGTCAATATCGACAAGGTCGAAGCGCTCACCGCCGCCGGTCGCATGCACGCGCCAGGGCTGGCCGAGGTGGCCGCGGCGCAGGCGGATGGCCGCTGGGCGGCGGCCTACCCGTCGCAGGCGAATTTCACGATCCCGCCGGATCTGGCGCTCGCGCTGGAGAACCGGCCCGCCGCCTCCGCGGCCTATCAGGCGCTGGATCGGACGGGTCAGTACCTGCTCGTGCTCGAGCTATACAAGGCGAGAAGCCCGAAAATCCGGGCTTCCCGCCTCCAGAAAGCACTCGAGAGCCTCGAATCCGCCTGAAACAGGCCTACTTCAGGCGTTCGGCCAGTACCGGCGCGAGGGCGCGCAGGGTCGCGAGGGGGTCGTCGCCGAGCACCTGCACCGCGACGTGATCGGCTCCGGCGCGCGCGTGCTCGGCGAGCCGGTCGCCGATCGCGGCCGCGTCACCGTGGGCGACGACCGCGTCGACGTAGCGGTCGCTGCCGGGGGCCGCGAGGTCGGCCTCGTCGAAATCGAAGCGGCGCAGGTTGTTCACGTAGTTGCTCAGGCCCAGGTAGAAGCCCGCGCGTTCGCGGCCCACGCCGCGGGCACGGTCGGGATCGGTGTCGAGGACCACCTTGTGTTCGACGGCCAGCAGAGCGTCGGGTCCGAGGATGCCGCGCAGTTCGGCGGTGTGCTCGGGCACGGTCAGGTACGGCAGCGCCCCGGCGGTGCGGTCGCGGGCCAGCCGGGCCACGCGCGGTCCGAGCGCGGCCAGCGCCCGCCCGTGCTGCGGGACGCCGCGCGCGTCGAGCACGTCGAGGTATTCGACCAGCGCGTCATAGGGTTTGGCGTAGGTGCCGGTGTGCTCGCGGTGCCCGACACCGACCCCGAGCAGGAATCGGCCCGGGAACTTCTCCTCGAGCCGTAGATAGGTCTCCGCGGCCGCCTCGGCCGCCGAGGCCCACACGTTGACGATGCTGGTGGCGACGACCAGTGATTCGGTGGCCGCGAGCAAACCCTCGTAGCCGTCCCAGTCGGCGGGCGGGGAACTGCCCAGCCAGATCGTGCCGTACCCGAGTTCTTCCAGTTCACGCGCCGATTCGGGGCTGCTCAGCGGATACGGCTGCCACACACCGAATGGTCCCAAGTTGTCGAATGCCATATCGGCTCGCAACATGGCGCGATCACCCGGCATTCCCGCCGTGATGATCGAATTCGGCGCGGGCGAGCAACACGTCGTCCATGTGCCCTTCGGCCCAGTCCTTGAGCTGGGACAGGATCGGCAGCAGGCTCTCCCCGAGCGGGGTGAGCGAATAGTCCACGCGCACCGGCACTTGCGCGGTCACCTCCCGCGCCACCAGCCCGTCGCGTTCGAGGGTGCGCAGGGTCTGGGTGAGCATCTTGTTGCTGACCGCGGCCACGGTGGCGCCGAGCTCGCCGTAGCGGCAGGGCCCGTCGGCGAGGGCGGCCAGGATCAGGCACACCCATTTGTCACTGAGGGTGTCGAGGAGCTTGTTGGTGGGGCAGGCGGCCAGGAAGGCGTTGTAGTCGACCTTGGCCTGTTCCCGGCGTTGCGCGGCGGTGGTGGTCGTCACCCTGACTACAGCGATGCGGGCGCGGGCGGGCATTCCCGTTTGCCGCGCCGAATTCATTCCCGCCCCCGATTCGCGGCGTCCACTCTCGGATTCCCGATGCGCCCAATGCTTGCCGCGCCTGCACTCCCTGGAGTGACCTGGGTACTTTCAGGTGCCTACTGGCCGTGGCCGCCGGGCTCGACTTACGGTGGGACCACGCTCCGCACCGACCGATTCGTCGAGGCGGCGGCGTTCCACCGGTGGACCTTCATTCCTTCGCAGTCTCAGGAGCATTTCCATGGTTGCTGTTGCCTTTTCCCGTTTCGGCGGGCCGGAGGTCCTCGAGGTCATCGACACGCCCACCCCGACGCCCGGCCCGGGTGAGGTGCTGGTGAAAATCGCTGCGGCGCCGGTCAATCCGGTCGATATCGGGGCGCGGGCCGGAGCGTTCGCGGCACTGTTGCCCGCACGGGAGTACTGGGTGCCCGGGGTCGAGTTCGCCGGACGCATCGAGGCGGTGGGCGCGGGGGTCGAGGGCACGCAGATCGGGCAGCCGGTCGTCGGGCTGATCCCGTGGCTGGCCACTTTCGCCGGCAGCTACACCGACTACCTGGTGATCGCGGCCGATCTGGTCGCGGCCGCGCCGACCGATGTCGATCTCACCGCGGCGTCGACCTTGCCGCTCAACGCGATCACCGCCGATCTGGCGGTCTCGTACGCCGGGGCGGCCGCGGGTAGGACGGTGCTGGTCACCGGTGCGGCCGGTGGTGTCGGCGGTTACGCCGTGCAGCTGGCCACCAGCCTGGGCGCGAGGGTGATCGCGGTCGCCGGGGCCGGTGACGAGGATCTGGTGCGCGGTCTGGGTGCGAGCGAATTCGCCGCGCGCGGTGACGATCTGGCGCAGCGGCTGGGCGCGGGCAGTGTCGATGCGGTCATCGACGCGGCGCTGATCGGTGCGCCGCTGCTGCCGGTGGTGCGCGACGGCGGTGCGTTCGTGGCGCTGCTGCCGCCGCTCGCCCCGACCGCCGAGCGCGATATCACCGTGACCACCGTGCAGCAGGCCCCCGACGGCCGCCGTCTGGCCGAACTGGTGAATCTGGTCGAGGCGGGCACGCTGACCCTGCGAGTCGCCGAGACCTATCCCCTGGCCCAGGCCGCCGAGGCGCACGCCCGTTTCGAGAAGGGCGGCGTGCGCGGTCGGCTGGTACTGCTGCCCTAGGCGGCCTCGGGACGCCCTTGGGCGCGGAATCGTCCGGGTGCCACCCCGAATTCGCGTTTGAACGCCTTGGCGAACGCGTATTCGGAGGTGTACCCGGACTTTTCGGCGATCACCCGCAGCAGTACATCGGTCTCGCGCAGCAGTTTCGCCGCGCACGTCATGCGCCACCAGGTCAGATAGGTCAGCGGACCGGTGCCCAGGGTGGCGGTGAAGCGTTGCGCGAACACCGACCGTGACAAGCCCGCGCGGGCGGCCAGCGACTGCACCGTCCACGGCGCGCCCGGTTCGGAGTGAATGGCGGCCAGCGCGGCGTAGATGTCGGGATCTCGGAGTGCGGCAACCCATCCGGGGTCGGCGGGATGCGCCTCGTGCCAGGCGCGCAGCATGAACAACAGCAGCACCTCGAGCAGGGGCGCGAGGGCGCCGGAGCCTTCGCGGGTGTCGATTTCGTGGCCGAGCAGATCGATCGCGGCGCGCAGCGGACTGTAGTGGCCGACGCGGGCGGGCAGGTGCACGACATCGGGCAGCTCACCGACGGCGGGGTGCTCACGGGAATCGTCGAGAGCGTATGCGCCGCACAGCAATACGGTCTCCGGTCCGGTGTCGCCACCGGTTTCCCCGGCGGCCCGCTCGCCGTCGCGGCTGTCGGCGATCGCGTGCCCGCGGCTGCGCGGCAGGAACGCCACGTCTCCGACCTGCAGGTGTACCGGGTCGCCGTCGTCGGGCAGCAGCCAGCACGAACCTTGTAGCACCACATGGAATCCCGCGCTGTTGCCTTGGGCCGGGAAATGCGTGTACCAGTGCCCGCGCATCACGGTGCGGCTGGAATGCGGGGTGCCGGTGCGCATCGCGGCGACCGCGTCGCTGAGAATGTCCACCCTCTCACCGTACCGGCGGCGGTCATCGGCTCGGACGATCGGACATCGGATCCGGATTATCGAGCATGGATCGTCCGGATCAGCGGCCATAGCGTGAACGACGAGCCGATTCCGGTTCTCCCCTTCACCCAATGGAGTTGTCTGCCATGCGTATTGCCGTGCACGGCGCGAGCGGTTTCACCGGTTCCCTCATCGTCGCCGAACTCGTGCGCCGTGACCTCACCCCGGTCCTGGTCGGGCGCGACGCCGCCCGCCTGCGCCGGGTTGCCGAACGGTCCGGCGCGCCCGACGCCGAGATCCGCGTCGCCACCCTCGACGACATCGACGCCCTCACCGCCGCGTTCAGCGACTGCGATGCGGTCATCAACGCCGCCGGACCGTTCACCTTGTGGGGTGAGCCGGTGGTGCGGGCCGCCGTCGCCGCACGCCGCCCCTACCTCGACACCACCGGCGAACCCGCCTACCTGCAGAAAATCCTGACCACCTACGACGAGCCCGCGAAACAGGCCGGGATCGCGGTCATTCCGGGCGCCACCGACGACGGGGTGCCCGGTGATCTCATCGCCGCCCTGGCCGCCGCCCGCCTCGACGCACCCGCCGCCGAGATCCGTCTGGCCGACCTGCGCCGCCCCGGGGCCGCCTCGCGCGGCACCGCCCGCTCCATGGCCGCCATCGTCGTCCTGGACCAGGTCGAATACCGCGACCGCAGCTGGCAACCGGTGGACGGGCAGGCCCGCACCATCACAGAGCCCGGCGAGACCGACCCGGTCGCGGTGACCGCGCTGGCGCTGCCGGGTGTCTACACGATCCCCCGTCACATCGACACTCCCACTGTGCGGGGCCTGATCCGCGCCGAGGTCGGCGAGTTGTTCGCCGGGCTCAGTGGTGAAGTCGCCGAATCGATTCCGGAGATCCCGGATCCGGCCGAACTGGCGGCCTCGCGCTGGATGATGCTCGCCGAGGCCGTCGCCGCCGACGGCCGCCGCGCCCGCGGCTGGGTGACCGGGTTCGACGCTTACGCCTCCACCGCGGTCATCGCCGTGGAGGCCGCGCGTCGTCTGGTCGCCGACGGCGCGCCCGCCGGAACCCTGTCTCCGGCACAGGCTTTCGATGCGGCGAGCTTCCTCGACCAATTGGCCCTGTCCGGGGTGAAATGGCAGGTCGAGGAGCTCACCGCCCGAAACTAGTGGCCCGCGTCCACCTTCGGGAAGGTGTCGGTGACCAGGGTGAGCAGCGCGTCCGCGAGCAGGTGGTGCACCTGCTCGCGGGTCAGGCTGCCGCGCACGATCCATTCGCGCCCGGCCGCCTTGACCAGTCCGCCGTAACAGCGCACCAGCGCCCGCAATTCGCCCGAATGCAGCGATTCGGCCAGGCCCATCATCTGGACCATGCGGTCGGCGGCGGCGTAGTCGGCCTCGTCGAGAATGCGCTGCACCTCCGGATCGTCGCCGACCCCTTCGTGCCCGGTGACCTTCACCCAGGTGCTGCCGTGCTCGCTGATGGTGTCGAGCAGCCAGGACACGCTGGCGTCCACCCGATCCCGCGTCGACCCGGCGGGCACCACCATGCGGTCGGGGCGCGGCAGGGTCACCATGCGCCGCACCACCGCCAGGTACAGGTCACGCTTGTTGCCGAAGTAGTGGTTGATCAGTCCGCGCGCCACCCCGGCCCGCTGGGCGAGCTCGGCGGTGGACACGGCGGCGTAGGGACGTTCGCCGAACATGTCGATGGCGCAGGACAGGATCTGCGCGCGGCGTTCGTCGGGTTCGAGCCGGCGGCGACGCGACGGCGCGTCCGAGGTGTCCTCGGAGGTCGTCGGCTCGATGTCTGTGTCAGAGTGAGCGGGCAATGAGATCCTTCATCACCTCGTTGGCTCCCGCGAGGATTCGCAGGACCCGAGCGCCGGTGTACAGCTGGGAAATCGGGTATTCGGTCATGTATCCATAGCCGCCGAAGAACTGCAGGCAGCGATCCACCACATTACCGAGTTGATCGGTCAACCAGTATTTCGACATGGCCGCGGTGGGGATATCGAGCTCACCGCGCAGGTGCTTGGAGATGCAGTCGTCGAGGAACACGCGGCCGACCTTGGCGATGGTGGCGCACTCGGCGAGTTCGAACTTGGTGTTCTGCATCGCGAACAGCGGCTTGCCGAAGGCTTCGCGGCCCTTGGTGTAGTCGACGGTCAGCGCCACGGCCTTCTCGGTCATGGCGACCGCGAGGATGGCGGTGACCAGGCGTTCCTGGGCCAGCATCTGCATCATCTGATAGAAGCCCTGCCCCTCGGCCTCCCCCAACAGGTTCGACGCGGGCACGCGCAGGCCGTCGAAGAACAGCTCGGCGGTGTCCTGGGCCTTGCCGCCGATCTTGGACAGGATGCGGCCGCGCTTGAATCCGGGTGTCTCGTCGGAGACTTCGGCGAAGATCAGCGAGACACCGGCCGCGCCCTGGGTGGGGTCGGTCTTGACCGCGAGGATGATGCCGTCACACAGCCAGCCGTTGGAGATGAAGATCTTCGAGCCGGTGATGACGTACTCGTCGCCCTCGCGCACCGCGCGGGTCTTGATGTTCTGCAGATCCGAGCCCGTACCCGGTTCGGTCATGCCGATCGACAGCACCATCTCGCCGCTGGCCGCCTTGGGCAGCACGCGCCGCTTGAGCTCCTCGGACCCGAACTCGTGGATATAGGGCGCGATGATCGAGGAGTGCACCGACATGCCCAGCGAGCCGTCCCCGGCGTGGGTCTGGGCCTCGATGATCGCCGCCTCGTGCGCGAAAGTGCCGCCGCCACCGCCGTATTCGGTCGGGATGGCCGCGCACAGCAGCCCCAGTTCACCGGCCCGGTTGTAGAGCTTGCGGTCCGGGTGGCCCTGGGCGATGAACTTCTCGGTGTGCGGGATCACCTCCTTCTCGAAGAAGGTGGTCGCCAGACCTCGTACCGCCTCGACCTCGTCGTCGCTCCATGCGGGGCGTGCCATCGTGTGCTTCCTTCGCGTCCGTGCGGGTGCGCCGCAGCGCCTCGCCCCTCAGCGTGCACGGCTATTGGCGGCGTGTCAACAATGTCGGCGGTTAGGCTCGGAGCGTGCTGAATCCGCCGACCGGACTGACAGACACCGACCTGGCCACCGCCGTGAAACGGCACTGGGGAATCACGCCCGCCGCCCTGGCCTACCGGGCGGTGGGGTTCGGAACCCACCACTGGGACATGACCGACAGCGACGGCCACCGCTGGTTCGTCAATGTGGACGAAGCGAGCTCGCCACGCTTCGCCACCCTGCCCGCGGCCCTGGGCATCGCGCGGCGGCTGTTCGAGCACGGCTACGACTTCGTCGCGGCACCCGTTCCCGGGCTGGACGATTCCGTCGTCGCCGCGCTGGGATCGCACTTCGCGGTCTCGCTGTACCGGTATATCGAGGGTGAGAGTTTCCGCTTCGGCGAGTACGACGATCCCGAGCATCGCGACGCGGTGCTGGCAATGCTGACGGCACTGCATGTTTCACCCCGGGACCTCTGGGCCGACGCTCCGGTGGACGATTTCGGCGTCGACTGCCGCGACGCACTCGATGCCACCCTCGTCGCCGACGAGATCCCCAGCGCCGGACCCTACACAGCGCGAACGGCCGAGGCGATCGCGCGGCACCGCGTGCACATTCGAGAAGCGCTGGCGCACTACGACTCTCTCGCGGCGCGTGCCCGGGCGCACCCGGAGCGGGCCGTGCTCACCCACGGCGAACCGCATGCCGCCAACACCATGCGCACCGCCGCCGGGTACGTCCTCATCGATTGGGAGTCGACCCAACTGGCCCCGCCCGAACGAGACCTGTGGGACCTGGCACCCGGCGACCCCTCGGTCCTGGCCGCCTACACCGAACAGACCGGAATCGCGGTACGCCAGGACATGCTGGAGCTGTATCGCCTGCGCTGGGATCTCACCGAAGTCGCGCTCTACACACACGGATTCCGCGTACCCCACGCCGACACCGCCAACGACCGGCAGAGCTGGGAGGGCCTACTGCACTCCCTGTCCGTCCTCGCCACCCGCTGAGCGCTGCACCTCGGCGAACGTCGTGAAGATCGGCGTGTCCGCGTCCGCCTCGATGCCCTGGCGGCGCAGGAACCCGTCGATCAGACCCCACACCAGCTCCGTGGCCTGATCCACGAACTCCGCAGTCTGCTCCGGCGACGGCGTATCCGAATCGGTCAGCCACAGATCGGTGATCGACACGACCGCCCCGATCAACGCCCGCGACAGATAGTCCAGCCCCGTCGTATCCAGCGGCACCGCCTCGGCCACCGAACGCGCCAGCTTCTCCAGCCGCCGCGCCGCATCCCGTCCCAGATCCAGTTGCAGCACACCGGTTCCGGACTGCTGCAACACCGGTGCCTGACCCAAATACCGGAAAACGTTGGGATGCTCCAGGATTCCCTGCGAGTACTCGGTGAACACGCGGCGCAGCGCCTGCCGCGGCGGCTGCAGCATCAACGTCATATCCGCACCGGCGGCCGAGAACGCCTGCCGCGACATGCGCGCCGCGATCTCGGTGAACAGATCCCCCTTGTCGGCGAACTGGCGGTACAGCCGCGGCTTGGTGATCTGCGCCTCGCGCGCGATGTCGTCCATGCTCGGGCGCGGGCCCGCGCGATCGATCACTCGGATCGCCGCGTCCACAATGTCCTCACGGGTCACCATTCGCGCCGTTCCGGCACTGCTACGAGCCACCGCGACAGCATACACGTACCGGCGGTACGCCCGCTCGTGACCGTAATCCCACTTGATTTCGGACCGTCCGTACTGCCAGTATCGATTCCCGTACCGGCAGTACGCACAACCGGAAAGACGGCCGATGTCAGACCCAGCACGCCAACTCAGCGACACCCTGCGAGCAGCCCTGCCCGCCGCCTTCGACCAGCTCACCGACCCCGACCTGGCCGAACTCGACCGCCTCCTCACCCAGGCCCTCGAACGCCGCGGCCAGACCCTCGACGCCGCCATCGGCGACTCCCTCGACATCGTCCCGCGCCTCATGCGCCCCGCCATCAAGAAAGCACTCGGACTATGAGCGAGCACCTCGCAGCCGTCGCCGAAACCACCAAACTCGCACGCGTACTGGGCATCTCCGATCCCACCGAACTCGACTTCCTCGTCGACCTGCCACCCGCCGCCATCCGCGAATACCGCGAACGCGTCACCGACCGCCTCTTCGACCGCGACACCAAACGCCTCAAGGGCATCGCCGCCGCCAGCAAGATCGTGCCCGTCGCCCTCAGCTCCAAAATGGCCGAACGCGCCTTCGGACCCGTACTCTGCGCCGCCGTCGCCAGCGCCGTCGAACCCCACCGCGCCGTCGACATCGCCAAGAACCTCACGCCGAAGTTCCTCGCCGAATGCGCCGTCCAACTCGACCCCCGCCGCACCGCCGACATCATCGCCGCCGTCCCACCCAAAATGGTCACCGACGTTGCGCGCGAACTGCTTTCCCGCGGCGACCACATCACCATGGGCCGCTTCGTCCACGTCGTCCCCGAACCCGCCCTGCGCGCCGCTGCACCCGTCATGAGCGACCCGGACCTGCTGCGCATCGGCTTCCTGCTCGAAGACAAAACCGCCATCGACCGCGTCCTGCACATCGTCGCCGACCGCGTCGCCGGCGTCATCCGCGCCGCCCACGAACAAACCATGTGGGCCGAGGGCATCGACCTGCTCGACTCCATCGCACCCCACAACCGCGCCTGGATCGGCGACATCACCGCCGGCCTCGGCGGCGAAGTCCTCGACGCCCTCGTCACCGCCGTCGCCGAACTCGACGCCTGGGCCACCCTGCTGCCCATCACCAGCGCCATGAGCGAACACAGCCTGCGCCTGTTCGCCGAACGACCCACCGTCCACGACGAAACCGTCCTCGCCGCCATCATGGACGCCGCCCTCGACGGCGGCCAATGGGTCAACCTGTTGCCCTTGGCCTCTCACCTGCCCGCCGAACAACTCACCTTCATCGCCGCCCGCGTCGGCGACCAGGACGACGAACGCCTCGGCGACCTCATCCGCGACGCCCACACCGCCGGCCTCTGGGCCGCCATGATCCCCGTCGCTCTCGCCCTCACCGACGACAACCGCCGCCGCATGGCCGGACTACCCGTCATGACCGAACCCGAGGTCCTCACCGCGATCATCACCGCCACCGCCGACCACGACCTCTGGTCGCAGGTGCTGCCCCTGGTCGACGCCCTGCCCGAGACCACCAAACCGACACTGGCCTCGCTCATCGGCGACCTCACCCGCGAACAGCTGCTCTCGGCCATCCTCACCGCCTCCCGCGGCGACAACATCCACACCCTCGTCGACATCGCCCTCGCCCAGGACCAGGAGGGCCGCGCCCGCGTCCTGGACCTCATCGACGGCATGGACGACATCGAGGAATTCCTCTCCGCCCTCACCCCCGACACCCCGGACGTGGTGTGGCAGGCCCTCATTCAGGTCCGCGCCGAGATCCCCGCACGCCTGCTCACCCTGCTCGCCGAACGCGCCCGCGAACTCGGACGCGACGACGACGCGGGCGAACTCGAACCCGTCGCAGCCAGCGCACACTAGGCAGGCAATAACCTCCGAGCCGCTCGGGGGTTTCACCCCTGAAACCCCCGACCACGGCGCAATGGAAGAATGGGTCGGTCAAACACCCCCGCACGAAGGACCGAACCCCTCACCGATGGCCGAGCAGACCACCACGGCAGCACCCACCGACGCACCGGCCATCGACCCGGACGAGCTGGCCATCTGCCTGCGCGTCCTCGAACAAGCGGGACAACTCGACAAGCAGCACCCGGACTCCATCACCGTCCAGCGCGCCGTCGGGCACATGTTCAAGAAGTTCAAGCAGACCAAGCGCATCGCCGCCCGCGACGCCATCTCCGCCGCCGACAAGGAAGTCGTCGCCGCCACCGCCACCGGCTCACCCAACCGCATCGACGACGAAACCGCCGGAATCCCGATCAGCTCCACCACCGATGGCGGCAGCGCCGGAACCCTGCTGCGACCGCGCCCCTGCTACATATGCAAACAGCGCTATACCCGAGTGGATGCCTTCTACCACCAGCTCTGCCCCGACTGCGCCGCCAAGAGCCACGCCAAACGCGACGCCGGCACCGACCTCACCGGCCGCCGCGCCCTGCTCACCGGCGGCCGCGCCAAGATCGGCATGTACATCGCGCTGCGCCTGCTGCGCGACGGCGCGCACACCACCATCACCACCCGCTTCCCCAACGACGCCATCCGCCGCTTCAGCGCCCAGCCCGACAGCGCCGACTGGATCCACCGCCTGCGCATCATCGGCATCGACCTCCGCGATCCCGCCCAGGTCGTCGCCCTCGCCGATGACGTTGCCGCACAAGGCCCCCTCGACATCCTGATCAACAACGCCGCCCAAACCGTACGCCGCAGCACCGGCGCCTACAGCGCCCTCGTCGAAGCCGAGAACGGGCCGCTGCCCGCGGGCGAACTGCCCGAGATGATCAGCTTCGGCAAGACCATGCAGGCCCACCCGGCCTCACTCACCGCCTCGCTGACCCCCAGCCTGTCCGGCGCGGACATCACCGACCTCGCCCTCGTCGCGGGATCGGCCACGCCCGAACGCATTTCGCAGGGCGTCGCCATCGACGCGGGCGGCCTGGTGCCCGACCTCGCGCACACCAACAGCTGGGTGCAGGCCGTCGGCGAGGTCGACGCCACCGAACTGCTCGAAGTCCAGCTGTGCAACTCGGTCGCGCCGTTCATCCTCATCTCCCGGCTGCGCGCCTCCATGGCCGCCGCGGCCGCCCGCCGCAAGTACGTCGTGAATGTCTCCGCCATGGAAGGCGTCTTCGCCCGCGGCTACAAGGGCCCGGGCCACCCGCACACCAATATGGCCAAGGCCGCGCTGAATATGTTGACCCGCACCAGCGCTCGCGAAATGTTCGAGACCGACAAAATCCTCATGACCGCGGTCGACACCGGCTGGATCACCGACGAACGCCCGCACTACACCAAGATCCGCCTCGCCGAGGAAGGCTTCCACGCACCCCTCGACCTGGTCGACGGCGCGGCACGGGTCTACGACCCCATCGTGCGCGGCGAAGCCGGAGACGACCTGTACGGCTGCTTCCTCAAGGACTACGAGCCCTCCAACTGGTAGCGATACCGCACCAACGAGACCAGCCCCCTCCCCTCTAGGCGTTTTTTGAGGTGAGGGGGCTGTGACGTTTTCAATGTCCAAAGAAGGTAATTCATGTTTAGATGCGCATATTTCCGTAACAGTATGTATGTTCTTGTGTTAACTACCCGGCCTTCCTCTTCCACCTCGTCTGAGCCGGGACGCAGCCGCACCGACTCACGACCTCAACCGGCTACCGCTTCGACGAACTGATGCCTCGGAATCGTCCGCGTCCACCGATCCCCTCCCCTTCCCTATCCTGGGGTCATGTTCTACCGGCTGCTCGCGGACGCGACCGCGGTCGTGCACTTCGCGTTCGTGGCCTATGTCGTCGTGGGCGGCTTCATCGCCTGGCGGTGGCCGCGCACCATCTGGCTGCATCTGCTGGCCTTCGCGTGGGGTTTCAGCACGGTGTTGTTCAAGTTCGAGTGCCCGCTGACCAATCTGGAGAACTGGGCGCGCCATCGAGCGGGCGAGGCGGGCTTGCCGTCGAGCGGATTCATCGACCACTACATCACCGGAGTGCTCTATCCCCGCAGCATGCTCGAGGAGGTTCGGATCCTCGTGGTGCTCTGCGTCGCGGTGTCCTGGGTCGGCCTGTACCTGCTGACCAAGCGCCGGGCCCTCACCCAGCGACCCTGATCGCAGCGATCGCCGACGGCCGCCGGAGGCGAAACCGGTTCGGGGCGTGCATAATCGCGCTTGCTCAATGATTCGACGAAGGGGTTTTCATGGCTGGCACATCGATCGGGGCGGTTCTGCTCGAGCGGGTGGTGTATCCGGTGCGTACCGCTATCAGCACCGTGTGGGGCATCGGGAACTTCCAGCGCACCGGGCAGTTCGGTGACGGGCGGGAGGCCGCGGTGCGGGATCACGTGCTGGCCAATGCCGAGCAGGGCAACCCCGAGAGCGTGCTGGCCGCAATCGACCGATTCGCGCGCACGCGCAGCAATCTGGTGAATGTGGGCGATGAGAAGGGTCTGCTGCTGGATGCGGCGGTGCGCAAGGCGGATCCGAAGCTGCTGCTGGAGCTGGGCACCTACATCGGCTACAGCGCGGTGCGGACCGCGCACACCATGCCGGAGGGCGCGCGGCTGATCTCGGTCGAGTTCAGCGCCGCCAATGCCGAGGTGGCGCGCGCCATCATCGCCCACGCGGGGCTGGCCGACCGGGTGACCGTGGTGGTGGGCACCATCGGCGACGGCGGCGAGACCGTGAAGCGCCTCGGTGAGGAGTACGGAATCACCGAGGGCTCGGTCGATTTCGTGTTCGTCGATCACGACAAGTCCGCCTACCTGGCCGACCTGAAGACCATCCTGGACGCCGGCTGGCTGCACCCGGGCACCATCGTGGTGGCCGACAATATGCGCATCCCGGGTGCCCCGGACTATCTGAAGTACATGCGCGAGGCCGAGGGCAAGACCTGGCGCACCGTCGAACACGACACCCACATCGAGTACCAGTCCCTGCTCAAGGACCGGGTACTCGAATCGGAGTACCTGGGCTGAAAAAGCCCCGGCACCAACGGGTTCAGCGACGCCGCAGCGTCACGGGCAGATCGTCCTTCGGCAGCGGCGTCGCGCTCATGTCGAGGGGCATCACGTAGTCCTGCGGGACCTCCCACTCGAACTTCTGCAGCAGCTGATGCACGATCGTCTTGATCTCGAGCCCCGCGAAATACTGCCCGAGGCACTTGTGCGCACCCGCCCCGAACGGCGCCCACGCCACCCGGTGCGCCTTGTGCTCGGCGCGCTCGTCGGAGAAGCGCTCGGGATCGAATTCCTCCGGCCGCGACCAGATGTCGGGGCGGCGGTGGTTGACGCTGATGGGCACCACCACGAACGAGCCCTTCGGAACGAAGTAGCCCAGCACCTCGGTGTCCTCCATGACCGCGCGCGGGAAGATCTGCACCGGCGTGCACAACCGGGTGGTTTCCTTGATGATCCAGTCGAGTTCGGTCAGCTCCGCGAGCTCGTCGTAGCTCAGCTCGAAGGGCATCTCCAGCGACCGCGACCGCGCGCGCTTCTGCCATTCGGGGTACTTGGCCAGGTTGTAGACGACACCCGACAGCGTGGTCGTGGTCGTGTCGTGGGCGGCGGCCAGCAGGAAGATCATGTGGTTCACGATGTCCTCGTCGGTGAACCGCTCCCCCTCCTCGCTCGCGGCCTGGCACAGCATCGACAGCAGATCCGTGCCCGGGTTCGCGCGCGAGGCGACGATCCGCTCGGCCAGGAACTCCGACAGCGTCTTTCGCGCCCGCATGCCCCGCCACCAGCGGTTGCCGGGAATCGCGACGCGCACGATCGCACCGCCGGCGTGCAGGATGTCCATGGTGGCCCCGCAGATCCGCGCGGCCTCCGCCTGCGGCAGTCGCGCCCCCATGAACACCTCGAGCACGATGTCGAGGGTCAGCCGCTGCAGGTGCTGGTGCATGAGCACCGGTTTGCCCTGCGCCACATCGCCTTCGGGCAGCTTGCTCAGATGCCGGTCGGCGATCTCGTGCATGTCCTTCAGATACGAGGTGAGCGCACCGCGCCCGAAGGCCTGCTGCATGATCGAGCGGTGGCCGCGGTGCTCGTCGAAGTCCAGCCGCACCAGGCCCCGCTCGAAGAACGGACCCTGCAGCGGGCCCCACGCCGGGTCGTTGGCGAACACCCGCTCCTTGTTCATCAGGATGCGCGCCGCCGCGTCGGGCCCGTTCGCGATGATCCACTTCTCGCCGAACATGTTCAGGACGTAGAGCGGACCGTAGGTGGCCTCGTCCTCGAAGGCGGCAGCGGCCGGATCGCGCCGCTGCCGCTGCAACTGGGGAATCCAGTGTGTCGCGGGCCCGCTGATCCGCTTCAGCTCACTGCCTTCCGGCGGAGCGGCCACGAATTGTGTTCTGGGCATTGAAGACTCCCTCATGCTACGAAGACGCAACGGAGGAAGCTACCCGTACCGGAGTGAGGTCCTCAACTCGAACGACCCGGTAATGCCCCCGCCAGCGTGCGAGTGATCAAATCCGCGATGGCGGGCAGGTTTTCGGGCAAGTCCAGATAGAAATGCCCGCCGGGGAAGGTGGCGAGGTCGAAATCGGCGGTGGTGTAGTCGCGCCACTGCTGTGCCTGCGCGGTCGTGGTGGTCGGGTCGGCGGTGCTGACCAGCGCGGTGATGGGCGTGCGGAGCGGTGCGCCCGGCTCGTGGCGGTAGGTCTCCACCGCCTGGTAGTCGCTGCGCACGGCCGGGAGCACCAATTCGGCGAGGCTCGGTTCCTCGCGCAGGATGCGTACCGATTCCGGATCGTTGGACAGTCGCTCCAGCTCGGCGATGAGACCCGCGTCGGGACCTTCGTGCAGGCGGTCGGTCACCTCGAAAGCCGGTGCGGGACGGCCCGACACGAAAAGGTGCGACACTTCGCGGCCACCGGCCTCGACCCGCCGGGCGGCCTCGTAGGCGACGGTCGCGCCCATGCTGTGCCCGAAGATGGCCAGGCGCACATCCCGGGGCCAGGCCAGCAGATCGGCGGCGGCCGCGGCGGCCAGCTCGGTCAGGACGGGCACCATGGCATCGCCGAGGCGGTCCTGTCGCCCCGGGTACTGCACGCCGAATACCGCGGTGCCCGAACCGAACCGCTGGGCCAGCGCCCGGTAGGCGGTGACCGAACCGCCGCCGGGCGGGAAGCACACCAGCACGGTGCCGGGATTCGGATCGGACTTCAGTTCACGCAGCCAGGTTGTTCCGGTGACAGTCACCGGTCGAGTATGCCGTGACACGCGCCACGGTGGGCGCGGTGGGTCGCGGCGATAGAGTCGGATCGTGGCTACCTACGACGAGTTGGTCCGCGAATACGAGGCCGGAGTCGGCGTTGCCGGGCAGTCGCTGCCCCCGGTCGCCCCGGGTGCGAATCTGGCTGCGACCCTGCCGGTCTGGGCGCTGGCCGGCGGTGCGGTCGCCGCGTTCGCCACCGCCGCGGACCGCTGGCGCGAGGACTGTGGCCTGACCCCGCTGCGCTCGATCCTCGATCCGGGCCGGGTGGCGGCCGCCTTCTCCAGCGAGCGCCTGTTCCGGCTGAACGGACAGCAGCCGGACATCTTCGCAGAGCTGTCGGGCTTCTTCAGGGCGGCGGACGCATGGGTGCGTACGCACGCCAACTATCCGCACCACCGCGCGCGACTGCTCGCGGCCCTCGATCTGCCCGCTTCCGCCACGCGCGCGGACGTCACCGTCCGCGTCGCGGCCCTGTCCGCCGCCGATATCGAACAGCGCGCCGCCGAGCGCGGAGCGATCGCGGTTCGGGTTCGCGGAGAACAAGAATGGGCCGACAGTCCGCAAGGCAAGGCCGCCGCCTCCGGTCCCTTGGTCGCGGTCGAGACACGCGACGATAACGGCTGGGTCGAATCCCCCACTGCCGCAACCTCGCTGCTGCCGCTGCGCGGACTGCGCGTGCTCGATCTCACCCGGGTGATCGCGGGGCCGGTGGCGACGCGAGCATTGGCCCTGCTCGGAGCCGATGTGCTGCGCATCGACGCGCCGGAACTGCCCGAAATCGGCTGGCAGTTCCTGGACACCTGCCAGGGGAAGCGCTCCACTGTAGTCGATTTGCGTACCGATCTTCCCGTTTTTCACGAATTGATCAGCAGTGCGGACATAATCATCTCCGGTTACCGACCGGGCAGCTTGGAACGACTCGGAGTGCGGCCCGCGGAAATGCGTCCGGGAATTGTGCACGGCCGAGTTTCGGCCTGGGGTGAATCGGGACCTTGGGGCGGTCGGCGCGGTTTCGACAGCATCGTGCAGGCCGCATCGGGAATTTCCCTCATCGAAGGCGCACATGATAATTCGCATAGCGAACCGTCCGTGGGCGCACTCCCGGCGCAGGCCCTCGATCACGCCAGCGGCTACCTGCTCGCCGCGGGCGTCCTGGACGCGTTGCGCACCCGCCGCGCCGACGGTCGCGGCCGTGATGTTCGAGTCGCCCTGGCGCGCACCGGATCGTGGCTGCTCAGCCAGCCGGGGCGCACGCCGGACCACCCCGTGGCGCAGGCGCCCGACCCGCGCTACGCCGTCACGCACGGCGCGGTGACGACCGCCGCGCCCGCGCTGAGCGAGTATCCCGACCATCCTTGGCCCGCTCCGGATTACGGTTCGGACACATTCAGCCGGAAAGCCCGACCGGACGGTTTGTGACCGGACCGAATGTATACAACGCGATGCACGCACACCCGTAAGTGCATCCGCGAATTAAGCGAATTCGGCTTGTAATCAATGGCATTCGACACGCCGTACTTGACCCCCGCGTGACGTTAATAAATGAGACCCTGAAACCGACACCTATATTGTCGACCCCTATGTCGACATGTGGATGGAGGACGTCATCGTGGACACACCTGCTCCCTTGCTCACCGCCGCCGCTGACGCCGGTAACGCGGTAGGGAGACGGGAATGGGCCGGATTGTCGGTGCTGGCCCTGGCCTGCCTGGTGTATTCGATGGACCTCACCGTCCTGCACCTGGCCGTACCGCAGATCAGCGAGGTGCTGCGCCCCACCAGCTCCCAATTGCTCTGGATCATCGACGTTTACGGGTTTCTGGTGGCGGGGCTGCTGCTCACCATGGGCACCATCGGCGACCGGATCGGGCGCAGACGACTATTGATGGTCGGTGCCGCCGCCTTCGCCGCCGTCTCGGTGATCGCAGCCTTCGCACCGACCGCCCCGGTTCTCATCGGCTGCCGCGCCCTGCTCGGGGTCGCCGGCGCCACCCTCGCACCGTCCACACTCTCGTTGATATTCACCATGTTTCGCGATCCCGGCCAGCGGTCCATCGCGGTCGGGGTCTGGGTGGGCTCCTACTCGGTCGGCGGATCCATCGGCCCGCTCGCCGGTGGGCTCATGCTCGAACACTTCTGGTGGGGTTCGGTTTTCCTGCTCGCGGTGCCGGTGATGCTGCTGCTGATCGTGCTCGCCCCGAGAGTGCTGCCCGAATACCGCGATCCCCATGCCGGACGCCTGGACCTGATCAGTGCGGCGCTGTGCACGAGCGCGGTGTTGCTGGTGGTCTTCGGAATGAAGCAGGCGGCCCAGGACGGTCCCGGCCCGGCCGCCCTCGGCGCGCTGGCGGTCGGCGCGGGCATCGGTGCGGTCTTCGTGAAACGCCAGCTCACCACCGCCGAGCCGATGCTGGATCTGCGGCTGTTCCGGCTGGGCAGCTTCCGCACCGCGCTGACCATCAATATGGTCGCGATCTTCGTGGCCTTCGGGTACGCGCTGTTCGTCGGCCAGTATTTCCAACTGGTGCTGGGCATGTCGCCGTTGCGGGCCGGGATCGCCACCATTCCGGCCGGGCTCGGATTCATGATCGGCTCACAGCTGGGTCCGCGGATCATGAAGGTGCTGCGGCCCGCCTACATGATCGGCGTCGGCATGGCCATGGCGGCCGCGGGCCTGTTGCTGCTCACCCAGATCACCGCGACCGGCGGCGTGGGCTTGACCGTCGCTGCCTCGCTGCTGGTGTCCTTCGGTCTCGCACCGGTTTTCGGGATCACCACCGAACTCATCGTCGGCACCGCGCCGCCGGAGCAGGCCGGGGCGGCCTCGGGGTTGTCGGAGACGGGGGCCGAATTCGGGGGTGCGCTGGGGATTTCCATTCTGGGCAGCATCAGCATCGCGATCTACCGCAGCCAGCTCGACGCCACGCTGCCCTACGGGCTGCCCGACGACGACGCCCGCGCGGCGCGTGACACGCTCGGCGCGGCAATGGATGTCGCCAAGACACTGCCGGGCAAGGTGGGTGGGGCGGTCGCCGACGCGGCCAAGCACGCGTTCCTCACCGGAATGCATCTCACCGCGGCCATTGCCGCCGGGGCGGCGCTGCTGCTGGCGGTGATCGCCATCTCGAAGCTCCGGCACGTCCCGCCGGGCTAGCTCGGCGCAGCCGAGTTCACTTGCCGCGCATGGCCTCGACGGCGATCCGCAGCGAATCCCCGTTCGGCAGTTCGGCGCCGGGCGCGATCACGTTCTGCATGGCCAGGCCCTGGAAGAGCAGGAACAGCACCTGCCCGACCGCCATGGCCTGCTCCTCGCTCAGGTCCGGGTGCACCTCGTGCACGATCGTCGCGATATCGCGATGGGCCACCGCGGTGGCCTCGGCCATGAACGCCTGCTGTTCCGGATCGCGGGCGATCTGAATGCCGTTCTCCGCGCTGAGCATCAGCCCGTCGCGATGGCGCCGCACGACGTCGACGAAACCGTTCCAGGTCGCGGCCAGCGACTCCCACAGGCTGCGCCCCTCCCCCGCGTCCCGGATCGCCGCGTCCATGGCGTCACCGATCTGGGAGCCGATACCCACGGTGATGGCCTCGGTGACCAATTGGTCCTTGGACCCGAAGTGATAGCCGATGGCCGCCAGGCTCACTCCGGCCGCCTTGGCGATATCGCGTGCGGTCACCTTGGCCAGGCCACGTTCCAGAACGGCCTGGCGTGCACCTTCCAGCAGGTCTTCTCGATTTCCCATGACCCCACCCTAGCAGCGTCTTAGACATTTGTTCTAGACAGCCGTGTCAAAGTCTGTTAGACATATGTCTTAGACAGACGTTCACACCTCATCCGGGAGTCACCATGACCACCACCTCCAAACCGCGCATCCTCGTCGTCGGCGGCGGCATCGCCGGCAACACCGTTGCCCTGCAACTGCTTCGGGCCGGCATCGCCACCACGGTCGTCGAGCGCGCCACCGCTCCCCGGCCGGGCGGCCAGGCGGTCGACCTGCGCACCGCCAGCCGGGAGGCCGCCGAGCGCATGGGCCTGCTGCCCGGCATCCGCAAGCTGCAGATCGACGAGCGCGGCTGGGCCTACGTCGACGAGAGCGGCAAGGTCTACGCCCGCATCGACGTGGCCATGTTCGACGGCGAGGGTCCGGCGGCCGAGATCGAGATCGCGCGCGGCGACCTCAATCAGGTCCTGCTCGATCACATCGCCGAGACCGGTGGGCCGCTGGACTACCGCTACGGCGACTGGATCGAGCACATCGCCCAGGACGACACCGGCGCCGATGTCACCTTCGCCTCCGGCGGCACCGAACGCTTCGACCTCGTGATCGCCGCCGACGGCGTGCACTCGGCCACCCGCCGCCTGGTCTTCGGACCCGAGGAGCAGTTCACCACCCACCTGGGCGGCTACATGGCCTTCTTCACCCTGCCCACCCCCGCCGACGCCGAGGAGGGCTGGCTGACCGGATGCTCGATTCCCAGCGCCTCCTTCGCGATTCGGCCCGATCGCGATCCGGTCACCTCGAAGGCGATCATCACGCTGCGCCAGGACTACGATCCGGCGCTGCGGCGGGATCCGGCGGCCCAGCAGGCGCGGATTCGCGAAATGCTCACGGGCGCAGGCTGGAAGGCGTCGACCATCCTCGATGCCATGGCCTCCACGCCGGACTTCTACTTCGATCAGCTGGCCCGGGTGGATGTGCCGGAGTTGTCCTCGGGGCGGGTCACCCTGCTCGGCGACGCGGGGTACTGCGGTTCGCCGCTGACCGGCATGGGTACGGCCATGGCGATCGTGGGCGCGTACATCCTCGCCGGTGAAATCGCCGCCACGCCGGGCGATCTGGGCCGGGCGCAGGCCCGGTACCAGGAGCTGATCACCCCGTTCCTGGACAAGGCCAAGGAGCTGCCCGGCGGCGGCATCAAGATGATGCTGCCCACCAGCAAGTTCGGCACCGCGATGGCGCGGATGAACTGGCGGCTCATGACCTCCAAGCCGATGCGGCCGGTGGCCAGGAAGCTGTTCTCCCCCGCCACCGCAGACTACGTCCTGCCGACCTACTGAGCGTGCGGTGCCGTCGACGTGGCCGGCACCGTGCCGAAGTTCGTGCCGGCACCGTGCCCGCTACCCTCGAACCCGTGCGGCAGAAGATCCTGATGGACAACGACACCGGCATCGATGACTCCCTCGGCCTGCTCTACCTGCTCTCCTCCCCCGAGGCCGAGATCGTCGGAATCGCCTCCAGCGCGGGCAATGTGCCCGCGCCGCAGGTGGCGGCCAATAACCTCGCCCTGCTCGACCTGGTGCGCGCGCCGGATCTCGAGGTGGCCCAGGGGGCGCTGACTCCCCTGTCGGTGCCACTGCGCACCACCGAGGACACCCACGGACCGCAGGGCGTGGGCTACGCCGAACTGCCGCCGTCCACCCGGAAATTGTCCGACCGGTCGGCGGCGCAGCTGTGGGTGGACCTGGTCCGCGAGCATCCCGGCGAGATCGTCGGACTGTGCACCGGCCCGCTCACCAATCTGGCGCTGGCGCTGCGGATGGAACCGCAGCTGCCGCAACTGCTCCGGCGGCTGGTCATCATGGGCGGCGCGTTCAACCACCCCGGCAACACCACCCCCACCAACGAGTGGAACATCCACGTGGATCCGGAGGCGGCCAAGGAGGTCTTCGACGCCTTCTCCGCCGCGCCCGCGGACCGGCGGCCCATCGTATGCGCGCTCGACATCACCGAGACCATCGAGATGAAGCCCAAACACCTGGCGCTGCTGGCCGAACGGGCCGCGAGCACCCCGGTGGAGATGGTCACCGAGAACGATCCGCCCGAAGCGCGCTCGGCGGCGAGCAATCCGCTGGTCCGGTTCCTGACCGATGCGATCCGCTTCTACTTCGACTTCCACAAGCTCTACGACCAGGGCTATCTGGCGCACATGCACGATCCGTTCGCGGCGGCGGTCGCGCTGGATCCGGGCCTCGCGATCACCAAGCCCGCGACCGTGGACGTGGAATTGGTCGGGACCATCACCCGCGCCACCACGGTGGCCGACTGGGCGGGCATGTGGGGGCGAGAACCCAACGCGGACATCGTGGTCGCCACCGATCCGGAGGTGTTCTTCGAGCGGCTGATCAGCCGGGTCGGCGACTACGCGCGGACGGTGTTCGCGGAGGGCGAGACCGGCCGGTGACCGACGAGCAGGACTTCGACTACGTCACCGGTTTCCGCGAGCGCCTGGGTCTGCCCGGGATCATCGACATCCACACGCATTTCATGCCCGACCAGGTGCTGCGCAAGGTGTGGGGTTACTTCGACGCCGCCGGGCCGCTGATCGGCAACCGCGAATGGCCGATCACCTACCGCGACGAGGAACAGGTGCGACTGAAGACGCTGCGCTGCTTCGGTGTTCGCGCGTTCACGTCGATGATCTATCCACACAAGCCGGATATGGCGGCCTGGCTCAACGACTGGTCCGCCGACTTCGCCGCGCGCACACCCGACTGCCTGCACACGTCCACGTTCTACCCGGAGCCGTCCGCGCCCGCCTACGTGCGCGCCGCTATCGAGGGCGGCACGCGAATCTTCAAGCTGCACATTCAGGTCGGCGACTATGACCCGGCCGACCCGCGCCTGGACGAGGTGTGGGGCATGGTCCAGGACGCGGGCATCCCGGTGGTCATGCACTGCGGATCCGGCCCCGCCGCAGGCGAATTCACGGGCCCGGAACCCATGAAGGTCCTGCTGCAGCGCTTCCCGCGACTACGCCCGATCATCGCCCACATGGGCGCCCCCGAATACAGCGATTTCCTCGACCTCGCCGAGTCCTACGACGGTGTCCTGCTCGACACCACGATGAGCTTCACCGACTTCTTCGACGCCGCCGACTTCCCCACCGCCGAACTCCCCCGCGTCCGAGACCTCGGCCACCGCATCCTCTTCGGCAGCGACTTCCCCAACATCCCCTACCCCTACGGCCACGCCCTGTTCGCCCTGGAACGCCTGAACCTCGGCGACGATTGGCTGCGCGCGGTCTGTCACGACAACGCGGCCGCGATCTTCGACCTCGGCTAAGCCTCGAGCGAATCGCCGAAGGGGTTCGGGGTCCGCACCGAGACCGATCTGTCAGTATTGCGGCGGTTCCGGATCGGCTGGCACCTCAGGAAAGGCGGTTGGGTTATGCGATTGGTCGCGGAGATTCTCGTTGGATTGCTCGCCGCGTTGCATGTCTACATCCTGGTCATGGAGATGTTCCTGTGGACGACGCCGCGGGTGCGGGCGAGCTTCGGGAACACCGCCGAATTCGCCGAGGCGACCAAGGTGCTGGCCGCGAATCAGGGGCTCTACAACGGTTTTCTGGCCGCCGGACTGATCTGGGGGCTGATCGCCTCCGATCCGGTCGGGCAGGCCGCGAAGATCTTCTTCGCGGCCTGCGTGGTGGTGGCCGGACTCTACGGCGCGGCCACCGCCAGCCGGCGGATTCTGTTCGCCCAGGCGATCCCGGGCGCGATCACCCTCGCCGCGGTGCTGATTGCCGGATAGCGGCCCGGTTATCGGATAGCAGCGGCGCTGAGGGCGATCTTCGCGTTGCGGCCGGGGCGCTCGGTGGCCGCGGCCGCCTCGCCCGCTTCCTCGAGCGGGTAGGTCGTCTCGACGGGCAGGTCCAGCACGCCCTTGGCGGCCAGGGTGACCAGCTCGGTGATGAGGCGGCGACGCTGCTCGCCGCCGATCTCCTCGGCCCGCTTGGAACCCCAGAAGCCCTTCACCACGGCCTGTTTGAAGATGATCGGGCCGGGGTTGAGGACCAGCGGCTGGCCCGAGAGCGCGCCGAAGGTGATGAGTTCACCGCCCGCGCCGAGCAGGGTCAGCAGATCGTTGGCGGCCGGGCCACCCACCTGGTCGACGGCCCGCACGATGGGCTCGCCGCCGGTCAGTTCGCCCGCGCGCTGCTGCCAGCCCTCGGTCTCGGTATCCAGGACGGGTTCGAAACCCAACTCCTGCAAGGACTTCGCGGCCGCCGCGCTGCGCACCAGATTCAGGACATTGACGCCACGCGCCCGGGCGAGCAGGTTCACCAGTCGACCGACTGCGCCGTTGGCGGCATTGATCGCAATCCACTGTCCGGCCTCGACATTGAGGTCCTCGAGCAGCATGAGCGAGCTCAGCGGCATGGCCAGCAGCTGACTGGCGGTCTCGTCGGACACCGAGTCCGGCACCGGCAGCACACCGGCGGCCTTGGCCACGAAGTATTCCGCCCACGCGCCCTGCACTCCCGAAACCGTCACGCGCTGACCGACTTCCAGGCCGGTCACATCAGGGCCGAGGCCATCGACCACGCCGACCGCCTCGGTGCCCGGAATCGCGGGCAGCTCCGGCCGGTACCCGTAGACGCCGCGGACAATGGCCAGATCGTGATTGTGGATCGGGGCCAGGGTGGTGGCGATGCGCACCTCACCCGGACCGGGTTCGGGCACGGGCCGCTCGCCCGCCTTCAGCACATCCTTGGGCTCGCCGAACTGTTCGATGACTACCGCACGCATGCTCATCCTCCTCAGTCCTCGACCACGATGACATCGACAGGGATATTGCCGCGGGTGGCATTGGAGTACGGGCACACCTGGTGTGCCTTGTCCGCCAGCGCCCGCGCCTCGTCCAGCGGCAGGTGCGGCAGCGACACCTCGAGGGTGACGGTCAGGCCGAAGCCGCCGTTCTCGTTGGGGCCGATGCCTACCTTCGCGCCGACGGCCGAGTCGTCCACATTCTCCTTCGTGCCGCGGGCGACGGTGCGCAGCGCGGAGTGGAAGCAGGCCGCGTAGCCGGCGGCGAAGAGCTGCTCCGGGTTGGTGCCGAGGCCGTTGCCGCCCATCTCCTTGGGGATCGACAGGTCGAATTCGACCTTGCCGTCGTCGGTGCGGACGTGGCCGTTGCGGCCGTCCCCGGTGGCCAGGGCCTCCGCTGTGTAGAGCACGCTCATCGGTCGTTCTCCTTCGATCGGGTGTGAGTGGTCAGCGCCGCGGTGAGGCGGTGCAGGGTTTCCCGGAGCTCGGACAGCTCCGCCAGGGACATGCCGGTGATCTCGGCCGACTGCTCCGGGATGTGGCATGCGGCGGAACGCAATTCGCGCCCCCGGTCGGTCAGGGTGATCTCGACGCGGCGCTCGTCGGCGGCGGATCGGCGGCGTTGCACGAAGCCCGCCGATTCGAGCCGTTTGAGCAGCGGCGAGAGCGTGCCCGAATCCAGGTCCAGGGCCGAGCACAGATCACCCACGGTGCGGCCGTCGCGCTGCCAGAGCGCGAGCAGCACCAGGTACTGCGGATAGGTGATGCCGAGCGCGTCGAGTTTCGGGCGATACATGGTGGTCATCGCCCTCGACGCCGCGTAGAGCGCGAAGCACAGCTGGTTCTCCAACGCCTGCTCATCGGTCACATCCAACAAAGTAGCCCGCAATTAGATTGTGCACAATCTATCTCGGCGTCTCGTGCATCACACCGGGGCCGCGACCACGACAAGGCCCGGTACCGATCACCGGGAAACTCCCTCGCGGGCAGCCGGATTGGCGTTACCGTCCACTAGAACGCGTTCTAATAGCGGACTGGAGTTGCGATGACGCACGAGGTAGTGAGCCGGGTCGAGGAACTGTCGGGGCAGTTGGCGGCCACCGCCGACGAGACCGAGCGGCTGGGGAAACTCTCCGACGAGAGCGTGAAGATCATTCGCCAGGCCGGGGTGATGCGGCTGCTGCAGCCGACCGATTTCGGCGGGTACGCGGCGCATCCGCGGGACTTCGCCGAGGCGGTCATGGCGGTGGCCAAGCATTGCGGATCCACCGGGTGGGTGTGCGGGGTGGGCGGGGTGCATCCGTGGGAGATGGCGCTCATGGACCGGCGGCTGCAGAACGAGGTGTGGGGCGAGAACCCGGACACCTGGATCGCCTCACCGTATGCGGCGATGGGGGTGGCGACACCGGTCGACGGCGGGTTCATCCTGCGCGGGCGGTGGCAGTTCTCGTCGGGCACCGATCACTGCGATTGGATCTTCCTGGGCGCGATGACCGGTGATGCCGAGGGCAAGCCGCTGATGCCGCCGAAGGTCATGCACGTGGTGCTGCCGCGCAAGGACTACACGATCGTGGACGATTCGTGGGATGTGATCGGGCTGCAGGGCACGGGGAGCAAGGACATCATCGTCGACGGGGCGTTCATTCCGTCGTATCGGACCATCGAATTCGATGCGGTGGCAGCGGGTGAGATCGCCGCTGAGCGGGCGGGACGCACCGACACCGTCTACAAGCTGCCCTTCTGGGCCATGTTCCCGCTGGGGATCACCGCGGCGGTGGTCGGCATTGCCGAGGGTGCGCTGGCGGCGCACCTGGACTACCAGCGGGACCGGGTCACCGCGATGGGCACCCGGATCAAGGACGACCCTTACGTGTTGTCGGCGATTTCCGAGGCGGCGGCCGATATCGCGGCCTCGCGCACCCAGTTGCTGGATGGCGTCAGCCGCCTCTACGACCAGGCCGAGGCGGGTAAGGAGATCACCTTCGCCGATCGTTCCCTGGTGCGCCGCAATCAAGTTCGCTGTGCGTGGCGGGCAGTGTCGGCGGTGGACGAGATCTTCGCTCGGTCGGGCGGCAATGCGGTGCGGCGGGCGAATGTTATGCAGCGGTTCTGGCGGGACGCGCATGTGGGGTTGCAACACGCGATTCACACGCCCGGATCGCTGTACCACTCAACGGCATTGACCATCATGGGCGTCGAGCCCGAGGGGCCGCTGCGCGCCATGATCTGAAATACCGCTGGGTCGGCCCAGCGCGCCTCGACGGCATCGAAACCACGCCCGGCGGCCCTGCTTCCGGGCCGTTCGGGTGCCTGATGCCGTAGGTTTGCCACCGAATGTGACCTGGCGGGTGATTCGGGAGGCGGAGGAGGCGCGGTGGCGCGGGCCGGCGGCGAGGGCGGTACGGCGGTCTGCACTGACCTGCCCCTGTCGGCAGCCCAATTGCGGTGGTGGGTGGCCCAGCAGCTGTTCCCGGCCGTGCCGAACACCGTGGCGCTGTACCTGGAGTTGGCCGGGGCGCTGGAGCGGGAATTGCTGCAGGAGTGCGGGGCGCGGGCGGCTCGGGAGCTGGAGTCGCCGCTGCTGCGGTTCCGGCTGGTCGACGGGTTGCCGCGACAGTATGCGGATCCGGAGGCGTTCGAGCCCGCGCCATTCGTGGATCTGCGCGACCACGCGGATCCGCTCGGGGCCGCACTGGAATTGATGGAGGCCGATTACGGCTCGCCGCTGGACCTGCTGACGGATCCGCTGACGGTCGCCACGGTGTACCGGCTCGGGGCGGAACGGCATCTGCTGTATCTGCGCAGCCATCACATTGTGCTGGACGGGTTGGGTGCCGCGGCCTTGCTGCGGCGGACCACCGAGTTGTACAGCGCCACACTCGATTCGGATGCCGCGCCGAGGAGTGAGCCGTCATTTCTGACGGTCGCGGAGATCCTCGATGACGAGCGGGAGTACCTCGGCTCGTCCCGGGCTCGCGCCGACCGCGAGTACTGGTCGCAGGAGATGAGCGGGATGCGCGAGCCCGTTCGGCTGGCCGGCGCGCCCGCGGTACCGGCGGCGCGGCCGCATCGGGTGGCGGCCGCGGTGCCGGAGCCGATCGCGCACCGGCTGCGAGAGTTGCTTCAGGGCTCGGGAATCGCGTTTCCGGAGCTGACCATCGCGGCCTTCGCCTGCTATCTGGCCGGGATGACCGGCTCGGAGGAGATCGTGCTGTCGCTGCCGGTGCCCGCCCGGCCGAGCGCGGCGCTGCGGCGTTCGGCGGGGACGGTGTCGAATGTGGTGCCGTTGCGGCTGACCGGGATTCGCACCGCGACCGGGGCCGAGGTGATCGAACAGGTGCGGGCCAAGGTGGTCGGGGCGCTCCGGCATCAGCGGTATCGGTACGAGGACATGCTGCGCGACAGCGGGGAAAGCCATACGGTGCGGGGCAGTTTCGGGCCGGTGGTGAACATGCTGCGGTTCGTCGAGCAGCCGCGGGTGGGGCCGTTGAGCGCGGAGGTGCGGCTGCTGTCGCTGGGGCCGGTGGAGGATCTGCTGGTCAACGGGTACCAGCTCGGGCCGGACGAGCGCACGATCACTGTTGATATGCAGGCGAATCCGGAGGTGTACAGCCGGGAGACGCTGGCTTGGCATCACGAGCGGTTCCTGGAGTATCTGGGGCGGTTCTTGGACGGACTCGACCGGCGGGTTCCGGAGGTGGAGCTGCCGGGGACACCGCCTGTCACCGAAGCCCGAGCCGAATTCCGCGTGCTTCCGGATCTACTGCGCACCAACCTCGTTCGGGCAGCGAGTGATCCCGAGGCCATCGCACTCCAGGACGGTAGTCGCACCTGGACATACCGGGAGTTGGACGAGCTGTCGTCGCGGTGGGCGCGTGAGCTGATCGAGTCCGGGGCCGGGCCCGGCGAATTCGTCCTGGTCGCGGTGCCGCGCTCGGCCAAGTCGGTGCTGGCGGTGTGGGCGGTCGCCAAGTCCGGCGCGGCGTTCGTGCCGGTGGATCCGACCGATCCCGCGCGGCGGTTGCAGACGGTGGCGGCGGATTCCGGTGCGCGGGTGGGGATCACGGTGTCGTCGGTGCATGCCGACTTGCCCGATGGGCCGCGCTGGCTGGAATTCGACGATCCTCGTCTGGACGCGAAAGTGCGGCAGCGATCCGGTGCCGTTGTGCAGGACACGGATCGGACCCGGCCACTACACGCCGAACACCCCGCCTACCTGATCTACACCTCCGGCACGACCGGTACGCCGAAGGGTGTCGTGGTCACCCATCGCGGGCTCGGGTCGCTCACCGACTACATCGTCGAACACTATGGGGTGAGTGCGGATTCGCATGTGCTGCACGCGCACGCCCCGTCGTTCGATGCACACCTGCTGGAGTTGTTGGCTGCGTTCGTGGCGGGCGCGCGACTGGTGGTCGAGCCGACGGGCGTCGTCGCCGGAGCCGACCTGACCAAGCTGCTGAATGCGGCACGGATCAGCCATTTCCTGACGACTCCCGCCGTGCTGGCGACACTGAATCCGGCCGAGGTCCCGACCTTGCGGGTGGCGGTCGTCGGTGGGGAGGCGTGCCCGGCCGAGCTGGTGCGGCGCTGGGCGACGGCGCTGCGGCTGTTCAACGGGTACGGCCCTACCGAAACCACCGTGATGGCAACGCAGTCGGACGCGTTGGCCGCTGATCGTCCTGTCACGATCGGCCCGGCGCTGCCCGGGGTGCGGGCGCTCGTGCTCGATGCCCGGCTGCGGCCGGTACCGCCCGGCGGCCGGGGTGAGCTGTATCTGGGTGGTCCCGGTGTGGCGCAGGGTTATCGGCATCGTCCGGCTGCCACCGCCGAGCGGTTCGTCGCGGATCCGTTCGGGTCGGGTGAAAGGCTTTATCGGACCGGCGATCTCGTCGTCGCCGAAGTCGATGGCAGCTTGGACTTTCTCGGTCGCGCAGACGATCAGCTGGCCGTGCGGGGGCGACGTATCGAGGCCGGGGAGGTCGCGGCGGCGCTGATGACGCTGCCGGAGATCTCGCAGGCCATTGTCACCGTGGAGGATGCACCGACCGGTGCGCGCTTGATCGGCTACGTCGTTGCCGCACCGGGAGTGCCACTCGATACGACCGCCCTCGTTCGCCGCTTGCGCACACTGTTGCCCGCGGCGCTGGTGCCCGCCCAGCTGGTCGAGCTGGAGCGGCTCCCGATTACCGCGCACGGCAAGGTGGATCGCGCCGCCCTGCCTCCGGCACCCGCGGTGCAGCACCCGTACCGGGCCCCGGAGAGCGAGATGGAACGGTTGGTGGCCGAGCAATTCGCCGCAGCCACCGAGACCGAGCGGGTGGGGCTGGACGACGACTTCTTCGAGCTGGGCGGTAATTCACTACTGGGAGTGGCGGTTTCGGCCGAGTTGTCGGCGGCCACCGGGCTGCCGGTGACGGTCCGCTGGTTGTACACCGCGCCCACGGTGGCTGAACTGGCGGAGCGCTTGACGAGCCACGACGGCAGCACCGCCAGCGATGACGCCTTGGGCGCGGTACTCACCCTGCGTCGCAACGGCTCTCGTACTCCCCTTTTCTGTGTGCATTCCGCCGTGCCACTGGCTTGGTGCTATGCGGGCCTGGCGCAGTACATCCAGGATCGGCCGGTCTACGGATTGCAGGCATTGAGCGCCAGCGGCGAGGTGCAATCCGCCACCAGCATCGACGAACTCGCCGGTGGCTATGTGCGGGAGATCCGCCGGGTGCAGCCGGAGGGGCCGTATCACCTGCTCGGATGGTCGCTCGGCGGGCAGATCGCGCACGCCATCGCGGTGCGGTTGCGTGCCGAGGGCGCGGAAGTCGCGACGCTGGCCATGCTCGACAGCATCGTGTTCCCCGATGACATGCCTCCCCCACCGACCCCGCGCATGCGCGATCTGCTGACGCACCTGCTCGGCGACGAACCCGAGGACGCCGACGAGCTCCCCGATATCACCGCAGAGCAGGCGGCAGCCGAATTGGCCACGTCCGCAGCCTCTTTCGGTTCGGGACTGACCGCCGATCAGCTCACCCGGTTGCATCGCGGCTATGTCGACGGCGTGCAGCTCTCCGCGCGCTACCGACCGTCGGTTTTCGATGGCGACCTGCTCTACTTCTCCGCCACGCGCGGCATGACCGACTCGCTGGATTCCGGACTCTGGCGGCCATACGTCACCGGCCAGCTCATCGAGCACCCGGTGGCCGCCACCCACGCACAGCTCACCAATGCCGATGCCGTCGCCGTCATCGGCCCGATTCTCGACGCGCACCTGGACCGCGAGGGCCGCGGATGAGGGCTGGATCGCGCACGGGCGTGCGATGGTTCAACGTCTATCAGGATCCGGAGCTGTGGGAGCAGCAGGGCGATGCGGCCGGAGTCCTCACGCAATGGGTGGGCGACCATCTCATGCGACCGCACCCGGACCTCGGACGGCCGGGACCGGTCTGCCCGTTCGTCCGGCACAGCCTGACGCGCCGGCTGTTCTGGGCCGGGCTCGCGGAGGGCGGCGATGACCTGCCGGTTGAGCAGATGAACCTCATCGTCGATGACGCGTTCGAGCTGTATCGCCAGCTGCGGCAGCAGAATCCGGCCGAGGCACGAGGATTGACGCTGGTCACCGTGTTCCCCGGACTCACCCGCTACGACCTGATCGACGCCGTTCATCGCGACCGCAAGACCGAGGTGGTGTCGCAGGGCATGATGCTCGGCCAGTTCTACCCCGGCTGCAGCGTCCCCGGCCTCTGGGACCGCGACTTCCATCCCCTGGATTCGCCGCTACCCATGCTGGTCCTGCGCGCCATGATGAGCACCGACTTCCCCTTCCTCGTCGCCCGCTCCGACTGGCTCTACGCCTACTTCTCCCAGCTCGCCCCCGATCTCCCCCGCAATCTCCGCTGGTCGATAGCTGAACGGATGCGAGTATCCGAATCGGAGGCGGGCGAGATCACCGCCCTGCGGGCACATTCCGCCGACGAACACGCGCGGTGATTCCCGGAAATAGGCTCTAACGGCGGGATACTCCAGTCATGCATCGGCTATCACGCGCCCTCCTTACCCTGATCGCCACATTTGCTGCCCTTGTGCCCGTCACCGCCTCCGCCGACCCGGGCGACGGCTCCGCAATCGTCGGCGTGCGCCCGCTCGGCGGCCGCCAGTACGAGGTGACCGTCTACTCCGCGGCCATGAACCGAACCATCCCGGTATGGGTTTCACACCCGGACTTCCCGGCCCCGGCCTTCTACCTCCTCAATGCCGTCGACGGCGGCGAGGACGGCGGGCCCTGGACCAACCGCACCGACGTGGCCCAGTTCTTCGCCGACAAACCGGTCAACGTCATCACCCCGGTCGGCGGCCGGGCCAGCTTCTACACCGACTGGGTGGCCGACGACCCGACCCTGGGCCGAAACAAATGGTCCACCTTCCTGATTCACGAGCTCCCGCCCCTCCTGGAATCGCGCTTCCAAATGACCGGCCGGAATGCGGTGGCAGGCGCATCGATGTCGGCAACCTCCGCCCTCGACCTGGCCATCGACGCCCCCGGCATGTACCAAGCGGTCGGCTCCTACAGCGGCTGCCCCCGCACCAGCGACGCCGTGGCCCGCAACTACGTCCGCTCCGAATTGGGTTTGTTCGGCGCGAATGCGGCCAATATGTGGGGGGCTGACGACAATCCGGCTTGGAACGCCCACGACCCGGTGCTGAACGCGGAACTCCTCCGCGGCGTGGCCCTCTACATCTCCGCCGGGAATGGGCTGCCCGGAATCCACGAGGGCATCGGCGATGCCTCGATCGCGGGGGACGTGCCCCGGCTTACGGACCGACTGGCTGTTGGGGGAATCATGGAATCGGTGGTGCGGAATTGCACGGATTCGCTTGTGGGGCGGCTGGCTTCGCTTGGGATTCCGGCACAGGTGGCTTACCGCAATGGGACTCATGCTTGGCCTTACTGGCAGGACGATGTCCACGATTCCTGGCCATTGTTTGCGGCGGCATTGGGGGTTTAGTTTGAAAACCCTTATATCACTTGGCAATTCGGTTCGAAAGGATGATCGAGAAGCGTAGAATGGAGGCATGACCAGCGGTGGAGGGAATCTCGGGGGTGGCACGATCGCTTCGGCGATCGCGCTGCTGTCGGAGATCACCGACGCTTTGCTCGCTAACTCTTTCGATCCTGCTACCGATGATGAATTCGTTGTTCAGATGCAGGAATTCGAAACCGTCAAGCGTCGCCTGGCCGCGGTCGATCACCGGTTCGTGAAGGAAGCCGAGAAGCGGTACCTGCCCCAGAAAGCGGGCTGGAAGAACCACACCGACAAATACCTCGCACAGGTCCTGCGCCTGGGGCATATCGAGGCCCGCACCCGCGTCAATGCCGCCACCCTGCTCGGTGAACGCCAAGAAGCAGGGCAGATCCTGGAACCGACCCTGGCGTGGGTCGCCTACGCCCAGCGGCAAGGCCTGGCCTCCCCCGATCACGTGCGACGCATCGTGCAGATCATGGGCCGCATCCCGCAGAAGGTCGACGAGGAACTCAAGGGCGACGCCGAAATCCAGCTGGCCCACTTCGCCACCCGCTCCACCCCCGATGATCTGCCCAAGATCGGGGACCGGATCCTCGGGTTCCTCGACCCCGACGGCCGCCTCGTCAGCGAAGACGACCGCCAGGCGCGGCGCGGGATCATCCTGGGCAAGCAAGGCGTGGACGGCATGAGCACCATCACCGGCCAGCTCACCCCCGCCGCGCGTGCCCTGCTGGATCCGATCTTCGCTGACCTCGCGCAGCCGGGCATGTGCAACCCGGATGATCCGCAGAGCCCGCAGCGCGCCAAGGGAATCCACCCCGATGCTTTGCAGGCGGCCGCCCGCCGTGACACCCGTTCCACCGCGCAGCGTCAGCATGATGCGTTGATCGCGTTGCTGCGCCCGGAGATGGGTCCGGCCAACCTTGGCCAGCACCGTGGCCTGCCGGTCTCGACGATCATCACCATGTCGCTCGCCGAGGTCGAGGCCGCCGCCGGTGTCGCGACCACCGCCTCCGGTGGGACGGTCCCGATGGGAGAGGCGCTGCAGTTGGCGCAGCAGTCGCGTCCGTTCCTCGTCGTGTTCGACCACGCCGGTCGCCCTTTGCATTTCGGTCGCGCCAGGGGTCACCGTCTGGCCTCCGCTGATCAGCGGATGGCTTTGATCGCCACCGAGCGTGGCTGCACCCGCCCCGGCTGCGACGCCCCCGCCACGCTGTGCACGGTGCATCACGTCACCGATTGGTCCAAAGGCGGGCCCTCCGACATCGAAAACCTCACCCTGGCATGCGATTCCTGCCACTCGCTGATCGGGGAAGGCCCCGACCGGTGGAAAACGGTAGTCATGCCACCGGATTCCGAACATGCCGGGCGCATCGGCTGGATCGCCCCGGTCGCCATCGACCCCACCCAAACACCGCAGGTCAACGACCGTCACCATGCCGGGGAGCTGGCGGCTGCCTTGCTCACAAAGATCAAGAAGCGCAAGCGCCCGGCGGTCCGGTGCGGGTTACGTCCCTAATTCCCGTGGCAGCCTCACCCAAGGTGGGGCCCCGTGGGCTGCTTCCGAAACCGGCTGCTCGTGTGAAGCTGGCGTACGCAAAGCACGGGGAAGCGTGGTTGCGCCGCCTGCCCTACCGCACTTGGGCTGACGCCAAGCCCGGAGCCGCCACCCACCGATCCCAGCCCACGGACTGCACGCATCACCTACTCGAAACAACACAACAAGAACCAAAACCCCAGCACCAACGCTCATTGACAACTCCACAAGGTGCCAAACTCCCCGCCCAGCCCCTCCCCGCCTGTCTCTTCATCGAGCGGCACATCCTGGAGGGCCTTTGTCCTGTTCCTCCCTAATCCCGCCTCCAAAATGTGCCTCTCGGCGACAGCAACCGGGCAAATTGGACACGCGACGGGCGTCTTTGAGTGTTCTACCCCGGGCCGCTGCGCGCCCGAGCCTCGAGGAGGCTGGTGCCGCCACCGAGGTGCCCAACCCAACCCCCTCCCCACCCCTCCTCCTGGCGTCTTTGTCTTTTGTTCTTTGATCTCTTGGCTCTTTGTGTCACACTCCGCCCCCGAGCCTGGTCATGCCAGCATGACTATTCTTTTCTGGATCCTGGCCCTCGAGTTCCTCATGGGTGCGGTAACCAAGTTCTGGCCCGGCCCTACGTTCTTCGGCCCGGCGTACTCGGAAAAGTTCCCCAGCTGGGGTTGGCCCGGGTGGTTCCGGTTCGTGGTCGGCGCTGTCGAAGGGGTCTGCGCGATACTTCTGGTCCTCCCGTATCACGAGACACGCTTTCTCGGCGCTGCCGTCCTGATCCTCGTCCTGACGGGAGCCGTGGTAACCCACATCGTCAACCATCACAGCATCAAGGAAAGCGTCTCCGCCCCGGTGCATCTCGTCATCATGACCATCGTCGCTCTGGCTACCTGGCCAGCTCAGTGGACGGATGTGATCCAGCCTGGCCAGTGGTCGTAAGCGGATTCACGCCTGGGGCCAGGAGATTTCCAGTTCGGTGACGTCGAAGCCCGCTGAGAAGTGGGCGATTCGGGGTTCGCTGGCGCGGCCGCCGTGGCGTTCGTAGAAGGCGATCGCGGGGGTATTCGCTTGCAGCACTTCCAGGTACACGGGGCGGCCTGGGTACATGCTGGCGGCCCAGTCGAATCCGTGTCGCAACAGTTGGCCGCCGATGCCGCCTCGTTTGAGGGTCGGGTCGACGTGGAGGTTGTCGATGAGGACTCGACCGTCCGGTTGGAGGGAGAGATAGATGAATCCGACCAGGTTCTGGTCAGATTCGGCGACGAACAGATCGCCCTCGGCGAGGCCGACGGTCAGGCGGGTGAGCCAGAGGACCTGGTGGTCGTGCTCCAGCGGGCCATTGAGGAATGACTCCGGCATGATTTCCGCGTAGGCGGTGCGCCAGCTGGCGGTGTGCAGCGTGGCGACCGCTTTCGCGTCGGAGTCGGTGCCGGGGCGGATCCGGATCTCCATGGGGCTTAGGACCGTTCGTCGAAGGCTCGGAGGATTTCCTCGGCGGCCAGGGCCGGAGTCAGTGAGCCGTCGCGGATCTGTTTTTCTACCTGGCCTCGTAGTGCCTTCACGTTCGGGTTTTCGGTGAGGCGGCGCAGGAGGTTGTCGTGGACCATGGTCCAGGTCCAGTCGACCTGTTGGCGGCGGCGCTTTTCGGCGAATTCGCCTGCTTCGGTGAGGACTCGGCGGTGGGTTAGTACGGTGTCCCAGAATGCGTCGAGGCCGATTCCGTTCAGGCCAGACATGGTGAGGACCGGTGGGCGCCACAGGGATTCGCGGGGGTGGATCAGGCGCATGGCGCCCTGGAGTTCGCGGGCGGCGGCCTTGGCTTCCAGCTCGTGGCGGCCGTCGGCCTTATTCACGGCTACCAGGTCGGCGAGTTCGAGGACGCCCTTCTTGATGCCCTGTAGCTGGTCGCCGGTGCGGGCCAGGGTGAGGAAGCAGAAGACGTCGACCATATTGGCTACGGTGACCTCGGATTGGCCTACGCCGACGGTCTCCACCAGGATGACGTCGTAGCCTGCCGCCTCCAGCAGGACGATGGTCTCGCGGGTCGCTTTCGCCACGCCGCCAAGGGTTCCCGCGGTGGGTGAAGGGCGGATGAAGGCGTCGCGTTCCACCGATAGACGCGCCATGCGGGTCTTGTCACCGAGGATGGAGCCGCCGGTGCGAGTCGAGGACGGGTCCACGGCCAGGACCGCGACGCGGTGGCCCTGGCCGATGAGGTACATGCCGAGCGCGTCGATGAATGTCGACTTGCCGACACCCGGAACACCCGTGATACCAACGCGATTCGAGAGCACCTTGCCGGATTCGGGTCTCAGCTTCAGCAGGAGCTGCTGGGCCAGGTCCCGATGGTCGGCGCGGGTGGATTCGACGAGGGTGATGGCGCGGGCCAGCCCGGCCCGCTCCCCCGCCGCCACCTGTGCGGCCAGTTGGTCGACGTCGATTACTCGGCGTGCCGCCGGACCGGCGGCGGGAGCGCCGGGGGCGGAGCGGCCGACCCCGGCGGTGGTGCCGAGCCGAGGGTGGTTCGTGCCACCCTCGGTTCCGCGTGCGGCGTCGCTCATTCCGTTGCGCCGGTGCCGATCTCGTGGCCCAGCTGTGCGGCCAGCTTCTGGATCAGGTCGATGGCGGCATCGGCGATGATGGTGCCGGGGCCGAAGATGCCGGCCGCACCCGCCGCGTACAGCTCGTCGTAGTCACCGGGCGGGATGACGCCGCCGACGGTGACCATGATGTCGGGGCGGCCGACATCGGCCAGTGCCTGCCGCAGGGCGGGCACCAGCGTGAGGTGGCCGGCTGCCAGCGAGGAGACGCCGACGACGTGCACGTCGTTGTCGGCTGCCTGCTGGGCCACCTCTTCGGGGGTCTGGAACAGCGGGCCCACGTCGACGTCCATGCCGAGGTCGGCGAACGCGGTGGCGATCACCTTCTGGCCGCGGTCGTGGCCGTCCTGGCCCATCTTGGCGATGAGGATGCGGGGGCGGCGGCCCTCGGCCTCACCGAACGCCTCGACCAGCTCGATGGCCTTGCTGATGTTGGTCACCTTGCCTGCCTCCTCGCGGTAAACGCCGGACAGGGTGCGGATTTCCGCCTGGTGGCGGCCGTACACCTTCTCCAGCGCGTCGGAGATCTCGCCGACGGTGGCCTTGGCGCGAGCCGCGTTGATGGCCAGGGCCATCAGGTTGTTGTCCATGCCGCCCTCGGACGAGGCTGCCGCACGGGTCAATTCGGCCAGCGCCTTCTCGACCTCGGCCGAATCACGCTCGGCGCGCAGCTTTTCCAGCTTGGCGTTCTGCTCGGCGCGCACGCGCGAGTTCTCGACCTTGAGCACCTCGATCGGGGTGTCTTCCTCGACCTGGTACTTGTTCACGCCGATCACCGGCTGCTGGCCGGTGTCGATGCGGGCCTGGGTGCGGGCCGCGGCCTCCTCGATGCGCAGCTTCGGGATGCCCTCCGAAATCGCCTGCGCCATACCGCCGTGCGCCTCGATCTCGGCGATGTGGGCGCGGGCGCGCTCGGCCAGCTGGTGGGTCAGCCATTCCACGTAGTACGAGCCGCCCCACGGGTCGGCCGGACGGGTGGTGTTGGACTCCTGCTGGATCAGCAGCTGGGTGTTGCGGGCGATGCGGGCGGAGAAGTCCGTCGGCAGCGCCAGCGCCTCGTCCAGCGCGTTCGTGTGCAGCGACTGGGTGTGGCCCTGGGTCGCGGCCATGGCCTCGACGCAGGTGCGGGCGACGTTGTTGAACACATCCTGCGCGGTCAGCGACCAGCCCGAGGTCTGCGAATGCGTGCGCAGCGCAAGGGACTTGGAGTTCTTGGGCTCGAACTTGGCGACCAGCTCGTTCCACAGCAGGCGCCCGGCGCGCAGCTTGGCGACCTCCATGAAGAAGTTCATGCCGATGGCCCAGAAGAACGAAAGTCGCGGCGCGAACTTGTCGACCTCCATGCCCGCGTCCAGACCGGCCTTGATGTACTCCACGCCGTCGGCGAGGGTGTAGGCCAGCTCCAGGTCGGCGGTCGCGCCCGCTTCCTGAATGTGGTAGCCGGAGATGGAGATCGAGTTGAACTTCGGCATCTTCGCGGAGGTGTAGGCGAAGATGTCGGAGATGATCCGCATCGAGGGCTTGGGCGGGTAGATGTAGGTGTTGCGGACCATGAACTCCTTCAGAATGTCGTTCTGAATGGTTCCGGCCAGCTGCTCGGGCGCGACGCCCTGTTCCTCGGCGGCGACGACGTAGAGCGCCAGGATCGGCAGCACCGCGCCGTTCATGGTCATCGACACCGAAACCTGGTCCAGCGGAATCTGATCGAACAGTTCCCGCATGTCGAGGATGGAGTCGATGGCGACACCGGCCATGCCGACGTCACCGGTCACGCGCGGGTGATCCGAGTCGTAGCCGCGGTGGGTGGCCAGGTCGAAGGCGACCGACAGGCCCTTCTGACCCGACTGCAGGTTGCGGCGGTAGAAGGCGTTCGAGTCCGCGGCGGTGGAGAAGCCCGCGTACTGGCGGATCGTCCACGGCTGGTTCACGTACATGGTCGGGTACGGGCCGCGCAGGAACGGGGCCACACCCGGCACGCTGTCGAGGGGGTAGCCCTCGGCGACGATGGCGTCGCGGTCGGCCTTGGTGAACACCGGCGGCACGTCGATGCCTTCGGGCGTCGACCACGTGAGCTGTTCGGGCGCATAGTGATTGGCGCTCGCGGCCTCGGCGACGAACTCCTCGACCTGCGCGGCGCTGACCTGCGCGGGCGCGGTCTCGCCCTCGGTCAGCGGCACTTCGGCGAAATTGCCGATGCGATGCTTGATATCGCTCATCTCTACGCTCCCAGCTTTTCGAGCAGGCCGGTCAGAGCCGCCACGGCATCCATGCGCGCGGTCACGAAGCCATCCGGGCGATCCGCCCCGGAAAGCTCAGCGACCGCCTTCTCGGGCCCGGCCAGCAGCACGGTGGTCACACCCGCCCCCCGCAGTTCCTGCACGGCCGCGGCGGCATCGGTGCCGTAGCGCTTATCGGAGCCACACAGCACGGCGATCGACGGACCGGCCTCGGTGACGGCTTCGATGCCGCCGGAGGCCAGCAGGTTGGTGGTGAAGGTGACACGAACATTGTTCTCCGCCACCGGTCCCAGCGGAACCAGCCGCACCTGCGGGCGCTTGCCCTGGGCGGCGAGGAAGGCGTCCGAGCGGTTGCGCAGCGCCTCGAACGCCGCGCCGTAGCGGGCGGTGCCGTTGGCGGCGCGGGCCTGCTCCGACAGCGGCCTCTCGCCGAGGTTCGGGAACTCGTTGACGCCGGTGACGGCCGTCTTGCGGTGCGCCACATCGGAATCCCGCTTGGCCTTGGTCTCGCCGATGCGCTCGGCGAGCAGACCCTTCTGCAACGCGGCCAGGTAACCACCCGCGGCCTCGATCTCCTGCATGAACTCCCACGCCTTGGCGGCGAGTTCATCGGTGAGCGACTCCACGTACCAGGAGCCCGCAGCCGGGTCCACCACGTGGCCGAGGTGGGATTCCTCGAGCAGCAGCAGCTGGGTGTTGCGGGCCATGCGCTCCGAGAACGCCTTGGAGACTTCGAGTTCCCCGGCGGGCAGCGCGTCGTCGAAGGGCAGCACGGTGACAATGTCCGCGCCGCCGACGCCCGCGCCGAACGCGGCCAGGGTGGTGCGCAGCATGTTCACCCACGGATCGCGCTGGCTCATCATGGCCGCCGAAGTGATCGCCTGCTGCGGTGCGTTGCCGAAGGCCGGAGCGCCGCAGACGTGCGCCACGCGGGCCCAGAGCTTGCGGGCCGCACGGAATTTCGCGATGGTCTCGAACTGGTCGTCGGTGGCCGCGAAGCGGAACTCCAACTGGCCCAGCGCATCCGCGATATCGGCGCCGGCATCGGTGAGCGAGCGCAGGTATTCGAGACCGGCGGCCACGGCCGCGCCCAACTCCTGGGCGTCGGAGGCGCCCTGGTTGTGGAAGGCCACGCCGCACACGGTGATGGCACGGACCGTCTCGGTGCGAGCCACCGCCTGCTGAGCCAGCGCGATCGCGCCGTCCAGATCGATGGCCTGCGTGCCCGCGAACAGGCTCGTCAGCGGGGTCGCACCCAGCGAGACGCGAATGTCCTTGCGGTTCGGAGCCGAATAGCCGTCCAGCACCGAGAACAGCGCGGCGGCAGCCTCATTGGCGGCCGGACCGGCATCCAGGGTCAGCGGCGCGAGCTCGAACAGGAAGCCCTGCAGCGCGGTGGCGATCCCGTCGACCGGCACGCCGCGCTCGGCGACGCCCAGCCATACGGCGCTCACGCCATTGTCGAGCGCGAAGAGGATGTCCCCATTGACGGCCTTGGCGTCCGCGCCGCCGAAGCGCTGGCTCACGAACCACCCGCGGTGCACGTCGCGGGTGGCGTCGCCACCGCGCACGTAGGGGAACTGCCCGGGCAAAGGCTGCTCGGGCAGTTCGTCGCGGCGCGTGTACAGCGGGTTGACCGTCAGACCGTCGTAGGTCGTGACCGCGAGCAGCTTCTCCGGCTCATCCGGCAATTCGCTCGCATCCACCCTGCGGGCCTTGGCCAGCACCCCGGCGACACCCTTGCGCCAGGCGGCAAACTCGGGCACCGGATCGGTGTCCGAGTCGGAAGCAATCGGCATAGCTGCTTGTCCTTCTTCCACTCCCTGACCGTGTGGCTGTTTTTCTGGACTTCGCCCAGCTCAACGGCCACTTTGGTTAACGAGCATTCATGGTCTTTCCCCTGATGCTAGCGGCACCCTTTCGATTACCGTCTCCGGAGTCTCACTACCAGCGGGTAACCTGGCGCGGTGCCAACAACCGTGCGCGGGCCGCTCGACCGGGTATCCGGGCTGCTCAACCGCCTCCGTCAACCGCGAACCCTGGCCTTGCTGATCGGCTGCGGGCTACTGTTCGCCGTGGCCGCCTTCGCGCCGCATCCGGCACCGCAGCAGATCCGGGAGTGGGCCGATTCGGTCGGGCCCGCACTGCCATTGGTGTTCTTCGCGGTCCACACGCTGGTCTGTATCGTGCCCTTCCCGCGCACGATCTTCACACTCAGCGCGGGCATGTTGTTCGGGTCGGCCGAGGGGCTGACGCTGGCGATCACGGCCACGACTTTGAGTGCGGTTCTTGCCCTGTGGCTGGTCCGGGCCCTCGACCACGAGCGGGTGCGGGCGCGGCTGACGCATCCGACCGTCCAGGCCGTCGATGCCCGGCTCGCGCGTCGCGGGTGGCTGGCGGTCGGATCCCTGCGGCTTATCGCGTTCGCGCCGTTCTCCATCGTGAACTATTGCGCGGCACTGTCTTCGATCCGCTTCACGCCGTATCTGGTCGCCACCTTCCTCGGGATCATTCCCGGCACGGTCGGCACCGTGCTGCTCGGCGACGCCCTCACCAATCGCACCTCCCCCGCGCAGTGGATCGTGACGGCGGCCTGTCTCGCGCTCGGCGTGATCGGCCTGGTCGTGGACGCGCGCATGGCGGTCGAGAACTAGCGAATCGCCGTCCGACCGACCTCCCCGATTTGAAACGTTCGGCGTTCTAACCTGTCGTCAAATAAGCAGGCAGGAGCACTTATCGAATCCGGAGGTGTGGAGGTTGTGAGCGATTCAGCTTCTCGGGCAGGCGGCAATAGATTCCCCGACACGTGGCTGGCCTTGATCCGGCAGCCTCCGCCGACTCCCGTGCTCGTCGCCATCGGCTTCATCGCACTTCTGCCGGCGCTGCTCACCGGCGGTCCGGTCGCCGCCGCCGTCGCCATCTGGTACCGCGGAAACGGCCCGGATGAACGCGGCTTTCCCCTGCTGCTCGCGGTTCTGGTCGTGATGGGCATGTTCGCCACCGCAGCGCTGGCCCTCGGCACGGCGTGGCGACGCAGCCGCGAGACGCCGAACGGTGAAAACCCCTCCGTCCCACCGTCCGACGCCTCCGCACCCGCAGCCCCTGCTCCGGCGTGCGATTCGATGGTCGCCGAAGAACCCACCCGCTAGGCAGCCTGCGCATACCACTCATGACCGTGGTGTGTGCACCCCGAACCCCCTGACAACGGGGGCTCGGCACTTCGATTCGGGTAGTTCGGTACCCGTGCGAAGTCGCCACGGCCGGAGGATCCTCTAGGACTGTGAGTACGACTGGGGTCACGGTCGTGGTGGCCGAGGACTCGATGTTGATCCGCGACAGCGTTTTACGGGTACTGGCGACCGATGACACGATCGAGGTGGTCGGCATCGCGACCGATTACGACGCCACGGTCCAGCTGGTGCGCACTACCGAACCGAATGTGCTCATCACCGATATCCGCATGCCGCCCACCGGAACCGACGAGGGCATCCGGCTGGCCCGGCAATTGCGCGTGACCCAGCCGGGCACCGGCGTGATCGCGCTGTCTCACTATGCCGAGCCCCAGTACGCCACCGGACTGCTCGACGGCGGCTCGGCCGGGCGCGGGTATCTGCTCAAGGAGCACATCGCCCGCTTCGACCAGCTGCTCAGTGCAGTCCACGTCGTCGCGGGCGGCGGATCGGTGCTCGATCCGGTCATTGTCGAGACCCTGCTGGCACGCCGTCGCGAGGACGCCATGGTCTATCGCCTCACCGCCCGCGAGCGGCAGGTGCTCGCCGAGATCGCCGGCGGCGGCAGCAATCGCGTGGTGGCGCAACGGCTCTCGCTGTCGCAGCGGGCGGTCGAGAAGCACATCAACTCGATCTTCGCCAAGTTCGGCCTCACCTCCGACCCTGCCCTGGATCAGCGGGTCACCGCCGTGCTGATGTTCCTGGCCGCACACACCGACTAAGGGGTGCGTGCACCCTTTCCCGATCCACGCCCGAGTCTCACCATGACAGACATGACCGCGCAGGTACAGGTGTGGATCGTCGACGACCGCCCCGCCTTCCGGCGTGCGGCCGCCGCGATGGTCGCGGCGAGCGCCGGATTCGTCGTCGCGGGCGAGGCCGACAGCGGTGAGGCGGCAGTGGAATTGACCCGCGACGCCGCCATCGGACTGGTGCTGATGGACATCAATATGCCCGGCATGGGCGGTATCGAGGCGACGCGGCGCATTCGCTCCGGGCATCCCGGGGTGGCGGTGCTGCTCATGTCGACCTATGACACGACCGATCTCCCCCACGAGGTATCACAGTGCGGCGCAGCAGGTTACGTGCACAAGGAGACGCTGAGCCCGCAGCTGCTGCGGCGGATCTGGAGCGAGCTGACACCGTCGTGAACTCCGACGGCACGGGCTCCCTGGCCCGCCGCCGGCTGCGCCAGCTGATCTACGCGCTGATCGTCACGACCGGAGTCCTGATCGCGCTCAATATCGCCGCGGCGTGCTGGCGGCCCACGATCTGGGTCTTCGCCATGCTGGCCGTGCTGGTGGTGGAGGCGCTGGTCTTCCTCGTGGCGCTGCACACGGCGCGGCGCGGGCCGCTGGAACGATCGGTCGCCACCCTCTCGATCATGATCTGGGCGGGCGCGATTCTCGCGTCCTGGATCTCACCGCTCACCCTGCCGATGCACTCGGTCGCGGCGCTCATCCCGGCCATCTCCGCGGTGCCCTATGTGCCGCGGCGGCATCTGCCGCACTATTTCGTGGGGACGCTGGCCAGCGCATTCCTCTGTGCCGCGCTGGCTCTGCCGCTGGTCACCTCGGTATCCGCACCGGTCACCGTGAAATACATTGCCACGCTGGGTTTCCCGGCCGTCACCGCGCCGATCCTGCTGGTCGTGTGGCACACCGCGACCACCATGCGGGACATGGCGATCATCGCACGCCGCAATGCCGATGCGCTGCGCTCCTCGCAGCGGCTGCTCGCCGAACGCGCCGACCAGCTCACGGCGTCGCGAGCGAGGCTGGTCGCGGTCACCGACGCCGAACGCCGTCGGCTGGAACAGGATCTGCACGATGGGGCGCAGCAGCAGCTCGTCGCGGTCGCGGTCACCCTGCAGCTCGCCCGCCAGACCGCCGCCGACGATGCGGCGGCCTGTGCCGAATTGATCGGCGAGGCAGGCGAACTGCTGCAGACCGCGATCGCCGAGATTCGCCGCCTCGCCCAGGGCATCTACCCACCACTACTGGCCCGCGACGGCCTCCGCGCCGCCCTGCCCGCCGCCGCGACCCGCTCCCCCGTACCGGTGCGAGTCCGCGTCGACCGGATCGGCCGCTACCGCCAGGACATCGAAACCGCCCTCTACTACTGCTGTCTCGAAGCCCTGCAAAACAGCGCCAAACACGGCGGCCCGGGCACCACCGTCGTCATCACCGCCCATCAAACCAGCGGAACCCTGCTGCTCACCATCTCCGACACCGGCCGCGGCTTCGATCCAACGCTCGCCACCGAAGGCTCCGGCCTCACCAACATGAAGGACCGCCTCTCGGTGATCGGCGGCACCCTCACCATCGACACCGCCCCCGCCCTGGGCACCCGCCTGACCGCCACCATCCCCACCCAGCCGCTGGCGTCGCCCTAGCGCCGCAATGAAACTCGCTGGTCAGGTCCCGCGCGGGGCGACCATGATGTACTCACGCGCGATTCACGACCGATACGACGGAGGTTCCATGCGTTTGATCTCGAGTGGCCGGCTGCATGCCACGTTCGAACTCGGCGATCTGCGGGTGATCTCGCTGCGAGACGGGTACATCGACATGCCCCCGACCCGGTTGCGCGACGAGGACGGGCGCACGTTCCTCGAGTTGCCGTCCGCCGTCCCGTTGGTCGGCGAGAATCTGCGTCTGGCGGTCAACGCCTTCTTCGTCACCGATGGTGCGCGGGCGCTGCTCATCGACACCGGCGGGTCGGACGTCTGGCACGACCCCACCATGGGATTGATCTACGACGCGCTCGACGAAGCGGGAGTCGACCGCGCGCAGATCACCGACGTGGCCATCACCCACCGGCATTCGGACCATGTGAGCGGCCTGATCGCACCGGACGGTTCGGAGGCGTTCGCGAAACTCGAGCGCGTGTGGGTCGGCGTGGGCGACACCGCGGTGTTCGAGGGGCGGCTGGAGCCGATCCGCGACCGGGTCGTGCGGATGTCGGAGCGGGTCGCGATCACCGATTGGGCCACCGCGATTCCGGCACCGGGCCATACACCCGGTCACACCGTCTTCGACATCAGTAGCGGTACCGGCCATCTGCTGGTCTGGGGCGACACGGTGCACGTTCCCTCGCTCCAGTTCGGTCGGCCGAATGTGGCCTGGGAGTACGACGACGACCAGTCCCGGGCCCGTATCGCGCGGGCCGTTCTGCTGGAACAACTGATCCGACCGAACCATTTCGTCGCCGGAGCGCACCTCGAATCACCCGGCATCGCCCGCGTAGCCCGTTCCGGCGATGGCTACACGCTCGAATACCTCACAGCACCGATCGGCTGATCCGTGCCGCAGACTCAGCGCCGCCTTCGAATCACGGTGATCGTGGCGCTGTTCGAGAGCGCCTGCCCGCGACAGGATCTGGCCGGACGGTTTCGGTCTCGCATCGGAGCCGCCGGTCCACCTGTTCGAGAGAGAGGCGCTTCGCGTGAGTCCCCATCGCGTGCTCGGAATCGGCACATGATCAGTATTGGTGCGGCACGCTCGGCCACCGATGCGGCGAACCAGGCCCGGTTCGCCCTGCCCACCGGTCCGCTGCGCGGTCTCGCCGTGCGGGTTCTGTCGCTGGTCGTGCTGCTTGCCGTGTGGTGGGCGGTGGCCGCCGCCAAATGGATTGATCCGCAGTTTCTTCCGGGTCCGCGCGCGGTGTGGGACGCGTTCGTGCGGGCCAACAGCTGGCATCCGCTCGCGCCCGGGGTGCCGCGCGAGGTGCCCGGCGAGCAGAACTATTTCCTGTGGGAGCATCTGGTCGCCAGCCTGCAGCGCATTTTCGTGGGCGCGGGCGCGGCCGTAATCCTCGGTCCCATCGTCGGTTTCGCGCTTGGTACCTCCAAGACCCTGGCCACGATCATCGGGCCGTATCTGAACTTCCTGCGCACCCTGCCGCCGCTCGGCTATATCGGCCTGCTCATCGTGTGGTTCGGCATCGGCGACACCTCCAAGATCTGGCTGCTGTTCCTGGCCGCCTTCCCGCCGGTGGTCGTCGCCACCATCGCAGGCGTGCAACAGGTTTCGGTCGACCGCATCAATGCCGCGCGGTCCCTCGGCGCGAATCGGCTACAGGTCATCAGCCGCGTCCTACTCCCCGCCACCCTGCCCGAGGTGATTGGCGGCATCCGGGTCGCGGTCGGCTTCGCCTGGACCACCGTGGTCGCGGCGGAACTCAACAATGGCATCCCCGGCATCGGCGGACTCGCCTTCCTGGCCGGTCAGCAGCTCAATACGCCGCTGACTATGGCCTGCATCATCGTCATCGGTCTCACCGCGCTCATTCTCGACGCGGTCATCAGCTGGATCGGCACGCTGGTCGTGCCGTGGAAGGGCAAGGCATGAAGCGCGTTTTCGCGGCAGTGGCATTGGCGGGTCTGCTCACCGGATCGCTGACCGCGTGCGTCTCATCCGGGCGCACCGATCAGTCGCGGGCGACCGGGGACAAGGTGGCGTGCCCGGTGGCGGTGGATGAAAGCTTCACCGGGACAGTGCGACTCGGGTATCAGGAGATTCCGAACGGGGATCTGGTGGTCAAGGACGCGGGGGTGCTGGAGACGTGCCTGCCCAAGGCCAAGATCACGTGGAGCAAGTTCGCGTCGGGTGCCACCGTGATTCAGGCGTTCGGGTCGAACTCGCTCGATCTCGGGCTGCTCGGCAGTGCGGCGGCCGCGCGGGCGCTGTCCGCGCCGCTGAACATCGGGATGAAGGCGGTCTGGGTTCACGATGTGATCGGGGCGGCCGAATCGCTGGCGGTGAAGGATCCGGCGATCACCACGGTGGCGGGCTTGCGCGGCAAGCGAATCGCGGTGCCGTTCGCCAGCACCTCGCACTACAGCCTGCTCGCGGCGCTCACGGCGGCCGGGGTCGAGCGCGATGTGCAGTTGATCAACATGCAGCCCGACGCCATCGCGGCGGCCTGGCGGGGCGGGGATATCGACGCGGCGTTCATCTGGGAGCCGACGCTGTCGGAGCTGCTGAAGAACGGGCACGTGGTCACGACCGCCGCCGATACCGCCAAGGCGGGTAAGCCGACCTACGACCTGGAAGGCGCGCGCGCCGAGTTCGTTTCGGCCAATCCGAAGTTCCTGCAGGTGTGGACGGCGGCGCAGAACTGGGCCGTCAACCTGATCAATACCTCCCCCGATGCCGCGGCCACCCGCATCTCCGCGCAGCTGGGCGTGCCGGTGCCCGATATCCGCAAGCAGCTCGGCGAGTACGGCTACCTCGACGCGGCCACCCAGGCCGGACCGGCGTACCTGGGCAAACAGCTGGGCGCGGATCTGAAGTCGTCGGCCGATTTCCTCCTGAGCCAGGGCGAGATTCAGGGCGTCGCGAGCCCGGAGGCGTACGCGGCGGCGGTGTACGCCGATGCCGCCAACAAGGCGAGCGCCAAGTGACCACCGCCCTGGAAGCGCGCGATCGGGTTGTCCTGACGGAGGTGTCGAAGACCTACGACACCGCCACCGGCAGCACGGTCGCGCTCTCCCCCACCGATCTGGTCATCGAGCCCGGCGAGTTCGTCAGCGTCGTCGGCCCGTCCGGCTGCGGTAAGACGACACTGCTGCAACTGCTCGGCGGCTTCCTCGAACCCAGCACCGGCGACCTGCTGGTCGGCCAGGACCCCATCAACGGGCCGAGCCCCGAGCGCGGCGTGGTCTTCCAGGCCCCCACGCTGTACCCGTGGCTGTCGGTGCGCGGCAATATCGAGTTCGGTCCGAAATGTCGTGGTGTGGACCGGAAGACGCGGCGCGCGGCCGCCGAGCGGCTGCTCGAACTGGTCGGCCTGGCCGACTTCGGAGACAAGCGGCCCTACGAGCTCTCCGGCGGCATGCAGCAGCGGGCGCAGATCGCGCGGGTGCTGGTCAACGATCCGCGCATCATCCTCATGGACGAGCCGTTCGGCGCACTGGATCAGCTCACCCGCGAACGACTCCAGGTCGAGCTGCTGCGGCTGTGGCGCGAGGCGGGCAAAACCATTGTGTTCGTGACCCATTCGGTGGAGGAAGCGGTATTCCTGTCCACGCGGGTTCTGGTCATGAGCGCCCGCCCGGGGCGGATCATCGTGGATCGACGGATCGAATTACCGGGTGATGACGGTGCCGGGGTGCGCGACCTCGCCGTCACGGCCACACCCGAATTCCAGGCACTGAAAACCGAATTGGCGAAAGCGATCTACGACGCTCACGCATAACCCTGGAAATACACCGATGGCCCTTGCCGCTTATTAGCGACAAGGGCCATCGTGATGTTCTGACGAACGCGAAACCCGATTACAGGTAGGCGCCGCACACGGGCCACGCACCCGCGCCCTGGCCGGCGAGCACGTTCTCCGCGACGCGGATCTGCTCCTCGCGGCTGGCGTTGGCGGCATTGCCCGAGCCGCCGTAGGCGTTCCAGGTGCTCTGGGTGAACTGCAGGCCGCCGTAGAAGCCGTTGCCGGTGTTGGCGGCCCAGTTGCCGCTGGCCTCGCAGTTGGCGACGGCGTCCCAGTTGTGCCCGGACTCCGCGGAGGCGGTCGCGGTGGACAGCGCGAACGGGACGGACACGAGCGCGCCGACGGCCGCCGTGGCGGCGAGCATGCGGGTGGTGAGCTTCCGGTTGCGATGCATAAAGTATTTCCCTCGCCTGCGCCCACCGTCCCGCGCTCTCGGCTGCGGTTCCCCGTCCCCAGGGTTATCGGTTGCTCTCGAATCGCGGGACGGGTTCCGGTGTTCGTCGATTCGAGCGGGGGTCCGGATGATTCCGGGCCGAGAGCGACGGTAACGGATCAATCACGGCGAATCACGTCCCGATCACGGACGGTTGACAAAACGATCTCGACGCCACTCGATCCGTTTTCGCTGATCGCATCGGAGTGTCGCCGAATAACATTTCTGCAATTTACAGTCGAATTTGTGACGGACGTCACGAAGAAATGGTGACCCCAATCGCGTAATACAAACCCGATACAAAACGATCCCCACCGAAAATTGCCCTCCGACCGGCTGGGATCGCGTTGCGCACAACCGTTGCCGCAGGTCAAAGGCATGGGAATAGTGCGTCCATGGCCGATGAACCACGTTCCGGAGCACGCGCGGTGGACCGCGCGGTAGAGGTGCTCAACTGCTTTCAGGGCGACGATCCCGAGCTCTCGCTCAGCGATCTCGCCCAGCTGGCCGGATTGCCGGTCAGCACCACGCACCGGCTGGCCCAGGCCTTGGTCCGCGGCGGGCTGCTGGAGCAGGATCCGGCGAACGACCGCTACCGGGTCGGGCAGGGACTGGCCACGCTCGCGCGCCCGGCGCTGTCCCGGCTGGGGCTGGACGCGATCGCACCCCACCTGTACGCGCTGGCCGCGGGCATCGGGATCACGGTGAGTGTGAGCGTGCCCGACGACAGTGACGCCGTGACGGTGTTCCAGGCCCGCCCGCCCATCACCTTCTGCCACCACCAGGTGCCGCGGCCCCGGCAGTCGCTGCACACCAGCGCGACCGGGCACGCGCTGCTGGCCTACTCCCCGGCCCGCGCGGCCGCCGACCTCGACCTGGACCGCGTCCGCCACACCGGCTTCGCCTCGGAGCTGATCGAGACCGAGGACCCCATTCGCGCGCTGGCGGTGCCGATCGTCGGACCCGGCAAACAGGTGCAGGGCGCGCTGGCGGTGCAGGCGCGTTCGGCTCGGCTCAATAGCGAGCTGATCCGCGCCGTCGTCCCGGCCATGCGGATCGCGGCGGGCCGGATCGGGCCGATGCTCCAAACCACCGGCGGCCCAGCGCTTTCCGTCGCCGAATTTCGCTCACGCTGATTTCCACATCGTGAAATGGCGGTTGCCGGGCCGATCCGGCGATCGCAGCATATGAGCACTTCCCCATCGACCGAGGCCCGTCCGGAAAGGGATTCCCATGACGCTCTGTTGTCGCCCCAGTCTCCAATCACCCCGTGCGACAGACACATTCACCGAAAGAATCCCCCATGGCATCCCCTCTCCGCCGTCCGCGGCTGCGCCGCGCCCTCGCGGCCGCCTTCGCCGTCTCCACCGCGGTGGTCCTGCTGACCGGTTGCGCCAAGACCGACGCGGGCACGACCGCCGACGGTAAGACCGTCGTCCGCTACCAGGGCACCACCGGCCAGGTCACCGCCTTCGAATTGGCCGCCGACCTGGGCTACTTCAAGAAGATCGATCTGCACTGGGAGGGTGACACCACCAGTGGCCCGGCCAATATCCAGGCCGCGGCCACCAAGCAGGTCGAATTCGGCAGCGCCTTCAACGGCGCGGTCATCAAACTCATCGCCGGCGGCGCGCCGGTCACCTCGGTGCTCAGCTCCTACGGGGCCGACGAGCTGAACTTCACCGGCTACTTCGTGCGCGACGACTCCGGCATCAAATCGGCCCGTGACCTGATCGGCAAGAAGGTCGGCGTCAATACCCTCGGCGCCCACCACGAATTCATCACCCGGCAGTGGCTGCACGATCAGGGTCTCAGCGACGCCGAGATCAAGCAGGTGCAGCTCGTGGTGCTGCCGCCCGCCAATACCGAGGACGCGCTGCGCAACGGGCAGATCGACGTGGCCGCGCTCGGCGGCGTCTTCCGCGATACCGCGGTCAGCCGCGGCGGGCTGCACCCGCTCTACACCGACAAGGATCTGTTCGGGCAATTCGATTACGGCACTTATGTTTTCCGCAACGACTACTTGAAGTCGCACGGCGACGCGGTGGCCGATTTCGTGCAGGGCACCGCCCGCGCCACCCGCTGGCTGCAGGTGACACCGCACGACGAGGTGGTGGCCCGCTTCGCCGACATCATCCACAAGCGCGGGCGCAATGAGAACACCAACCTACTGCAGTACTACAAGAGTTCGGGCATCCCGGTCGCGGGCGGTGTGATCGCCGAACGGGAGCTGCAGATCTGGATCGACTGGCTGGTACGCAACGGCGAACTGCCCGCGGGCAAGCTCGCGGCCAAGGACCTCTACACCAACAAGGACAACCCCTACGCCAACGGCACCTATCCCGCGAGCAGCGGGCCGAGCGGTGAGGCGATCGCGAAATGAGCACGGACACCGTCAAACTCGCGCTCGCCGGGGTGAGCAAGGAATTCCCGGTCCGAGGTGAGCGGGAGGCCTTCACCGCACTGTCGGATATCACCGTCGATGTGCGGGACGGGGAATTCCTGGTGCTGGTCGGGCCCAGCGGATCGGGCAAATCCACCCTGCTGGACCTGCTGGGCGGACTCGGGAAACCCACCGCGGGGCAGATCCTCCTCGACGGCGCGCCCGTCACCGGGCCGGGCCTGGATCGCGGGATCGTGTTCCAGCAGTACGCGCTGCTGCCGTGGCGCACGGCCCGCACGAATATCGAATTCGGCTTGGAGGCCAAGGGAATTCGGCGGCGGGAGCGCCGCAAGATCGCCGAGCACTACCTGGAGCTGGTCGGGCTGGCCGGGTTCGGGGACCGCTATCCGCACGAGCTGTCCGGCGGCATGAAGCAGCGCGTGGCCATCGCCCGCAGCCTGGCCTTCGACCCGGAGGTGCTGCTCATGGACGAGCCCTTCGCGGCCCTGGACGCGCAGACCCGGGAGTCGTTGCAGGACGAGCTGTTACGGATCTGGCGGGCCACCGGCAAGACCGTGCTGTTCATCACCCACGGCATCGACGAAGCGGTCTATCTGGGCCAGCGGGTCGCGGTGCTCACCTCGCGGCCGGGCCGGATCAAGGCCGTGGTCGATATCGACCTCGATCGCGACGGGGACGCGGACATCCGCTCCAGCGAGCGCTTCCGCGAGCTGCGGCACGAGGTCTGGTCGCTGCTGCACGACGAGGTCGCCCGGGCGCAGGACCTCGAACAGGCCGATCTCGCCGACAGGAGAAACTCCCATGTCTAGCGCTGTGCATTTCGCGAATCCCACCTACGAACTCCCGGCCCGCACCGGTGCCGCCGAGCCACCGCAGGTCACCGAATCGCCCACGATAACCGGCACACCGCACACGAATGAAACCGCGTCCGCCGAGCGATCGGCGCTGCGCGTGCCGCTCACCGCGATCGGACGGGTGGCATGGCGAATCGGCAAGCCCACCATTGTGATCGTGCTGTTCCTCGCGCTCTGGGAGGCCGCACCGCGCCTGGGTCTGGTGGACGAGATCTTCCTACCGCCGTTCTCGACGGTCGTCCAGGCCGGGCTGGAACTCATTCGCAACGGCCAGATGTGGGACAACGTCTCCACCAGCGTGACCCGCTCGCTGATCGGATTCGGGATCGCGCTGCTCGCCGCGATCCCGGTGGGCGTGGCCATCGCCTGGTACAAGCCGATCGCGGATTTCCTCAATCCGGTCCTGGAGCTGTTCCGCAATACCGCGGCGCTCGCGCTGCTGCCGGTGTTCATCCTGATCCTCGGCATCGGCGAGACCTCCAAGATCGCGCTGGTGGTGTACGCCGGGTTCTTCCCGATTCTGCTCAATACCATCAGCGGCGTGCGGACCGTCGATCCGCTGCTGATCAAATCCGCTGTATCGCTGGGCTTCTCACCACTGCGCCTGTTCCAGAAGGTGATCCTGCCCGCCGCGGTGCCGTCCATTTTCACCGGCATCCGGATGGCGGCCTCCGGGTCGATCCTGGTGCTCATCGCCGCCGAGATGTTCGGGGCGCGCGCCGGATTGGGCTATCTGATCACCGCGGCGCAGCAGAACTTCCAGATTCCGGACATGTACGCCGGGATCGTCGCCATCGCGCTGGTCGGGCTCGTCTACAACGGCGTGCTCGTGACCATCGAACGGCGGCTGTCCCGCTGGCGCGCCAACTGACCTCATTCCCCTAGGAGTACTTCTTCATGTCCAGCAAGACCTTCCACCTCAACGCCTTCCTCATGGGCGTGGGCCATCACGAGGCCGCCTGGCGGCATCCGCGCACTCAGGAACGTCGGGTGCTCGATGTCGCGCACTTCCAGGAGCTCGGGCAGATCGCCGAACGCGGCAAGCTGGACTCGGTGTTCTTCGCCGACGGGCTCGCGGTGGGGCCGCGCATCAAGCGCAATGCGCTGGCGGTGTTCGAGCCGGTCACGCTGCTCGCGGCCATCGCCGCGGTCACCGAGCATGTGGGGCTGATCGCGACCGCGTCGACCAGCTACAACGAACCCTTCAACCTGGCACGCAAATTCGCGTCCCTGGACCACATCAGCGGCGGCCGCGCGGGCTGGAACATCGTCACCTCCGGCACCGAGGACGAGGCGTTCAACTTCGGCTTCGACGCCATTCCCGAGCACGCGCGCCGCTACGAGCGGGCCGAGGAATTCGTCGATCTGGCCGTCAAGCTCTGGGACAGCTGGGAATCCGATGCCATCGTGCTCGATCCGGAGACCGGCATCTTCGCCGACCCGGACAAGGTGCACACCCTCGACTACCGCGGCGAACGGTTCCGGGTGCGCGGGCCGCTGAACTCGCCGCGCGGTCCGCAGGGCCGTCCGCTGCTGGTGCAGGCCGGATCCTCGGAGAGCGGCAAGGAATTCGCGGCCCGGTACGCCGAAGCGGTGTTCACCGCGCAGCGCACCCTCGAGGAGGGGCAGCAGTTCTACCGCGACCTCAAGTCACGGCTGCCCAAGTACGGGCGCTCCGCCGACGAACTCAAGGTGCTGCCCGGCCTGGTGCCCTTCATCGCCGACACCGAGGAAGAAGCCCGCGCCCTGGAACAGGAATTCACCGACCTAATCTCCCCCGATTACGCACTGCGGCAGCTGTCTTCGCTGCTCGGCGTGGATCTCACCGAGCACGCGCTGGACGCTCCGCTGCCGCCGCTGCCGGCCGAAAGCGAGATCGAGGGCGGCAAGAGCCGATTCACCCTCGTCAAGGAGCTGGCCGAGAAGGAGGAGCTGACCGTGCGCCAGCTCATCGGCAAGCTGGGCGGCGGCCGCGGCCACCGCACGCTCGCGGGCACTCCCGAGCAGATCGCCGATGAGCTCCAGACCTGGTTCGAGCAGGGCGCGGCCGACGGCTTCAACATCATGCCGCCGTATCTGCCCGGCGGGCTCGAGGACTTCGTCGACCGCGTGGTCCCGATCCTGCAGCAGCGCGGGCTGTTCCGCACCGACTACACCGCCACCACCCTGCGCGGCCACTACGGACTCGCGCCCGTGGAAAGCCAGTTCACCCCCGTCCGCGTCCAGGCCACCGCCTGAGATCAGAAAGGAACGCCATGACCACCGTTACCGAAAACCCGGTCGGCACCTTCACCATCACACCTGTCGCCGGGCACATCGGCGCCGAGATCGGCGGCATCGACCTGCGTGACGACTTCACCGACGAGCAGATCGCCGTGCTCACCGCGGCCCTGCACGAATACGAGGTGTTGTTCTTCCGCGACCAGCAGATCGGGCACGCCGAACAGATCGCGTTCTCGCGGCGGTTCGGCGCGGTCACCCCGTCGCACCCCTACGACGACGACGCGCCCACCGAGTTCCCCGAGATCCTCGCCGTCGACAGCCGACTGTACGAAAAGCGGTTCGGGCGCAAGAAGTTCAGCTACACCAATCAGTGGCACACCGATATCTCGCCACTGATCAACCCGCCCGCCGCCTCCCTGCTGCGGGCCGAGATCGCGCCCGAGCGCGGCGGAGACACCCAGTGGACCAATCTGGCCGCGGCCTATGCGGGACTGCCGGATTCGCTGAAGTCGTTCCTCGACGGGCTGCGGGCCGAACACCGCTTCGGCGGCAAGCTGCCCGTGTGGGACGCCGACAGCGACTACGCCAAGCGCGTCGCGGCCGCACCGCTGGTCACCGAGCATCCGGTGGTGCGGGTGCATCCGGTGACCGGTGAGCGCCTGTTGTTCGTGAACCCGGGCTTCACCACCCGCATTGTCGGGCTCAGTCCGCGCCAGAGCGACGCGCTGCTGGAACTGCTGTACGCCGAGCTCGCCGATCCCGCGTACACGGTTCGATTCCGCTGGGAGAAGGGCAGTCTCGCGTTCTGGGACAACCGCGCCACCGCGCATCTGGCCCCGAGCGACCTGGACCACCTCGATGTCACCCGCGTCCTGTACCGGACGACGCTGGAAGGCGACATTCCCGTCGGAGTCGACGGCGAACCGTCCCGCTCCATCGCCGGTGACCGCTTCGTCGGCAACGCCGACTGAGCGCGAGCCACACGGGTGAGGCCCTCTCGACAGTGTCGAGAGGGCCTCACGCCGTTCATGATTCGAGAAGTAACCTGGTGCGGTCAGTTTCCGAGCGGACGCGGGGGCGGCGGGTTCTGCCAGCGCTGGTCGGGCGGCTCTTGCCGGTACTGCGGCTGGGCGGGCGGCTGGGGTTGCGGGCGCTGCTCCAGGTGCGGCGGCCGCCCTGCGGTCGTGGGCGGGATGCCCACCGGCTCGACCGGGTTGCGGGCGTCGGCCTCGGCGGCGCGGACCGCACGCTGGGTGTTCGGGTCGGTGGCGGTGTCGAACCAGTCCGCGACCTCGTCGGCATCGTCCTCGGGGCGTTCGGGGGCCGCACCGTCCTCCGACGGCTCGTAGCGGAAGACGCCGTCCTCACCCTTGGTGGCGAAGCCGCGGGCGAAACCTTCCAGGGCCTTGCCGAAATCGCTGGGCACCAGCCACACCTTGTTCGCATCGCCCTTGGCGACCTGCGGCAGCGTCTGCATGTACTGGTAGGCCAGGAGTTCGGGGGTGGGCTTGCCGTTCTTGATGGCGGCGAAGACCTTCTCGATCGCCTTGGCCTGGCCCTGCGCCTGCAGGTAGGCGGCGGCGCGTTCACCCTGGGCGCGCAGGATGCGGGACTGGCGCTCACCCTCGGCGGAGAGGATCGCGGACTGCTTGGCGCCCTCGGCGGAGAGGATCTGCGCCTGCTTCTGGCCCTCGGCCGTCTTGATCGAGGCCTCGCGCTGGCCCTCCGCGGTGAGGATCATGGCGCGCTTCTCGCGGTCGGCCTTCATCTGCTTCTCCATCGACTCCTGGATCGACGGGGGCGGATCGATGGCCTTCAACTCGACCCGCGAGACGCGCAGGCCCCAGCGGCCGGTGGCCTCGTCGAGGACACCGCGCAGCTGGCTGTTGATCTGGTCGCGGGAGGTCAGGGTCTCCTCGAGGGTCATGCCGCCGACCACGTTGCGCAGCGTGGTGATCGTCAACTGTTCAACGGCGGCAATGTAATTGGAGATCTCGTAGACCGCGGCCTGCGGACTGGTGACCTGGAAGTAGACCACCGAGTCGATCTGCACGGTCAGGTTGTCCTGGGTGATGACCGGCTGCGGCGGGAAGGACACCACCCGCTCACGCAGGTCCACCTTGGCGCGCACCCGATCGGCGAACGGCACCAGGAACGTCAACTGTCCGGACACGGTGCGTGAGTACCGGCCCAATCGCTCGATGACGGCGGCCTCGGCCTGCGGCACCAGGGCCACCGACTTGAAGGTCACCACCACGGCCAATAGGACGAGTACGACGGCGACGATGATTACAGCCATTACGGCCCTTTCATGACGACGGCGTGGGCGCCATCGATCCTCATGATGTACACGGTCGAACCGACGGGGTAGGTCTCCGACGCGTCATAGGGACGCGCGCTCCACACCTCGCCGCCCAGCTTCACCCGGCCGCCGTGCTCGTCGACCGTTTCGAGCACCTTGGCGGTCTTACCGGGTAGTGCGTCGACCCCTGTCTGATGGGGAGGCGGAATCGCGTAGCGGCGCAACAGGAATGGACGCACCAGCACCAGCAACGCGACCGAGGAGGCGCCGAAGACCACGGCGTCGACGATCACCGGGGAATCGGTCAGCGCGCTGACGCCCGCGGTGATGATCGCGGCGACACCCAGCATGATCAGCACGAGACTGCCCGTGATCATCTCGGCCGCCGCGAGCAGGATCCCCGCGACCAGCCAAACTATTGCGGCCACGTCCTCAACAGTAGCCGTTCACCAGCCGCGCTATCCGATTTACGACGCGGACCAAGGTCATCGGATCCGACCGTCCACCCCGCGCGGCTGCGGCCGAAGGACCCTTGACCCGGTGACCTCCGCCGCAAACTCCGCCGTCCGCCGCGTCGTACCGCCGGAATCCGGTGCGGCGGCGGTACCTTCGGTCGGGTGAGCGGGCGTGACAATTACGGCGACATCTTTTCCGGCCACCAGCGGACGCGCAAACGGGAGATACCACGCGTAGTGGCCGAACGGGACCTCGTCGCCGAGGACGCGGCCACCGGATTCTGCGGGGCCGTAGTCGGATTCGACCGCAGCTACGACGGCGAGTTCGTCAAACTCGAGGACGGGCGCGGGCGGGTTCGTCTGTTCGCCTTGCGGGAAGCGGCTTTTCTGATCGATGGGCAGCCGGTGACACTGGTGAAGCCGACCGCCACCGCGCCCGCGCAGCCGACCCGATCCGCCTCCGGTTCCACCCGCGTCGAAGGATTGAAGGCGCGTGTCGCGCGCGCCAGCCGCATCTGGGTCGAGGGTGTGCACGACGCGGCCTTGGTCGAGCGGGTGTGGGGCCACGACCTCCGCGTCGAGGGCGTGGTGGTCGAACAGCTCGAGGGCCTCGACCACCTCGCCGCCAAACTCGCGGAATTCCAACCCGGCCCGACCCGCCGCGTCGGCGTCCTCGTCGACCATCTGGTCACCGGATCCAAGGAAACCGGCCTCACCCAGGGCCTCGGCCCCAACGTCCTGGTCACCGGTCACCCGTACATCGACGTCTGGCAGGCCGTCCGTCCCAAGGCCGTCGGCATCCCCGCCTGGCCCGACGTCCCGCGCGGCGAAGACTGGAAAACCGGCATCTGCCAGCGCCTACGCTGGGGCACCCCGCAGGACGGCTGGCGTCGCGTCTACAACTCCGTCAACTCCTTCCGCGATCTGGAAACACCCCTCATCGGTGCCGTCGAACGACTGATCGACTTCGTCACCGAGCAGGAGTAGCCCGCCAGTTATCCTCGAATGCATGAGTTCCCCGAGTGCATCTCTCACGGTCTGGGCCGGGTCATGGCTGGCCGGGCAGAGTGCCCCTGACGACGTGTTGGACGCGTTGCGCGCCTGGGCTCCCCGGCAGACGGTGGCCGCGGGGGATCCTGTGACGGGTGGGCATACGGGGCTGCCGTGGGCGTCGGATGATGAGCCGGAGGCGGTCGCGGGGGCCGGGATCATGGTGTTGCTCAAGCTCATTCGGGAGGCGATGAACGGGGGCGGTGCGGCCGGGGTCGGCGGTGCCGAGGCACAGGTACGGCTGGTGCTGCCGATTCCGGGCGATGTGCGCGGGATACCGGTCGGCACCGAATTCGCCGCGGCGGCAACGGAAGCGGGGGAAGGGCTGCTGGTCGGGGCGCCCGGTGCGAACGGGACCGGGCTGGTTCCGGTGTGGACCGATGAGGACGCGCTGCAGTGGCGGGTGTACTCCACGCCGATTCCGCTCGCGCTGGTTCCCGAAATGCCTTTGGGCGAGGCCGAATACACCATGCGGGAAGCCGTGCGGGATGCGGCCGACGCGCTGCAGCAGCTGCAGACCACTCGGCTCGGGTCCGGCGGCGTGGGGCCGCGCGAACTGGTCGAGGCCGAACTGGCCGGACATACGAGACATCAGTATCCGGATTCCATGCCGCTGCGGGCCCGGCGGATTCTCGACACCGCCGATCAGGTCGCGGCGATTCTCACAGTCGCCGAACGCGAACCGGCGTCCGCGCCGACCTCGGCCACGGCCGTGGCGGCACAGGAGGCGTTGCTGCGGCCACTGTGGAATGCGATTCGGGCGGCGCGATTGGCGGCCGTGCACGCTCGGTGAGCGGTGTCCGTTTTGTTCAAGACTTCGGACTGCGGGCGCGCCTAGGGTTCGGGTCATGGGTATTCGACTGAACGCAATCGAGATCGTGGTGTCCGATATGGCCGCGTCGGTGGCCTTCTACCGGCGACTGGGGGTGGAGTTCGCGGAGGGAGCCGAGGGCGCGCCGCATGTGGACGCGGAGCTCGGCAGCGGTATCAAACTCATGCTCGATACCGAGGAGACGATTCGATCCTTCCGGCCCGAGTGGGTGGCCCCGCAGGCCGCCGGCCGCCTGGGCCTCGCCTGTGAATGTGATTCCCCCGCAGGCGTGGACGAGAAGTTCGAGGAGCTGCTGGCCGCCGGATATCGCGGCGAACTCAAGCCGTTCGACGCGTTCTGGGGCCAGCGCAACGCCACGGTGCTGGATCCGGACGGCAACAGCGTCGACCTGTACGCGGCATCGGCCTGACGCTCAACCGCTGGGGTACCGAGCAGACGACTCGGCGGCATTCCCGCCAACTGCCGGATTTCGCGCGTCAGATGCGCCTGATCCGCGTACCCGCACGCCGCCGCGACGTCCGCCAGGCCCATTCCCTTCCGGGCGGCGGCCAGGGCGCGCTGCATTCGCAGGACGCGCGCCAAGGTCTTCGGGCCGTATCCGAAGGCGGTCAGCGACATTCGATGCAGTCGGCGCGGGCCCGTTCCCACCTCGTCGGCGGTCGCCGATACCGACAGCCCGGATTGGAGTGAGGTCACGATGAAGCGCAGCACCGGATCCGCCGGATCCGTTTCGCTTGCGCGCCAAGCGGCGATCTGTTCGAGACCGGCTGCGGGGTTCGGGGCCTTCGCGATCAGTTCCGAGGCGCGACGCAGATCGGCCGCCGACCACAGGTCCGAGAGATCCGCCCTGGCGTCGCGCAGTTCGTTCGCCGGTACACCGAGCAGGCTGGGAGCGGTTCCGGGATAGAAGCGGATTCCGCTGATCGGGCCGGTGAAACCCGAGGGCGGGCGGTAGGCGTGGGTATCGGGGCCCGCGACCGAGAGGCGGCCGTTCATCCAGAGCAGGTCCATGCTGCCGTCGGGCAGCACCGGCAGATCGGTGTCGGAGACTCCGCCGCGCGTCCACAGCGTCGCGCCGGCGACGGACGAAGGTCGCTCCCGATAGCCTTGTGGCGGGTGAATATTCGTCAATACACCCTCCGATCACCTCGAAAAGCGCTGAAAAGCACCGTTGTTCGGCATTCCATGCACACATGCATTGTTTGCATGTTTGCACTCGCTGCAATATTGCATGCTATGCCGTCACGGGCTCGGGTCAGTCTTTGACTTCGACCACGCGCTCGGCCTGGCCGGGCTTCCAGATCGTCACTTCCAGGCGACCGTCCACGATCTCGATCGAGGACGCACCGGTGATGTCTGCGACGTAGAAGGGCTCGAACTTGCGGCCGCGTAGGTCGAAGCCCGATTCCTCGAACAGGGCTTCGGCGAAGCGCTGGTGCAGCGCCTGATCCTGCAGATCGTGCACGGTTCCGAACAGTTTGGCGTCGCCGTCACTGACTTGCGTGTCGACCGTGGCCGTATGCAGGCAGAACCGCGGGTCACGCGCGAGATCGGCGAACTTCGTGGTGTTGGGCATGCCGGCCACGATCAGGTGCCCCTCGAACATGCGTGGCTCGAGCGGACTGATGCGCGGGAAGCCGTCCTTGCGCAGGGTGGCGAGCATGCACAGGTTGCCGGTGGCGGCGTGACGACGGGTGAAGACGGTCGAGATACGGGGTGCCGCGGTTGCGAACTCGTTCCATGACGTCATGTCCCGACCGTACTCGCGGGGTACGACACAATCGGGCCGCCATGGGCGGTTGATCTCTGTTTGAATGGCCCGATGTCGTTCTCCCGTCGGGTCGCGGTGCTCGCCGCGGCGCTCCTCGGCTGTGCCGTTCCGGCCGTCCCCGCGAATGCCGTCATCGGCGGCACCGAAACCACGACCGGTGACTATCCATGGCTCGCCGCGGTAGGCACGCCACTGTTCCTTTCCCGGGCCTCGGGCCAGTTCTGCGGTGGCGAGCTGATCGCGCCCGACCGGGTGCTCACGGCCGCGCACTGCGTGCAGCTCGCGCAGTTGCTGCCGCAGGCGCTGACCGTCACCTTCGATCGCAGCGATCTGAGCTCGCACGAGGGAACGACCGTGGCCGTCACGGCGGTTCGCCTGCATCCGGACTTCCGCGACGAGACCGTCGACGGCGTCGAGGTCTATCACCACGACCTCGCCGTCCTGACCCTCGCGCACCCGCAGAATCGGCCGACAGCCCCGATCGCCGCGCCGTCGGGCCGGACCGCCACGGTGCTCGGCTGGGGCGGCACCTCCGACGGCGACGAGTCCAATACCGTGCTGCGGCGCGCGACCGTGCCGATGGTGTCGGACGCTGACTGCGCGGCCGCCTACCCGGGCGCGTTCGACGCCTCGGAGATGGTGTGCGCCGGTTCGACCGAGGCCGATACCGGCGAATTCGACAGCGGCGGGCCGCTACTCGTCGACGGGAAACTGGTCGGCATCACCTCGTGGGCGCGCGGAGCGGCCCTGGCCGGATATCCGGGCGTCTACGCGCGCATTCCCGCCGACTTCTGAGCCGTCACACCCGCGACACCGACTGGTCGAAGGCGAAGACCCCCTTCGGGTCGTAATGCTTGGCGATACCGCGTAGTCGGGAGGCGTTGTCGCCGTAATAGGCACTCGCCCAGTTGGATAGGCCGGGGTCGATGTAGTTGATGAAGGCCGTGTTCCCGATCAGGTCGCCGAGCCCGTCCCGCACCTCGTTCACCGCGGCGCGGGCTTCCGGGGTCGTGGCTCCGACGTAGATCTGGGCCGTCGCCAGCGCCCCGCGATACGGAAATGCGGTGTCCTTCGCGCCGATTCGCGCGGGTGCGCCCGACAGGCTGTCGAGCAGGATATCCATGCCCTGTCGACCGGTGAGCAGGGCGGTCAGGCGGCTCGGATCGGCGAGCGGCTTGGTCAGCACCCGCGACGACGCGGTGAACGACTCGCGGCCGAGCACTCCCCCGCCGTTCCAGTTCGGGCGGCACTGCTCCACCGAATAGTTCGCGCAGCCACCGAAATACATCATGGCGGAGAGGTAGTCCTTCGATAGCGAATACCTGTTGGTCGGTTGAGTCTTGGTGGCGGCGACCAGTTTGTCGACAAGCGCGTTCAGATTGCTCTCGGAGCCGACATAGCAGCCGTTGATGCGGCAGGTCGGCGGGCTGCCCGCGGAAATGCCTAGGGTGGACCAGAATTCGTCAGGGGCCGAGGCCGTGAAGGTCTGCCAGGCGGCCAGCACGTCGGTCAGCGATCCGGCCGGGAAGCGGACCTGGAAGACCGCCAGTTGCGGTGCGGCGACGGTGCGGAAGGTGAACGAGGTGACGATGCCGAAGTTGCCGCCACCGCCGCCGCGCAGCGCCCAGAACAGGTCGGGTTCGGAGTCCGCCGAGGCGGTCCGCAGTGTCCCGTCGGCGGTGACCACCTGCGCCGAAACCAGGTTGTCACAGGTCAATCCGTACTTTCCGGTCAGCACGCCGATGCCGCCGCCGAGGGTCAGGCCGGAGATGCCGACGGTCGGGCAGGAACCGGCAGGTAGGCATCGGCCCGCCTGTGCCAGACCCGAGTACACGTCCATCAGTCGGGTGCCCGCACCGATCACCGCGGTCCCGTCCGGCTTCACCTCGACACCGGTCATGCCACCCAGATCCACGACCAATCCGTTATCGGGCGTCGAATACCCGCCGTAGCTGTGCCCGCCACTGCGCGCCGCCACCGGAATCCGCGCGCTCGCAGCGACATTCACGCAGGTCTGCACATCGGAAGCACCGGCGACCCGCGCCACTGCCGCGGGCTGTCTGGTGTCGAAGGCCGGGTTGAAGGCCAACTTGGCCGTCGAATAGCCCGAATCGGACGGCAAATTCAGCGTCCCCGCGAGGCGCTGCCGCAACCCTCCCCAATCCACCTGCCCCGCAGGCGGTTCCGATGTCGGTGTCGCTGTCGGTTCCGCGGCGGGAGCCTGCGGCTCACACCCGGTCGCCGACCCGAGCGCCGCCAAGCCGACGCCGACTCCGGCCGCCCGCAGCAGATTTCGCCGATTGAACGCCATACTGGCGCACCTCCCCCGAGGTAATTGCCCGGCCACCTCCAGTCTGCCGGGCACACACGAACCACTCCAACGGTCCGTTATCGCGACCTTGAAAGGTCGCGTTTCACTCGGCCAGGAGGCCGTCGGCCAGACGTGCCCAATCAGCGAGAACCTGCTTGCGCCGCAATCGATCCCGACCCACCATCTCGTCGAGCGTGGCACCGCGCACCAGGTTGATCGTGAGCCAGAACGCGGACTCGAGACGGTCTCGCGACACGTCGATGAAGCGCCCGCACGCGTCGAGCAGCTCGACGGTCAGATCGTGTTGCACGCGCAGCATGTTCCGCCGCAACTCACGGTCATTGGCGATGCCGACGTACAACTCGACCGCGGCCTTGCCCAGCTTTCCCGCGAACGGCGCGGTCACCAGCTCGACGAGCACCTCGCCCGCCGACGACTCCCCCGGCAGCGTCCGCTCGCGCCGCTGCAATGCCTCCCGCTGCCGCAGCGTCAGATGCTCGATGGTCTGGGCGAACAGCTCCTGCCGCGTGTGGAAGTGGTGCAGCTGCGCACCGCGGGTGACACCGGCCCGCGCGGTGATGTCGGCGATGGACGCGCTGGCGTACCCCACCTCGGCCAGGCTGTCGATCGCCGCGTCCAGCAGCAGCGCACGGGTGCGGAGACTCTTCTCCTGATGCTTGTTCGGGGGCAGACCGGATACCACCCGGTCAGCTTAGCGGTTTCTCGAAATTGCGTGCACCCTTGCACGCAATTGGGTGTCGGTCGTAATGTGACGACCATGCCCGTCGATCGCCTGCTGCCCACGACCGAAGCCCGCGACCTCATCGAGCTCACCCGCGATATCGCGAACAAGGTGCTCGAGCCGAATGTCGTCGAGTACGAGAAGCAGGGGCGCTATCCGGCCGAGGCGTTCCGGGCGCTCGGCGCGGCGGGGCTGCTGAGCCTGCCGTATCCGGAGGAGTTCGGCGGGGGCGGGCAGCCGTACGAGGTGTATCTGCAGGTGCTCGAGGAGTTGGGCGCGCGGTGGGCGGCGGTCGCGGTGGCCGTCAGCGTGCACAGCCTGTCGTGTCATCCGCTGTTCGCCTACGGTACCGACGAGCAGAAGCAGCGCTGGCTGCCGGAAATGCTGTCGGGCAGTCTGATCGGCGCGTACAGCCTCTCGGAGTCACATGCCGGATCCGATGCGGCCGCGCTGCGCTGCCGGGCGGTCGAGGCCGACGGCGGCTACCGCATCACCGGCACCAAGGCGTGGATCACCAACGGCGGCAAGGCCGATTACTACACCCTGTTCGCCCGCACCGGCGAAGGCTCCCGCGGCATCTCCTGCTTCCTGGTGCCCGCCGACACCGAAGGGCTCTCCTTCAGTAAGCCCGAGGAGAAGATGGGCCTGCGCGCGGTCCCGACCACCAGCGCCGCCTACGACGACGCCTTCGTCCCCGCCGACCGCCTGCTCGGCGCACCCGGCCAGGGCCTCCCGATCGCCTTCAGCGCCTTGGACTCCGGCCGCCTCGGCATCGCCGCGGTCGCCACCGGCATCGCCCAGCGCGCCCTCGACGACGCCGTCGCCTACGCCAAGGACCGAGAAGCCTTCGGCCGCCCCATCATCGACCACCAGGGCCTCGGCTTCCTCCTCGCCGATATGGCCGCCGCCGTCGGCTCCGCCCGCGCCACCTACCTCGACGCCGCCCGCCGCCGCGACGCCGGCCTCCCCTACTCCCGCCACGCCAGCATCGCCAAACTAACCGCCACCGACGCCGCCATGAAGGTCACCACCGACGCCGTCCAGGTCTTCGGCGGCTACGGCTACACCCAGGACTTCCCCGTCGAGCGCTACATGCGCGAAGCCAAGATCACCCAAATCTTCGAGGGCACCAACCAAATCCAGCGCCTGGTCATCGCCCGCAGCCTGGCGAGCGAATGATCAGCGCAGGAACTCGCTGATTCTCGGGATCGCCGCGGCCGGGCAGTCCTCGTGCACCGCATGACCACACCCGGGCAGGACCACTGCCTCCGCGCGGGGTATGCGGTGCGCCAGCCGGTCCGCCTGCGAGGACGGCAACCACTGATCGTCGCCACCCCAGAGCACCAGGGTCGGTACGTCGATTCGGGACAGTCCGGCGTCGGTCAGCCGGTAGTCGAGCTTCCGCCACAGGGCCAGGAAGCCGTCGCGGTTCGCGGGGCGGGAGAACGGCGGATACAGCTCGTCGATCATGTCGTCGGTGACGAGTTCCTTGCGGGAGAACGTGCCTCGGATATTGTCCGCGTAGAACGAGCGGTCGGTGAGCCCGGTGGCCACCTCACCGAGCAACGGGGTCGTGAAAAGCGGTGTGACGGGCGCCTTTTCCGCGTCCAGTCCAGGAGAGTCCAGCACCGCGAGGCGGTCGACCCGTTCCGGATGGTGTTCGGCGAAGTACAGACTCCAGGCGCCACCCCACGAGTGCCCGACCAGCGTCGTGCGCTGCACGCCGACCGCGTCCAGGAAGGTCTGGATGGCCGTGTCCATGGCGGGCAGGTCGTACGCGAAACCGGTGTCGTGCAATTCGGTGTAGCCCTGACTGGGCAGGTCGACCGCGTAGACGGTGTGTTCACGCGCGAGTTCGGGCACCACATCTCGCCAGGAGTAGCCCCACAGCCCGCCGCCCGCGATCAGCACGACGGGGGATCCGCTACCGGAGACCGCGTAGTGGAAGCGCGCGAGATCAGTGTCGGCGTAACGGGATTCGACGCGATTCAGGTAATGCGAGGGCGTATCACCGTTGGACGGCTCACCCGCACCGGCGACCGGAATCGCGGAGGTGAACAGCGGCATCAACGTGACGGCGAGCCCGAGAGTCACGCGCCGGAATCGAAGGGTGGATCGCATGGGGTGCTCCGTGAGGTTTGTGCGAATGTCTTCGATCGAGGACGGCACAGCACCCACGAATGTGACGGCATGTGAGCCGCTTCACCGGCACCCGGGTGTTACGTCGCTGAGCGGCGGGCGGCCAGGAAGAGGTCGTGTTCCGGGATGGCGGCGGGGTGGTCGGGGAGGAATTCGACCACTCGGTCGCGGAGGATTTTCAGGCCCGTGTCGGTGAGTAGGCGGTGGAAGTGTTCGGGTGGGTAGCTGCTGACTGTGACCGGCTGGCCCATGAATTCGATGTCGAGGGACTCGACGTCGGCGGGGACGGTGGCGAAGAGGAAGATGCCGCCGGGGGCGAGCCAGTTCGCGAATTTCAGTAGGGCGGTGTCGATTTCGGCGCGGGTGAGTTGCAGGAGGGGGAAGAAGGCGATGATCGCGTCCCAGGTTCCGGGTGGGTAGGACAGGGTGCGGAGGTCGGCTACCTCGAAATGGGCTGCGGGGACTTGGGTTCGGGCGATCTCGATCATCTTCGGGGAGACGTCGAAGCCGGTGACGTCGTGGCCGGCGGCGGTCAGGATCTCGGCGGTCGGGCGGCCGGTGCCGCAGCCGACGTCGAGGACCTTCGCCTTGTCCGGTAGTTCGGTGAGGAGCCATTCGAGTTCCTCGCGCTGGGCGGTGAGGCCCGCGAAGGCGTCTTCGTAGTCCTTGCCCAGCTCGTCGAACACTTCGGCCGCCGAAAGTCCCATGGCGGCAACGGTAATCGACCGGGTGATCCGGGGCGATGCGAAAGCGGCGGATCGGCTAGTTGCGGCCGAACCAGCGGCGCCAGCCGGTCGGGCGCTCGGGCTCGTCGTCGGGATCATGGAAGGAGACATTGACCTGCGCGCCGACCGGGATGAAGCGGACCTGGTCGTGCAGCTGGCCCGCCATGCCCACCGAGGTGACGAAATCCCTCACGTGCACATTGTCAGGCCCCTCCTCACCACCGAGTACGACCGGATGACCCAGGTCGTAGATCTCGGAGTCGTTCGGGGTCAGGCCCTGCCTGGCGGCCGCGACCGCGAGCATGGCTCGCAGGTAGTCGTCCTGGCCCGCCGAGGTCTGCAGTTCAGCGTTGCATTCGTCGAGCGATTCCCACTCGCGAGTGATCTTCCCCCAGAACACATCCAGGTACCAGACACCGTCGCCACCGATGAAGAAGACATCCCCGAAGGGCGAGGTGAACACCGGCGCCAGCCCCTCCACCCCGATCCACGCCCAGGTCTGCAATGCGTACCGATACTGCTCGGGCGTGAACCGGCGCACCAACTCGACTTCCACCACGAATCGGACATTACCCGAGAGCCGCTGCGCCCCAGCGAATATCGCGGATCGCGTCACGACTGCTCGACCGGCTGATCCCAGTCGATGACGAAGCGGTGGACGGGGCCGAACATTTTCTCCGGCTTCAGGAAGGTGCGGGTCGCGATCGGCATGATCAGGCCGAACAGGGCCTTGGCCACCGGGCCGGAGGTCTTGCCGTTGTTGGTCTTGGCGGCGTTGTCGGAGATGTCCTCGACGCGCGGGCGGCGCAGGCGCTCGTAGGCGGCGAAAGCGGCGGTGGGGTCCGGGATGTCGCGCAGGCAGCGGGCCAATTCGATCGCGGACTCGATGGCCAGCGAGGCGCCCTGACCCGAGCTCGACGACGGGGCGTGCACGGCGTCGCCCAGCAGCACCACCCGGCCGCGGAACCAGTTGGGGACGTGCGGCATCCGCTCCATCGGGCCGGTGATGATCATGTCGTCCACGCTGGTCTCGGCGAAGAGCCGCTCGCCCGGGGTATCGCCGATGTGGGCCGCGCGCAACTTGTTCAGCCATTCCTCGGCGGGGACGGCCTTCGCCTCGGCCAGGGTCATGGGCTCGGCCTGCGGGAAGTTGCTGAAGAAAACGTGCTTACCGTCAGGCTGCCGCCAGTAGCCGTAGAAGGCGCGCTTGCCGAAGGCGAAGTGCATGGCGTCGATATCGCCCTTGCCGCCGTCGGAAAGCCTTCCGTCCGGGGTGAATTCGCCGAACCCGAAGCTCATCAGGCCGGTGTACTCCGGGCCGGGGGCCTGCGGGTCGATAAGGGTGCGCACGGTGGAGTGGATGCCGTCCGCGCCGATGAGGATGTCGCCCTCGGCGGTGGTGCCGTCGGCGAATCGGGCGATGACGCCGGTGTCGGTCTGCTCGGTATCGATCAGCCGCTTGCCGTGTTCGATGGTGATGCCGTTGGTGATCGCGTGGTCGTGCAGCACCCGGAACAGATCGGCGCGCAGCATGGTGCAGCTCGGCGGCAGGCCGGGAAGGGTGTCGACCTGCATCAGCTTCCGCCCGGAGCCGGTCTCCATGATCATGCTGTGCAGCGGGTGACCGGCCGACCGGACCAGCTTGTCCGCGCCGATGATCACCAGTGCCGCAAGGCCGTTCGGCGCCACAGTGAGCATCGCGCCCGCGTCGACCGCGGCGGTCTCGTAGGCCTCGAAGACCGTCGCCTCGATGCCCGCCTTCCGAAGTGCCAGCGCCGCAACCGGTCCCGCGATGCCGCCGCCGATGACCAGTGCCTTCTTGATGCCGTTCATGACTGTCGCCTTCCGAGAAATCCCGTTCGATCGCCCTCACGATCTCTGGGCAATAGTATCCAGACAACTAGTCTCTTGGCAACTAGTTTCAAGCATAAAAAGAGGGCCTCACCGGGGAGACACCCCGGTGAGGCCCGTGAGATTTACGCCGTGGCCTGGCGCTTCGGCAGCTTCCAGCCCGGCCGCGGGAAGTGGCAGGTGTAGCCGTCCGGGTAGCGCAGCAGGTAGTCCTGGTGCTCCGGCTCGGCATCCCAGAAGGCGCTGGCCGGGGTCACCTCGGTGACCACCTTGCCGGGCCACAGGCCCGAGGCGTCGACGTCGGCGATGGTGTCCTCGGCGACCCGCTTCTGCTCGTCATCGAGATAGAAGATGGCGGAGCGGTAGCTGGACCCGATGTCGTTGCCCTGCCGGTCCTTGGTGCTCGGATCGTGGATCTGGAAGAAGAACTCCAGCAGCGCACGGTAATCCGTCTGCGCCGGGTCGTATTCGATCTCCACGGCCTCGGCGTGCCCGGGGTGATTGCGGTAGGTCGGATGGTCGTTGCGTCCGCCCGTGTAGCCGACCCGGGTCGAGACCACACCCGGCTGCCGCCGGATCAGATCCTGCATGCCCCAGAAACATCCACCGGCCAGAATCGCCTTACGCGTGTCGGTCACGCTTCCTCCTTCGTGAACAGGGACTTGTACTGTCCGTAACCCTCGGCCTCGAGATCATCGAGGTGAATGAATCGCAGCGCCGCGGAATTGATGCAATAGCGCAGCCCGCCGGCCTCGCGCGGCCCGTCGGGGAAGACGTGCCCGAGATGGCTGTTGCCGTTGAACGACCGCACCTCGGTCCGCACCATGAAATGGCTCATGTCCCGCTTCTCGACCACGTTCTCGGACTCGATCGGCTTGGTGAAACTCGGCCACCCCGATCCGCTCTCGAACTTGTCGGTCGAGGCGAACAACGGCTCCCCCGACACCACGTCCACATAGATCCCGGGCTCATGGTTGTCCCAGTACTCCCCCGTGAACGCCCGCTCGGTCCCGTTCTCCTGGGTGACGTGGTACTGCTCAGGCGACAGCGCGGCCACGGCCGCCGGATTCCGGTTGTACTCCCGTGTCACTTGACCTCCTTTATCGGCCTCAGCTACAACTCACCTTGCCTGCTGGATAGTCCGGCCTCAACTCCGCGTCATACTTCTGTCACCATTGGCCACGGGGGCGTCGTTCACCGGCGGAAACGGCCTGGACAGGCATACTCACCAGCGTGAGCACGCCCGGGAAAGACAGCGATGACGACCAGGTACCGGCATGGGCGCGGAAGACCGCCGGGGAATCGCGGTGGGCGGCGACGGCCGCCATCGTCGGCATTCTGATCGTGCAGTTCTATCTGCCCGCGCAGTTCACCGTTGGACCGCGGTGGCTGGTCCCGGGCATCGGGCTGATCCTGCTGTTCGTGGCGATCATCGCCAGCCCGTTCCGATTGGACCGGGAGGAACGATGGCTGCGCCGATTCAGCCTCACGCTGATGGCACTGCTCGGATTCTCGCTGGTGTGGTCGGTGTATCACCTGGTGACGGGCCTCATCGACGGCGCGGTCAGCAATAACGCCGCCGGACTGCTCAGCTCCGGCGGCGCCATCTGGCTGTCCAATGTTCTCGTATTCGCGCTCTGGTACTGGGAATTCGATCGTGGTGGCCCCGCCGCCCGCGCCCACGCCCGCAAGCCCTACCCGGATTTCCTCTGGGTCCAGATGCAGAACCCCGATCTGACCGATCCGGAATGGGAGCCGGAATTCCCCGACTACCTCTATCTATCTTTCACCAACGCAACGGCTTTCAGCCCCACCGACGTCATGCCGATGTCCCGCTGGGCGAAAACCCTGATGATGATCCAGTCGGCGGTCTCCCTGATCACCGTCAGCCTGGTCATCGCCCGCGCGGTGAACGTGCTGAAGTGAGGCGTCAGGTCAGCACGGAGACGTCGCTGACGAGCCATGACCGATCGGCCTGCTGTTCCAGTGATACCGTCACGGCCGCCAGACGCGCGGGAGGATTGGGGTCCGCCGGCCGCGATACCGACTGTTTGGTCGCGACGAGCACCTGCGCCTTGTGATCGCCGACCGACACCACGCCACAATGGTTTTCGATCACCTTGCTGCGAATCTGCTGTGATATGACGGTGTCCTTCAAGGTGGCGACCGTATCGGAGTATGACTTCTGGAAGCCGGCCGTGCTGGCGGCCAGCAGAGCGTCGTTGTGCTTGTCGAACTCCGTGTAGTCGTAGCTCCCGAACAGCGTCATGAAATCGCACGCGGCCGCCTGCGCGGACTTGGCATCGGTATCGGATGCCGTCTCGTTCTTCTCGCCGGAGTACAGGACCAAACCCGTCACCGTACCGGCGACGCCCAGCACCGCGAGAAATCCGGCCAGACACGCGATCACAACCGGAACGACCGAACGCCGCGGCGGCGAGACCAGCGGCGGTTGACTCGGCGGAGGATACGGCGACTGATACGGCTGCGGAACTTCTTGCTGCGGCTGTTGTGTCATCGGTCAGCGGTTGAAGAACATGTCGGCGATGACCATGATCACCGCGACCGCGACGAAGAGGGCGGCGAAGCCGATGGATTGGCCGATGGTGCCGACGATTCCGGCGGTGAGGAAGAGGGTGAGGACCGGGGCCCAGACGAACATGTCTGGCGGGCCGAAGGTGCGCTTCTTGCGGGCGACGGCGGCGCTGGGGGCGGGCTGGCGACGTTGCTGGGTGGCGCGTCCGGGTGTAGTCACCTGGGCGAGACTACAATTCGCCCGCGGTTCGCGCCATTTCGGGACGGCGTGGCGGGAGGGCACAGCAGCCGACGGCGCAGGGGGTGCCGTTGACGGTGCAGCCGAGGGCGGTGATATCGCTCAGACGCGCCGGGCTCGCGCCGGAAATGTGCTCCTCCACCAAGTCCGCGACCATCTGGGCGAAGCGGGCGTCGGGGCCGGGGGTGGCGGCGCGGGCGAAGGCCATACCCAGTTCGGCGGCACGGTCTTTCGCCTCGTTGTCGAGGTCCCAGATGACCTCGAGGTGGTCGGATACGAAGCCGACGGGGCACACCACGACCGCGTCCACGCCCTGTTCGGAGAGCGCCTCGAGGTGGTCGACGATGTCGGGATCCAGCCACGGGACCTGCGGCGGGCCGGAGCGGGACTGCCAAACCAGGTCGTAGGCGTCGAATCCGGTTGCGGCGGCACACAATCGGGCCGCCTCGGCGACCTGGCGGCTGTAGAGGCGCTGTTCGGTGGTCGGGCCCGAGGCGATATCGGCGGACACCGGCACCGAATGCGCGGTGAACACCAACCGCGCCGTATCCCGCTTGTCCTGCGGCAGTTCCGCCACGGCCGCGCGGATCGCGTCCGCAAATGCCGCGATGAACAGCGGATGGTCGAAATACTGTCGCAGCTTGGTCAATTCGGGCGCGTCGGCCACCGCGGCCCGGGCGCGCACGATGTCCTCGTGATACTGCAGGCACCCGGAGTAGCCGCCCCACGCGGAGGTCGGGAACACCAGCGCCGACCGGATCCCGTCGGCATGCATGCGCTCCACGGTGTCCTCGACCATCGGATGCCAGTTCCGATTGCCGAAATACACCGGCAGATCGATTCCGCGCGCGGCGAATTCGGCCTCGACGGCCTTGATGATGTCGAGATTCAAAGCATTGATCGGCGACACCCCGCCGAAGTGCAGATAGTGCTGCGCGACTTCGGCGAGACGCTCGGGCGGGATGCCCCGGCCCCGAGTGACGTTCTCCAGGAACGGCATCACGTCTTCGGGGCGTTCCGGGCCGCCGAAGGACAGGAACAGCAGCGCTTCGGCGGCCACGGAAAACTCCCTTCAGACTTGCGGGCAGATCAGTTCGCGCCGAAACCGTCGGCCGGGAACCAGGTGTTGTGCGAGGCGCCGCCGTCGACGTAGATGATCGAACCGGTGGTGCCCGGCAGCCAATCCGACAGCAGCGTCACCACGGACTTGGCGACCACGGTCGGGTCGTCGACATCCCAGCCGATCGGGGACGCGCCGTCCCAGTAGGTGTTGAGCATGTTCAGCTGCTTGGCGTCATCGGTGGCGGTGCCCGCGATGGCCTTGGCTGCCAGGGTCTTGATCGGGCCCGCGGCGATCAGGTTGGAGCGAACCTTCTTGGCCTCGCCCACCTCTCGCGCCACGTACCGGTTCACCGACTCGAGCGCGGCCTTGGCCACACCCATCCAGTTGTAGTACGGCATGGCGGTGCGCGGATCGAAGTCCATGCCCACGATGGAGCCGCCCTCGTTCATGACCGGCAGCACGGCGCGGGCCAGCGAGGCGTAGGACCAGGCCGAGATCTCGAAGGCCTTGGCGGCGTCGGCGCCCGGGCCGTCCAGGAACGGCAGGGCCTCGGGACCCATCAGGGTGCGCGGCGCGAACGCGATCGAGTGCAGCACACCGTCGATGCCCTCGGGCGCCAGTTCGCGGACCTTGTCGGCGAGCTCGGCGAGGTTCTCCTCATTGGTCACGTCCAGGCCGATGGCCGGGGGGACCTCCTGCGGCAGGCGCTTGGCGATGCGGTCGATGAGCCGCAGGCGCTCCGGAATACCGGTGATGATCACCTTCGCGCCCTGCTCCTGCGCCTTGGCCGCGGCGTGGAAAGCGATGGACGAGTCGGTGATGATGCCGGTGATGAGGACGGTTTTGCCGTCGAGCAATCCAGCCATGGGGTGGTCGGTTCTCCTCGTTATCAGAATGCTGGGGACGTGGCGATCGGGTCGAGCCTGAGCGAGAAGCTCAGTGGCCCATGCCCATACCGCCGTCGACGGGGATGATGGCGCCGGAGATGTAGGACGCGTCGTCGGAGACCAGGAAGCTGATCGCGGCCGCGACATCCTCGGCCTCGCCGATGCGGCCGGCGGGGATGAACTCGAGGACGTTCTTGCGCATCTCCTCGGTCATGTCCTCACGGGTCATGTCGGTGTCGATCAGGCCGGGCGCCACCACGTTAGCGGTGATGTTGCGCTTTCCGACCTCACGGGTGATGGCACGGGCCATACCGATCAGGCCCGACTTGGAGGCCGCGTAGCTGACCTGCGCGGGCGAACCCATCTGGCCGACGACCGAGCCGAGGAAGACGATGCGGCCGAAGCGGTTCTTGAGCATATTGCGGTTGGCCCGCTGGGCGACTCGCCACGCACCGGTGAGGTTGGCGTCGATGACCTTCGAGAACGAATCCTCGGTCATGCGCATCAGCAGCGTGTTGTCCACGATGCCCGCGTTGGCGACGACGACCTCGACCGGACCCTGGTGCGCCTCCACCTCGGTGAACGCGCGATCGACCGATTCGCTATCGGTCACATCGCATTTCACGCCGAAGAGACCCTCCGGCACACCCGAACCGCGATGCGTGACGGCGACCTTGTGGCCGTCGGCGAGCAGGCGCTGGGCGACCGCGAGACCGATGCCGCGGTTGCCTCCGGTCACCAGTACCGACCGGGATGTGATGTTCGACATAGACGCAAACCTATCTGTTCGTATTCGGGAGTCGGCGCGCGGTACCGAGTTACGGCAGTCGCTGACGATAGAGCAGCGCGGCGATCAGACCGAGGGCGGTCACCACCAACCCGGCCAGCACCCACGCACGGCTCGCATCCGCGATGGTCTTCTCATAGCCGATCTGCTCTTCCAGATGGGCGTAGACATTCTTCAATTCTTCGAGCGTGGAGGCGGTGAAGAACTCGCCGCCGGACAGCTTCGCGATCTCGCGCAGCGAGTCGTCGTCGACGGGGACGCGCACGCGCTGCGAGCCCTTGCCGTCCTGATCCGGAATCTCGACGGTGCCCCACGTGGTGCCGAACGAAATCGTCGACACCGGAATGCCTTTCTCCTTCGCCAGACGCGCGGCGGTGAAGCCGTGGCGGGGATTCTCGACATCCTTGTCGTCCGGGACGGTCTGCTTACCGTCGGACATGAGCACGACCTGGGCCGGCGGCGGCTTCTCCGCGCCACCCAGCACCGAGGCGAGGGTGTCGATGGATTGCAGGGCGGTCAGAATGCCCTCACCGGTGGCGGTCCGCTCGGCCAGCTTCATATTGTCGATGGCCGCCTTGACCGCTTCGCGGTTGGTGGTCGGCGAGACCTGCACCGAGGCGGTGCCGGCGAAGGTGACCAGACCCAGGTTGATGCCGGGGGTGAGATTGTCCGCGAACTCCTTGGCGGCCTTCTTGGCCACCTGAATTCGGCTCGGCGGCACATCGGTCGCCTCCATGGACAGCGACACGTCGATCACCAGGATCACCGTGGCGCGGTTGCGCGGCACCTTCTTGGCCGCGGTCGGACCGGCCGCCGCGAAGGTCAGGAAGATCAGGCCGACCAGCGTGATCGCCACGGGCACATGCCGCCACGCGCGCGGCTGCCGCGGCGCCACCTTCTCCAGCAGCTCCATATTGGAGAAGCGCAGCACATGCCTGCGCCGCCGCTGCTGCATCAGGATGTAGATCAGCGCCGCCAGCCCGATCACGACCAGGAAGGCCAACCAGGCTTCGTGCGCGAAATTCGAAAGGCTGAAGGTCAAATCGCCAATAGTCACTGCCGCGGCACCCGTCCGGCATTCGGGGCGCCGAAGGTGTGGCGCCGGGTGGACACGAATCGGACCACGTCCGCGATCCAGTCGCGATCGGTGCGCAGCGTCATCACCGGCGCGCCACAGGCGCGCAGCGCCTGCTCCACCTGATTGCGATGCTGCTGGGCCGCACGCGCGAAATCGGCACGGAGCGTGGGGGTCACACTGAATTCCCGGGTCCGGCCCGTCTCCGGGTCGTGCAGGACGACATCGCCGATGTCCGGGAGTTCCAGATCGCGGGGATCGAGGACCTCGACGCCGAGCAGATCGTGGCGGCCGGAAATGGCGCGCAGCGAACGCTGCCAGTCGATTTCGCCGAGGAAGTCCGAGATCACCACGGCCAGACCGCGTTTGCGCTGCGGCCGGCGCAGGGCCTCGATGGCCTCGCGCAGATCACCGCGCACGCCGTCGGCGGCGTGCGGGGCGGTGGCGATGCGGCGCAGCATGGCCTGCTCGTGCACGCGGCCGCTGCGGGCCGGAATGCGGATCAGCTGCTGGCCGGTGGCCACCACCGCACCGATCCGATTGCCGCCGCCGCTGGTCAGATGCGTGACCGCGGCCGCCGCGGCGACCACCAGATCCCGCTTCTCGCACAGCGCGGTACCGAAGTCGAGGCTGGCCGACAGGTCGATCACCAGCCAGGTCTCGAGTTCCCGGTCGGCGATCATCTGCCGCACGTGCGGATGGGTGGTGCGGGCGGTGACCGACCAATCCATCTGCCGCACATCGTCGCCCGGCTGATACATGCGGGCATCGCCGGGTTCGGAGCCGGGGCCCGGGATCAGGCCGAGGTGGTCACCGTGCAGCACGCCGTCCAGGCGTCGGCGCACGGTGAGTTCGAGCGTCTTCAACGCCGCGGTCAACCGGGGATCGGTCAACTGCCCCTGCCGGAAGGAGGGCGGGGCGTGCGTGGAGTCGCTGGGGGGGGAGATGGTCACGGGCGCAATCGATTCCGACGGCCTCACTTGGTCTGGGGCTGACCGGGGACTCCGGGCGCGTGACCATTGGGCGGCTGCGGAATGCCCTGCGGCGGCTGCGGAATGCCGCCGACCGGGGCCATCTGCTGGCCGCCGTGCGGGCCCATCACCGGCGGCTGGGCCGGGGCGGGCATCGGAGCGGCGGGGGCACCGGAGGCGCCGGCCGGGGCATTGGCCTGGGCGGCGACCTGCGGCAGGCCGACGGTCTGCAGCACGCGCTTGATCACGTCGTCGGGGCTGACCTCGTCGGCCAGCGCGTCGTAGGACAGCACCAGGCGGTGGCGCAGCACGTCCGGGATCACCTCGACCACGTCCTGCGGGACCACGTAATCGCGGCCGCGGATCAGGGCGACGGCGCGGGCGGCGGCGATGATGCCCAGCGAGGCACGCGGCGAGGCGCCGTAGGAGATCCACCCGGCCACGTCCTGCATGCCGAAGTCGGCGGGCTTGCGGGTCGCGGCGATCACGCGGACCACGTAGTCGACCAGCGCGTGGTGCACGAAGGTGTTGGCGGCCACGCCCTGCAGGCGGACCAGCGCCTCCGGATCGAGAATCCGCTTGGCCTCCGGCGGGGTGACACCCATCCGGTAGATGATCTCGCGCTCCTCCTCGACCGAGGGGTAGTCGACGACGACCTTGAACAGGAAGCGGTCGCGCTGCGCCTCGGGCAGCGGGTACACACCCTCGGACTCGATCGGGTTCTGGGTCGCCATGACCAGGAACGGATTCGGCATCGGATAGGTCTTGCCGCCGATGGACACGTGCCGCTCGGCCATCACCTCGAGCAGTGCGGACTGCACCTTGGCGGGCGCGCGGTTGATCTCGTCGGCGAGCACGAAGTTCGCGACCACCGGGCCCAGCTCGGTATCGAACTCCTCGCGGCCCTGCCGGTAGATGCGGGTACCGACGAGGTCGGTGGGCACCAGGTCCGGGGTGAACTGGACGCGGGAGAAGCTGCCGCCCACCACCTTCGCGAAGGTCTCGACCGCGAGGGTCTTGGCGATACCCGGCACACCCTCCAACAGGACGTGACCCTTGGCGAGTACACCGACCAACAGCCGCTCGACCAGCCGATCCTGGCCGACGATCACGCGTTTGACTTCGTAGATCGCCTTTTCCAGGGTCTGGACATCGCGCTCGAGGGTGTTCGATGGCGAGGGCGGCGCATCCTTCACCGTGCTTACCCCGCTCACACCGTCAGTCGAAGTCACCAACATCCCCGCTTTCGCCTTGGTCTCTGTGCGTTCGGTCCCAACTATTCCAGGTATCTCGCGTGATTGCCGCACCCGGCTGCGATCGGCGCGCGAATTTCGGGTCTGAAATGTGTGTTTCAGCTATTTCGCGGCCGGATCCGCGTCACGTCGAGTGAGTTCACGCAATGCCCGCTCCGACGGCGTGCCGGGCTCTGCGCTGTAGAGGACCAGAGCGCGAACGCCCGGGTCGGCGGGCAGATTCAGGAATTCGAAGTCCAGGTGGAGTTCACCGACGCGCGGGTGGTCGAGGTGATAGCGGCCGTGCGCGATGTCGGCGACGTCGTGCGTCTCCCACATGTACCGGAACTGATCGCTGGCGGTGGTCATGGCGGTGATCAGCTCGCGCAGTCGCGTGTCGTCGGGGCGGGCGCTGGCCCGCAGGCGCAGGTAGGTGACGACCCGGCGGGCGATGTCGGGCCAGGTGGGAGCCGCGACGCGACGGACGTTGTCGTTCAGGAACATCAGGTGCGCCCAGGTGCGTTCGGCGACGGGGACGGTCGCGAAATCGATGTCGAAGACCAAGGCGGCGGCGCGGTTCCACGCGAGGATGTCGGTGTGGTGGCCGACCACGTAGGCGGGCGTCGGGTCGAGCGAGTCGACGAGCTGCCGCAATCGCGGCCGGACCTGCGGCGTCACGGGCAGATCGGACGCCGGTGGGTGGGCGAGGTTGTGGAGGTGCCGGCGTTCGTCGGGGTCCAGGCGCAGCGCGGTGGCTACGGCGGCGATGACCGAATCCGAGACATTGTCGAGGCGGCCGCGTTCGAAGCGAACGTAATAGTCCGCGCTGATGCCCGCCACCTGGGCGAGTTCCTCGCGGCGCAGGCCCGGGACGCGGCGGCGGGTGCCGTAGACGGTCAAGCCCACGTCCTCGGGCCGCAGCCGGGCCCGGCGCGAGCGCAGGAACGCGCCGATCTGAGAGGTCTCCTCCACGACCGGAAATCTTATGGGGGTTCCGGCAAACCCCGGTTCGGGTGAGACCGGGGATGAACACGGTACTGGTTCGCGATTGCGGCCGCGCCCAGGCTGATTCGTATGAAACGAGCCCTGATCGTCATCGACGTCCAGAACGAGTACGTGGTCGGGAACCTGCCCATCGCCTATCCCCCGCTGGATATCAGCCTGGCCAATATCGCGGCGGCCATGGATGCGGCGAACGACGCCGGGATACCGATCGCTGTCGTGCAGCACATCGCTCCCCCGGAATCCCCGCTCTTCGCGCAGGGCAGCACGGGTTTCGCGCTGCACCCCACCGTGGCCGAACGGCCCTACGACCTGCTGGTGGAGAAGACCTTGCCCTCCAGCTTCACCGGCACCGAACTGGGGCGGTGGCTGACCGAGCGCGCCGTGGACACCCTCGTGATCTGCGGTTACATGACCCAGAACTGCGATGAGTCGACCGCGCGCGAGGCCGCGCACCGCGGCTTCGCCGTCGAATTCCTCTCCGACGCGACCGGCACCCTCGCCATGGCCAACCAGGCCGGGTCGATCGCCGCCAAGGAACTGCACGAGTCGGTGCTGGTGGTGCTGCAATCCCGGTTCGCGGCGGTCGCCACCACCGCGGACTGGATCGAATCCGTCACGCACGGAACCGAACTGGCGCGCTCCGGCATTCTCGCCAGCGCTCTCGCGGCGCGGCCGTGACCGGATCGCCGCACATTCCGGCGGCCCTGGATCTGGCGGCGGTGGCGGTCGGCGCGCTCGCGGGCGCGGTGACCGCCACCGTGCGGGCGCGCGCCGATCGCATCGACGTGATCGGTGTCGCGGTCATCGCCATCGCGACCGGTCTGGGCGGGAGCATGCTGCGCGATATCGCGCTCGGGCAGACACCGGCCGCGCTGCGCAGCGACGGCTATCTCGTCGCGGCACTGGCCGCCGCGGGTGCGGGAATGATCTTCGCGCACTGGCTGATTCGCGCATCGATGGTCATCGCGGTGCTCGATGCCGCGG
>NZ_BAFX01000064.1 GCF_000308815.1 Nocardia concava NBRC 100430
GGCCCTCGGCCAATGTCGACATCCCGACCGGGGCGATGAGCCAGGCGCAGTTGCTGGAGACCCCGCCGCCGCGCCCGCCCATGAACGCCGGGCCGCCGACGCGCAATCACTATGCGCCGGAACCGGAGTCGGAATCGGGCTCGCGCAAGAAGCTGATCTGGATCGCACTGGTCGCGGTCGTGGTGGTCGCGGGCGGTATCGCGTTCGGTTTGCTGAGCAACTCCGGATCCAGCAACACCTCCGGCGGAAGTAGCGGCAGCACCACCAAGGCGTCGGTCTCGGCCAGCGCCACCAAGGGCACGCCGTCGGGCCTGGGCCAGACCAAGAGCGCGGCCACCGTCAGCGTCGGCAATGGCGCGGACGCGGTGGACAAGTTCTACGACGCCCTGACCTCGCAGCGCTATTCCGAGGCGTGGAACAAGCTCACGCCCGCCGCGCAGCAGGTGTACGGCAGCCTGTCCTCGTTCCAGAGCTACTGGACCGCCAACCCGATCCAGCGCTACTCCACCATCGAGGGCGCGCGCGGCAACGACAGCAACAATGCCGATGGCTCGGTGGACATCTCGCTGGCGAGCCTGACCACCAAGGGCGGCGGCAACAAGTCGGTGACGCTGCGGGTGATCGACCCGGGCAACGGCAACCTGCAGATCGACAGCGACACCAAGTAGGACGCGAGCCACCAAGCGCCGCATCGGATATCCGGTGCGGCGCTCGGCGTTTGTGCCCACCCCGTCATTCCGGCGCGCTTTTGGCCGGAATCTACTGCGGCGGTGTGGATCCCGGCCAAAAGCACGCCGGGATGACGAGGTCTTCGCTCAGCGCAGCTCGGCCTTCTCGGCGGACAGGGAGGCCAGCAGGCGCAGGGCGTCGGCGCTGGGGGAGCCGGGCTCGACGTGGTGGGCGACCAGCGCCTGATCGGGATCGTCCGGGAGACGCAGGGTTTCGTAGCCCAGCTCCAGGCGGCCGACGATGGGGTGGCGGTAGATGTGGCGGCCGTGGGTCTTGTCCTTGAGCTCGTGGCGCTCCCACAGTTCCGCGAATTCCGGGCTCTCGGCGTTCATTTCGTCGATGAGCGCGGTGATGCGCGGGTCGCCCGGATTGCGGGCGGCGTCCACGCGCAGGTAGGCGACGGTGTCGGCGGCCTTGTCGTCCCAGTCCTCGTAGAGGTCCTTGGCGCCCTCGTCGAGGAAGACCAGGTGCAGGAAATCGCGCTGCTCGGGGGCGAGCGCGCCGAAATCGGTGATCAGGGCCGCCGCCAGGCGATTCCAGGCCAGCACGCTGACCCCGCGGCCGACGATGTAGGCGGGCACGTCGTGGGCGGCGTCGAGCAGGCGGCGCAGGCCGGGCCGCACCTCCTGGGTGGCGGGCGGCTCCTCGCCCGACCACGGGCGGGCCAGCAGGTAAAGGTGATCGCGCTCAACCTGATTCAGGCGCAGCGCCCGCGCCACCGCGTCCAGGACGGACTCGGAGAACTGCAGGCTGCGGCCCTGCTCCAGGCGCACATAGTGATCCACGCTCACCCCGGCCAGCAGGGCCAGCTCCTCGCGGCGCAGGCCCGGAACCCGGCGGCGGGCGCCGTGATCGACCAGGCCCACCTCCTCGGGGCTGAGCCGGGCGCGGCGGGAGCGCAGGAATTCACCGAGTTCGGCGCGGCGGTCCAAGGTCATGACTCCAGTTAACCAAGAACCGGGCGGGGTTCATCCTGGTCATGCGGTGCCCAGGCAAGCGCCGCACTGTTTACCCCGCTTCGACCGGACGAAAGTAGTGCTCAGCGCCGGACAAGACGGCGAAAGAGATATGAGGAGCACACGATGACCTCTCTCCCCACCGCACAGCTGGGCACCACCGATATGCACATCAGCCGGATCGGATTCGGCGCGTGGGCGATCGGCGGCTCGGGCTGGCGCTACACCTGGGGCGCCCAGGACGACGCCGATTCCATCGCCACCATCCGCCGCGCCGTCGAATCCGGTGTGAACTGGATCGACACCGCCGCGGTCTACGGGCTCGGGCACTCCGAGGAAGTGGTCGGCAAGGCGATCGCCGGACTGCCCGAGGCCGACCGGCCCTACGTCTTCACCAAGGTCGGCCTGGTCTGGGACGAGAACGACCGCGCCGCCGCGCCCAAGCGCATCATGGCCGCCGACAGCGTGCGCCGCGAGGTCGAGGATTCGCTGCGGCGGCTGAATGTCGAGCGCATCGACCTGTACCAGGTGCACTGGCCCGATACCGGCGCCTCGCTGGACTTCTCGGATCCCGACGGGGTGGCCGACGCGCACCGGACGCCGCTCGAGGAGTACTGGCAGACCATGGCCGACCTGGTGCAGGAGGGCAAGGTGCGGGCCATCGGGCTGTCCAATCACGATGTGCCGCAACTGGAGATCGCCGAGTCCATCGCCCACGTCGACGCGATTCAGCCGCAGTTCTCGCTGATCAAGCGGCAGGCGGCCGACGAATTGGCCTGGGCGTCAGCGCATCACACCGGCGGCATCATCTACCAGCCGCAGCACTCCGGCCTGCTGACCGGAGCCTTCTCGGCCGAGCGCGTCGCGAATCTGCCGGATGACGACTGGCGCAAGGGATTCCCGGAGTTCACCACCGACCTCGCCGCCAACCTCGCGCTGGTGGAGGCGCTGCGGCCGATCGCCGCGGCGCATGACACCACCGTCTCCGCGGTCGCCATCGCCTGGACCCTGACCTGGCCCGGTGTCACCGGCGCCATCGTCGGCGCACGCAACCCCGAACAGGTCGACGGCTGGATCGGCGGTGCCACACTGCAATTGACTCCGGCCGACCTCGACGCCATCGCCACTGCTCTGCGTACCACCGGCGCGGGCGAGGGCCCGATCGGCCGCTGAGCCAGCATCTTCCGAACAGCCACAACGATCCGATATTTCGAGGAGCGAACACCATGACCCTGCACGTCGTCGCCGAACTGCGCGCCGCCACCGGCCACGAGGACCGCCTGCGCACCGCCCTGGAGGCCATGATCGAGCCGTCCCTGGCCGAACCCGGCTGCCTCACCTACCAGCCCTTCACCAACCCGAACGACCCCACACACATGGTCGTCGTGGAGGAATGGGTCGACGCCGACGCCCTCGAGAAGCATTTCGTAACCGAGCACTTCCAGCACGTGGCCGGTGTCCTGGAGGGCATCCTGGCCGAGCCCATGATCATCAAGCGCCTCGTCGCCGAGTAGATCCGCGCCGGTCACCGCGGTGTTGTGCGGCACACGCTGTGCCCGGGCGCCCGATCTTGGGTACTGTCGGACGCATGGTCACGCGGATTCGAGCTACGGCGCTGCTGGTGTGCGCGCTCGTCGTGTCCGCGTTCGCCGTGGTCTATCTGGCCGCGGCGACACCGGATTCGCTGATCGTCCTGGGTGCGGCCGCGGTGGTCGCGGTCACCGCGGCGGTGCTGTCGGCGCGGGGGCCGCTGCTGGTCGCGGCCGCACCCGCCGGTCCGGCCGAATCGGCCGGGAAGCGCCGCCGGGGGACGTTCCTGCGGCAGAGCAATCCCGATGCGGCGGGCCGTCCCCGCCCGCGGGCACCCGGAGTCCTCGCGGCCTGACCGCGCCGCACCGGTTCTCGTGACCGGAGCGCACGGTCGGGTTCTTCGCTATCCCCAATTCCCTTCGCCCGCACCCGGTGTGCGGGCGCTGCGCAGCGAGGTACTCCGTGCTCGATTTCATCTACTATCCCGTGTCCGCCGTCCTGTGGTTGTGGCACACCGCCTTCGCGTCGATCCTCGGCGCGACCAGTGGCCTGGCCTGGGTGCTGGCCATCGTCTTCCTGGTCATGACCCTGCGGGCGCTGCTGATCCGCCCGTTCATGGCCCAGTTGAAGTTCTCCCGGGCGCTGGCCGAGATGCAGCCGCAGATTCAGGAGATCAAACGCAAGCACGCCGGCGACACCGAGAAGCAGGCGCTGGCAATGCAGGAACTCCAGAAGGAGAACGGCGTCAATGTGCTGACCGGCTTCCTGCCGATCATCGGGCAGACGCTGGTCTTCATCGGCCTGTACCACGTGCTGCGGTCGTTCCAGCCCGGCCACACCGAGAACTACGTCTTCAACTCCACCCAGGTGCAATCGTTCCTGGACGCCAAACTCTTCGGCGCTCCCTTGGCCGGAACCCTGTCCGACGCCGGATCGGCATTCGGAACCATTGCCGCCGTGGCGATTCCACTCATGGTCATCGCCGCGATAGCCACCCACTTCACCGCCCGCGCGGCCATCGCCCGCCAGACCCCGCCCGCCGAAGGCGCCGCGGCATCCTCCGCGCGAATCATGAACTCGTTGTCCCAGTGGGTATTCCCCGCCGGAGCCCTGCTGGTCGGCCCGTTCATGCCCATCGCCATCCTGCTCTACTTCGTCACCCAGAACGCGTGGACCTTCGTCCAGCAACATCTGGTCGCCACCCGCTACGGACAGGAACGCACGAAGGGCACCGTCTGAAACATCTCCCGCCACAACGATTCCCCGATCCGCTCGCCGGTAGCGGCGCACAGCCGCGCCGCCACCGTTTCGGGTTCGGAGAACCACAGCGCGGAGTTCTGATCGCCCACCGCGAACACGCGGCTGGGATCCTGCGGCGGGAGGAACACGAACCAGCTCCAGCCGACCGGCGCCGACAGCGGTGCGCCCGCCGCCGAAATACCTTCCGGGTCAACGACATCCCAGAGCCGCGCCGTGCGATCGTCGCCGCCGGAGACCAGGCGACGCCCGTCCCGATCCAGATCCAGGGTGCGCACCGCACCGACGTGCGCGCGGATGGTCCGGGGCGGGCGGGCCGGATCGGCGACCCGCCAGGACCGGATCATCCCCGCGTCATCGCCCGCCAACAGGTGGGCGCCGTCCGGCGTGAAACGCAGTACCTCGACATTCGCGCCACCGGCATCGACCGTGCGATGGACCGGATGCGCGGGATCGGCCAAGTCCCACAGATGAATCCGGGCCAGGTCATCACCGGCGGCGACCACGGTGCCCGACGGCGCGATGGCGGCGGTCCGCAACTCGCGATCCGACCCTGACAGGAGCGCACCCACCGGGTGCGGATTCGCCGGGTCGGCGACGTTCCACACCCGGAGCGCGCCCGTCGCACCGCCGCCCACCAGCCGATCCTCCGGGCCGAAAACCACGACGTCGCCCCGGCTTTCGGGCAAGACCGGCCCGAACGGCCGGGGATGCGCATGGTCTCGCACATCCCACAACCGCACCCCACCGGCGGTCATCTCCCCGCCGCCCGGGGACGCCGCGCCACCGTCCGCGGGCAGGACAGCCTCGCCGCCGGTGGCCAGCAGTTCACCGCCCGCGTGGAGGGCGACCCGCACACCCACGCGATCCTGCGGCCCGGTGCTCACCTCGCCCACCGGCCGCGCCCGCCGCGGATCGCCGATCTCCCACAGCTGGACCCGGCCGTCGCGCAGCCCGGCCGCCAGTAGCCCGCCGTCCCGGGCCAGCGCGGCGTCGGTCAGCCCGTCGCTGAACAACATCGGCACGTGCACCAGCGGCGTGTGCCACACCACGACGTGCCCGTCCGCGCCCGCGGTCACCGAGCGGGTGTCGGAGAGCAGGGCGATCGGGCCCATGGATCCGGCGCTGCCCTGGATCACGAATCCGGTGGGCCGCACCTGCCCCCGCGCGCGGGTGTCCCATACCCGCAGGGCCCCATCCGATTCGGTCGCCACCAGCGCCTCACCGTCGTGCGCGAGGGCCAGCCCGAGGATCGGCACCTGCCGCTCGGTCGCCCGGTCGATCGGCCGGGGCGCGTCCGGCTCGTGCACGTCCCAGGTGAGCAGCGTCCCTTCCGCAGTCCCCGCCGCCAGCAGGCCGTTCGGTCCCAGCACGAGTGCCCCGACGCGGCCCGGCGCCGTCAATCCGGCCCCGACGGAGGTCATTTCGCCGTTCGCGCCCACGGACCACAGTCGGATGGTCCCGTCATCCCCGGCGGTGGCTGCCAGCGGCGGTGCTGCAGGGGTGTCGATGGGTATGTCCGGTCGTGCGGGATCGGTTCCCTTGGAAGGGGTTTCGCTGCTCTGCGGCGCAGCGGGATCCGGGTCCTCGATCACGTCGCCGCGCGGGATCGGGTCGGTGTCTAGCGCGAGCGCGTGGATCGGGCCGGTGTGCGCGGGCACCGTGGCGATTCGCCGAATCGACTGCGGCGCGGACACATCGAGTGTGGTGAGTGCTCCGGCGGCGTCGGCGGCGAGGAGGATGTGGTCACCGGGTAGGTAGCGGACGGCGGTGGCGGGGGCGCCGAGGTCGAAGGCGGCGAGTGCTTTCGGTTCGCGCGGGGTCGCGATGTCCCACAGGCGAATTGTTCCGTCCTCGCCCGCACTGGCCAGGGTGTCGGCCGAGCGGTCGAACGCGACCGCCGCCACCCGGCCGCGGTGGCCGGTGAGCGGGTTGCCGACGGCGGTGATCGCCCGCCGGTCGGACAGATCCCACAATCGGATCGTGCCGTCGCCGCCACCGCTGGCCGCCAGCCCGCGGGCGGGTGCGGCGGCCAGGCCGGCGACCCTTCCGGCGTGTGCCTCGGCGGAGGCGAGATTCAGCGGAAGGCTCTGTGCCGCCAGCAATCTCGCCCGGGCGGCGGGGTCGTCGCTGTTCATCCGGTAGCCCGCCAGCGCCAGCTGAGCCGACAGGCCCGGATCGATCTGCTCCAGGCGCTGGGACTCGCCGATGATCTCGCCCAGCCACGCGCCCCGGCGTTCCTCGGCCACCGAGGCGCGGCCGACCAGCAGTGCGGCCGCCAGCACCACGGCCAGCACCGTGAGCACCGCGATGGCGGCCTGGAAGGTGCGCACCCGCCGCACCCGACGGCGATGGCGAACGGTGGCCTCGGACAGGAACTCCCGGGCCAGCCGGTTGGGGGTGCCGGTGCGCCGCAGCCAGGTCAGCGCGTCCTCGAGGCGGGTGCGGGAATAGAGCAGGCCGGCGGGACGCCCCTGGCGGGCCCATTCGCGGGCGTCGGCCTCGATGTGCGGGCGCAGGGCCGCGAATTCCCGTTCCTCACCGATCCATTCGCTCATTCGCGGCCAGGCGGTGAGCAGCAGTTCGTGGACCAGTTCGATGCGGTCCTTGTGGCGGACCACCAGCTGATTGCGGATCAGCCAGGCGATGACCGCGCGGGTGATGTCGGGGTCCTCGGCCTCCTCGATGAGAACCTCGGGGGACAGGCGGTCGCGCTGGACGGAGGTCGGGCCGATGAAGGTGAGGGCCATCAGGACGTGACGCAGCGCGGCCTGCTCGCGTTCGTCGAGGCGCGCGTAGAGGATCTCGCAGCCCTTCGCGAAACCCTCGTGCACGCCGCCGGTTTCGCGGTAGGCGTCGAGGGTCAGGGTGCGGCCGTGGCGGTGCTCCCAGGTTTCGCGCAGGACGTAGGAGAACATGGGCAGGCGGATGGGGCTGTGCGGGTCGAAGGGGGCGAGGTCGGCGAGCAGCACCTCGATCAGGCTGTCCTCCACCTTCAATCCGGTGACGGCGGCGGGGCGCGTGATCGCCTCGCGCAGTTCGGCTTCCGACATCGGCTCCAGCAGCATGGACGGATTCCGCAGCGCGGCGGCGGTCACCGGATGATCGGTCAGGTCGGTGAGAAAACCGTTGTCACAGACCAGGACCACGGTGGTGCGCGGTTCGGCGTCCGGGGCCGACACCTCGGCCAACCGGGTGAGGAACCGGTCGGCGACTTCGGGAGTGCAGCGGGTGAACAGGCGGCGCGCCTTGTCCACCAACAACAATCGCGGCCCGGGGCCCGCCGCCGCGAGGGCCGCGGACACATCGTCGCCCGGGGCGACGACCACCGGCACCCGTCCGCGCGGATCCGCCAGCACACCGGCCCACAGCAGCGATGACTTCCCCACGCCGCGCCCGCCGAGCAGGACCACCAGCGCGGGGTCGGAACCGGCCTCGGCCGCCTCGATCAGGTCCCAGAGCCGCCGCAGCGCGGCCGTGCGCCCGAAGAACAGGTCGGCGTCCGCGGCGCGATAGGCGGCGAGCCCGCGATAGGGCGGGCGGCCGGTGTCCACGCTGTCCTTGGCCGACTTCGCCGCCTGCCAATCCGCCTGCCAGTGGCGCGGATCCAGCAGGGTCGGGTCGACGTCGGGGTCCGGCGGCCGTTGCCGCGCGTCCCGGATCAGGACCTCCAGCACCGGCACGACCGCCTCGAAGGTGGCGGGAGTCCGATTGCCCAGCCGCCAATCGCTGATCCGCTGCGCCGTGATCGGCGTACAGCCCGGCCGCAGCCGCGTATTGGCCGCGCGGATCACCTGTTTCACCGGCGGCAGGCCCGCCGCCGCGAACAGCGCGGTCAGGCGGGCGGCGAAGGCCGCGCGGGGATCTCCGGCATCCTGATCCGGCAATCGGACCCCTACCGGCGCGGTTCCGGTGCGATGGTGGGCCCGGCCGGGCCATGCGGGACGGCCGGTGTGGTGGTCGGCGCGACCGTGGAATCGGCGAAAACCGTGGAACAGGACATCCGCATACCCTCCACCGATGTGTCGAGCGCGTGTAGTGAGCGTTGCACCGAGTCGACTGTCTGTTGCGGCGAACCAGCCTCGACCGCCCGAGCGAGTTGCGTCAAAGCGTAGTGCAGTGCGGCTCCGGCATCGGCCACGGCCGTGAAGGCCCGCCGGGGCAGCGGCGAGGTCATCGTACCCGCCGCGCTGTCCAGATCGGTGTCGATGAGTGCCGCCAGGCGTGCCGCCTCGCGCACGTGAGCGCCGAGTTCGGCCAGGTCACCGCGCTCGGAAGCCGGGCCGATGCCATTGAGTTCGGCCGAGAGCGAGGTGAAGGTGCCCTGCAGGCCGCCGATCACCCGGCCGCCGCCGGCGCAGTCCGCGGTATCCGGGTCGGCGGCGGGTGTGCTCGCTGGCGGCCGCGAACAACCCGCCAGGGCGGCGACGGTCATCGCGCAACCTACGATGACCGTCGCCACCCGCCGTCCCGCGCTAAGCGACATGGGACAGCCCCGTCAGCACGGCATCCTGCACCGCGGGCAGCAGGGCCAGATTCGCGGCGAGCGCCAGGCCGACGCCCAGCCGCGCGGTGCGGTGCCGGTTCCACCAGCCCACCGGGCCGCGCCGCGGCACGTGGCAGCGCTCGCGGGTCTCGGCATCCGAGGCGTTCTCCTCGTAATAGCCGTAACCCACCGGCGCGGAACGGGTGTCGAGCAGACCACCGAGCGGATCGGTGACACCGGCGGTGGCGAATCTCGTCTCGATCATGGCGTACTCCTCACTGCCGTCGGAGGATTCAGGAGATGACCGCGGTCCACGGCTGCATCAGGGCGTCGTGCACCTCCTGCGTGTAGCGGCCGCGGCCCACCAGGTCGCTCAGCACGGCGGCCGTCACGGCCTGGCTGACCACGGTCAGGGTGCCGATCGAACTCAGCGACTGCAGCAGCCCGGCGATATCGCCACCGGTCGACGGGGTCGCCGAAACCGCCTGCCCGGCAATCAAACCCGCCACCTGCACATTGCGGGAGCGGCCGAACTCCTTGGCCGTCTCGCTCGCGATCTGCAGCGGCTGCGGGTCCGCCGACTGCTGCTGGCCCAGGCCCGACAGCAGCCCGGCCAGCCCGCCCGCGCCGCCGCCGGTGAGCGCGCTCATGCTGTCCTGCATGCGCTTACCGGCCTCGGCGTTCATCCGCTCCCGCTCTTCGGCGGTGAGCTGCGCGGCGCGCTCCACGATCCGCATGACGCCCGCCCACTGCGGGCCGTACAGGTACTCGAGATGCAGCGCGGGATCGACGGTGGCGAACGGGATGGTGGGTTCATTGGCTTCGATACTCATGGCGATCTCCTTCGATTGATGGGATTCCATTGGGGGAGTGAAGCGTTCGATTGATGCGTCAGACTCCGACCGAGACCAGGCGTCGAGAGTCGCTGTCCCGCAAGCCGTCCGACGCCTCGGCCCCGACCAGCGGGATCTCGGCGTGCGCAACCGGCGCGGCAGCGGGCTGATTCGCCGGCGCGAGCAGCTTCATCAGCCCGGCGATGACCTGATCCAGGCTCGCCGTATCGGTAATGCTGTCCAGGAACTGCGTCCCGGTCGCGGCCGCACCGCCACCGGTGGCACCAGGATCCAAGGCCGCCCGAATCGCGGAGATGATGTACGACCGGAACGCCGGATCCAGCAGGAGCAGCAGCAGAGCGAGCAGCACCACCGTGGCCAGGATGATCAGAGCGAGCGGAATGCCGATGCCCAGCGCCGGAATTCCGATCACCGCGGTGAGTACCGCGCCGCCGAGCAGGAACGGTGCGGCCACCGCCGCCGCGGCCATGGCGGCCAGCGCGAGGAGCGGGATCGCCACCGCCGCCAGGGCGGCCAGAGCGATCAGCGTGCCGACTGCCAGCAGTGGAATCCCGATGGCCAGTAGCGGAATCCCGATGGCCAGTACAGGAATTCCGATGGCCAGCGCCAAGCCCGCACCGGCCACCAGCAGCGGCACGGCCACGACCGCCGCCGCGCCCAGCGCTGCCACGGCCAGGACCGGGATGGCCACCAAAGCCAGCGGCACCAGGATCACCGCCGCCGCGGCGGCCAGGATGGGGAGCGCCGAGAAAATGAAGGGCAGGGTGGCCAGGAAGGCCAGCAGCACCAGGCCCTTCGCCGCGATCCACAGCCCGGTGAACAGGGTCAGCGCGAACAGCGGCACCGCGAGCAGGCCGAAGGCGCTGATACCCAAGGCCGCTGCCGCGACGACCAGCCCGGCCACCAGGAACGGCGACCACACCGCGGCTAGAGCCAGCGCGATGATCGGCGACAGGGCGGTGGACAGGATCGGGGCGAATGGGCCCACGATCAGGAACGGCAGCGAGAACACCACGGCCAGAGCGAGAGCCGCGATGCCGACGGGGATCATTGCCACCGTCGCGGCCAGCGCGACCGCCAGGGCCAGTGCCGTGCCGGCGATCCCCACCGCGCCCAGGATGATGAGCCCGGCGGCGATCACCGCACCGATGACCGCCAGCGCCGCCACCGTCGCCGCGATCGCCACCGGAATCGCCACCAGGGCGAACGGCGGGAACAGCAGCGAGGCGTAGACGAAGGTGCCGATGATCAGCAAAGCGGCCAGCGCCATGGGGATTCCGCTCGCCACGGTCAGCACGGCGACCAGGCCGCCGAGCAAACCCGTCACGATCGCGGTGCCGCCGATGCCGCCGAGCACGGTGAACAGCATCGCGGCCAGCAGCAGCGGCAGCGCCAGCAGGGCCAGCGGCGGATTGATCAGGATCAGCGCGCCGAGCGTCAGCGTCAGCATGCCGAAGCCGAGCACGTTGATGGCCAGTCCGCCGACGGCCACCGCGGCCACGGCCGCCAGCGCCAGGGCGATCGCACCCGCGAAGAGCACCACGAACGGGGCGAAGGTGAATACGAAATCCAGTGCGGCCAAACCCATCACGGCCGCGGAAACGATGGCGGCGAAGGCGATCAGCGCGGGCAGCACGAACGGGATGGTGTAGGGCATGAGCAGCATCAGCAGCCCGCCCGCGATCACCGTGACCGATGCCCAGGTCACGACCAGGCTCAGCAGCGCGGTGGTGCAGAACGCCAGCAGCAGCCCGGCGAAGCCGAGGCCACCGAACAGGAACAGCAGCCCCAGCGCGGCCGGAATGCCGACCAGCACCGCCAGGAACACCGGGGCCAGTAGCGGGCCGACGATGGGCAGCGCGAAAACCAGTGCGGCGGTGGCGATCAGACCGGCCGCGACCGCCACGGCCGAGGCAATGGCTCCCGCTGCGGTGAGAATCAGCCCGGCGGCCGCACCGGCGAACCAGAGCGCCACGATGGAGGCCAGTTGCACCGCCGTTGCCGCCAGCGCCAGGACGAGCAGCGCGATCACAGCGGCGGAGCCGACCACCGACAGCGCCGCCAACCCGGTCACGAACAGCGCGCCGATCACCGCGCCCGCCGCCAATCCGGCCGCGCCGAACAGGATCAGCGCCGCCACACCGAGAATTGCCAAGGCGGGCAACGTGATCAGGCCGAACGGCGTGAAGAACGACGCCACCACCAGCGCCGCGAACAGCGCGAGGGCAGCCAGCGCGGCCACACCCAGGGTGCCGAACACCACGGCCGCCAACCCGATCGAGCCCAGCAGCAGCGTGCCGAAGGCGATGACCGAGAAGGCGATCGGCGCGATGATCAGGCCCGGGAACGGAATGAACACCGTCGCAAGCAATCCGGCCGCCAGCGTCGCCACGAAAATGCCCGCCAGTGCCGTACCGCCCAGCCCCAGGAACACCGCGGCCAGCGCGATCCCGCCCACCACGATGGCGGCGAAGGCGATCATGCCGCCCACCAGGATCACCGGAGCCAGCACCTGGAACGCCACGAACGCCACCGGCAGCACGATCAGCGCCACCGGGATCGCGATGATCGCCAGGACCACGAGCACCGGGATGGCCAGCACCGCGAGCACGATGCCGCCGATCACCAGGGCGCCGATGATCAAGGGCGCGGCCACGATCGCGGCCACCACGAGCGCCCCGATTATGCCGATCGCACCGATCGCGAGCGCACCGGCGAACAGCAACGGCACGATGGCGAACAGGCCCACGATCGGCAACGCCAGCAAGGGCAGCGCGGCATCCCGGCGTACACCGGTGCCCATGATCATCTCCCGCAGCTCGTGCAGCAGCGGCGCGGCCGCCGCACCCGGGTCAGAGATCAAACCCAGTACCGGGGTGAGGAAACCGAGGAGGGGAGCCAGTCCGCCCATGGCGGGCGCCGCGAAACCGAGCACCGACGCACCCAGCGCGTCCAGTCCGGCCCCCGGATTCGCGACCAGGTTCCGCACGGTTTCCGCGAGCTGCTGCACCGGGTCACCGGTGCCGACCGCGTCCCGCGGGAACCCGAACAGCGCACGGCCGGCGTTGATCAGCTCCGTGACCGGGTCTTCGGCCAGGTCTCGGCGACGCGACCCGGCACCCTCGAGCGCCTGGCTCACGAAGGCCAGCAGATCCTCGACCGGTTGCCGCAACGGTCCCGACGGGAAGGTCTGATCGGCCCAGGAACCCAACTGCCCCAGATCGATTCGCGAGCCGACCACCTGCGCGGCCACCTCGGCCAGCTGCGCCACCGGCGAGGAGGCGGGGCCGAGCAGCCCGGCGGCGGGCGTCGCACCCTCGGCCAACGGCGCGCCTCCGGAAACCGTCGCGCCGCCGGAAGCCGGTGCGGTACGGGGGGATTGGGCAGGCGGCGAGAACATGTCCCGCAGCTGAGCCAGTCCTGGCTGTGCCGGAGTCCCGGCCGCCGCGCCACCCAGCGCGTTCACCGCCTGATCGATGATCCCCTGTGCGGCCGGACCCAGATTCTGGCCCAGCGCACCCAGATCCGGCACCGGCACCCCGGCCCCTTGCGCGGCCGCGCCCAGATCCTGCACGGCCGCACCGAGATTCGGCCCCGCCCCATTGCCCAGATCCTGCGCCGCGGCCCCGAGTCCGGGCACCGCGTCGCCGAGGTTCTGCAATCCGGCCCCGATCTCCGGCGGCAGCGGCACGCCGAGCGGATTCACCGGCTGCTGGGCGTCACCGATCGCGGGACGGGTGCCGAGATCGATCGGCGGCACCGGCAGCGCCGGAGCCTGCGCCCCGGCCTGCACGCCCACCATGGCGGTGGCCAGCGAGGCGAAGGCGGCCGCGGCGTAGAGGCCGCGTCGATTGCGCTTGCAGTCCTTGGCCTGCCGAGCGCCACGTTTGGTCGTGCGGGTTCGTACCAGCGTTGCGGACATGGGAGAACCTTTCGATCGAGTGATCAAGCCGGTCCGGTTTCTCCGGAGGCACAGTCGGCCTCCGAGACCCCGCCCTCGGCCCCGAGCGTGGCGCCGATGCGGGTGTGCAGGATGCCGCCGATATCGCGGCACTGGATGTAGGCGTGCAATCCGGCGCCCACTCCGGGCGGGCAGGTGAGTGTGGAGCGATTCGGCACCGAGTTATCGGTGACGCACTCGGCGGGGGCCGGATCGGCCGCGGCCTTATTCGTGACCGGCATTCCGAGTGCCGAGCCCAGGACACAAACGCCCAGGGCGGCGAAAACCACGAGCTTGCCGATGAAATTCATGCGCTGATGGTCCGAAGGAACGAAATACCAGGTCAACGTGACCGGGATTACAAATCGCCCGTTTTCCCACGTCCGATACCTGCTACAGCTTGTCCGCTGCGGATTCTTTTTCTGCGTTGTTTACCGCGGGAAGACTTGACTTTCGAGTGTCGAATCTATTCCGGACAATTGACCAGCAATATTATGGCTAACCATGAATCGCAGCAGCCGGAAAGTCGCCGGAGCGACCGGGCAACGCCGCATCATCAACCCGGTTTCGGTGGGGGCGGCAATCGTCATCATCGCCCTGATCGGCGTCATCACCGCGAGCTTCCTGCACAAGGATCACGACAAGAAGGAAGCCGCCGCGGCGGTCGCCCCGCCCGCGGTCTTCACCCCGGACGGCCGTCTGCGATTCGGCGGCGCGGACACCGTCGTCACGGTCATCACCGATTTCCAGTGCCCGATCTGCCGTCAGTTCGAGGCGACCACGGGTCCAAGCCTGACGGACATGGTCGATGCAGGCACGGTTTCCGCCGAGTACGACATGGTCGCCGTCCTGGGCGGCCTGTCCAAGGACGACTACCCCGCCCGCGCGGCCAATGCCGGAACCTGTGTCGCCGTGGCGAACAAGCCCGCCTGGCTCGAATTCAGCAAGCGGCTGTTCGAGAACCAGCCCGCCGAGGGCGGCCCGGGCCTCAGCGACGACACCCTCGTCCAGATCGCCGCCGACGCCGGCGTCGCGGGCCCCGACATCGCCGACTGCATTCACTCCCGCCGCTACGCCGGCTTCGTCGCCTCGCACAGTCAGCAGGCCATCGACGGCGGTTTGACCCATGTTCCCGTCGTGAAAGTCGGCGATACCACCGTGGAAAACCTCACCCCCGACGGCTTACGCGCCGCAATCGAGCGCGCGACCTCGGCCGGGAAGTAAAGCGCTGGCGGCGACCCGATAGGCTGGTAGCTGGTCGCACGCGGTTTCGACTGCGTCGCGGATCCCAGGAACAAGCAAAGACAAAGGACTGCACAGCGCTATGACTAGCCGCATCGAGCTCGCCCGCGTGGACCTGCGCGGACGTACTCCCACTGCTGCCGAACTGCGCGCGGCTCTGCCGCGTGGGGGCGTCGACGTGGACTCGGTGCTGCATCATGTGCGACCGGTCGTGGAGGCGATTCGCGATCGGGGCGTGCAGGCCGCGCAGGAATTCAGCCTGAAGTTCGACGGCGTGCAGCCCGCCTCGGTGCGCGTGCCCGCCGCCGAGCTGGACAAGGCGCTCGCCGAGCTGGATCCGGCCGTGCGCACCGCCCTCGAGGTCGCCATCGAGCGCACCCGCAAGGTGCACAACGATCAGCGCCGCACCGACAAGACCACCCAGGTGGTGCCCGGCGGCACCGTGACCGAGCGGTGGATTCCGGTCGAGCGGGTGGGCCTGTACGTGCCGGGCGGCAATGCCGTCTACCCGTCCTCGGTCGTCATGAATGTGGTTCCGGCGCAGGCCGCGGGCGTGGATTCGCTCGTCGTCGCCTCGCCGCCGCAGGCCCAGTTCGGCGGCCTGCCGCACCCGACCATCCTGGCCGCCGCCAAGCTGCTGGGTGTCGAGGAGGTGTGGGCGGTCGGCGGTGCGCAGGCCGTGGCGCTGCTGTCCTACGGCGGCACCGATACCGATGGCGCGCAGCTGGAGCCGGTCGACATGATCACCGGGCCGGGCAATATCTATGTGACCGCCGCCAAGCGGCTGTGCCGCGGGCTGGTCGGCATCGATGCCGAGGCCGGGCCCACCGAGATCGCCATCCTGGCCGACGCCACCGCCGATCCGGTGCACGTGGCGGCCGATCTGATCTCGCAGGCCGAGCACGATGTGCTGGCCGCCAGCGTGCTGGTGACCGACAGCGTCGAGCTGGCCGATGCGGTGGATGCCGCGCTGACCGCGCAGATGGCGGTCGTCAAGCACCACGATCGCGTCGCGGAAGCCTTGTCGGGCAAGCAGTCCGGCACCGTGCTGGTCGACGACATCGCCCAGGGGCTGCGCGTGGTCAACGCCTACGCGGCCGAGCACCTGGAGATCCAGACCGCCGACGCCTCCGGTGTCGCGGCCCAGGTGCGTTCCGCCGGAGCGGTTTTCGTCGGTGCGTGGTCGCCGGTTTCGCTCGGCGACTACTGCGCGGGTTCCAATCACGTGCTGCCCACCGCCGGATGTGCCCGGCACTCTTCGGGTTTGAGCGTGCAGACCTTCCTGCGCGGGATTCACGTCGTCGAGTACTCCGAGGCGGCGCTGAAGGATGTCTCCGGACACGTTGTGGCGCTGGCCAATGCGGAGGATCTGCCCGCGCACGGTCAGGCTGTGCAGGCGCGATTCGGAGAGCTGCGGTGAATGCTGTGACCGTCCCCGGCTCGAATATCTCGCTCGCCGATCTGCCGATTCGCGACAACCTGCGTGGCAAGAGCCCTTATGGCGCACCGCAATTGACGGTGCCCGTGCAGCTCAACACCAATGAGAACCCGCACCCGCCGAGCAAGGCACTTGTCGACGATGTCGCCGAGTCCGTGCGCGCTGCGGCCGCCGACCTGCACCGCTACCCCGATCGCGACGCGGTCGAGTTGCGCACCGATCTGGCCGCCTACCTGACCCGCCAGACCGGCGTCGCACTGGACGTCTCGAACGTCTGGGCCGCCAACGGTTCCAACGAGATCCTCCAGCAGCTGCTGCAGGCCTTCGGCGGACCCGGCCGCAGCGCACTGGGTTTCGTGCCCTCCTACTCGATGCACCCGATCATCTCCGAGGGCATCGACACCGAGTGGATCGAGGCCAAGCGCAATGGCGACTTCTCCCTCGACATCGACTACGCGGTCATGGCGGTGGGCGAGAAGAAGCCCGACGTGGTGTTCGTGACCAGTCCGAATAACCCCACCGGGCACAGCATTCCGATCGCGGACCTGGAGCGAATCCTCGACGCCGCGCCCGGCATCGTGGTGGTCGACGAGGCGTACGGCGAATTCTCCGACGCCCCCAGCGCGATCACGCTGATCGACAAGTACCCGGCCAAGCTGGTCGTCACCCGCACCATGTCCAAGGCGTTCGCCTTCGCGGGCGGGCGGCTCGGCTACCTAGCGGCCGCGCCCGCGATCGTCGACGCCCTGTTCCTGGTGCGGCTGCCGTACCACCTGTCCGTGGTCACCCAGGCCGCGGCGCGGGCGGCGCTGCGGCACGCGGACGAAACCCTGGGCAGCGTCCACGAATTGGCGCGGCAGCGCGACCGGGTCATGGCCGCGCTCGCCGAACTCGGCTACGACGTCATTCCGTCGGACGCCAACTTCGTGCTGTTCGGCCGCTTCGCCGATGCCCCGCGCGCCTGGCAGCACTACCTCGACGAGGGCGTGCTCATTCGCGATGTCGGCATCCCCGGCTACCTGCGCACCACCATCGGCCTGGCCGCCGAGAACGACGAATTCCTGCGCGTCAGCGCGAAACTGGCGTCCGAGGAGCTGATCGCCCGATGACCACCGAACGTCCCGCCGACCGCATCGCGCGCGTCGAGCGCACCACCCGCGAATCCTCCATCGTGGTGGAGCTCAACCTGGACGGCTCCGGCAAGACCGACATCTCCACCGGCGTCCCCTTCTACGACCACATGCTGACCGCGTTCGGCCAGCACGGCAGCTTCGACCTCACCGTCCAGGCCAAGGGCGACATCGAGATCGAGGCCCACCACACCGTCGAGGACACCGCCATCGTCATCGGTCAGGCGCTGGGCCAGGCGCTCGGCGACAAGAAGGGCATCCGCCGCTTCGGCGACTGCTTCATCCCGATGGACGAGACCCTCGCGCACGCGGTGGTCGACGTGTCCGGGCGACCGTACTGCGTGCACACCGGCGAGCCGGATCACATGCTGCACACCATCATTCCGAGCGTCGCGCCGACCGCCTCGTACTCGACGGTCATCAACCGCCACGTCTTCGAGTCGATCGCGCTCAACGCCCGCATCGCCCTGCACGTGCGGGTGCTCTACGGCCGCGACCAGCACCACATCACCGAGGCCGAATACAAGGCCGTGGCACGGGCTCTGCGCGCGGCGGTCGAATACGACCCGCGCGTGACCGGCGTCCCGTCGACGAAGGGCTCGCTGTGACCAAGAAGATCGCCCTCCTCGACTACGGCTCCGGCAACCTGCACTCCGCCAGCCGCGCGCTCGCGCGCACCGGCGCGGAGGTCACCATCACCGCCGACCCCGAAATCGCCTTGAACGCGGACGGTCTCGTGGTCCCCGGCGTCGGCGCCTACGCCGCCTGCATGGCGGGCCTGCGCTCCGTCCGGGGCGAACGCATCATCGGCAAGCGCCTCTCCGGCGGCCGCCCCGTCCTCGGCATCTGCGTCGGCATGCAGATCCTCTTCGAACGCGGCGTCGAATTCGGCGTCGAAACCGAAGGCTGCGCCGAATGGCCCGGCACCGTCGAACGCCTCGACGCCCCCGTCCTCCCGCACATGGGCTGGAACACGGTGAAGGCCCCCGACGACAGCGTCCTCTTCGCCGGCATGGACGCCGAAACCCGCTACTACTTCGTCCATTCCTACGCCGCCCAGCACTGGGCTTGGAACGACAACGACTCCCAGATCGCCCCGGCCAAACTGACCTGGGCCGAACACGGCGTCCCGTTCCTGGCCGCGGTCGAAAACGGCCCGTTGAGCGCCACCCAGTTCCACCCGGAGAAGTCCGGCGATGCGGGCGCGCAGCTGCTGCGCAACTGGATCGACTCGATCTGACCCTGAGTCGTTCATCGGGGTGGATTCCGGAGCCGCAATGCGGGCGGATTCCGGATCCGCTCCGGGGGAGTGGCGACCTAGCCTGACTGGATCAGGAGGTCGTCATGAGAACCAGTGCCGTTCCGTTGTGGATCAGTGGTGTCTATGCGGTGGTCGCGAGTTTCGCGTTCGCGGCTACCGCTTCGGAGACAATGCTGCTGTATCCCAATATCTTTCGTGATATTCCCGAGTCGCTGGCGGAGACTCAGCAGTTCATGAGTGTGGTCGCGGTCGGGGATGTCATGCGGCCGATGGGTGGTGTGCTGACGCTGTGCGCGCTCCCGGCCGCCTATGTGGCGGTGCGGTATCGCACGGGGCGGGGCTGGACCGCCGCTTCGCTGGTGTTCCTGATCTCGGGGCAGTTCCTGCTGTCGATCCTCTATCAGTGGCCGCGCGCCACCGTCCTGTTCGATGAGCGCGACCGCCACAGCCTCGACGAGATCAACCGGGCGGCAACGGAATTCCTCATCGGGCAGGGCCTGCGCACCGCCGCGGCACTGGCCACCGCCGTTTTCGCGACCGCCGCGGCGCTCGCCTGGTATCGGGCCCGGATTCTGGCGCAGGCCACGACCTCGACCGCGCAGGCTCAGCCCGCCTGAGTCGGCCGGATCCGCGGGTGACACCTATCGTGGGTGGCCCCAACGAGTCTTGCTAGATTCGCTTTATGGACAACGCGACCGAAGCGGCCTCCGGCAGGCTGCGTGCCCTTCCCACCCGCCTCATCGGCCAGGTCGCGATCATCGCCAACCGCTGCACCGAAAAAGCGTTGGAGCCCACCGGTTCCCGCCGCTACCACTACGCCCTGCTGGCCACCCTCGACGAGCACGGCCCGCTGAGTCAGGCGGAGGCGGGCCGCCGCACCGGTATCGATCGCAGCGATGTGGTCGCCGCCGTCAACGACCTCGCCGACCGGGGCTTGGTGCGGCGTGCACCCGATCCGGCCGACCGCCGCCGCAACACACTCACCCTGACCCCCGAGGGCCGGGCCCACCTGGCCGATCTGGACCAAAGGCTCGAAGCGGCCCAGCGCGAACTGCTCCCGGGCTTCACCGCCGCCGAGCGCGCCAATTTCGTCCTCACCCTCAACCGCGTCCTCGAATCCCATGCCGGGGACCGCTGAATCTCATGCCGGGGACCGCTGACCGGCGAGGCCGACGGCGGCCGGGCGTTCGGTAACCACTAGGATGCTTGCGTGAGTCTTGTGCTGCTACCCGCCGTCGATGTCGCCAATGGTGAGGCCGTGCGCCTGGTTCAGGGGGAGGCGGGCAGCGAAACCAGTTACGGTTCGCCGCGCGACGCCGCTCTGGCTTGGCAGCATGCCGGGGCCGAATGGGTGCATCTGGTCGATCTCGACGCCGCGTTCGGGAAGGGCAGCAACCGTGAACTGCTGGCCGAGGTCATCGGCGAGCTGGATGTGAAGGTCGAGCTGTCGGGCGGGATCCGCGACGACGAATCGTTGAAGGCGGCGCTGTCCACCGGCTGCGCGCGGGTCAATATCGGCACCGCGGCCATCGAGAACCCGGACTGGTGCGCCCGCGCCATCGGCGAGTACGGCGACAAGATCGCGGTCGGCCTGGACGTGAAGCTCATCGACGGCGAATGGCGGCTGCGTGGACGCGGCTGGGTCACCGACGGCGGCGATCTGTGGGAGGTGTTGGAGCGGCTCGAGCGTGACGGCTGCTCGCGGTACGTGGTCACCGATGTCTCCAAGGATGGCACGCTGACCGGGCCGAACCTGGAACTGCTGGCCCACGTCGCCAATGCCTGTGAGGCCCCGGTCATCGCGTCGGGCGGCATCTCGGTTCTCGACGATCTGCGCGCCATCGCCACGCTGGTGGACGAGGGCGTCGAGGGCGCGATCATCGGCAAGGCGCTGTACGCGGGGCGGTTCACCCTGCCCGAAGCGCTCGCCGCGGTGCGATAGCCACGATGGCCGCCGAACTCGCCGAACTGCTCACCATCGCCAGTGGGGTACTCGACTCCGCCGCACCGCGTTTCGTCGAGGGCATCGGGGCTCCGAGCGCGGTCGAGAAGGGGCGCAACGACTTCGCCACCGAACTCGACCTGGAACTCGAGCGCACCGTCTCCGAGCTGCTGGGGGAGCGCACCGGAATCCCGGTGCACGGTGAGGAATTCGGCGGGCCGCAGCTGACCTCGGGCACCGCCTGGGTGCTCGATCCGATCGATGGGACGTTCAACTATTCGGCGGGCAGCCCCATGTGCGGGATGCTGCTGTCGCTGGTGCGCGACGGCGTTCCGGTGATCGGCCTGACCTGGCTGCCGATCTTGGGCCAGCGCTACGCCGCGATCGAGGGCGGGCCGCTGCTGCTGGACGGCAACCCGCTGCCGCCGCTGGCCCCGGCCAAGCTCGCCACCGCCATGATCGGCTTCGGCAGCTTCAATCTCGATGGGGCGGGCCGCATTCCGGGCATCTTCCGCTTCAATCTGCTGGGCGCGCTGAGCCGGCTGTCGGGCCGACAGCGCATGTACGGGTCCACCGGCATCGACCTGGCCTACACCGCCTCGGGAATCCTGGGCGGGGCCGTGGTGTTCGGACATCACCCGTGGGACAACGCGGCCGGCGTGGCGCTGGTGCGGGCCGCGGGCGGCGTGGTCACCGACCTGCTGGGGCGGGACTGGACCATCGAATCCGGTTCGGTGCTGGCCGCCGCGCCCGGCGTGCACGAGGAACTACTGGACCTGATCGCCGATACGGCCGATCGGGTCCGAGGAGAGGTAGAGCAATGAGTTTGGCAGTGCGTGTGATCCCCTGCCTGGACGTCGACGCGGGCCGCGTGGTCAAGGGCGTCAACTTCGAGAACCTCAGGGACGCGGGCGATCCCGTCGAACTGGCGGCCGCCTACGACGCCCAGGGCGCCGACGAGCTGACCTTCCTCGACGTCACCGCCTCCACCGGCGACCGCGGCACCATGATCGACGTGGTGACCCGCACCGCCGAGCAGATCTTCATCCCGCTCACCGTCGGCGGCGGCGTGCGCACCGTCGAGGACGTGGACCGGCTGCTGCGCGCGGGCGCGGACAAGGTGTCGGTGAACACCGCCGCCATCGCCCGGCCCGAGGTGCTGCGCGAGATGTCGGAGCGGTTCGGCTCGCAGTGCATCGTGCTGTCGGTCGACGCGCGCACCGTGCCCGAGGGCCAGGAGCCGACCCCGTCCGGCTGGGAGGTCACCACCCACGGCGGCAAGCGCGGCACCGGCATCGACGCCGTCGAATGGGCCGTCCGCGGAGCCGAATTGGGCGTCGGCGAGATCCTGCTCAACTCCATGGACGCCGACGGCACCAAGGCCGGATTCGACCTGCCCATGATCCGGGCCGTGCGCGCGGCGGTCTCGGTGCCGGTCATCGCCTCCGGCGGCGCGGGCAAGGTCGAGGACTTCGCGCCCGCCGTGCAGTCCGGCGCCGACGCGGTGCTGGCCGCCAGCGTGTTCCACTTCGGCGATCTGACCATCGGCCAGGTCAAGGACGCCATGCGCACGGAAGGAATCACAGTCCGATGAGCTCCCTCGACCCCGCCATCGCCGCGCGGCTCAAGCGCAACTCCGACGGACTGTTCGCGGCCATCGCGCAGGAGAAGAGCACCGGCGACGTGCTCATGATGGCCTGGATGGACGACGAGGCCCTCGCGCGCACCCTCGAAACCCGCAAGGGCACCTACTATTCGCGCTCGCGCCAGCAGTACTGGGTCAAGGGCGAGACCTCCGGCCACACCCAGTACGTGCACGAAGTCCGCCTCGACTGCGACGGTGACACCGTGCTGCTCGTCGTCGACCAGGAAGGCGCCGCCTGCCACACCGGCACCCACACCTGCTTCGACACCGATGTCCTGCTGTCGCAGGGAGATTCGCTGCTGACCGACGAGGGCTGAGCGTCAACCGTTTTCGCGGGTCACCCACCCCGTCATTCCGGCATGTTTTTGGCCGGAATCCACACTGCCATGGTGGATCCCGGCCAAAAGCATGCCGGGATGACGAGCCTGGCGGCGTACGCCGGGATGATGAGCGGGGGACGGCGGTGGCGGCTAGCCGGATTCGTGCCCGTTCAGGTCGACGTGCGAGATCGGCCGCCCCGAGCGGCCGAGTCCGCGGGACATGCCCTTGTCCAGCTGCGCCACCAAGGTCTCGCCGAGTTCGAGCAAGTCCTTGGTCTGCTGGGCGTCCAGGCCGTCGAAGACCAGCCCGCGCACGCACTCCATATAGCCCGGCGCGGCCTCGGTGACCTTGCGGAATCCGGCGTCGGTCAGCACCGCCTGTGCCCCGCGTCGGCCGGTGATGGTGACGCGCTGTGCCCAGCCGAGTCGCTCGAGCTTGGAGACCACATGCGAGAGCCGCGATAGCGATGCGTTTGCCTTTTGCGCAAGCTCGCTCAGTTGCAACCGATGGCCCGGTTCTTCGGAGAGCAGAGTCATCACGAAGTATTCGAAATGGGTAATCCCGGACTCACGTTGCAGCTGAGTATCCAACGCGGCGGGCAATCTGGTCGTGAGCGCGACAAGGGTACGCCAAGCTCGCTGTTCCATGGGATTCAACCACTTGGTCACCGTGCGCGCCCTCTCGTAGCAGCCAAGTGACCCGTTGTGCGGAACGATAAGTGAGCCTGCGATACCGCATCGAACGAGTCACTCGCACGTCAAAGTTTGCCACGATTTCGCTCGTCAGTCACGGTGTTGCTGAATGACGTGACATCGATCACGCGTGTCGCGTGGCTGAATCAGTTCGCGCCGACTTCCGGAGGATTAACCGGGGTTTCCGGCGACACGCGCGGCTTTTCCTGTTCTGCACGCTGCTTCTCGGCACGATGACGGCGGAATCGCCTGCGCAGCAAGAGAAATGCCACCCCCAGGAACAGCACCGCGGCCACGATCGCACCCGCCAGCGCGGCCCCGCGGAATCCCGGCGCGTCGACATCGAGAACACGCTCCCCGGCGTGGGCGGCATTCGAGTTGCCCCACACGATGGTCAGCGTCAACAAATTCGGGATCGCGGTGACCAGTGCGAGAACCGCCGCGGCACCACCAATAAACCTACCGCCCCGTTTGCGCCAGCGGAGACCCGTCAGCAGCAACAGGAAGAGTGGCACAGCCGTACAGACCGCGCCCATTATCAGGCCGTACCAGATCCCTTTTGCGAAACTCCCGCTGACCATTTCGCCGATGCGCTGCGCCCACCAGCGCGGCAGAAATGACGCCAGAATCAAATACGTCACCCACAGCACCGCCACCGCGATGACCGCGGCGATGATTCGATTGCGCCACGTGACGAAGCTCGACCGCTTTCGCTCCGACTGCTCGGTACTGGGCGTAGTCATGCGCCCAGGGTATGTCCGATTCCCCGACCCACGAAGGACCGACGCTCCGAACCGTGACGCAACCGCGTCGAACCTCGGCTCAGCCGCGCGACTTCAGGAACTGCAACGCCTCGTCGGCATGCACATTGGCGCGCAACTCGCTCGAGATCACCTTGGCGACGGTCCGATCCGGGTCGATCACGAACGTCGTCCGCTTCACCGGAACCAGCGCGCCCAGTAGCCCGCGCTTCACGCCGAACTCGGCGGCCACCTTGGCTCCGGGATCGGACAGCACCGGGTAGCCCAGCCCCTGCTTCTCGGCGAAACCGGACTGCACCTCGACGGAGTCGGCGCTGATTCCCACGCAGGTGGCCCCGACGGCCTTGAATTCCGTTGCCAGGTCGCGGAAGTGGCACGCCTCGGCGGTGCACACCGGCGTGTTGGCCGCGGGGTAGAAGAACAACACCACCGGACCGTCCGCGAGCAGCGACTCGAGCGAACGCGTGGTGCCTGATTGATCCGGAAGCTCGAAGTTGGGAGCGAGCTGACCTGCCTTCATAACCCGCACCCTACCCAATCCATCGCGCACGAGCTATTGGACAACCCCGCTGCGCCCCAATCGAACTCCCGCCTGTGGCTGCTCGGTCGGCGATTCGTCCGTTGGGACTGTGAACATGTCGGCCCGCCAGCTCCTCGAACCGGGCTGACTGCTCGGGGCCGACGCGCTCTCGTGGCATCGGGTTCGGCGGGTACTTCGCTCCCCCGAATCCCCTTGATCTGCTTGGGGGTCCGGGGGAGTGTCCCCCGGAGCCCCAACCACCCCCGACACGGGTGTCGGAACCTGCCTCAAACTCCGATGAGGGCGGCGACCTCGGGGTTCTTGATATCCATGACGTCGAGGATGCCGTGTGCGCGGAGGAACGGCTTGAGTTCCCGGATGCGGTCGGTGTGCTCGGCGTACTCGTCCGGGAAGCTGTGCGGATCCAGCGCTTCCAGGGCCTTCACATACGTGACGAACGAGGCGATGGCGGAGTACTTCCCGCCGGTGTTCATATTCATCATCCGAGGCGGCTGGCCGGGCATGATGCCCGGGGCCATCTGCGGAGCTGCGTGACGTGGACCCTCCGGTGCTACCGGTTGCGAGGGGTACATCTGTGTTGAACTCCTCTCGAAAAGGGGGATACCGCGTGCGACCGCCGCGAGTGTAGTGATGACCGCTTCAGGTATTCGCCGCAGGTGCCGCCTCGGCTGGGCCGCCGAGTGCGATTTCTGAACCGGTCGGCGGGCCTGGAATGATGGGTGAATGCACGGCGCGCATGGTTTGCCTCTGAACGCGGCTATCGACACCACCACCTCCCGGGAGCAGTTCCGGGCGCTCGCGGCCGACCACCGGGTGGTTCCGGTGGTCCGAAAGGTGTTGGCGGACTCCGAGACTCCGCTCTCGGCCTACCGCAAACTGGCCGCGGACCGGCCCGGCACCTTCCTGCTGGAGTCCGCGGAGAACGGCCGCTCCTGGTCGCGATGGTCGTTCATCGGCGCGGGCAGCCCCAGCGCCCTGACCATTGTGGACGGCCAGGCGGCGTGGATCGGCCAGACCCCCGCCGACGCGCCCGTGGGCGGCGACCCGCTGGCCGCGCTGCACGAGGCGCTCGAGGTGCTGCGCACCGAACGCCTGCCCGGATTGCCGCCCTTGACCGGCGGTCTGGTCGGCTACCTCGGCTACGACATCGTGCGCCGCATGGAACGCCTGCCCCAGCACGCCACCGACGACCTGCGGGTCCCGGAGATGGTCCTGATGCTGGCCACCGACCTGGCCGCCTTCGACCACCACGAGGGCGCGATCACCCTCATCGCCAATGCCGTCAACTGGAACGGCACCGACGAGCGCGTGGACGAGGCCTACGACGACGCGGTGGCCCGCCTGGACCGCATGACCGACGCCCTGGCCGCCCCGGCCGACTCCACCGTCTCGGTCTTCGACCGCCCCGAGCCGAACTTCCGCCGCCAGCGCACCTCCGACGAGTTCGGCGCGGGCGTGCGCCGCCTGATCAAGGAGATCGAGGCGGGCGAGGCGTTCCAGGTGGTGCTCTCGCAGCGCTTCGAGATGGACTACAGCGGCTCGCCGATCGACCTGTACCGCATGCTGCGCGCCTCGAACCCGAGCCCGTACATGTACCTCATGCACATCCCGGACAGCGAGGGCGGCACCGCGTTCTCCATCGTCGGCTCCAGCCCCGAATCGCTGGTGACGGTGAAGGACGGCGTGGCCACCACCCACCCGATCGCGGGCACCCGCTGGCGCGGCGTCACCGAGGAGGACGACCTCCTGCTCGAAAAGGGCCTGCTCGCAGACGAAAAGGAGAACGCCGAGCACCTCATGCTCGTCGATCTGGGCCGCAACGATCTGGGCCGCGTCTGCGAACCGGGCACCGTGAAGGTCACCGAGTACCGCCACGTCGAGCGCTACTCGCACGTCATGCATCTGGTGTCGACGGTCTCGGGCCGCCTCAAGCCCGGCAAGGTCGCCCTCGACGCCGTGCAGGCCTGCTTCCCGGCGGGCACGCTGTCCGGCGCGCCGAAGGTGCGGGCCATGGAGCTCATCGAGGAGCTCGAGCCCACCCGCCGCGGCGTCTACGCGGGTGTGGTCGGCTACCTGGACTTCGCCGGTGACGCCGATACCGCCATCGCCATCCGCACCGCCCTGCTCAAGGACGGCACCGCCTACGTCCAGGCGGGCGCGGGCATCGTCGCCGATTCGGATCCGGACTACGAGGACGTCGAATCCCGCAACAAGGCGATGGCGGTTCTCAAGGCCATCGCCGCCGCGGAGACGGTGCGCGCCTACCGGCCGAGCTCGGACCGATGAGCGATCCGGACCCCGATCGGGCACCGGGAGCAGAACGGGAAAACGCGGCGGCGCAACCTGATTCGTCAGGCAACGATGCCGCGAGCACGGCCGAACGCGCGATAGCGGCCGATCTGGCCGAGGCCGAGGCGAATGCCGCGGCGGCCGAGGCCGACGCCAAGGCGGCCCCGGACAAACGCCGCAAGCCCCTGGCCGCAGTCGCCCTGCTCGCGCTGGCGGCCGTCCTGCTCTGGGCGTCCTCGCGGATGAACTGGGCGACGATCGAGATCACCAGCGATTACGGCCTGCCCCGCAAGAAGGACCTCGACGGCGGCGTCTGGTTCGCCCCCCTGACCCCGCTGGCCCTGGTCTTCCTGGCCACCATCGCGGCGGTCTTCGCCACCCACGGCTGGTGGCGGCGCGGCGTCGGCGTGATCGTCGCGATTGTGTCCGCCATGGCCGCCGTCCCCGCCTACGCCCTCCTCACGCACCACGGCACAACCGACCGTGCGACCCGGCTCGCCGAACTACACGGCGGCGACCACGCGGGCGCGGTGACGACCTCGGCGCTACCCGCGCTGGTCTCCCTGGCCGGCGCGGTGTCCGCCTTCGCGGCGGGCCTGCTGCTGGTCCGGCAGTCCGCCGAGGCTCCACGCATGTCCGGCAAGTACGACAATCCGGCCAATCGGAAGCTCTCGGCGGCCGAGCAGGTTGCCGCGCATCACGCCCGGGTCCGCGATGCGGAATCCGCATCACAGACCGCGCCGCGGGAGCAGCTCTCGGGCCGCGTGCTGTGGGATGCCCTGGACGAGGGCGTGGATCCCACCGACGAGGAAACGAATCAGCCTGCCGCGCACGATGATCCAGGTAACGACGGATCGCGCGACAAAAGCCACTGAGCTGGGTGGGGAAGCGGCAGCGCAGCCGGTTCCAGCCCCGCTGTCAAGCACGGGAACATAGCCATTTACTCTTTATCAGCAGCGGTGAGACAGCGCCTGGGGGGATTCTCAGGCAGCAAGTCCGTCTCCCCAGAAAGGATTCGAGCCAGATGACGGTACTCGACTCGATTCTCGACGGGGTCCGCGCGGATGTGGCCGCACGCGAAGCAGTCCTGGATTTCCAGGCCGTGAAAGCAGCCGCCGCGAAGGCCAAGTCCCCGCGTGACGCCAAGGCCGCGTTGCACGCGGACGGAATCGGTGTGATCGCCGAGGTGAAGCGGGCCAGCCCCTCCAAGGGCGAGCTCGCCGATATCCCGAACCCCGCCGACCTGGCCCGGGCCTATGAGGACGGCGGCGCGCGCATCATCAGCGTGCTGACCGAACAGCGTCGCTTCCACGGTTCCCTCGCGGACCTGGACGCGGTCCGCGCCGCGGTGGACATCCCGGTCCTGCGCAAGGACTTCATCGTGGGCCCGTATCAGATCCACGAGGCGCGCGCCCACGGCGCGGACGTGATCCTGCTGATCGTGGCCGCCCTGGAACAGGACGTGCTGGCCTCCCTGCTCGACCGCACCGAATCGCTCGGCATGACCGCGCTGGTCGAGGTGCACACCGAGGAGGAGGCCGACCGGGCCCTGCAGGCCGGCGCCAGCGTGATCGGCGTGAACGCCCGCAACCTCAAGACCCTCGAGGTGGATCGGGATGTGTTCGCGCGCATCGCCCCCGGCCTGCCCAGCGAAGTGATCCGGGTGGCCGAGTCCGGCATTCGCGGCACCGCCGATCTGCTGGCGTACGCCGGTGCGGGCGCGGACGCGGTGCTGGTCGGTGAGGGCCTGGTGACCAGCGGCGATCCGCGTGCCGCGGTGGCCGAGCTGGTGACCGCCGGAACCCACCCGTCCTGCCCGAAACCGGTTCGCCGGGGACGGTGAAAGTAGCGATGACTCAGACTGAAAAGCTTTCCGGCAAAAACGTTCTCGGGCTGCCGCAGATGAGCGACGGCGTCGCGAACAAGAGCCACGAACCGGATCTGGGCGGCCACTTCGGCGTCTACGGCGGCCGCCACGTGCCCGAGGCGCTGATGGCCGTGATCGAAGAGGTCACCGCCGAATACGACAAGTGCCGGGTGGATCCGAACTTCCTCGACGAGCTGGATCGCCTGCAGCGCGACTACACCGGGCGTCCCTCGCCGATGTTCGAGTGCAAGAACCTGGCCGAGCACGCCGGTGGCGCGCGCATCTTCCTGAAGCGGGAAGACCTGAACCACACCGGTTCTCACAAAATCAACAATGTGCTGGGCCAGGTGCTGCTGGCCAAGCGCATGAACAAGACCCGCGTCATCGCCGAGACCGGCGCGGGCCAGCACGGTGTCGCCACCGCCACCGCGTGCGCGCTGTTGGGCATCGAGTGCGTCATCTACATGGGCGCGGTTGACACCGTGCGCCAGCAGTTGAACGTCGCCCGCATGCGCCTGCTCGGGGCCGAAGTCATCAGTGTGACAACGGGTTCGCAGACGCTCAAGGACGCCATCAACGAGGCGCTGCGCGACTGGGTCACCAATGCCGAGGACACCTACTACTGCTTCGGCACCGCCGCGGGCCCGCACCCGTTCCCGCTCATGGTGCGCGACTTCCAGCGCGTCATCGGCCTGGAGGCGCGTCAGCAGATCCAGGCCCACACCGGTCGGCTGCCGGATGCGGTAACCGCCTGTGTCGGTGGCGGTTCCAACGCGATCGGCATCTTCCACGCCTTCATCGACGATCCGGGCGTGCGCCTGATCGGCTACGAAGCCGCGGGCGACGGCGTCGAAACCGGCCGTCACGCCGCCACTTTCACCGGTGGCACCCCGGGCGCGTTCCAGGGCGCGTACTCGTACCTGCTGCAGGACGAAGATGGTCAGACCATCGAATCCCATTCCATCTCCGCGGGTTTGGACTACCCGGGCGTCGGCCCGGAGCACGCCTACCTCAAGGACACCGGCCGGGCCGAGTACTACCCGATCACCGATACCGAGGCCATGGACGCGCTGCTGCTGCTGTCCCGCTCCGAGGGCATCATCCCGGCCGTCGAGTCCGCGCACGCGGTGGCGGGCGCGCTGAAGCTCGGCCGGGAACTCGGCGAGGGCAAGATCATCGTGGTGAACCTGTCCGGTCGCGGCGACAAGGACATGGACACGGCCGCCCAGTGGTTCGGGCTGTTCGACAAGCCCGAGGGGGAAGACAAGTGAGCCAGCAGTCCCGACTCGCCAGCACCTTCGCGGCCTGCCGCGAGGACAATCGCGCGGCCCTGATCGGCTACCTGCCCGCCGGCTACCCGGATCTGCAGGGCTCCATCGACGTCTGCCGCGCCATGGTCGAGTCCGGTTGCGACATCATCGAAGTCGGCGTCGCCTACTCCGATCCGGTGATGGACGGCCCGACCATCCAGCGCGCCGCCGAACAGGCGCTCGCGGGCGGCGTCCGGGTGCGCGACGTGTTCAAGGTCGTGGAGGCCATCTCCCAGGCCGGCGGCAAGGCCGTCGTCATGACCTACTGGAACCCGGTGCTCAAGTACGGCGTCGACACCTTCTCCCGCGATCTCGCCGCGGCCGGTGGCCTGGGCCTGATCACCCCCAACCTGATCCCGGAGGAGGCCGACGACTGGTTCGTGGCGTCCTCCACCCACAACCTCGACCGCATCTTCCTGGTCGCCCCGTCCTCCACCGAGGAGCGTCTGGTCAAGACCCTGGAAGCGTCGAAGGGCTTCGTCTACGCCGCGTCCACCATGGGCGTCACCGGCGCCCGCGACGCGGTCTCCTCCATGGCCCCCGCCCTCTGCGCGCGCATCCGCGCCCACTCCGACATCCCGATCGGCGTCGGCCTGGGTGTCCGCAATGGCGAGCAGGCGGCCGAAATCGCCTCCTACGCAGACGGAGTCATCGTCGGCTCGGCCCTCGTCTCCGCCGCCGCACAGGGCCTGGACGCGGTCCGCAAGCTCAGCGAGGAACTCGCCCAGGGCGTCCGCTCGACCCCGGTCTCCTCGTAATAAACACCTCTCGAAAGGGCGCGTACCGAATTCAGTACGCGCCCTTTCTTTTCGATTTCCATTCCCTGTCTTTTCGTATATCCCTTGCGTTACTGGGACCGGTCGCCGAAACTACCGGCCGGTCGCGGCGCGTCGACCTCCGACGGCGCGTCGTCGTCGGTTTCGGCTACGGTGGGGACTCGTGACCTTACGAGCCCTTGCCGAAAGCACCGGCGCCGATGTTCTGGCCTACATTCCCAGCCCGCCGCGCGGGGTGTGGAACCTCGGGCCGTTCCCGCTGCGGGCGTACGCGATCTGCATCATCATCGGCATCATCGCGGCCATCTGGCTGGGGGAGAAGCGGTGGGTGGCGCGCGGCGGGCAGCCGGGCATGGTGCTGGACGTGGCCATGTTCGCGGTGCCGTTCGGGCTGATCGGCGGGCGGCTCTACCATGTGGCCACCGACTGGCAGAAGTACTTCGGCGCGGACGGTCACCCGATGAACGCGCTCAAGATCTGGGAGGGCGGTCTCGGCATCTGGGGCGCGGTGCTGCTGGGCGGCATCGGCGCCTGGATCGGCTGCCGGGTGTACCGGATCCCGTTGCCCGCCTTCGGCGATGCCATCGCGCCGGGCATTCTGCTGGCCCAGGCCATCGGGCGACTGGGCAACTACTTCAACCAGGAGCTCTACGGTCGCGCCACCACCATGCCGTGGGGTCTCGAGATCTACCAGCGCTTCGACCACAGCGGCGGCCTGGACATGATGAACGGCACCGCGGCCGGCGCCCCGATCCGCATCGTGCAGCCGACCTTCCTCTACGAGCTGATCTGGAACCTGCTCGGCGTCGGCGCGCTGCTCTACCTGGACCGTAAGTTCCGCATCGGCCACGGCCGCCTGTTCGCGCTCTACGTCGCGGTCTACTGCTTCGGCCGCTTCTTCGTCGAACTGCTGCGCGACGACGAGGCCACCCACATCCTGGGCCTGCGCGTGAACACCTTCACCTCGGCGATCGTATTCGTCTGCGCCGTCGCCTATTTCCTCTTCGCGACCAAGGGCCGCGAGACCGCCGACCAGCTGCGGCCGGGCATCGAGCGCCCGTGGCCGTGGCAGATCGGCGCGCTGCGGGCCTTCGGTGCGGCCGGCGCCGCGAGCGCTGGGGAGGGTGAGAAGGACGCAGCCGAGGGCGAGGCTACGGACTCCGAATCCACATCGGCCGAGGACGAATCAGGCGCCGACGACAAGTCGGACAGCTCGGAGGCATCCGAGGCCGAACCCGAGAAGGTGGACACCGTCAAGAAGGCCGACACCAGCGAATCCTGAATCGCGACCGAATCCCGAAGGCCCGGCAACGCTTGCGTCACGCTGCGCGATAACCACTGCGAATCCGGTGGTTCCGCCCGGAGATGATGGATCTTTTACCGGCTGGCCGGGCGAAAATCGCCGAGTCCGGCCAGAATTGGCCCGTGATCTCCGGCGGCGAGTCTGTTCGGCGGGTTCACCAGCGGTTTGGGCCGTTCCGACGGGGGGCGGTCCGCGATTCAGGAGGACGCGAGTGACCGACCCATTTGGCAAGCAGCCGTCGCAGGACGGACCGCAGTACGGCGCGCCCGGCACCGGGCCGCAGTACGGGCAGCAGCCCTACGGCCAGCAGCCGTACCCGGAGCAGCAGCCCTACGGGCAGCCTGCCCAGCCCTTCGGCCAGCCCGCCCAGCCGTACGGGCAGCCCGCGCCCTACGGTGCGCCGGGCCCGGTCGGTCCCTACGGCGGTGATCCGGAAGCGCCGTACGGGCGCGATCCTTTCGGAGTTCCGTTGTCCGACAAGAGCAAGCTGACCGCGGGCCTGCTGCAGTTGCTCGTCGGCGGTCTCGGTCTCGGCCGGTTCTACCTCGGCTACACCACCATCGGTGTGCTCCAGCTGGTCACCTGCGGCGGTTGCGGTATCTGGGCGCTGATCGACGGCATCCTCATGCTCACCGGCAAGGTGCCGGACCCGCAGGGGCGTCCGCTGCGCGACTAGCGGACATACCCGCAGCGCGACACTTCGGTCTCGAGCGGCCGTCACTCGATGGAGTGACGGCCGCTCGCGCATATCATCGGGCCCGAGTCGGTTCAAGGTTTTCGCGCAACATGATGGTTGCCGTGCTAACCGGTCGGTTCGCGGCGTACCCTTTGTCGGTTGTTTGTCGCGTGGTAACCCACGCCCGAGGAGAGGTCCACCTCCGTGCGCCGTAAGCTCGCCGCCGTCATGCTCGCCGTAGTCGCCGCCGCAGGGCTCGTCGCATGCAGCTCCAGCAAGGACGACGCCAACGTCCTCAAGGTCGGCACCGAGGGCAACTACTCGCCCTTCACCTACCAGGACAACGGCAGCCTCACCGGCTACGACGTCGACGTGATCAAGGCCGTCGGCGACAAGATCGGCAAGAAGGTGGAGTTCACCACCGCCCCCTGGGACTCGCTGTTCGCCGCGCTGGAATCCAAGCGCGTGGACCTCATCGCCAACCAGGTGACCATCAAACCCGCACGCGTGGAGAAGTATTCGCTCTCCCAGCCCTACACCGTCTCCGAGGGCGTCATCGTCACCAAGACCGGCAATGACGGCATCCACACCCTCGCCGACCTGAGCGGCAAGACGTGCGGCCAGTCCGAGACCAGCAACTGGGCCGAGGTCGCCAAGACCGCGGGCTGCAAGGTCGAGGCCATCCCCGGCTTCGTCGAGGCCGTGCAGCTGCTCAAGACCGGCCGCGCCGACGCCACCGTCAACGACACCCTCGCGGTGAACGCCTACACCAAGCAGCAGGGCACCGGCACCATCCAGATCGTCGGCAAGACCGGTGAGACCTCCAAGCAGGCCTTCGCCGCCCGCAAGGACTCGCAGGCGCTGACCGATCAGATCAACAAGGCCCTCGACGAGCTGCGCGCCGACGGCACGCTGGCGAAGATCTCCGAGAAGTACTTCGGCACCGACGTCAGCAAGTAAGCGACACAGGGCCTTTCGACTATGGATGACGCCACCTGGGCGCTGGTCAGGCACAACCTGTGGCCGATGCTGCAGGCCACGATCGACAAGACGCTGCCGCTGACGGCCATCAGTTTCGTGATCGGGCTGGCCATCGCGCTGTTCGTGGCGCTGGCCCGGATGTCGAGCGTGTGGCCGCTGTCGGCGGCCGCGCGCTTCTACATCTCGATCATTCGCGGTACGCCGCTGCTGGTGCAGCTGTTCATCATCTTCTTCGGCTTGCCGGCCTTCAATATCGTGCTGAAGCCGTTTCCGGCGGCGATCATCGCCTTCAGTCTCAATGTGGGCGGGTACGCGGCCGAAATCATTCGCGCCGCGATCCTTTCGGTCGCGAACGGCCAGTGGGAGGCGTCCTACTCGGTCGGCATGAGCTACGCGCAGGCGCTGCGGCTGGTGATCCTGCCGCAGGCCTCGCGCATCGCGGTGCCGCCGCTGTCCAACACCCTGATCTCCTTGGTGAAGGACACCTCGCTCGCGTCGACCATTCTCGTGACGGAGTTGCTGAGGACCGCGCAAATGGCCGCGGCGCCGACATTCGACTTCTTCGCGCTGTATGGCGTTGCCGCTATTTACTACTGGGTAATATGCCTGATCCTGGGCTTCGGCCAAACCCGCTTGGAGACCCGCCTGGCCAGGCATGTCGCCCGTTGACCAGGCATTAGCTGAACGGCTGCTTACGAGAACCGTATATGTGTGTGCCGGGCTCGGCATGAGGGTTGTCACAGGTCTAGGGTTTAGGGCGTGATGCGACGAACGAAGATTGTGTGCACCCTCGGACCCGCAGTGTCATCCGAGGACCGAATTCGTGAGCTCGTCGAAAGTGGCATGGACGTTGCGCGCCTGAACTTCAGCCACGGCGAGCACAGCGACCATGCTGAGAACTACAAGAAGGTGCGCGCCGCCAGCGATGCCGCTGGCCGCGCGGTCGGCATCCTCGCCGACCTGCAGGGCCCCAAGATCCGGCTCGGCCGGTTCGAGGGTGACGGCAAGACCGTGTGGAACACGGGCGAGGAAGTCCGAATCACCGTCGACGACATCGTAGGGACTCACGACCGGGTTTCCACCACCTACAAACACCTCGCCAAGGACGCCAAGCCCGGCGACCGGCTGCTCGTGGACGACGGCAAGGTCGGGCTGACCGTGCTGCGCGTCGAAGACAATGACGTGGTCTGCAAGGTCACCGAGGGCGGCCCCGTCTCCAACAACAAGGGCGTCTCGCTGCCCGGCATGGACGTGTCCGTGCCCGCGCTGTCCGAGAAGGACATCGACGACCTGGAATTCGCCCTGAAGCTGGGCGTGGACTTCATCGCGCTGTCCTTCGTGCGCTCGCCCTCCGATGTGGAGCTGGTGCACGACATCATGGACCGCGTGGGCCGCCGGGTGCCGGTTATCGGCAAGCTCGAAAAGCCCGAAGCCATCGACAATCTGGAAGCCATCGTGCTGGCCTTCGACGCCATCATGGTCGCCCGCGGCGACCTCGGCGTGGAGCTGCCGCTCGAGCAGGTGCCGCTGGTGCAGAAGCGTGCCGTGCAGATGGCGCGCGAGAACGCCAAGCCGGTCATCGTGGCCACCCAGATGCTGGAGTCCATGATCACCAACTCCCGCCCGACCCGCGCCGAGGCCTCCGACGTGGCCAACGCGGTGCTCGACGGCGCGGACGCGGTCATGCTCTCGGGCGAGACCTCGGTCGGCGACTACCCGATCGAGGCCGTGCGCACCATGGCCCGCATCGTGCACGCCGTGGAATCCGAGTCCTCGACCCGGGTTCCGCCGCTGACCCACGTGCCGCGGACCAAGCGCGGTGTCATCTCCTACGCCGCCCGCGACATCGGCGAGCGGCTGAATGCCAAAGCGCTGGTTGCCTTCACGCAGTCCGGTGACACGGTGCGCCGCCTGGCCCGCCTGCACACCCCGCTGCCGCTGCTGGCCTTCACGCCGCAGGCCGCGATCCGCAGCCAGCTCGCCTTGACGTGGGGCGTGGAAACGTTCATCGTTCCTCCGGTGGGCACGACCGACGAGATGATCCACCAGGTGGACAACGCGTTGCTCTCGATCGGCCGGTACAACAAGGGTGACCTGGTGGTCATCGTGGCCGGCTCGCCGCCGGGTACTGTCGGGTCCACCAACCTGATCCACGTGCATCGCATCGGCGAGGAGGACCACTAGTTTGAGTGCGTCGCTGGACGAGACGTCTGCGGACGTCGTCGCGGCCCCGGAGGGGACCGGTTCATCGGAAGATCTACGTGAGCTGCTACGCCTGCTTGATCTCGAGGAGAACGGCCCCGACATCTTCCTCGGACACCATCCGGAGAAGGTGTGGAGCCGCACGTTCGGCGGGCAGCTGGTGGCCCAGGCGATCATCGCCGCGGGCCGCACGGTGGGACCGGAGCGGCCGATCCACGCGGTCAACGCGCACTTCGTGCGCGGCGGAGATCCCAAGGCGCCGATCGAATATCACGTCGATCGGCACCGGGACGGGCGCTCCATCGCCAACCGCACGGTGACGGCGTATCAGGACGGGCAGGAGCTGTTCGTCATGCTCGCCGCCTTCCAGGACTGGGGCAAGGGGCTCGAGCACGGCGCGCCCCTGCCCGACGTGCCCGGGCCGGAAGACCTTCCCCGCGTGGAGGAGTCGTTCGTGGGCATGGAGGACAAGCTCCAGATGTTCATCAACGCACCGCATCCCATCGAGATGCGGTACACGAACGATCCGGCGTGGATCCTCAAGGGCAAGGGCGAGAGCCTCGAGTACAACCGGGTGTGGATGCGCACCGATGGCGCGCTCCCCGACGACCCGCTGATTCACGTTGCGGCGCTGGCGTATTCGTCCGACACCACGGTGCTGGACTCCATCGTCACCACGCACGGCCTGTCCTGGGGCTGGGATCGCATCATCGCCGCCACGGTGAACCACTCCATCTGGTTCCACCGGCCCTTCCGCTTCGACGATTGGGCGCTGTACGCGACCGAGTCGCCGGTGGCGGCGGGCTCCCGCGGCCTGGCGCGCGGACACTTCTACTCCCGCACCGGTGAGTTGTTGGCGACGACCGTGCAGGAAGGCGTGATTCGCCACTTCCCGGCGCGCCGCTGAGACGCTGAGCGACACATTCGATCGGGCCGTACCTCCTCGAGGTGCGGCCCGAGAGCTATCCCCGTCATTCCGGCATGCTTTTGGCCGGAATCCACCCGGTCGCTGTGGATCCCGGCCAAAAACACGCCGGGATGACGAGACATCTCAGCGCTCAGATGAGCTCGCGGTTTTCTTCCAGCTCGAAGTTCTCCCGCTGGAGCGCGTGGACGATGTAGGGGACCGGCTCGTCGGCGGACAGCTCCAGCACCAGACGCTGCTCGAGCTTGGCGATGCCCGCCTTGGTTAGTTGACGGGCCTCGCCCACCAGGCTGAGCGCGATCTCGTAGGTGCGCCGATCACCCGGTTCGTGGCCGGGATGATCCAGCCGCCACTGGGTTTCGAGCACGGTATGGGTGGGTTCGTCGCACTCCACCGGGAGGGTGAAGCGCCACGCGAAGATATCTCGATCGGCGACGTATTCATCGACCACGCGGCACACGGTCTGAGTGACCCGGTGCAGGGTCTGAGGTGTCACGTAAACATGGAGCGAAACATCCGAAATTCGCTTCGGCATGTCCTTGGTCCTGTTCTTGTGTCGAACCACCGGCAGTGGCGTTCGGCGGAACGGATAAGTGTTCCGCGCGAGAGTGTAATCCCTTACCGGACCAACCCGGCAGCAAGGTGTATTGACACGCGGGAGATCAGGACACAACTGTGCCGGATTTGCCTGCTATCCGGCGGATTCCGCCGCGTGCCGGGTCGGTTGCCCTGCCCGGTTGGGGGATTCGACCGGCCTGGGGTATTCGGTTCGTCTGCCGGTTTCGGCCCGGCCCCCGTCGATCACCAGCAGCGGCTGCTGGCCGGTCGAGGGGCTGCGCGGGTGCAGGGTGGCCTGCGGATGCTGATGCGCGTGCAGCGCCAGCAGCAGGGGGACCAGGGCCTCGGCGATCTTGTCGCCCACATCGCAATACTGTTGCGGCGAAAGGCCGACCGGGTCGGAGATGTTCTCGCGGCCGACATAGGCGAGATCGTCGCGGGCGGCATGCAATCCGACGACGGTGCGCGCACCGCTCACCTTCGCGATGCGGTAGGCCTCGAGCAGGGTGAAGGTGCGGGGGAGCGCCTCGGGCACGAGATCGCGCACCTGGTCGCGGATCTTGTCGGTCATGGTGAGCACCAGATCGGCGCGGTGCACCATATCCGCCTTGAGGCGGCGGGCCTTGAAATTGTCGGCGTTGCCGCCGAGGCCCACAATCGTCTGTGCGGCAAGGGGTTCCACCGGGAACCCGACCAGTGCGCGGACGCCGGCGCTCTCGGCGGATAGGTCCTCGAGTCCGTGGTCAGCGGCCACCGCCAGGGTCAGACGTTCGGCAATGACGGATCGGCAAACATTTCCGCTGCACACGAACAGCACATGCATGCGGATAACTTATGCCCGCCGTTGTCGCTTCGAAACAGTTCTGTGACCGAATTACACGTTTGAACCGCAGTGTTCATCGCGCGGTCGAATGTCGCTCACCTACTGTTGGTTCCCGTTCACCGGAATATCGATAGCCGAATAGGTATCTGTATCGGTCTTACCATAAATCGCGGATTCCGTTACCACGGGCGGGATTTCGGGCGCGTGTCGCTCGGCCTCCCGGGTGTGGTCGCCGACCCGTCCCCGGGTGGAGAACAACCGGCCCCGAGCTGGGACGGTGCGGGCGAAGCGGGCGAGCCCGGTGGGCGCGGCCATATCGTCGTACACGGAATCGATTCCGCCCCTGGCGAAATAGGCCTCGTGCCAGAATCCGGTCCCGCCGGAATCCTTCAGGAACTGCTGCCACCAGATCCGGTGCGGCTCGGATCGGGTCCACCGTTCGAGGCTCTCCAAATCGCGCCAATACTGCCGCGCGCCCCAATGCGGCGGCCACAGCGACCACACCACATCCTCGTGCGACAAAAGGCCGTCCGGCCGATCATGATGCGACTTGTACAACTTGGGCCCGACCCCCAGCAGTCGCAGAATTCCTCGCGGCGTGCGCACCCGCATCCCGAGCAATATCACCACCAGATCCGGATACTCCGACAGATCCGCGGTCATTCGCTGCACCCGCATCCACGCCTCCGCACGCTCGTTCAACCTCGTGCGGACCTACGTCCGTCCCCCGACTCCGGTTCGAAAGTCCACGGCTCGGTCTCGAGTTCCAGCGTAGGCCCGATTATGTGCTCAGGCGCAGGACCGCGGAGCTGCCGTGGACGGCAACCACCTTCACCGAGAGGCCGTTGAGCGAGATGGTCCCGCCGACCCCGGTCGTGCCGGACACCGGAAACCCGAACAGGCTCGATGTCGCGGTCACCGACCCGGGCGCGATCTGCCCGATCTTCACCGGCCCGCCGAGCCGGGTGTACCCGGGAATCGGAATCGTGGTCGGCCCGTCGACCTGGATCTCGCAGTTCCCGTTCTTGCAGGCATCCAGATTCGTGCCGTCGGCCGCCGAGGGCAGCCCGGACGCTTTGGTTTCCTTCTGAGTCGTCGTCACCTGCACCGCCGTCGTCTGCTGAGCCGCTACCGTTTCCGCAGGTCCGGGGGATCCGCTCGTGCCTGATCCGCACGCCGCGCAGACCCCCGCGATCACAACCCCCAGGCCAACTTTGACCGGTACTCGCATGCGGCCTCCACCGTGCTGTTCGGAACTAGGGGAGATCTTGCGCGACCGGTCCCGCCGCCGCAGCAGAATGCGAAACAGCTATTAGCCAGATGTTCGGGCGATTCCCGGCGTCCCCACACAATCTCCACATCGCGTCCCCCCGAATCCCACACGCCATTCCTACAGTCGATCTCACCCCGGCCCCGCACCCAGAATCGGAGGGCCCATGCCCGACCCGCACTCATTCGCCCGCTGGACAGCCGAATTCGAGGCCAAGGCCGCCGCCCGCACCCGCACCGGCGACCCCGACTGGTCCCTCGGCGCCACCCTGTCGCCCGCACTGGTCCGCAGCATCCAGCGTTTCCAGGTAGGCGAATCCGGCGACGGCGCAAACCTCCGCACCAAGGCCGCCCACGCGGGCGACCCCGTCTACGCCGCCGCCGTCGACCTCTTCATCGCCGAGGAACAAAACCACGCCCGCCTGCTGCGCCACCTCCTCCGATCCGCGGGCCACGAAACCATCTCCGCCCACTGGACCGACACCGCCTTCGTCCACCTCCGCCGAGCCTTGGGCCTCCGCCTCGAACTCATGGTCCTGTCAGTGGCGGAAGTGATCGCCGTCCCCTACTACCGCGCCCTCCGCGACGGCACCCCTGACGAACTGACCACCCGCACAGCCGCCCTCATCGTCGCCGACGAACAACGCCACATCCCATTCCACACCCAGCGCCTGCAGGGCGCGTTCGCCCGAACCCCGCGTCTTCTCCGCCCGCTCATCCGCGCGGCATGGCGTGGCATTCTCTACGGTGCGATCACGGTGGTCGTCTTCGATCACGGACCCGCATTGCGGCAATTGGGTGTCACCCGAAGCGAATTCGCCCGTGCGGCCCTGACGGTCTTCGCCCCGATCTGCGCAACGGTCCTGCCGCGGCGGTCTACTTCGCCTGTTTCGGGTCCGCTTCGGGCGAGTCGCCCTCCACCGGGAGCGCGGCGGCGTCCCCTTTGATCGTGTCACCCGGCTCCACGATCGATATCGCGAGCTCCAGGTCTTCATTCGAACTGACGTTGTACTCCGGCATCACTGCACCTCCGCGGATCGCTCGACCAATGCACCCAGTCTGAACCGTTCCCGGAAATTCCGTCGCGTGTCCTGGATTCCCGCTATGTCATCGCGCCGGTGAGCCGGGCCGCGCCGCGTTCGGAGGCGGTGACCGCTTCCTCCGCGTACACGCGCATGTGGCGCTCGTAGTCGGCGAGGGCGTCGACGGATGTCAGGTCGCCGCAGAGCAATTCGGCCAAGGTGGCCGCGTCCCGGAGGGCGGTGTTGGCGCCCAGGCCGCCCGCCGGGCTCATGGCGTGCACGGCATCGCCGAGCGCTGTGATCCGGCGGCCCGGCCAGTCGGGTAGCACGGCGGCCGAGCGGATCGGCAAGGCGGCCACGGCATTCGGGTCGGAGGTGGTGAGGACGGCGCGCAGCCCGGGATGCCAGTCGGCGGTAAGCTGTGCGAGGGTGGTGGGCAGATCGCCATGCGGGTCCGCGCCGGCGTCGAGGCCGAACAACGCGCGCGGGCCGAAACAGGCCCAGTAGAGGTAGTCGGCGACGGGGGTGATCGGCTGCCCGGTGAAGGCATCCGGACGAAATGTCATGGCATCGACGATGGTCGCGAAGCCGTCCGCGAAGACCACGGATGTCCCGTCGAGCACCGAGTCGTCGATCATCGCGCGCGAGTCGAGGCCGGTTCTGCCGTAGACGCACACCATCCCGGTATCCGTGGGATCGGCCGCCGGGCACAGCTGCCGACGCACCGCGGAATGCACGCCGTCCGCGGCCACCAGGACATCGCCGGCGACCGTGGTCCCGTCCCGGAACCGCGCCGTCACCCGGTCGAGCCCTTCCTCGACGTGAATCAGCTCCTTGCCGAACCGAATTCGCCCCTCGATCCCGCTCATCAAGATCTCCCGCAGCGTTTGCCGATTCACACTGAGATCACCGTCCTGATCGTCCTCGGCCTCCGATTGCACCGAGGGCTGCCAGGTCTCCACCGCCCGCCCGGTTATCTCGTTCAACCCGGTGTCGACGAACCGCCCACCCGATCGCGCGACCGCCGCCGTCTCCCGGAACAACGTCACCAGCTCGCCGGGCAGACAAGCCGCCAGACTCCGCTGCCCCTGCGCATCGATCCGGATCCGATACCCCTGCGTCCTGCTCCCCACCCCCGAATCCCGCTCGAACACCTCACATTCCACCCCACCCCGCCCCAACCCCTGCGCCAGACACAACCCGCCGAGCCCCGCCCCCACAATCACAACCCGCATCGCAAACCTCACTCTCGCAACAAGTCCGAAGCCGCCCCAACCGGAGCACCCCCACCCTCGTCGCCCCCGCTTGCACCCCCCTTGCACCGCACTGTCACTCACCGCGCGGTGCGGTTCCGGACCATCCCGCAACAGTGAATCGACCGCGACAAACCCGAGGTGACAACCATGCGCCCCACCCGCTACACCGTCGATCGGCAGGGCCCCGGCCGCCTGAGCATCATGGCCAAGCCACGCGGTGGCGAATGGCTCGAAGACGAGATGGCCGCCCTGAAGTCCTGCGGCGTGGACATTTTGGTCTGCGCCCTGACCCCCGCCGAACTCGACGAATGCGGCCTCGCCGCCGAACCCCACACCGCCCGCAACGCGGGCCTGCACTTCGTCCCCCTCCCCATCCCGGACCGCGGCGTTCCCGACCGGGAATCGATCCTGCCAACCCTCCGGCACCTCGCCGCAGAACTGACCAACGGAGCCCATATCCTCACCCACTGCCGCTACGGCATCGGCCGCGCCTCCCTCCTGGCCGCCTCCCTCCTCGTGCTGACCGGCACCGCACCCACCGCGGCATGGAACGGTGTCGAAAAGGCCCGCGGCCTGCCCGTTCCGGACACCCCAGAACAACGCGACTGGATCGGCGAACTGGGACCCGTCAGCGGTTGACGCCCTGCGAATCACGCGAGGGACCCGGTCCGGGCGATGCGCGACAAATGGAGGTGGAATGTCTCTATTGTCGAAAACGGGTCGATCGGAGGGGATGGAGTCGATCGGAGGGGATCAATGCGGGTCGATCAACTGGTGGCTGGGCGGTATCGGCTGCGCCAGCGGGTGGGGGCCGGTGCGCACGGGGCGGTGTGGCGGGCCGTCGATGAGAGGTTGCGGAGAACGGTGGCGCTCAAGCATGCGCTGTCGTCGGAGGAGGAGGGTAGCGGGCGGGTTGACGCGCTGAAGCGCGAAGCGCGGATGCTGGCGCAGTTGAATCATCCGAATATCGTCACGGTGTTCGACGTGGTGCCCGAGGACGGCGAATGGTGGCTGGTCATGGAATTCGTTCCGGGGCACAGTCTCAACGACCTCGGCGTGCTGCCGCCCGAGCGCGTGGCGCACCTGGGTGCGCAGGTGGCCGGGGCGCTGGAGGCCGTGCATGCGGCCGGGGTCGTGCACCGCGACATCAAACCGAGCAATGTGCTCGTCACCGACAATGATCGCGCCAAACTCGGTGACTTCGGGATCTCGCGCACCGTGTACGCCGACGAAACCCTCACCGCTACCGGCGCATTCGCGGGCACGCTGGGCTTCATGGCCCCGGAGATGGCCGCCGAACAGCGCGAGCCCACCGTCAGTTCGGACGTGTTCTCGCTCGGCGCAACGCTTTTCGCGGCCGTCGAGGGCAAATCGCCGTTCGGTGATTCGGGGCATCCGGCGTCGATTCTGCGCCGGACCGTGGATGGCGATATCGACCCACCACGCCGGGCCGGACCACTCGCTCCACTGCTGACCGACATGCTCCGCGCCAGTCCGTCGAAACGCCCGACCGCAGGGCAGGTGCGCGAACGACTTGAGGAACTGGCCACACTGCCGCCCACGGCACAACCCGGCCGCCCGAGGGTTTCCGGCCGCGCGCGCTGGGCACTGGCCCTCGCGGCGGTGACGCTGGTGCTGGCCCTGCTCGGCTGGCTTGCGATCGCGCGCCCGTTCGACGCCGCCCGCACACCGGCCGCGGCACATCGGCTTTCGGTGATCGGCGATGCCCGCACCGCCGACCCCTGTGCCCTCGCCGACCCCCAGACGGTCGCCCAATTCGACGGCGCGTCCCGGCAGAACCCGGAGGCGGGCGATTTCAATCGCTGCGACATCATCCTGCATCCGGGCGGCGGCATGGTGAATGTCGTCTTCAGCCTGGAGAATCCGACGCCGGAGACCCCGACCGGCTCCATCGAGCAGACCGGCTCCTTCGGATTGCTGCGCTCCGCCGCGCGCGCCGATCGCTGCTTCCGGATCGTGTTGCTGCCCGATCGATTTCAGATCGGCGTGGAGGCCGAGAAGTTCCGCGACGGCCGCTTCGACCTGTGCGCGATCGCGGACGTCGCCGCGGCGGGCGCGGTCGCCGTGGCGGCCCGGGGGACATTGCCGCGCCGATCCGCGGTGCGCCCGGCGGCCTCCCTGTTCCATGCCGACGCCTGCAATCTCCTCGATCCCGAGGGCCTCTCGCAGTACCCGGGCGTGAACGCCAAGGAGCCCGAAATCGGTTTCGGCAATTGGGAATGCCGCTGGCGCAGCACCACCGCCCCCGGCTATCTGCGCGTCGCCTTCGATCGCCGGGACCCGATGACCGCGGGCGACGGACAACCCATCGCGCTGCCCGACCACACGGGATACCTGCGACTCGACGACACCGACGACACCTGCCGGGTAGGCATCGTGCATCGGGAGTACGTCAGCTCCGACTCCACCCGCAAGGTCGAACTCGTGGACGTGGTCGTCGCGGGCCCGCAGGCGCCCGAGCGGCGCTGCCAGCTCGCCACCGCACTCGCGACCTCGGTGGCGGCCCGGATGCCCTCGCCATGAGTCCGATCGGGCCGCCGCGCCGAAACCGATTCGCCCTCAGTAGTTGTCGCACGCTTCCCACGCGGCGTCCCGTGCCTTCTCTATCGCGTCCTTGGCCACATTCATCGCTTCCGAACTCCCGTGCGCGAGGATCAGGTCGACTTGGGCGCGGTACTTGGTCGCGATTTCCCGGAGCAGTGCGGCGATCGCCTGATCCGCGTCCTTTTGGAGGGCAGTGTCGATGCGCTGTGCCACATCGCGATAGGCGGTGACGGACGCCGCGGCCTTGCCGTCGACATCGGATCCCCACCAGCCACCCGCCGCGTTCAAGGCTTCGACCAGCGCGTTGTATGCCGTCACCGAGGCATCGTCATAGGCGGTCAGTGCCCTGCACGCCTCCATGGTGGCCCGCACGCGCGCGAGCGAGGTCGCGGCCGCCGACGACGAGGAGTGCTCCCGGGATAGAGAAGTCGCGACCGCGGTATTCGGCAAGGCCGTGCCGCTGATGGTGTTCGAGCACGCGCCCACCACGGCGAGCCCGAAAGACACTGCGGCAATCGAGAGTACGAGCCCGATCCTGCCTATCCTGGTGTTCCCCCTCATGGCAGACAGCGTGGCAGCACGGTCGGGGACCGGTCCCGAATCCGCTGCCTACCTTGGATTCCGGGGGCGACGACGGAGGTCGGGATGAGTGGATTGCGGCGGCTGTCGGAGAACCACGACAGCCTGGCCTACGGAGTGCCCGAATCGGCGGCCGGCACCATCTACGCGCTCGCGGTGACCGGCGGCGTCAGCGCGCCCCCCGAGGAGGGCCTGCGAATCCGCTTCGGCCGCAATCGACCCGAGGTCGATGTCTGCGTCGGCGGCGACGACCGCAAGGTCAGCCGCACCCAGGGCCTGCTGACCCGTCACCGGAACCGCTGGTGGCTCAGCAATATCGGCCGTCTCCCCATGCGATTGCCCGGCTCCCGCATGCTGTTCACCGAAGAGGACCCGATCCCCCTCGACCCCGGCTACACCCCACTGTTCGTAGCCGGATCCGGCCACCGCGAACACCTCCTGGAGCTGTACGTCACCCGCCCCGACCGCGACCACAACCCAGTCCACCCCGCCGACCCCACCGCCCCACCCAAAACTTGGCACCTCTCCACCACCGAGCGCCTGGCCCTGGTAGTCCTAGCCCAGCGCTACCTCCTACAGGAGCCCTACCCCCAGCCCATGGCCTGGCGCCAGGCCGCGATCCACCTGGACGACCGTCACCCCGACGCAGGCTGGACCCCCAAACGCATCGAGCACCTCGTCGAACGAGTCCGCGCCCGCCTCTCCGCCGACGGCGTCCCTGGCCTCACCCGAGAAGAAGTGGGCGAACCCGTCGGAAACATGCTGAACCACAACTTGATCCGCGCCCTAATGGAATCCACCACCCTGGTCCCACCCGACCTACGCCTCCTCGACCACCGAACCCCCGGTGTCGGCCCGCCCACAGACTTCGCCGAGCACCCATCACCCCAGTGACGAGCTGCATTAGGGGGTTGTCAGGGCCCGGGCATGGGGTCATCCTCCAGGTGGGAGCGATTATCTATTTCCCGGCGCCGGGCTGTCATTCGCCACGCCACGACGATGCTCATACCCGTGACTGCGAGTGCTGCAGCCCAGAGGAGTGCGAATCCGATCCTGGTCATCGTCGCGAGTCCAGCGGTTTTCAGGAATGTTGATGAGAAGGTCCAGATCAGTGCTACCACTCCTGGGCCGATGAACGTCACGAAATTTGGGCTGATCCAACCGATGAATCGGATTGGGCGGGGTTGCCTTGCGTGCCAGTCTTCCCACAGCAGTCCTCCGGGGACCCGCGGGCTCAGCACGTCCTTGATGTACCGACCAACGACGAGCGTGCCGAAGTGCGCCGAGCTGTACCGTGCGCACAGGGCGTACGAGGTAAACGGGAGGATCAGCAACATTCGAATGCGGGAAGGGCTCGCCAACGCAAAGGTGAAAATAGCTCCAGCGGAGGTCAGTTGCAAGGCAAAGATGCTCTGCTGGACCGACAAAGCGTGCACCACCTCGGCACGAAGGGCCGTGAACTCAGCCAGAGCGCTCTCGGTGTCGTCGCCGGACTCCTGAAAATTCCGTGTAGATCTAAAGTGGGAGAACATGTTTCGAGCGCGCGCCACGACCGCAAATGATAGCGACGGCGAACGTTCCAGATCACTCGGTTACAGGTACTAGGGGCGAAAGCGACGACAGCGTGCGTTGGCTCAGATGATCAGATGGGACGGTGTGCGGCCTAGCTGACCTCGAACCGACTGTGGCAGTTGCGGCAGTAGATGCCCGGCCTCGAAGGGCGTGCGTGAAACGCGAATCTTGCGGCCACAGTCGCACGCGGCGGCACTGCCGTTGTTGCTGGACTGCCGACCGCCGTCCAGGTTCGGCTCGCGATGCCGCCCGCGAGGTCGGGCTGAAAGGGGTTGTCCCCCACGGCCTCCGCCATACGGCCGCCTCCTTGGCCGTCAACGCGGATGCGAACATCAGGTTGTCCGGCGGATGTTAGGACACAAGTCCGCTGTCCTAACCTCTGACCTCGCGGGCCAACTGAGGGCCGGATGAATGGAGAAGGCCATCCGATGATCGCCGGATGGCATTCTACCTTGGTGCCGAGTGTAGGACTCGAACGCACACGTCCTTCTGGACAACGGTTTTGAGCTGGTGCTTCTCGGCGTTTGTGAGGATTGGCCGCCGTTGGGGACGGACGGCGCCATCGACTGACCGGCGGCTTCGGTCATTGGTGGTGTTGGTCCAGGACGACTACGTCTGGTGCCCCTGCGGACCGATTGCGGACCTATCGTGGGAGGGCGACCGAAAGGATGCTCTGAATGTCCGAACTGCTAGCGCCCGAGTGGATTGCGCGCGATTGCCTCTACATTCGTGGTGATCTGGTTACCTACCAGGGCAAGCTGTATTCATGCACGAATGAACATGCGGCCGACGTAGCCAAGACTCCTGGAACCGAGCTGGGTGAGTTTTTTTGGGAGGTCGCCTGGGGGTAGTGAGGGCTTGCCTGGCTGATGACTAGGACCTCCCATCTTCCTCATACTGGCCGCCCTCAGTGGAAGGAGGGCGGGTCAAGGATGGCGAAGCCACCGAGTAGCGGAATTCGCAATCTCGTACAGCGGCGGCCGGAAGCTGTCGGGGCGTTGTTCGGCGAGCATTGCGCGCAACGCATGTGTGGCGGAAGGGTCGATCGCGTGGACCAGCTCGGCGATGCGCCGCACGGTGAGGGCGTCGACGCCATGGGCTCGCGCATGGGCCGCGTAGTTGTCGATAACCTCCAGCGATTCCTTTGTCGGCATTCGGATCTCGGCGCGTTCGCCAGCGGCCCTGCGGCGTTCGATGTCGAGTTCGCTGAAACCGCTTCGGCGATCCCGCAACAACTGCTCCGCCTGCTCGAGGCTTGTCGTTGGCAACAACGGTCCGGCGAGCGACGAACTGGCCAGTGCCTGCGCGTTCACCTCATAGACTCGGGTGGCGTCATCGGTCAGGTTCACCCTCGCGTCTCGCTGAGTTTCGACCGTGCCGCGCCATCCCTTAGCTGCGGCAGCAAGCAGCGCCGTGGCTTCCGAGGGGTGCCAAGACCAGATCTCGTTGAAGGGCATGACATCACGCGCTGTCAGGTTGTTGACTCGAGATCCGTCGAGTTCGTCGATTCGAGCTCGTACTTCGGTCGGTGACAGTTCGCCGTCCAAGCCGGGACCCGCGATCAGGACGCGAGTAGGGATCCCGGATCGCATGGCGGCGGCGAGGGCGAGCGAGTCGGCCAGCGGGCTACGCAGACTACTCTCGTGCCCCTCTGCGATGACATCGCCACCGACATCCACCACAACCAATTCATCGGCGCCGAATACCGTTGCCGCACGGCGTATCAGATCGGCCATCCCGACCGCGCCACCCGCCGCCTCGAGCAACACGAGCGGCAAATCCATGCAGCCCGCCAGCCGCGGCAACGTCGAGTCACCCGTGCGCAGCGCGGCGCTCTCACGAACCACCGCAATCCCGCCACTCTCAACGAGGCCAACGAAATCCGCACGCACTCTGGGCCCGGGTGTGGGGTCGATCATGAACCGATCCCACGAGTAACTCATGGTCGCCGTGATCCCCAACTCCGGCATGGCAGAGGCGACTATGGCGGAGGTGATTGCATCGCCTCCGCCGCCGGCGGCTATCGCGATCGCAGTGTGCATGACCCCTCGATACCTGTTCCCCGATCCGTATAGTGGCCAGTGGCATATGGTAGTTGGCGGAGGTGGCGGTGTGCCCGAGATCCAGGAAGTGCTGCCGAAGTACAAGCAGATCTTCGGCTATCTGAAAGACCAGATCATTCGCGGAGATCTGCCTCCCGGTGCGGAGGTTCCTTCCGAGCGAGAACTCGCGGCCGCGTGGAAGGTCGCCCGGCCGACAGCGGCGAAGGCGCTTCAGGCGCTGCGCCAAGACGGGCTCGTCGAATCGCGCCAGGGCTCGGGCACATTCGTGCGTGAGCCGCATGCCGCGCCTCGGGCACGCGAGCGGCTTGCGCGCGCCGCCGCGCTGGGTACCGCGTATTCCGACTCCGAAAGCGTCGAGTTCCCGTTCGTCGGCATTGTCGCCGGACCTGATTACGTAACCGAAGCTCTGGGTCTCTCCGCTGGCAGTCAGGTCGTCCAACGCCAGCGGATCATTTCCAGTAAGATCGGCGGCCTCGTCGAGTTTTCGACCTCATGGTTCTCGGCGAGTCTGGCCGATGTCGCGCCGCGGCTGCTGCTCACCGAACGCGTAGGTGGCGGCACGCTGGGCTACCTCGCCAAAGCTGCCGGTATACGAGCCACGTCGGCCCGCGATCGGGGATGCTCCCGGTTCGCGTCCGCGACCGAGCGGACCGCCCTCGGTCTGCTGGACCCTTCGCCGGTGCTGGTGTACTGGCTGGTGGCCTACGACTCGGCCGATGTCCCAATCCAATTCGATGAAGCCGTCTACCCGCCCGAGCGTTGGGCGTTCAAGCAGGAGTACCCCGTAGACATCTAGTGCGCGACGATCGCACACCGAGAAATTCCCGCAACCCGTAACTGGTCTATGCCACTAGGCGTACAGTGGCATAGACCACTTAGGGCGTATGGAGTCGGCAACCGACGGCGGGGTACGACGATGGCGTTGACCGAGGCGGAAGCGAAAGTCCTTGGCACCCTGTTCTTCTTGGGCGCGGGACAAGTTCTCACGGTCCAGCAGATCCGGCTACGTACCGGGCTCGGCGACGGCTCGGTCCGGCGTGCGCTGGTTCGGCTTGTTCGTACCGGTCTGGTGCGCAGCACACCAGGAAGTCCAGCGAGCTGGCGACCGACCGAGCGCGGCCTCCTGGCGGTCAAGAAGTCCGCCTACAGCGACTACATTGCGGAGGTTGTCCGATGAGCCGACCCGGTGCGATCGGATATTTGCGGAGCGACGTATCCGGAGCACGACAATCCTGGGATGAGGGCCAAATCCGCAGCCTAGCAACTCGATTGGGCTACGACTTGCGTAAGACGGTCGTGTTCAGCGCCAACACGGACCGGCCCGAAAACCGGCTCCGGCTGATCGTGGACCGCCTCGACGTAGCGGCCGTAGTGGTGCCGAGCATCGAACATTTCGAGGGAAGGCGCATACCGGACGGCCTCTCTGCAGTAGCCGACGTCGTGACGATCTCACCCGAATGCACCTACACGCGAGGCGAATCCTCCCACATCCATAAGCGGCAAGGTCAATGAACGGCCACCGTCATTGCGACCGTAAGCCTGGGCAGACAGCGGCGGTGAGCGCACGAGCGATCGGATTCATCCTGCGCTCGGCCTCAGGGCCCGACGTCCGACGGCACGAAGTTGAGATGCAAGAGGCGGCGGACCGACTCGGCTTCGTCTGGATAGCGACCTTCTTCGCCGACGCCCACCGCGAACGAAACTACGTCCAGCTGGTGAACCGAATCATCCGCGAGGACGCCGCCGCCCTGTTCCTCCCGGCCGCAAGTCATTTGGGCGGCCCCGACATCGCAGTGCTTTCCACCCATTGCGATGTCTACTGCCTCGCAGAGGGGGAACAACACACGAGATGCGGCTCCGATGAGCGGTACGGGTCTGGCTCGTAAGGTGCATTGGCTGGCGGTTCCGGATTTCAGGCCAGTGGCTCGAGGGCATCGAAATTCCGTTCAGCCCGGATGCGGCGAGAGCTCTCCTGAGAGTACGGCTGGTCAGTCGTCTCGGTGTCGTAGACGCGGGTGAGGCGGGTGCTTGGGTTGTACGCCGCCCAGCCTGGGTCACCGCCCGCGGCGAAACAGGTCCAGTCGGTGCGCATTTGATCGCCGACCCGGGTGAGTTCGTCTGCGGCGTTAGGGCGGGCGTGCGGGTGGTTGGCAACTTCTGCGCGGCTGAGTGTGCCGAAGACGAGCAGGAAGTCCAGGCAGTGGGAGGCGCCCTGTAAGGAGTTGAAGCTCCAGGCCAGTTCGTAGAACCAGACGCGTCCGCCGCCGGCATGCGCGGCGTCGGCCAGGTGCAGGCTCGGCATCCGGAACAGCCAGTCGCTGTGGAGCGTTTCGAATCGCTGGGCGGGCGTCGCCTCGGGGTAGGCGGCGCGGTAACGCTGTTCTCCGTCGGGTGGTGCGAGATGCTCGAATGCGACGGCGATCTGCGAGGGAGTGGGTTCACTGTCGGGTCGCGTTGTGTAGAGCCGGAATTCGTCGCGTGTGTGGCCGATCAGCAGGTCGATGTTGCGTGCGGCACCGTTGGCGAGGCCATGCCACGGTGTGCACGGCAGGATGTCGCCGTCGACGACGGGGGAGAACGGCGTGGGTGTCAGTGCCATTGGGCCCCAGGAATTCACGTACTCGGGCATCCTCGCGATCACTGCGCTGGTCGCGTCGGTCAGGGCTCGCGGCGTCACGCGCGTGAGGTCCTCGGCGGTGGCCCGGACCCCGAGCTGGTCGGCGATCGTCCCCGCGATCGCGGTGGCCAACCGTGGCGTGAAGTATGTGCCGGGCATGCTCTGGCTGACCGCCCGCCGAAACAGCCCGGCGGCCGACGGCATAACCAGCAGTGCGGCAATACACGCGCCGCCCGCGGACTGACCGAAGACGGTGACATTGGCAGGGTCGCCGCCGAAGGCCACGATATTGTCCTGCACCCAGCGCAGGGCGGCGATCTGGTCGAGGATCCCACGGTTGTCCGGCGCCCCGGCGATGCGGGCGAAGCCGTCCGCGCCGACCCGATAGTTGATACTGACCACCACCACACCGCTCGCCGCAAGCAGAGCGCCGTCGTAATGCGGGTTGTCGGTGTGGTTTTCCAAGTAGGTGCCGCCCTGGATCCACACCATCACCGGCAGCCGTGCGGCACCGGGATCCGGCGTCCAGACATTGAGACTCAGACAGTCCTCCGACCCGTCCCCGGTGCGACCCGTCACCGACGACATCACCGCACCCGCATGCCCCGGCTGCTGAACCGAGGGGCCGAATCTCAGCGCGTCCCGCACACCATCCCACCCGAGCAGTGGAACCGGCGCTCCGAATCGCCGAGCCCCGACCGGAGGCTCGGCATACGGGATCCCCCGAAAAACCGCGACCGCACCGTCCCAAATGCCTCGTATAACCCCGGCCCCGGCGATGACGTCGATGCGACCTTCGTGCGGAACAGCATGACCTTCAAACACATTCGTCATCAGAACATCCCCGGCGTCCCGCGCGTGATCAGTCGTTCAGGAAATGCCAGCAATAGATGTGGTCGCCCGCGCCGCTGGTGGCGGCAAGCCGGGCAACCCTGCGCAGGATTTCCAGCGGGTCGTCGCCAGTCCTGCTGTGTCCGTCCACTTGTCGAAGCCTCTCCACCCATCGGATGGCGAGCCGGTCCAGGTCCTCGGGGCTTGCCGTGGCGAGCGCACGCGTCAGTTGATCCGGGAGGGCGAACACCCCGGTGCCGTCGTTGACGACCTCCGCGACCCAGGTCGGCCACTGTCGTGCGTAGAGCTGCTCGAGCGGTGGTAGCTCCGCGCCTGGGTCCTCGAAGTACATGTCCCACTCGACAACCGCGTCATCGGCATCGAAGTCCCGGCAGTGTACCGAGGGATAGCTATCACCCGGCCCCCTCGGCCGGGTCGCGGCAGCGGCGTGATCGTTCGGTGCGATGAAGAACGCTACGATGCTCACATCGACAGAATGCCAAAGACCCAGCTCGACGAATTCGGCCACACACCACTGCATTACGCGGCGGCAGACGGCGACGTGGCAGCCGTGGATCGTCTGCTCGCTACCGAGGACGTCAACCTCGCGGACCACGAAGGCTGGACGCCGCTGCATTTCGTGGCAAGTGCCGGTGCCCCCGATGTCGTCACCCGACTCCTGGATACCGGAGCCGACGTCCATGCACTCACCGAAAAGGGAATGCCCGCGATCTACTGGGCCGCCGTCACCAACCGTGGTGACCCTGTTGCGACGATCCGAGTGCTCCGAGCGCGTGGCGCGGATCCGACCAGAATAACGATCAAGGGCAGCTACAACATCTTTCCGGCCCACAGCCCCCTCCACTGCATCATGAGCGAAGGCCACCCCGCCGAAATACGGTCCGAGTTCGCGGACTTGCTCGATGAGCGACAGTCCCGACCTTCGGCCTGAATATGAGTGTGTCGCACAGTCTTCGGCGTAGAGCCGATGGCTGCTAGCGCGCAGGCTGCTGTGTACCGATTGCGGACCGCATGAGAAAGGGCTGCTTCGGTGATCACCGAAACAGCTCTTCCTCTTGGTCCCGAGTGTGGGACTCGAACCCACACGTCCTTCCGGACAACGGTTTTTGAGGTTGCTGATCTCGGCGTTTGGGTATTTGGTCGATGCTGGCGACGCTTGGAACCTGGATCTGACCAGTGGATTCGCGGGTTGGTGAGGTTGGCGGTGTTCAAGGTTGCTGCGTACGGTCGTCAAGAAGGCGACCAAGAAGGCAAAGAAGACCAATCGGTCTTAGCCAAATTTCCTGTTACGTGGCTTAGCTCTGCAGCCTTTCAGTTGGCGCGTTGATTGCGGAGCCGCTCCAAGTGGTTGCGGACGATCCGGGTGTCGGGGTGGTCGGTGCCCAGGATCCGCTCGCTGTCGGTGAGGGTCTGTTCGTAGAGGGCGATCGCCTCGGAGAGGCGCCCGGCGGATTCATAGGCGTAGGCGAGGTTATTGCGGACGATCCGGGTGTCGGGGTGGTCGGTGCCCAGGATCCGCTCGCTGTCGGTGAGGGTCTGTTCGTAGAGGGCGATCGCCTCGGAGAGGCGCCCGGTGGACTTGTAAGCATAGGCAAGGTTGTTGCGGGAGGACAGGGTGTTGGGGTGGTCGGGGCCCAGGATCCGTTCACGCTTGGTGAGGGTTTGTTCGTAAAGAGTGGTCGCTTCGGTGAGCCGCCCGGCGGCCGTGTAGGCGCTGGCGAGATTGTTGCGGGAGGACAGGGTGTTGGGGTGGTCGGGGCCCCAGGATCCGTTCACGCTTGGTGAGGGTTTGTTCGTAAAGGGCGATCGCTTCGCTGAGCCGCCCAGCGGACTCGTAGACGTAGGCAAGGTTGTTGCGGGAGGACAGGGTGTCGGGGTGATCGGGGCCCAGGATCTGCTCGCTGCCGATGAGGGTTTGTTCGTAAAGGGTGATCGCCTCGGTGAGCCGCCCAGCGGAGGTGTAGGCGTAGGCGAGGTCGTTGCGGGAGGACACGGTGGTGGGTTGGTTGGGGCCCAGAATCCGCTCACGCTCGGTGAGGACCTCCACACCTATTGCGATGGCCCTGTTCAGGTTTGCAGTGCCGGACAAATGAGCCACAGCCCATGCTCGCAATCTTAAGGCGTTGCTATGCAAACTTTGCTCGGCCCGGGCGGGAAGTCCGCTGGACCAGATCGCCTCGATCTGATCGACCAGATCGTTGCCTTCTGCCCGGCGCGCCCAGGACTCCTGAGGGTCGAACAAGTGCGGGGACACAACATTTAGCGCGTCGCTGAGAATTTCGTCGCCGCGTGAGTCATCCAAAGCCCGTTCACGCAAGACCCGGGCGGTGAGACGATGTGCGAGCACACTGGTTTCCTCCGTGGACCAGCCCAGCAGACTGTGCCGTACGCAATGATCGATCGCGCCATCGACCAGTGCATCCAGATCGGGATCCGTGTGGTGCAGGAGGTTCCGACCCACCCCAGAGGGGGCCAAGACCGCGAACAACTTGAGCAGCCAGCTCACCACCGTGTCTAGCTCGCGGTCACCAGTTGTGGCCTCGGCAGCAGTGACCGACAGCATGATCGCCTGAGCGGTGGACTTCGGGTAATCGGTACCTGTGCGCCGGCGCAAGGCTTGCGGCAACGGCTGTGCCCGAAGGCGCGCGAGGTACTCCGAGTACCGCATGGGCGGGCGGGCAGTGGTTATTGCAGCCGCGGCCGCGGTCAACGCTAGCGGCAGATAACCCAACTCTTCTGCCAGAGCCTGCTCGCCGGCAGGGTCGTCGATGTTGGTGGCTGCGCGCAGAAAGGCGCGTGCTTGGCGGGCGGTGTAACCATCCCCGACGTCGACGATCGTATCTGCAAGCTGGCGTACGGCGTTGTCTGTGGTTGTGATCACTACCCGTGTCCCGCCTCGCGTCGGGGTCACCGTGCGGACCAAGTCGAGATCGGTGGCGTTGTCCAGAACCAGCAGATGCTGCTTGGGGCTGTTGTTGAGGTGATTGCGTAACCGGTGCGCGGACTCGATCGGGTCCCCGTCGGCGGCAGCCAAATTCAGGTGCTCGGCGATCGCAGCTAAACCGTCGTGGAGGGTGTCGGCGCTCTCAGCGTTGACCCACCCCACCACAACACCCCCGGTGTCATGGTTCAGGACTTGGCGGGCATAGGCGGCCGCAAGCTGGGTTTTGCCCGCGCCACGCATCCCGGTCACGACCACTGTGACCCGCCCCCGCGCCAAACCTTCGCTGAGAGCAGTCAACTGCTGGCGATGCACGAAATGATCCGGTTCCTGGGGAACCATCCCCACAACGAACGCTGACAGCGCATCAGTTCTTGGGCTGTCTGGCTCTGAACCGTCGGTAGTGTGGTACGGAAAGGCCTCCCGGTATGCGTTCTTGCGCAACCACTTCCAGTACGCGCTCGCTGAGGGAGTCCATTCCTTGGACAGTCGGACATGCAGGCATTCGATCGCTAGCAAGAAGTTCGCATCCTGCCGCGGGATTTGGGGGGCGGGCTTGAACCAGTCATGGATCGTCGAAGCCGGAACCTGCCTTCTCTTTGTTGTCTCAATCCACACGGACACTTCCTCCGCGGATAGGCCTGCACGCGCACGCAATGCGGCCAACTCCGCCACGAACCGCGCACGCGCCGGCCCGCGTTCCTCCGGGGCAGCAAAGGGTGCTAAACCCAGCCGCGAGGCCAATGCCGTTGCGATTGTACGGATTCCAGCTGCCGCCCCATGCTCGGTCGGTGGCGCGTCGGAGAACATCAGCGCGAAAGTCCCGGGTCCATGACTGGCTTCAAGGTGTGGTGCGATCGTGCGCCACACCTCCAGTACCTCAGAGACGGCAATGCCTTCCTGAAGAAGCTCGCGGGTACCTTCAACGAAGTCGAACCTGGGGCGATCTTGTGAATTGCTTGGAGCTAAAAGGCCGCTGGCCAGCACTTCGGCCAAATGGACCTGGCGGCCATTGGTCACCAGGCGATCAAGAATCAGTCTGGCCACCGGTAAATCGACTTCGACTGCGGAAAGCAGAACAGCCAACTTCAATGCTTGCTTGGAGGCGTTCGACCGAAAACTGTCGACTAGTTCGCGGGGAGTAAGTACCTGACGCTCGACCGCTCTTGAGAAGTCCAGCGTCGTGGGCGATGTTAGAACGCCCGGCACACTCGCTTCCCCTCGTGCCATGACCATTCGTGCCCATTGTGCGAGGGAAGTGTCTTCGAACGTGATCACGGGGGTGCCGACGTCGGAGGCTGACTCCTCGGCTATCCACCAACTGTGATGCACCCGAAGCAGTCGGTTCGGGTCACCGCGGCGTTGCGCCGACAACGAGATCATCCCGGACCCGAGCACTGTGGCCGGCCACAGCCGTGCCGGCAACACTTGCAAGATGGCCGCCGGGCCATGTCGACCCCACAGTTCCAGCGCCGTCCACATTGCTTCGGAGCGCCAAATGCCATTGACACAATCGCTGAATACCAGGACCAGGGTTGACGCGGATACATCAGCAAGATGGGTGGGTCGGTATCGATTCCCTGTGCGATCGATCAGTGCGACTTCGTCGTGATGCATTTGTATCTGCCAGCGGCTGATGCGTTCGAAGGCTCCTTCCTTGCCTAGTATCCGGGCAAACGCCTCGACTGCTTCATGCCACACCTTCATGGTCGGGCTGGAATCGACCACAATTGCCACATCCCGAAACCACCGATCACTGCCGGGCGCGAGGATCGGTATTAGAACACCGGCGCCACAGTAATGCTCGATGGTGGCCTCGACGTCTACTACCTGCCGATGGTGGGCACGACGGCGGTCCTTGAGTGGACGCAGTGCCCGCGCTATTGCCAGCTGGCCGGGCAACACATCATATGCATCGGTGCGAAGTACGAGCGAAGTCTCGTCTGAGTGCCTTGTGCCGGGACGGAACGCGTCTGCTCGATCAAGAGCCGCGTGCCGCGAAGCGTCTGAGGCAAAGTCGTCGGCGGGCCCATCGGCCACTTGTCGTGTGGACGGCTTCTGTCCTGGCGGGCGTTCAATCGATGAACCGCTTGCCGATTCCTCGACACGCTGTGAGTCAGTCTCTGCTGGGGCTTCAGTATCGTCCGCTAAATCCCGGGCGCGAGGCGCATGGGTATGGGTATGGGTGGCGAGCCATAGCGCGTCCGCGATGTCACGCCAATCCGCAGGAATCGGCTGATCTCCAAGGGATTCCGCGCGGAGTGCTGCCACCAGCGCTTCGATCATGGCTCGTCCGATACCAACTGCTTGAGGATCAGTTCCACCACGTTGGCCCGCTCGGCGCCGGTCGGTGGCAGATTGCGTGTCACCACGTAAATTGCGTTCATGAGTTGATCGGTTGCCAGCGCCCTTGTTTCGCGGGAGTCCGCAGCGAATTTTCGGATGAGATCCCCGGCCTGTGCTGCGGCTTCGCTCCCCAGGTGGGCGGTAACTATCTTGGTAAGCAGCGTGTCATCAGGATCGGGCATCGGTATTCGGATGCAGCGGCGCAGAAAGGCCGGGGGAAACTCCCGTTCGCCATTGCTAGTAAGTACTACGAAGGGGAACTGCTCGCATCTGATCCTGCCCTCAGAGATGAACGCTGGTGACCCTTGCGCGTCACCGACCTTCAGGGGTTTGCTGGTCTTCATCCGGGCAAGCTCAGGGATCTCGAATTCGCCACGTTCGAACACCGTGAGTAGATCATTCGGCAGGTCGATATCGCTCTTGTCGATCTCGTCGATCAGCAGAGCGCGTGGCCATCGCGCCGGCAGCATCGCTGTTCCCAGTGGTCCCAGACGGAGATAGTCGCCGATCGAGGTGATGGCTTGTCGACGGGGATTCTCGTACTCAGTATCGTTCTGCCCCAGCCGCTCTGCGTGCAGACGACCAATCGCGTCATAACGGTACAGCGCGTCCTGCACAGTTGAACGCGAGGTGATATTCCAACGTAACACCGGCCCCATCCGCAGCTCGGCAGCCACGGACTCGATCAACGTAGACTTGCCCGAGCCGGGGCGACCGGTCACCAGCAGCGGTCGACGAAGGATGAGAGCGGCATTGACGGCCTCGATCACGGGGTCGGTTGTCTGAAACGTAGGCTTGGCCACGATCATCGAACCACGAAAGTCGTCGGACCGCGGCATCTCGATGGGGCTATCTGTACCAGCACCGAACCGCCTCCACGGAGGCGGGGGAGGAAGGTTAATCGGCGCGCCGGTCGGGCGGCCGTGGCCGTTGTACAGACGCCATTCGCTCATTTCGCAACCTCTCATGGCATACCCCGCAACATCGGGGCAGGGGGGAGCATCGAGGGATCGTCCCAAAGCAGTCGTACTCGGTTGAGTGCTGTGCGACTTCCGCTTTCACGCCAGTGGTGTACGCGCTCGGGTACTTCGTGGAACGGGCCCTGTTCCACTAGGCGCTGCAACTTGAGCTTGGTCTCGGACCAGTCCTCATCGTGTGGACTGGCCCACACAATGAATGGTGCGCCTGCGTTGATGGCGGCCATCAGCAGATCATGCTTGAGCTTGCCACCGAGCTTGTCCGACACCAACTCCATTCCGAAACAGGCGGAGTGCGAATCGCGCACCCACGTGCGTACGTCTCTCGACGTCGAGCTAGGGACCCAGGACAGGTCTGCCCGATAATGCTCGAGCCGAGCCAGGATCGTTCTCGTCTTCTGCTGCCAGTTCACATTGACGCTGGGGAGGATCCTGCGCTCCGCGCAGTGCAGGACGGTAGGCCGGTAGACCCAATGCGGTGTCGCCTCGTCGACGATCGTTTCGAAGTCCCAGGCTTCAGGCATCTCATCGAATGCTGCGCGCGGCATGATGAAGCCAAGTGCGCAATGCTGTTCGGTGTCAGCGACCAGTTCGTTGACCACTGCCCGCACCCCGGCTGGACTGGGATCGCACTCGTGCCATTCGATCGGGCGCCATGGAGAGGGTAGACCGGGCACATAGCGATGACACCCTACTGATGAGGGCCACGCGAATCGTTCGAGATTGTTAATGCCGTTGGGTATCTCGATGACGATGCGGGGACGGCGGTAATCGAAGTTTGCAGCCTCGTCTCGCAATGCCCGTAACTGATTGTCAGGTAGTTCGAACCAGTCGTCGTCTACACTGGCGCCTGTGGCGTACTCTAATGCCGCCACAAAGCGATTCAATATCTTGCAGTCGACGAAGTCCGCGACCCGGTCGAGAGCCACTCCCAGTTCAGTCGGTGCGTCATCAGTCGCGGACTCGGCGCCCGATCGCCAGAACGCTTCGACGATCTGACGGGTGCTCACTATATCGAAGAAACCTTCAACCTCGGCAATCTTCCGTTGCCGCTGCCACGAGCTCCTGATCTCGAGCAACGCGAGCCACTCGAGATCGTTGGCGACACGGGGCTCCAGCACTGAAAATAGCTGCGCTACACGATCATGTACCATCACCTTGGCCACCAAGGCGTGTAATTCAAGTTCGTCGCTCGAAGGAATGTCGCTCAATACCGACAGCAGTGCACCTCGAATATCGAGGTTCGATGTCAGCGCGTCAAGCTTGGTCACCGCAGCCGCCGCGCGTCGTGTGTGCGCCAGAGAAAGCGCGGTTCCATCGACATCGCAAAACACGCTGCCCGGTACAGGTATACCTCCGCGGTACTCCCAATTCTCGTCCTCGTCGTGCAAGCAGGTAATGACACACGTGGACGGCCGTTGTCGGAATCGACGTTCGGTTCGCAACTCGGCAAACCTGCGCTTCACCTTCCCGGTCAAGGACTTGGGGTCCATGGGGAAGCGAACCTGCTCTTCGAGCCAGCCGAGCACCGTGTCGGAAAACTCCGTACTTCGCGCAACCTGGTCGAACCGAGCGATCTGTCCCTGTCCCGCGGAGTACAGGGTGAATTGGTTGACCGCGCGGTCGCGGCCGATATCGAGCGAATCCGAACTGATCAGTCGGTCAGACACCTTCACACTGTCATAGAAGTTGGCGCACGCGTCGATCACCAGCAGTTGATCCTTGAGATGAGACACGGTGTCGGACGCCAAATACCGCTGCATACTGTCGATGTTGTGTATCCGCATGACACCGTCGCGGACGTCGCTGGTGAACACCGCTCGTCGGCGTTCATGGAGCACTCCATGGCCGCACCAGTAGAACAGCAGAAAATCTGCATCGAACTTCGCGGCGTCAACCAATGCGTCCTCGATCCCGGCACGAGTGGGCTCGATAAAGCGCACGGCTCTGCCATCCGGCACATCGGTCGAAGGTCGTGAACTCCCGAGCCAGACGTTCGTACCGGGCACCCCACATCTCAACGCCCAGTCGACGATTCGCTCGGCGTAGGCGGCCGCGCCCGACAAGCTCATACTCGGAAGCTGATAGTCGTCGATACCGACTGCTATCACCAGCACACGGGCCGGATCCACTGCCTAACCTAACTGCTAGCCGAGAACGGATTCGATCGCTGTCCACACCTCAGAGTTGTTCCAATACGCGCTGTGTGACGTCGGAAAGGGCTCTGCGTTGTTGACCGGAACATCGGTCACGCGACTACCAAAGATGCCTGAGGCAACGTACGCTAGTGCATCCCGTCGGTCATAGATGTTGAGCCACCGTGGAAAGTGATCTGGCAGGGAAGCCGGCGGCTCTAAACTCGGTAGCGCTCCGATCTCATAGAGGAAGGGTGCCTGTGATCCGACCGTCACTAAGGAGCGGATCTGCGGAATATTTTTGCGTACAAGCAGATCTACGCTCATTATGCCCCCGAGTGAATGTCCGAGCAGCACGATGGGCCCGGTACCTGCATCATCGATCGTGCGTCGTAGGTAGTCGCTGACCCTGGTACCGCGTACCAGGTACAGCAGTACGTCACCGGCGAGCGGTGCCGCAGAATCGGTGAGTTTCCCTCTCTGACCCGTGAACCAGTGTGTGAAACCATGAAACATGACCGCATTGCGCTTGTGCTTCAAGTACTCGCCAACGGTCAGCCCATACCCATCCAACTCGTTCGTGAGCGTTTCCACGATCTGGTCACGGATCTCACCGCCGAGAGCGAGCTCGTCCAGGTTGGTTCCGATGGTATGTGCAATCAAGGCGCGTGCGATCGCACCGCGATGCTCTAGCGGGTCAGCGGGCGCTGTAGCGGCGGCCTGGCGTAATTCAGGGAGACGCCGCAACGCCTCAAGTGCTGACTCGAACTGCTGTGTCAGACCATGCTCGCGAAGTAGTTGCGCGAGAGCGGGGGAGGGCTCGAACTCATCGATGCTGTCCAATAGCTCCGTTGAAGGAGATTCTTGACCGAAACCCCCACCTGTACTCGGCATCTCACGTAAGAGCCGAATCTCATACCACGGATCGGTGTAGAGAACTGCCCATAGATCCAGCCAATCCTGAGCGGAGCTGTCCGGGTCGCCATCGCTCTGCAAGTAGGTAGGAATCGACCTCCCCTTGCATGCCAAGCGCGCCCCGTGCTCACCGCCCCAGTAGCAGCCGGAAACGTTCAAGTCCCAGTTCCGTTTCGCCACTTGCTTCTTGATCGAATTCAGGGTCGCCGAGTAGCGCTGACCGCGCACTCCGGTGCCATGTACGAACAGCAGAGTTGGTCGCGAGGTCATAGTCACCACCCGATCGCAGCGACAACGTCGACACGGGCACAGTTGCTCATGGCGGACAGGACCCCCTGAAGTCGGTGTAGCCGGACGCAGTCGTTGTTCCCGGCGTACTCGATGAATCTACTGGAACGACAGATCCGTTACCACAGCAATCCGGCTGGCAACCGACAGCGCTTGTCGCTGTAATCGGTTACCTGGCAGTACTTTACATTTGATACGGTGCTTCGAGGGTGGGGTAGCAAACTGGACGGGATTGTCGAGACCGGCCAAGTGGCGGAGGGACTTCCTTCCCGGATGAACTGCATATCAACGAGTTTCGATCTACTGGGTACGGCGTCAACGCTAGGGCGGACAGGTGCGGCCGGATACCGGTCCGGACCCGACTATCCGCCCCTGTTGCTATCACAGCCAAGCGGCTTGCCACGAACCCAGCCGAGGAGATTGATCTGCCGTCCATGGAGGCAGTGGAGCGGCGATATCTCACCCATCTCGAAGTGGTGCGCCTGGCGATGGCCTCCGGACGCTTCCGCTCGCTAGTGCTGACGCTGGCCTATACCGGGATCCGTTTCGGCGAAGCCATTGCCCGGCGAGCCTGGGCAGTCGACCCTGACACCCAGCGCATCACCATTGCCCGTTCAGCGACCCCGGTCACCGGCAAGGGGTACGTGGAAACAGACACCAAGAACCACACGACTCGGGCAGTGCCCATTCCCGCCAGCCTGGCGAAGGAACTGCGAGCGCTGATCAAGGATTGCGACGCCAACGAACTGGTCTTTCCGAGCCGCAGGGGTGGCTATCTGACCTCCACCGAATTCTGCTGGGTGTTCGACCCGGCTGCGACGGGGGCCGGTCTGAATGGGGTTGTGCCGCATGGCCTTCGGCATACCGCGGCATCGCTGGCGATCAGCGGGGGAGCGAATATCAAAGTCGTGCAAAAGATGTTGGGCCACAAGACAGCCATGCTCACCCTGGACCTGTACGGGCACCTGTTCCCGGACGATCTGGATGCCGTGGCCGAGGCGATGGAGGCCGGCGCGCAGGCTGCTGCGTACGAGCTGCGTACGGCATAAGAGAAGGGCCATTCCGGTGATCACCGAAACAGCCCTCTACCTTGGTGCCGAGTGTGGGACTCGAACCCACACGTCCTTCCGGACAACGGTTTTTGAGACCGTCGCGTCTGCCAGTTCCGCCAACCCGGCGCACCGGGAGGAAATGATAGCCGGTGGGTGGGGGAACGTACTAATCGAGGGGGTGGGGGAGTGACATCGTTGTGATACTGGTCGGTTTGCGCTGGGTACGTGGGTTGTGGGGGCGGGGCGACGGTACTCTTTGGGGTACTCGGTGCGTGCCGGCCCGCGAAGGGTGGCGCGAGCGAGGTGGCATCGGGTAATCGGTATTCGGAAGCGACAGGGGTTCATCTATGGGAACGACAGCAGGGGGCGGTTCGAAGAAGGATGCCGCGGCGTCCGCCCCCAAGCGGGTGGTGGTTGCCGAGGACGAGGCGCTCATCCGGATGGACCTGGTGGAGATGCTCTCGGAAGAGGGTTATCAGGTGGTGGGTGAGGCGGGTGACGGCCAGCAGGCCGTGGATCTCGCCGAGGAGATGCGGCCGGATCTGGTGATCATGGACGTGAAGATGCCGCGCCGGGACGGGATCGACGCCGCGGCCGAGATCGCCTCGAAACGTCTTGCGCCGGTGGTCATTCTGACGGCCTTCAGCCAGCGCGATCTGGTGGAGCGGGCACGCGACGCGGGGGCGATGGCGTACCTGGTGAAGCCGTTCACGAAGTCGGACCTGGTGCCGGCCATCGAGTTGGCCGCATCGCGCTTCCATGAGATCGCGGCGCTCGAGAGCGAGGTCGCGAACCTGACCGACCGGCTCGAGACCCGCAAGCTGGTGGAGCGCGCCAAGGGTGTGCTCATGCAGACCCAGGGTCTATCGGAGCCGCAGGCGTTCAAGTGGATTCAGCGCACGGCCATGGACCGTCGCACTACGATGAAGGCCGTCGCCGAAGTGGTGCTGGAGAACCTGGCGCCGAAGTAAGGCGCATTTGCTAGGTCATAGCCCCGTTGTTGCCGAAAATCAACTGTAAAAATTTACAGTGCGGTAACAACGGGGCATTTTTTCCTGTTGCGATGTCACATAGATGATTCGAATGTGATGCGGAGCTAACGTGGCAGGGCTATGTTCTGGTCGGGCCGATCGATGGGGCGGCCCTCCCCGGTGACCCCGGGGAGCACAGAACATGAGGTGAATCGTGCTTGGTTCAATGACGCGCACGTCTTCGCTGCGGCGTAGTCGCACAGCGCGAGCGGTGGTCATCGGCGCGGCTGCCGTGCTCGCGCTGGCGTCGGCGGGTTGCAGCAGCAAATCGACGGACAATTCCGGTGGGGGCGGCGGGTCGAACCTGACCATTCAGCCCCTGGTGCAGGTGGACTCGCAGGGCAAGGAAGTCCCGGCCAAGGACACCAGCGCGGCCGCCGACCCCGCGGGTGACGGCAAGGGCAAGTGCGCGCCCACGACCATCGCGATGGCGGGCCCGCTGACCGGCGACAACGCCAACCTCGGCCTGAACATCATCCGCGGTGTGAAGCTGGCGCTGGACCAGCACAACAAGGCCAACGCGGGCTGCCAGGTCACGGTCAAGGAATTCGACACCGAGGGCGACCCGCAGAAGGCCACCCAGGTCATCCCGACCATCGTCAGCGATCCGTCGATCGTGGCGCTGATCGGCCCGACCTTCTCCGGTGAGACCAAGGCGACCGGCGCCATCCTGAACCAGGCGAACCTGCTGTCGCTGACCCCGTCCGCCACCAACGTCACCCTGACGACCAATGGCTGGGGCAACTTCTTCCGCGGTCTGGGCAACGACGGCATCCAGGGTCCGGCCGTGGCCGGCTACCTCAAGGGCACCGGCAAGTTCAAGAAGATCTGCGTGATCCAGGACGACTCGGATTACGGCACCGGCCTGGCCAAGACGGTCACCGAGGGCCTCGGCTCGATCGCCGACCCGAGCTGCGCGGCCAGCGTGAAGGCCAAGCAGAAGGACTTCTCCGCCACGGTCTCCAAGATGGCGTCGGCCAAGCCGGACGGCATCTTCTACGCCGGCTACTACGCCGAGGCCGCCCCGCTGGCCAGCCAGCTGCGCGACGGCGGCGTGACCGCCACCTTCATCTCCGATGACGGCACCAAGGACGTCGAGTTCACCAAGCAGGCCGGCAGCAAGTCCAAGGACGCCCTGCTCTCCTGCCCGTGTGGTCCGGCCGGTGACAAGTTCACCGCCGCCTACAAGGCGTTCAACAACTACGAGCCGGGCACCTACTCGACCGAGGGCTACGACCTCACCACGATCGTGCTCAAGGGCATCGAGGCCGGGAAGACCACCCGCCCCGATCTGGTCGACTTCGTGAAGAACTACGACGGTCAGGGTCTGGCCCGCGAGTACAAGTGGGGTCCGACCGGTGAATTGGCGAACGCCCTGATCTGGATGTACCAGGTCAAGTAAGCGCTCCCCCTTTTCATTCGGAACAGCGTGTGCCGAATTCGATTTCGGCACACGCTGTTTTCCACGGACGGCGAAAGTAACGAATGTCTGCACCCGCTCTGGCTGATGTGACTCTCCTGGCGAGCTCGTCCATCAAATTCGACCTCTCCGGGGTCGCCGATCAATTCTGGCGGCTCACCGTCGAGGGACTCACCTACGGCTCGATCTACGCACTGGTCGCGGTCGGCTACACGCTGGTCTACGGCGTGCTGCGCCTGATCAATTTCGCCCACTCGGAAGTATTCATGCTGGGCACCTTCGGCCAGCTGGTCGGCCTCATGGTCTTCGGATTCGCGGCCAGCGGCGACACCTACTCCCAGGGTGTCGGGCCGACCATCATCTATCTGGTCGCGGCCATGATCTTCGGCATGCTCGTGTCCGGCGCGGCCGCCGTGGCACTCGAGCGAGTCGCGTACCGGCCGCTGCGCAAACGCGGCGCCAAACCCCTGATCTTCCTGATCACCGCGATCGGAATGTCGTTCGTGCTGCAGGAATTCGTGCACTACATCCTGCCCAAGCTGACCGGCAACAAGCTCGGCGGCACCAACGCCCAGCAACCGATCCAGCTGGTGACGCCCACCGAGCAGTTCAGCTTCTTCGGCGCGTCGGTCACCAATATCGCGCTGGTCATCATCGGCGCGGCGATCGCGCTGGCGCTCACCACCGAATTGCTCATCAACAACACGAAATTCGGCCGCAGCATCCGCGCCGTGGCCCAGGACCCCGACACCGCCACGCTGATGGGTGTGTCCCGGGAACGGGTCATCATGCTGACCTTCCTGATCGGCGGCGTGCTGGCCGGTGCGGCCGCGCTGCTGTACACGTTGAAGATCCCCAACGGCATCATCTACAACGGCGGATTCATCCTGGGCATCAAGGCCTTCAGCGCCGCGGTGCTGGGCGGTATCGGCAACCTGCGCGGCGCGTTGCTGGGCGGATTGCTGCTGGGTCTGGCCGAGGATTACGGCCAGGTGCTCTTCGGTGACCAGTGGCGTGACGTGGTCGCGTTCGTGGTGCTGGTGGCGGTGCTCATGGTCCGGCCCACCGGCATCCTCGGTGAGAGCCTGGGGAGGGCGCGCGCATGACCCACGCGAAAGCGGCTCCCGCGCCGCAGAATTCACCCGCCGGACGCGGTGACGCACCCGCCGGACGCGGTGTCGGCGACGCCATCCGCAACTGGTGGGGCGGGCTGACCCGGCCGGGGCAGTGGGCCGTCGGCATTCCGATCGTCCTGGTGCTGGCGGTGCTGCCGCTGTTCAAGGTGCCGGTGCTGGACACCCCCGGCACCAGTTTCGGCGGCGTGATGGCGCAGTTCGCCATGTACGCGCTGATCGCCATCGGCCTGAATGTCGTTGTCGGACAGGCGGGTCTGCTCGATCTGGGGTACGTCGGCTTCTATGCGGTCGGCGCGTACTCGGTCGGCCTGCTGACCAGTCCGAACAGCCCGTGGAATCAGACCAACGGCGGCTGGCTCGATCCCAAGTGGGCGTGGCTGGCCTGCGTGCCGATCGCGATCCTGGCGACGGCCATCTCCGGCCTCATCCTGGGCACCCCGACGCTGCGGCTGCGCGGCGACTACCTCGCCATCGTGACCCTCGGTTTCGGTGAGATCGTGCGCCTGCTGGCCGACAACCTGCCCGAGATCACCAACGGCAGCCTCGGCCTGTCGCGGATCCAGTATCCGCACCTCGGCGAGTCCGACACCCACCCCGGCGGGTTCTTCTCCTCCGGCAACCTCGGCGACGTGCACTCCTGGAATCCCTTGGATCGGGCCAACTCCGGCACCTGGTGGTACTGGCTGGGCATCGTGCTGGTGGTCATCGTGCTCATGTTCGTCGGCAACCTCGAGCGCAGCCGGGTCGGCCGCGCCTGGGTCGCCATCCGCGAGGACGAGGACGCCGCCGAGATCATGGGCGTGCCGACCTTCAAGTTCAAGCTGTGGGCGTTCATGATCGGCGCGGCCATCGGCGGCCTGTCGGGCGCGCTGTACGCCGGTCAGGTGCAGTACGTGAATCCGCAGGGCTTCAACGTCATCAACTCGATGCTGTTCCTGTGCGCGGTGGTGCTGGGCGGTCAGGGCAACAAGCTCGGCGTGATCGTCGGCGCGTTCCTGATCGTGTACCTGCCCAACCGGTTCATGGGCGTCAATGTCGGCGGGCAGTCGCTCGGCGACTACAAGTACTTGTTCTTCGGACTCACCCTGGTGGTGGTGATGATCTTCCGTCCGCAGGGCCTGTTCCCGGCGCGGCAGAAGCTGCTCGCCTACGGGCGGCAGGTGTATCGGGCGGTGCGCAAGCCGGTGGCGGCGCAGGCGACGGGAGCTGGACAGTGACGGGGCCGGGCGACGCGCTCTTCGACAACGAGGACATGGCGGCCGGATTCGTCGCGCCTCCCGAGGCCGAACCGAGCCCGGGCATGCTCGACGTGACCGAAGTCCTTCCGGTGCTGTCGGATTCGGATATGGTCGCGGAAATCGCCGCGCCGCACCGCGAGATCGAGGTTCCGGTCGGCGCGCCGCTGCTGCGCACCGACGGGCTGACGGTGAAGTTCGGCGGCCTCACCGCGCTGGACAATGTCAGCTTCGAGATCCGCCGCGGCGAGATCCTCGGGCTGATCGGGCCCAATGGCGCGGGTAAGACCACCTGCTTCAACGCCATCTCCGGCGTGTACCGGCCCTCGGGCGGGACGGTGTACTTCGACGGCAAGCCGCTGACGAAGACCAAGCGCAACGAGATCACCCGCCTCGGTATCGCCCGCACGTTCCAGAACATCCGGCTCTTCAGCGAGATGACGGCGCTCGAGAACGTGGTCGTCGGCGCGGACGCCCGGCACAAGACCTCGGTCCCGGGCGCGGTGTTCCGCACTCCCCGGCACCGCGCCGAGGAGCACGAATCGCTCGAAAGGGCCATGGCCCTACTGGAATTCGTGGGCATCGCACCGCACGCGGTCGAGAAGGCGCGCAACCTCTCCTACGGTGACCAGCGTCGCCTGGAGATCGCGCGCGCGTTGGCGACCGAGCCGAAACTGCTGTGCCTCGACGAGCCGGCCGCCGGCTTCAACCCGAGCGAGAAGTCCGCGCTCATGGATCTCATCCGCAAGATCCGCGACGACGGCTACACGGTGCTGCTCATCGAGCACGACATGCGCCTGGTCATGGGCGTGACCGACCGCATCGTGGTGCTCGAATTCGGCCGCAAGATCGCCGACGGGCTGCCCGAACAGATCCGCCAGGATCCCGCGGTGATCAACGCCTACCTGGGTGTGCCCGACGAAGGCGACGCCGAGACCGCCAAGGAAGCGGCCGAGGCGAAAAGCATTGCCGCCGAGCCGGTCCCGGATCTCGCCAAGCAGTTCCCCGGCAGCGAGGCGCCCGCCGCCCCGGCCGACGACGCGCTGCTGTCGGTCGAGGACATGGTGGTCAACTACGGCAGAATCCAAGCCCTGCACGGCATCTCGCTGAAGGTCGGTGAGGGCGAGCTGGTGACCCTGCTGGGCGCCAACGGTGCGGGCAAGACCACCACCATGCGCGCGCTGTCCGGCCTGCTCCCGCTGACCGGCGGCCGCATCATGTTCCAGGGTCGCGACATCACCCGCATGAAGGCCCACGAACGCGTCGTGGCGGGCCTGATCCAGGCGCCCGAGGGTCGCGGTGTCTTCCCCGGTATGACGGTCCAGGAAAACCTCGACATGGGTTGCCACGCAAGGCCGTTCAAGGTGAAGTCGGAGTACGCCAAAACCCTGGACTGGGTCTACGAACTGTTCCCCCGCCTCCTGGAGCGGCGTCGTCAGGTCGGCGGCACCCTCTCCGGCGGCGAACAGCAGATGCTCGCCATCGGCCGCGCATTGATGGCCCGCCCGCAGCTCCTCCTCCTGGACGAGCCGTCGATGGGCCTGGCCCCCATGGTGATTCAACAGATCTTCCGAATCATCGCCGACATCAACGCCCAGGGCACCACGGTCCTGCTGGTCGAACAGAACGCCCAGCAGGCCCTGACCCGAAGCGACCGTGCCTACATCCTCGAAACCGGCGAGGTCACCAAAACCGGAGGCGGCCGAGCCCTCCTCCACGACCCCGCCGTCAAGTCCGCCTACCTCGGCGTCGGCTGACACATTCTGTTCCACTATCGATTCGGGCCGGGCGACATTGGTTGCCCGGCTCGAATCGTATGTGCGGTGCTCGTATCGGCTGGCGTACAACCGATTACGTGACGCATTCCACTCGCCGGGGTAGCGGGGGCGTGGCTAATCTGGCACGAGTGAGCGAAAATACTACAAAGAGTAGTAGTAGTGGTGCGCGGGTCTCGCGGCGTGCCCTGTTCGGTTCGGGCCTGGCCGCCGCCGGCGCGGCCGCGGCGGGTGTGGCCATCGGGCGCGGTACCGTCACCGAGTCCCCGAAAACCGCCGGGGTGGTGGACTTTCACGGCGATCATCAGGCCGGTATCGCGACTCCGCAGCAAGCGCACGCCATGTTCCTGTCGGCCGATGTGGCGCGGGCCGATCGCAGCGTGCTGCGCGAGCTGCTCAGCGTCTGGACCGAGACGGCGGCCGCCCTCACCGCCGGCACGGAGGCCCCCGAGAACCCCTCCGACGCACCGGGATTCAGTGTGCGCACCGACTTCGCCACCGGTCTGGACCCGGCCCGGCTGACCATCACCTTCGGACTGGGCCCGGCGGTATTCGACGACCGCTTCGGACTGGCCGCGCGCCGTCCGAAGCAGCTGCGCACTCTGCCCGAATTCCCCGGGGACGCACTGCGATCCGCCTGGTGCGACGGTGACATCATGGTGCAGATCTGCGCCGACGACACTCAGGTGGTCAGCCACACCTTCCGTGCGCTGCGCGCTCGCATGCCCGGCCTGGGGAGCATCCGCTGGACCCAGCACGGTTTCCTGAGCCGACCCGCCGACGGCGGCACCTCCCGAAACATGTTCGGGCACAAGGACGGCACCGCCAACCCGAAACGCGGCACCGCGGCCTTCGACAAGGCCGTCTGGGTGGACGCCGCCGACGAGCCGGATTGGTTCCACCGCGGCACCTATCTGGTCTTCCGCAAGATCCGCATGAAGACCGCCGACTGGGACATGCTCGCCCTCGCCGAGCAGAACAACATCATCGGCCGCCGGCGCAGCGACGGCGCACCCCTGAGCGGCGACACCGAATTCGATCCCGTGGACTTGACCAAGCGCCTGCCCAACGGTGAACTCGCCATTCCCGCCGACGCCCACGTCCGCCTGGTCAACGGCATCCCCATGCTCCGCCGCGGCTACAACTACGACTACGGCACCCTGCTCTCCACCGCCCCCGGCGTCGCCGCCACCACCCCCGAACACACCTACGCGCCCGGCACCCCCGAACACACCCACGGCGGCCACGACAGCCTCGACGCCGGCCTGCTCTTCACCGCCTACATGAACAATCCCGCCGAACAGTTCATCAAGGCCCAAACCGCCCTGTCCGCTACCGACCGCCTCAACGCCGTCACCCAACACACCGGCAGCGCCCTGTTCGCCGTCCCGCCCGGCGCACGCACCGGCGAGGCCATCGCGGCCAGACTCTTCGACTAGGCGGCAGCCCGCATCGGGCCGTGAAAGTCATGTTCCCGCCGTCGATCCGGCGCGAGAGTATCTGAAATAGCTTGTGTAAGAAAGCGTTCGGGCCGGTCACCAGATGGTGACCGGCCCGAACGCTTTCAAGCAGGGGCGACAGGAATCGAACCTGCAACCTGCCGCTTTGGAGACGGCTGCTCTGCCAATTGAGCTACACCCCTTTGACGGGTGATCACGCTACCAGGTAGCTCCGCTGTCATGAAATCGGTTTTGCTGACCTGCGACGACGGGCCGAGTACGCCCGCTGCCCACGGATGTCGGTGGGGATACCTAGACTCTCTGGCGTGACCCCTGCCTCTACTGATCAGCGTCCTGCCGTGTCCGCGTCCGCGACCGGGGAGCAGCCGACTCTGTTGCTGCTCGATGGGCACTCGTTGGCCTATCGCGCCTTCTTTGCGCTGCCCGCGGAGAACTTCAAGACGCAGAGTGGGCAGACCACGAATGCGGTGTACGGGTTCACGGCGATGTTGATCAACCTGCTGCGGGATGAGAAGCCTACGCATGTGGCGGCGGCGTTCGATGTGAGTCGGAAGACGTTCCGGACCGAGGCCTATCCGGAGTACAAGGCGAATCGGTCGGCTACGCCGGACGAGTTCAAGGGGCAGGTGGAGACGACCCAGGAAGTGCTGGGGGCGCTGGGGATTCCCGTTATGGCCATCGAGGGGTACGAGGCGGACGATCTCATCGCCACGCTCACCACGCAGGCCGTGCCCGAGGGGTTCAAGGTGCTGATCGTCACCGGGGACCGGGACTCGCTGCAGTTGGTCAATGACGACGTGACGGTGCTGTACCCGAAGAAGGGCGTTTCCGAGCTGACGCGGTTCACGCCGGCGGCGGTGGAGGAGAAGTACGGGCTCACTCCGGCGCAGTATCCGGACTTCGCGGCGCTGCGCGGCGACCCGAGTGACAATCTGCCGGGCATTCCGGGCGTGGGGGAGAAGACCGCGGCCAAGTGGGTGCGCGAGTACGGGGATCTGGCCACGCTGGTGGATCAGGTGGACAAGGTCAAGGGCAAGGTCGGAGACGCGTTGCGCGCCAACCTGTCCAGCGTCGTGCTCAACCGGCAGCTCACCGAGATGGTGAAGACGGTGCCGCTGCCGTACACGCCCGATCAGCTGGCCATGCAGCCCTGGGATCGGGACAAGATCCACCGGCTCTTCGACGAGCTGGAGTTTCGGGTGCTGCGCGACCGGCTGTTCGACACGCTCGCTCCCGTCGAGCCCGAGGCCGAGTCCGGATTCGAGATCAGCGGTAGCGCACTCGCCGCGGGCACGGTCGCGGACTGGCTGGCCGAGCACGCCAAAGCCGGTGTGCGGCACGGTGTCTCCGTGGTCGGCAACGGCTCGCCGGTGCACGGCGACACCCAGGCCATCGCGCTGGCCGCCGCCGACGGCGAGGGCGCCTACATCGACGTCCACACCATGACCCCGGAGGACGAGAAGGCGCTCGGCGCCTGGCTCGCCGATCCGGAGACCCCGAAGGCGTTGCACGAGGCCAAGACCGCCATGCACGCGCTGCGCGGCCGCGGCTGGACCCTGGGCGGGCTCACCAGCGACACCGCCCTGGCCGCCTACCTGATTCTGCCGGGCCAGCGCACTTTCAACCTCGAGGACCTGTCGCTGCGCTACCTGAGCCGGGAGCTGCGCGTCGACAACGGCGGCGAGGCCCAGCTGTCGCTGCTCGACGACGAGGAGCAGGTCGACGCCGAGGTCGCCAATGCCCAGATGCTGCGCGCCCGTGCGGTTTCCGACCTCGCCGAGGCCTTCGACTCCGAGCTCGAGCGCATCGAATCCACCGCGCTGCTCGGCGATATGGAACTGCCGCTGCTGAGCGTGCTGGCCGACCTGGAGGCCGCGGGCATCGCCGTCGACTCCGGCCAGCTCGAGGAGCTGCAGCGCGAATTCGCCGACCGCGTCGCCGAGGCCGCGAATGCCGCCTACGAGGTGATCGGCAAGCAGATCAACCTGGGCTCGCCCAAGCAGCTGCAGGTTGTCCTGTTCGACGAGCTCGACATGCCCAAGACCAAGCGCACCAAGACCGGCTACACCACCGATGCCGATGCGCTGGAAGGCCTTTACGAGAAAACCCAGCACCCGTTCCTGCAGCACCTGCTCGAGCACCGCGACGCCACCCGCCTCAAGGTGACCGTCGACGGCCTGCTCAAGTCGGTCGCCGACGACGGCCGCATCCACACCACCTTCAATCAGACGGTGGCGGCCACCGGACGCCTGTCCTCGACCGAGCCGAACCTGCAGAACATTCCGATCCGCACCGATATGGGCCGCCGCATCCGCGACACCTTCGTGGTCGGCACCAATGGCCTTGGGGACTCGGGTGGCACCGCCTTCGAGTCGCTCATGACCGCGGACTACAGCCAGATCGAAATGCGCATCATGGCCCACCTGTCCAAGGACGAGGGCCTGATCGAGGCCTTCAACTCCGGCGAGGACCTGCACAACTTCGTCGCCTCCAAGGCCTTCGACATCCCGATCTCCGAGGTCGATCCGGAACTGCGCCGCCGCATCAAGGCCATGTCCTACGGCCTGGCCTACGGTCTCTCCGCCTACGGCCTGTCCCAGCAGTTGAAGATCAGCGCCGACGAGGCCAAGGTCCAGATGGACGTCTACTTCAACCGCTTCGGCGCCATCCGCGACTACCTGCAGACCGCGGTCGAGCAGGCCCGCAAGGTCGGCTACACCGAAACCCTCTTCGGCCGCCGCCGCTATCTGCCGGATCTGGACTCCAGCAACCGCCAGCGCCGCGAGGCCGCCGAGCGCATGGCCCTCAACGCCCCCATCCAGGGCACGGCGGCCGACATCATCAAGGTCGCCATGATCGACACGCAGCAGGCGATCAAGGCGGCCGGATTGAAGTCCCGGATGCTGCTGCAGATCCACGACGAACTCGTCTTCGAGGTGGCGCCGGGTGAGCGTGAGCAACTCGAATCCCTTGCCCGCGAGCACATGTCCAACGCCATCGAACTCTCGGTGCCGCTGGAGGTCTCCGTCGGCGTCGGCCGCAGCTGGGATTCGGCCGCGCACTGACGCGAGAGATCGGCGATACGGGCGGGACGGCAGCCAGGCCGTCCCGCCCGTCGCGTTTCCGGGCCGTGTCGCGCTCCCATCGTGGTGGCAGTCTCGCGCAACATGCGATCGGCGACGCGCCGAACGAGTTGTGCGCGGTGCGCGGCGAACTGGTGATCCGCGTCAAAAACCGTCTGGTCTCGATGTCTTCCCGCCAGCTCCCGCATGCCTTTTCGTGCGATTGCCGGATATGCCTCGAGCTGGGTGTTTGTCGTGAAGTCGCTCGCCGGTGCAGTGGCGTTTGCCGGTATGTCGGCGCGCGTTGCTGTGGCGCCCGTCGCATGCCGGGTGACCTGCGGCTAAGTTACTCGTGGGTCGATTGCGAATATGGTTGCCATTGCGTGGGTGTCCCCTTATGCTCGACCCCGTGCCGAATCCCGCCCACAGCCACAGCGCAGCGCTGAACGTCGCCGACCGCGACCGCGCCGCGCTTATTTCGCTTACCGCGAGCGTGGCTGCCAACGGCGTACTCGTAGTTCTCCGCCGTAGCGGGGTCTGATTCGGACCGGCCCCTCGCTGCGGCCGATGAACTTTTCTTGCTGGTCCCCTCTGTCACTTTCTTCGGAAGAAGTCGGGAAGACCTAGTTCAATGACCATCACTCTTGATACCGCCATGTTCCACGCCGCTGCCCCCGCGAGCCTGCGGGCCGAAAGCATCGGCCTGACCCCCGCCGAGTTCCACGACCGGTACTGCGAGCCCAACGGCCCGGTCAAGCTCAGCGACTGGACCCCGCTCGGCGACCGCGCCGGGACGGCCACCCTCGAGATCGCCGATCACCTGCGCACCGTCACCGCGACGGGCAGCCCGGTGGCGGCGCTGACCTCGGCCCTCTACGACGAGGGTTACCCGGTGGAGATCCTCCAGTTCCACCAGCGCCGCACGGAAGATGGCATGGCCACCTTCATCCAGTGCGAATTCAACGGCCGCCGCGGCTGGGGCGCAGCCCTCGCCGACGACCCGGCCGAGTCGACCATCCGCGCCATGATCGCGGGCATCAACCACTTGGGTTCGCACTTCTGAGAAGTACGAAAAACCGACCCCGCCACCAGGTGTGGCGGGGTCGGGATGCGAGTGGGGCTGATGTCAAACGCGAAGCGCCGCATCTCTTTTCGGGGGAGATGCGGCGCTGAGTGCGTGGTGAGCTACTACTTCGACTCTTGCTCGGCGAGCTGCTTGCGGACCTCGTCCATGTCGAGGGCCTTCACCTGGGTGACGAGATCCTCGAGAGCGGCCGGGGGCAGGGCGCCGGGCTGGGCGAAGACGAGCACGCCCTCGCGGAAGGCCATGATCGTCGGGATGGAGCGGATGTTCGCGGCCGCGGCCAGACCCTGCTGATCCTCGGTGTCGACCTTGCCGTGCACCACGTCGGGGTGGGCCTCGGAGGACTTCTCGAAGGTGGGGGCGAAGCTGCGGCACGGGCCGCACCACGATGCCCAGAAGTCGACGAGAACGACGTCGTTGCCGGTGACTACCTCGTCGAAGTTCTGCTCGGTCAGGGTCTGGGTGGCCATGGTTTCCTCTCGTAGCGATGTCCCCGGTAGCAACACCGGGCCCTGTGGTTATCTTCCCTGGGCGACAGTCCGTGCTCACTACCCGCCGCAACGGGGGCTAGTAACCCGCTGCCACGGGCCATTCGACACGACGGTCACCATCCCACCGCCGAATACCCTCAACGGTAGCCCGGAAATCCTTGTCCCAGGCCACCGCGCCCACCGCCGCGTCGAGTTGATCGGGTCGTAACCGCCGCGCGAGCGTGATGTGCGGAGTCCAGGCGTCGGGCCGCACATTGGCGGCGATGCCCGGACAGTCCTCGATCACCCGGAACAGCCTGTGCTGCAACGCGATCAGCGGCGCGGACGGCACCACCGCCCGCACCAGGATCGGGGATCGCGACCCGAACACCAGCAGCCCGCCCAGACGAACTTGAAACGGCCGGAAGTCCTGCTGCCCCAACGCCTTGTCGAGCCGCGGCCAGATCTCCGCGGCCACCGCGACGGTGATGTGCGGCCGGTGCTCGGGCCCCGGCGCGTGCAATCCCAGCGCCCGCAGCAGCGCCCATTGCCGCCGCACCGCCTCCTCGGACTCCGCGTCGAGCACCAACTCCACCGATTGCACCATTTGGTCCAGAACTTACGCCCAGGTCTCGAAACGCGCGCGCATGTGTGCCGGAGCGCGCCCCCCGATGCGGTTGCGCGAGGATGACTGCCATGAGTGACAGCGAGACTGGAGTACGGCTGGGTCTACTGGAAGGCGATGGCATCGGCCCGGAAATCGTGCGCGCGACCCGGGACGTGGTCGACGAAGCCTTCGCCACCACCGGCCTGCCGCCGGTCGAGTGGGTGCCGCTGCTACTGGGTCACGACGCCATCGAGAAGTACGGGGACCCGGTCCCCGAGCAGACCCTCGAGGGCCTGGCCGGACTCGACGCCTGGATCATGGGCCCGCACGACAACGCCTCCTACGCACCCGAGCACCGTTGCGGCCTGCCGCCCGCGGGCGCGGTCCGCAAGCGCTTCGGCCTCTACGCCAATATCCGCCCGGCCCGCACCCTCGAGGGCGTGCGCTCGGTCGCCCCGGCCATGGATCTGCTGATCCTGCGCGAGAACACCGAGGGCCTCTACGCCGACCGCAATATGGCCGCCGGCTCCGGGGAGTTCCAGCCCTCGCGCGAGGTCGCCCTGTCCGTCGGCGTGTTCACCCGCGCGGCGATCGAGCGCATCGCACACCTGGGTTTCGAGATCGCCGGTGAGCGCGGCAAGAAGATCACCATCGTGCACAAGGCCAATGTGCTCCCGATGACCATGGGCATGTTCCGGGACGTCTGCTACGAGGTGGCTGCGGAGTATCCGGACGTCGAGGTGAACGACGAGCACGTCGACGCCGCGGCCGCGCATCTGGTCCGCGCGCCCCAGGATTACGACGTCATCGTCACCGAAAACCTGTTCGGCGACATCCTTTCCGATCTCGCCGGGGAGCTGAGCGGTTCACTCGGCATGGCGGCCTCGGTGAACTGTTCCGACACCCAGATCATGGCCCAGGCCGTGCACGGGGCCGCACCCACGCTGGCCGGGCACAATCGGGCGAATCCGGTGGCGCTGTTCAACTCCGCGGCGGGCATGCTGCGGTGGATGGGCCGCACCCAGCGCTACAGCGCGCTGCGCCGTGTCGGCGAGCGCATCGAGCACGCGGTTGCGGATACGTTGCGGGCCGGAGTCGCCACGTCCGATTTGGGTGGGCTAGCATCTACCTCCGAATTCACCGAGCAGGTGCGCGCCCGGCTGCACCGCTGGTGAGCGCGCACTTCCGGGACCGGGCGTGTTCGGCCACGCAATGGCGTGTCGCCGATTAATGTTCGGTTACCGACCGACAAGGACGGTGTCACTCGCCTACATTTCAAAACGGCGAGCGACACCCGGATGTCGCGCACTCGAACTCGTGGAGGACTTGTGTCTGTTCGTAACTCTCTCCGTGGGCGTGCCCTGCGGGCCGCCTGCGTACTAGCCGGTGGCGCCCTGGTGTTGACTGCCGCGTGTAGCAACAACTCCGAGTCCAGCGGCCCCGATGTGGCCAAGCTCGACGTGGCCAAGGTCGACACCATCGCCGCCAAGGTGCCCGCCGACATCAAGTCGTCCGGCAAGCTCACCGTCGGCGTGAACGTGCCCTACCAGCCGAACGAGTACCGCGATCCGAGCAGCGGCAAGATCGTCGGCTTCGACGTCGATCTGATGGACGCGGTCGCCAAGGTGATGGGCCTGACCGCCGACTACAAGGAAGCCGACTTCGAGAAGATCATCCCGTCCATCGAGGCCGGGACCTTCAATGTCGGCATGTCCTCCTTCACCGACAACAAGGAGCGCGAGGCCACCGCCGACTTCGTCGACTACTTCTCCGCGGGCAGCCAGTGGGCCCAGCAGAAGGGCAAGACGGTCGATCCCGACAATGCCTGCGGCAAGCGAGTCGCGGTGCAGCGCACCACCGTTCAGGACACCGACGAGATTCCGGCCAAGTCCGCCAAGTGCGTGGCCGCCGGCAAGCCGGAGATCCAGAAGGTCGCCTACGACGAGCAGTCCGCCGCCGCCAACGCGCTGGTGCAGGGCCAGGTCGACGCCATGTCCGCCGACTCCCCGGTGACCGCGTACGCCATCAAGCAGGCCAGCGACAAGATCGAGGCCGCGGGCAAGATCTTCGACTCCGCGCCCTACGGCTGGCCGGTGAAGAAGGGCTCGACCCTCACTCCGGTGCTGCAGGAGGCCGTCCAGTACCTGATGGACAACGGCCAGTACAAGAAGATCGCCGAGAACTGGGGTGTCCAGGAGGGTGTGATCACCAAGTCCACCATCAACGGAGCGACGAGCTAACCCGTTATGTCGCAGGACGAGACCACTTCCGCGGCTTCGGCCGCGAGCGCGGTCGCGAGCACCGAGCCCGAGCCGATCAAAGCGATTCCGCTGCGACGGCCGGGCCGGTGGTTCGCCGCCGCGATCATTCTGATCGCCCTGGGCCTGTTCCTGTGGGGCGCCAAGACCAACGAGGCGTACCACTGGGACACCTACTTCAAGTACCTCGGTGACAAGCGAATCGCCAAGGGCGCCTTGGTGACCCTGGAATTGACCGTGCTCGCCATGGTGATCGGCGTCGTGCTCGGCGTGCTGCTGGCGGTCATGCGGCTCTCGCCGAATCCGGTGCTGCGCTCGGTGGCGTGGGGCTACCTGTGGATCTTCCGCGGGACGCCGGTCTATGTGCAGCTGGTGTTCTGGGGCCTGTTCCCGTCGCTGTACAAGACCATCACCGTGGGCGTGCCGTTCGGGCCGTCGATCACGAGTTTCGATGTGCAGCACTGGTCGGCGCCGTTCTTCTTCGCCATGATCGGCCTGGGCCTCAACGAGGCCGCCTACATGGCCGAAATCGTGCGCGCCGGAATCAATTCCGTTGGCGAGGGGCAGCGCGAGGCGTCGGTGGCGCTGGGCATGTCGTGGTCGCAGACCATGACCCGCACGGTGCTGCCGCAGGCCATGCGGGTGATCATCCCGCCGACCGGCAACGAGCTCATCTCCATGCTGAAGACCACCTCGCTGGTGACGGCCATCCCGCTCACCACCGACCTCTACGGCCGGGCCCGCGACATCTACAGCGTGAACTTCCAGCCGATCCCGCTGCTGCTGGTGGCGGCGACCTGGTACCTGCTCATCACGAGCGTGCTCATGATCGGTCAGTACTACCTGGAGCGGTACTACTCGCGCGGTTCGTCGCGGCAGTTGACGGCAAAGCAGTTGCGCGCCTTGGCCGCAGCGCAGGTCGCCGGCGGAACGGGATAGGTGAACGCAGATATGTCCGAGGACTCGATGTCGTTCTCGAAGGATCCGGTGCCGCTGGTCAAGGACGCGCTGCCGTCGTCGGGCGTGCCGATGGTGCGCGCCGATCGGGTGTGCAAGAGCTTCGGCGCGTTGCAGGTGCTCAAGGGCATCACCCTCGAGGTCAAGCGCGGGGAGGTGCTGTGCCTGATCGGCCCGTCCGGCTCCGGCAAGTCCACCTTCCTGCGCTGCATCAACCACCTGGAGCAGATCAATGCCGGTCGGCTCTACGTCGACGGCGATCTCATGGGCTACCGCGAGAAGGGCGACAAGCTCTACGAGATGAGCCCGCGCGACGCCGCCAAGCAGCGCCGTGACATCGGCATGGTGTTCCAGCACTTCAATCTGTTCCCGCACCGCACGGCGCTGGAGAACATCATCGAAGCGCCGACCCAGGTCAAGAAGCTCAAGCGCGCCGAAGCGGTGGCCCGGGCGCGGGAGCTGCTGGCCCGAGTCGGCTTGGAAGACAAGGCCGATGCCTACCCCGCCCAGCTCTCCGGCGGCCAGCAGCAGCGCGTGGCCATCGCCCGCGCGCTGGCCATGGACCCGAAGCTGATGCTCTTCGACGAGCCCACCTCGGCGCTCGACCCGGAGCTCGTCGGCGAGGTCCTCGGCGTCATGCGCGAGCTGGCGGCGTCGGGCATGACCATGGTGGTGGTGACCCACGAAATGGGCTTCGCCCGTGAGGTTGCCGACCAGCTGGTCTTCATGGACGGCGGCGTGGTGGTCGAGGCGGGCAACCCCCGCGAGGTGCTCGCCAACCCCCAGCACGACCGCACCAAGGCCTTCCTCTCGCGCATCCTCTGAGGGGCCGCGCGTTAAGCATCCCCGTCATCCCGGCGTGTATTTGGCCGGGATCCACACTTCGGCAGTGGATTCCGGCCAACAGCTCGCCGGAATGACGGGGATTTGCTTATTTGCGCAGGAACTCCAGGACGGCGTCGGTCTGTCCGAGGATGGCGTGGCCTACGCCGGGGAGCACGCGGGTGGTCGCGTTCGGGATGAATTTCTCTGCGCGGCTCGCGGTTTCGGCGGACTTGAACATGGCGTCCTCGGCGCCGACGATGACCAGGACCGGTATCTTCAGGCCGCTCAGCTGTGCGTCGGTGAAGATCGGCAGTTTGCCGGTGCGCGGGTTGAAGTGGCTGAAGGTCAGCGTCACGTCGTCGAGGATCTCGCCGTGCTCGGCCAGGTTCAGGCCGGTGACGATGGCAGCCGAGCGGCGCAGGTCGTGGTTGCTGAACAGGTGGTCGACCAAGTTCTTGAAGATCCAGCCGAAGCGCTGCCTGCCGATGCCGCCGGGGCAGTAGAGGGCGAGCTTGGCGACGCGGTCGGGGCGGCGGATGGCGTAATCCAGTGCGGTCCAACCGCCCAGGGACATGCCGACGAACGCCGCCGAGGAGATGTTCAGGCCCGCCAGGACGTCGTCCATCCACAGCGCGAGCGCATCGGAGTCGAGGGCGGGCCGGGACTCGGCGCTGCCGCCGGGCTCGCCGACCATGTCGACCGCGTAGACGCGGAAATCCCTTGCCCAGGAGGCGATATCGCCGCGCCAGGTGGAGGAGTTGGAGCCGGAGCCGTGCAGCAGGATGACCGGCGGGGCCTCCTGCGGGCCGGAGGCCAGGACGAAGGTGTCGCCCTCGCGGGTCGGGATGTGCAGCTGCTCGGCGGGAACCGGCCACTGCCGCAACGCTTCCCGATAGTGGTCCTGGATGGCGGCGCGGCCGGCCTCGGACTTGTAGATCGCGTTCACGACGCGAGGACTCCTTCCATGTATTCCAGCAGCCGGGCGGTATCGCCCAGGCCGCCGACGAGAATCACCTTCAGGCGGGCGCGTTCGCGGTCGTAGAAGGTTTGCACGCGCAGTGGCTGCTCGTTCGCGAACCGATTGCCCGCCGTGCCGGTCAGCAGGGTGCTGACGCGGTCGGCCGTGCTCTGATCGACGCCGTCCACCTCGACGATGCTCGACACCTCCGAATACCGTTGCCGGGCAATCGATCCGGCTTCGGGTGCGGGCAGGCCGGTGAACGCCTCCAGGTCGGCCCGGTTGATGCGGTACTGCTTGCCGATGCGGGTGGCGGGCAGCTTCCCGTCGCGGACGTAGCCGCGGACGGTACGCACGTGCAGGCCGAGGCGTTCCGCGACTTCTTCAACGGAGTAGAGACGATCGGTCACGAGAACTACCCTAACTTTCCCTATCTGTGGGTGCAATAGGGAAGTTTAGGGAAGGTTGTGATGGTACTTACGCTGAGCACTCAGAACAACTACAGTCGGTAGTAGACATTCGGTCGCAGTGTTGGGAGGCAGCGACATGGGAATGACAGCGGTAGCCGAGCATCCGATCTCGTCGGCTCGATGGAGCTTTCTGCAGTGGGCGGTCCTCGTAGTCGGGGCCGTGCACATCGTCTGGGCGATCGCGGGCTGGATCGCCGAACCCAGCTTCGCCATGGGCGAACACGCCCCGGCCACACCGGTATTGGGCATGGACTACAACGGCTGGCACGGGCTCGCGGGCCTGCTGCTCTTCGCGCCCGCGCTGATCGCCGCGCTGCGCAAGCGCTGGGCCGCCTGGTACTGCGTGATCGCCGCTGTCGGAGGCGGATTCGTGATCGGCATCTGGGCGCTGTTCGCGCACAGCGTGCTCATGTTCAGCTTCCCGAATCACCGCGGCGACGCCATCGAGCACATCGTGACCGGTGTGACGCTGCTGGTCCTGGTCGGGATTCAGGCCGTTCGCGACGGCTCCCTGCGGGCCGTGTTCGCCGCGCGAGCCTGATTCGGGGCCGGATTCTTCCGGCGCGCCAAAGCGATACGCAGCTGGCCGAGCAGAACCTTCGCGGCCGGGCTCAGCGGACGCTCGGTGTTCCAAGCCAGCACGAGCCGGCCGCGCATCTCCGGATCGATCTCCAGGGTGCGCACGCCGAGCTCGGCCGCCTCGTCCGCCGTGATCCGGGGGATGATGGCCACGCCGAGTTCATGCGACGCCAAGCGGATGAGCAGCGGGGGAGCGGCCGCCTCGAAGGCGACGTCCGGGATGAGACCCGCGTCGGCGCAGGCGTTTTCGAGCAGGCCGCGCAGACCGGTGCCGCGTGGCAGGCAGATGAGCGGGTGAGAGCACAACTCCTCGAGGGTGATTCGCTCGCCGAAGCCCTCGGCGCCGACCGCCACCGCCGCGACAATGGCGCTGTCGTACACGGTTTCGGTGCCGATGCCCGGATCGAGATCGGTGGAAATGCTGAGCACGCCGATGTCCAGATCGCCCCGGCGCACGGCCGCGTGCATGGCCTCGGAGGTGTCCTCGGTCAGTGAGATGCCGATCTGCGGATGATCGCGGTGGAAATCGGCCAGGATCTGCGCGATATCGACCTCCTCGAGCGCAGCACCGGCGATCAGCCCGACCCGCACGTGCCCGCGCAGCAGCCCGGTGAATTCGTCCACGGTGTGGGTGATCCGCTCCACCTGTTCCAGCGCCGCCCGGGCCATCGGCAGCACCGCCTCGCCCACCGGGGTAAGGGTGACCGAGCGGCTGGTGCGATCCAGAAGCGGCTGTCCCAGTTCACGTTCCAGCTGCCGGATCTGCGCACTCAACCCCGGCTGCGCCAGGTGCAGGCGCGCGGCCGCGCGGGTGAAGTTGGCCTCCTCGGCGACCGTGACGAAGTACCGCAGCTGACGCAGTTCCATAACTGATGATTCTAGCTACAAGAAAAACTATCTGTTGGAGTTCTCGATTGGATCCGAGCAGAGTTGGGGACATGACGAAGACAGCGATCAACGAACTCCCCACCACCACCGGCCCCGTCTTCCAGCCGGGTGACACCGGCTACGACGCCGAGATCGCCGGATTCCAGACCGCCTACACCCACCGGCCCGCCGTGGTCGTCGGCGCGGCCCATGCCGAGGATGTCCGCGCCGCCGTGGAATACGCGGCGCGGCACGGACTTCCGATCGCCGTGCAGGCCACCGGGCACGGGCTGTCGGTCGCCACCGACGGCGGCGTGCTCATCACCACCCGCCGGCTGACCGACATCCGCGTCGACGCCGACCAGCGCACCGCCCGCATCGGCGCGGGCGTACAGGCCGGAGCCCTGATCGAGGCGGCCGCCGCACACGGCCTCGCACCGCTGAACGGCTCCTCGCTCTCGGTCGGCGTGGTCGGCTACATCCTGGGCGGCGGCATGGGCATCCTGGCCCGCGAATACGGTTATGCCGCAGAGTATGTGAAGGCCATCGAGATGGTCACCGCGGACGGCCGCCTGCGCCGCCTGGTGCCGGGCGACGAACTGTTCGGCGCGGTGCTGGGCACCGGCGGCAACTTCGGTGTCGTCACCGCGCTGGAACTCGAATTGCTGCCGATCACACACGTTTACGGCGGCCAGCTGCAGTTCGACACCCCGCTGGTGGCTCCGGCGCTGGAGGCGTGGCGGCTGTGGACCCAGGATGTGCCCGAGCAGATGACCTCGGCCATCACCATGCTGACCATCCCCAACATCCCGCAGGTCCCGGAACACCTGCGCGGCAAGTACACCGCGACCATCAATATCGCCTTCACCGGCACCGAGGAGGAGGGTGAGCGGCTCGTCGCGCCGCTGCGTGCCGTCGGCGCCCGGATGGCCGACGACCTGCGGGTCATGCCGTACACCGAGAGCCACGCCATCTACCGCGATCCCGACAGCCCGCACCCGTACACCGCCACCAACGCCCTGCTGGCGGAACTGCCCGCCGACGCCACCGACGCCTTCCTGGAGGCGACCGGACCGGAGTCGCCGCTGCCGGTCGTCGCCGGATTCCGCCACCTCGGCGGTGCGCTGGGCCGCCGCGGACCGAACGGGATCGCCATGGATCACCGCGACGCCGAGTACGTGGCCCGCGTGATCGCCATGCCCGGCCCGGACGCGGAAGCCATCCGCGACGGCCTGGCGAGCATCCGAAAGACCCTGCAGCCGTGGGAGATCGGGCACAACCTGAACTTCCTCTACGGCGGAGGCGATCAGGCCGACGAGGAGCAGACCAAGGGTGGATACAGCCCGGAGACCTATGAGCGGCTGGCTTCGCTGAAGGCGAAGTACGACCCGGCCAACCTGTTCCGCAACAACCGCAATATCCGACCCAACTAGAAATCCCTGTTCAACCGGAACGGTTCGCGCTATCGTCGTGATATCACTTCGATACTAGGAGAGTGTCATGGAGTTGCGCCGAGCCTTCCGGTTGAACGGCTTCCTCATGCTGGGGGTGCTGGTGGTACTCGCGATCGCGATCGCGGTCGAGTCCCACGGTTTGAGCAGTAGGTCAGCCGATACCAAGGGTTCGTCGACTGCCTTGGGCATCCTGCTGGCCATCACGATCCTCGCCACGGTGCTGGTGCTGACCGGCTTCATCACCGTGAATCCCAACCAGGCCAAGGTGATCCAGTTCTTCGGCCGCTACATCGGCTCGGTCAGCGAATCCGGGTTCCACTGGGTCACCCCGCTGTCCAGCCGCCGCGGCATCTCACTGCGGGTCCGCAATTTCGAGACCCAGAAGCTGAAGGTCAACGACTCCGACGGCAACCCGGTCGAGATCGCGTCGGTCGTCGTGTACCAGGTGGTCGACAGCTACAAGGCCGCCTTCGCCGTCGACGACTACGAGGACTTCGTGACCACCCAGTCCGAGACCGCGGTCCGGCACCTGGCCACCACGCACCCCTACCAGTCCGATGACGAGGGCACCCCGAGCCTGCGCGATGGTTCGGAGGTCGCCGGCGAGCTCACCACCGAACTGCGCGAGCGCACCCTGCTGGCCGGCATCGAGATCATCGAGGCCCGCATCACCCATCTCGCCTACGCCCCCGAGATCGCCCAGGCCATGCTGGTCCGTCAGCAGGCCGCCCAGGTGGTCGCGGCCCGCAGCCGCATTGTGGAGGGTGCGGTCGGTATGGTCGGCATGGCCCTGGATCGACTCTCCGAGCAGGGCGTGGTCGAACTCGATGAGGAGCGCAAGGCGGCAATGGTCTCCAACCTGCTGGTGGTCCTGTGCGGCGACCGCTCCGCCGCCCCCGTCGTCAACGCCGGCTCCCTCTACGCCTAATGGTCAAGCGCGAGCCGAAAAAGGTGCTGCTCCGGCTCGACCCGGCGGTCCACGACGCCATCGCCAAATGGGCCGCCGACGACCTCCGCAGCATCAACGCCCAGATCGAATACGCGCTCAGAATGGCCCTGAAATCCGTGGGCCGCGAACCGAAATAGCCGATCCAACCCCGCTGCCCCAGCCGAAACCGGCTGGGGCAGCCGCCATTTCGTGGCCGCACGAAAGGCGAAGAGCCCGTGAGACGACCGTCCGGACGCGTCACGAGCTCTCATACTCGGCCCCACCGGGACCTCGCGCCTACATTCTACGGATAGCGCGAGTTCACGACACCAGTTCCGCGCTGTCGATCTGGAATCCGCCACTTACCGGTACCAATTGCGCCCGGCGCAATTCGGTGGCGGTGCGGCCGTCCCGGTAGCGCAGGTTCAGGCGGTAGGTCACAGTTTGCCGGGCCGCGTCCGACGAGACGTCCCACACCGTGGCCGAATCGACTGTGCCCCAGAAGTTCCGGTAGGCGTCGTAGCCGCCGATGAAGTTCTGATAACGCGGCGTCAGGCGGGCCCATGCCGCCGAGGTGTCGCCGGGCAGTAGTGCGTAGTGCGCGCGGACGAAGTCGGCCAGGGCGTCGGCCTGCGCGGGCGCCGACGTCGCCGGGACGGTGGTCGCGGGTGCGGACGTCGCGGGGGGAGGAGGTGCAGATGTCGACGTCGCGGGGTTGGGTGCGGCTGTGGCGGGAGCGGGGTGCCCGGACGCGGCGGCGGTGGTGGTCGCATTCGGGCGCGGTGAGCTCGCCGAATTGTTGTCGTCTGTGCGTAGCTGGCTGATCACCAGCGGTACGGCGACGACCACCGCCACCGCGACCGCCGCGGCCCACATCAGCGCGCGCAGCGAGCGTTTCGCCGGGTCGTTGGCATGCGGGAGGACCCTTGCCCCCGATGCGACGGTTTCGTCGCGATCGGTGATTCTCGGCGTGTGGGGCGAACTCTGCTGTGCTCCGGCATTTTTCGGGATCGCATCGGACTTCGGTGGCCCGCCTGCGCTCGCTGCCCCGCCGCCCCACGGAATCGTCGGCGGTTCGCTGCCGGTCAGCGCCGCCCGCGCGGCCGCGGCCAGTGCCCCGGCCGTGGGGTAGCGCTCCCGCGGATTCTTGGCCATGCCGTCGGCGATGACCCGGTCGAAAGCCGCCGGTACCAGGCCGCTCTCGACCGAGGGCCGGGGCGGCGGGGACGAGAGGTGGGCCGCGATCTGCCGCTCGACGCTGGTGCCGGGGAACGGTTTCGAACCGGTCAGGCATTCGTAGAGCACGCAGGCCAGCGAGTACACGTCTGCCCGGGCGTCGTACTCGTTCTCCTCCAAGCGTTCCGGGGCCATGTAGGCGAAGGTGCCGACGGCCGCGCCGTCGGTGGTGAGCCCGGTGTCGTCGCCGCCGCGCGCGATGCCGAAGTCGATCAGATACGCGAAATCCTCCGCGGTGGTGAGGATGTTGGACGGCTTCACATCGCGGTGCACCAGCCCGGCGCGATGCGCCGCGTCGAGCGCCGCCGCGATCTGGCTGATCACCGACACCGCCGCGTCGGGGGCCAGCGAACCGTCCAGGCCCAGCCTGGTGCCCAGATCGATGCCCTCGACCATGCGCATGTCCAGGAACAGCCGCCCGTCGATCTCCCCGAAATCATGGATCGGAATAACGTGCGGCTCGTTCAGCCGCGCCGTGGCCAGCGCCTCGCGCCGGAACCGCTCCCGATACGTCGGATCATGCGCGAGTCCCGGCGGCAGCACCTTGAGCGCCACGATCCGGTTGGTCCCGGTGTCGAAGGCGCGGAACACCTGCCCCATCCCACCCGCGCCGAGCACATCGAGCAGCCGATACCGCCCGAACGGCCTCTCCTCCACACCTCACCCCCTGATCCCCAACGAGGGTACGGCGACGGGATCAGGCGCGCTTCTCGGTGACGAAAATGGCTGTGCCGGGGAAGATCTCGCCGCGCAGCGGGCTCCACTGGCCCCATTCGCGGTCGAGCCATTCGGGCCAGTCGGGTTCGATGAGGTCGACCAGGGTCAGACCGGCGGCGACGATCTCGCGGACGCGGTCGCCGATGGTGCGGTGGTGTTCGACGTAGGTGGGCTCGCCCTCGGAGTCCATTTCCACATAAGGGGTGCGGTCGAAGTAGGGGATGGTGGCGCGCAGACCCTCGGGGCCCGGATCGTCGGGGAAGATCCATCGCATCGGGTGATTGACCGAGAACACCCAGCGGCCGCCCGGCTTGAGGACGCGGCGAACTTCGCGCATCACCTGACCCGAGTCGGCGACGAAGGGGACCGCGCCGAAGGCGGAGCAGGCCAGATCGAAGGACTCGTCGGCGAAGGGCAACTCTTCGGCACCGGCCTGAACAAGAGGAACGGTGGGTCCGCCCGCGGCCATGGCGGCCAGGCCGCGATCCAGCATCGAGCGGGAGATGTCGAGCCCGACCGGGTGCGCGCCGTGCGAGGCCAGCCACCGCGAGCAGGGCGCCGAACCGCAGCCGATCTCGAGGATCCGCTTTCCTTCTATATCCCCGAGCAGATGCCAGTCACCTTCGTGCAACCCCTCCGGGCACCACACGAATTCGCCGGCGGGGGAGTCCACGCCCAGAAAATCGGCGTGCGTCTCGTGATAGGCCGCCGCGTCGGCGTCCCACCACTTGCGGCTGGCCCGCTCGCTGGAGCGCGAATCGACCTTGGCGCGAGTCACTCCCACTGTGCCGAGCAGGGCGTTGGCCTCGGCGTGCCGGGTATCGTCGGGGGTGGTTGAGTGATCTTCGGACATGGGCTCACCCTATCGAGGTTTGCGAGGGACCCCATGTTTGCTTGGTACAACACCCGTCGCGTACGCTGTTTTCCGCGAGTGTCTTCTGTACCCGGTTTCCTCGAGACCGAGTAGAGCAGACAATCGTGCTGTGAGTCCGCATGCTTTTCAGGGCAGCGTTGTGCAGCGTCGCAGCGATGTGCTGTGCCGCATGTTTGCCTTCGGGCACAGCCGCCAACGTTAGTTCCAACGCCTGCTGTTCGCAGCAATACCGAAAGTCCACATGTCCACTACCGACCACAATCCGTCCGGAGCCTCCCAACACATGCCCACCACTGTCACCTCGCCGCAGGTTGCCGTCAACGACATCGGCACTGCCGAGGACTTCCTCGCCGCCATCGACAAGACCATCAAGTACTTCAACGACGGAGACATCGTCGAAGGCACGATCGTCAAGGTCGATCGCGATGAGGTCCTTCTCGACATCGGTTACAAGACCGAAGGCGTGATCCCGTCTCGCGAACTGTCCATCAAGCACGATGTCGACCCGGCCGAGGTCGTTTCCGTGGGCGATGAGGTCGAGGCCCTCGTTCTCACCAAGGAGGACAAGGAAGGCCGCCTGATCCTGTCGAAGAAGCGCGCTCAGTACGAGCGGGCCTGGGGCACGATCGAGGAGCTCAAGGAGCGTGACGAGGCCGTCAAGGGCACCGTCATCGAGGTCGTCAAGGGCGGCCTGATCCTGGACATCGGCCTGCGCGGCTTCCTCCCGGCTTCGCTGGTCGAGATGCGCCGCGTGCGCGACCTCCAGCCGTACGTCGGCAAGGAGATCGAGGCCAAGATCATCGAGCTCGACAAGAACCGCAACAACGTGGTTCTGTCGCGTCGCGCCTGGCTGGAGCAGACCCAGTCCGAGGTGCGCAGCGAGTTCCTGCACCAGCTGCAGAAGGGCCAGGTCCGCAAGGGCGTCGTGTCCTCCATCGTCAACTTCGGTGCCTTCGTGGACCTGGGTGGCGTCGACGGTCTGGTGCACGTCTCCGAGCTGTCCTGGAAGCACATCGACCACCCGTCCGAGGTTGTCGAGGTCGGCAACGAGGTCACCGTCGAGGTTCTCGACGTCGACCTGGACCGCGAGCGCGTCTCCCTGTCGCTCAAGGCGACCCAGGAAGACCCGTGGCGTCAGTTCGCCCGCACCCACGCGATCGGTCAGATCGTGCCGGGCAAGGTCACCAAGCTGGTTCCGTTCGGTGCGTTCGTGCGCGTCGAAGAGGGCATCGAGGGCCTGGTGCACATCTCCGAGCTGGCCGAGCGCCACGTCGAGGTCCCGGACCAGGTTGTCGCCGTCGGCGACGACGCCATGGTCAAGGTCATCGACATCGACCTCGAGCGTCGCCGGATCTCGCTGTCGCTGAAGCAGGCCAACGAGGACTACACCGCCGAGTTCGACCCGTCGAAGTACGGCATGGCCGACAGCTACGACGACCAGGGCAACTACATCTTCCCCGAGGGCTTCGACTCCGAGACCAACGAATGGCTCGAGGGCTTCGAGAAGCAGCGTGAGGAGTGGGAGACCCGGTACGCCGAGGCCGAGCGTCGCCACAAGATGCACACCGCTCAGATGGAGAAGATGGCGGCTGACGCTGCCGCTGAGGCCGCCAACGGCGGACCGCAGAACTACTCCTCGGAGTCCGGTTCGCAGGCTGCCGCGTCGACCTCCGACGCTCCGGCCGGTGGCTCGCTGGCGTCCGACGCCCAGCTCGCCGCGCTGCGTGAGAAGCTGTCGGGCAACGCCTGATTCGCTTCCCGTAACGGGATAGGCAAGTAGAAAGCCCCCGGGTCCGTCCAGGACCCGGGGGCTTTCGCTATTCTCGGAGCAAGATGTCCGAATCAACCATCGAGTCCGCGCCCACGCTGTGGGAGCGCCGCAAGATCGAAGCCATGAGCCGGATCCAGCGGACCGCGCTGGATTTGTTTGCCGAGCACGGATATCGCGAGGTCACCGTCGAACGGGTGGCCGCGGCGGCAGGGGTGTCGCCGAGTTCGATCTACCGGTACTTCGGCACCAAGGAGATGCTGGTCCTCTACGACGAGACCGATCCCAAGACGCTCGAGATCCTGCGCGCGGTCGGCGGCGGGCAGGCCCGCGAATTTCGTGAATTGCTCACCATCGCACGGCCTTTGGTCGCGCCGGTGATCGACGAGATCGTCACCGCCGACGTCGAGCAGCGCACCCGGGTGCGCATGGAATTCGTGCGCACCATTCCCGAGGTCAAGCTGCGCCAGGCCGAGCGGATGCGCGAGCTGGAGGACGAGTTCCGGGTGGCGCTCGCCGAGGTCACCGGGCGTGGGGACAATGATCTTCAGGTGCGGACCGCCGCGGCCATCATCATCTGGGTGTGCATGGCGGCCCTGGACCATTGGGCCGGAACGGGTTTCGCGGGACGGCTCAAGGACGTCTACGCCGAGGTGGTCGAATCCATCCTGGTGGCGCTGGAGGCCATCTTCCGCTGACGGCCGAAGGTGGGCAGCCACCAGTTCCAGCGGCCGAACAGTCGCATGAAGGCCGGCACCAGGATCAGGCGGACGATCACCGCGTCGATGGCCACCGCGACGGCCAGCGCGAAGCCGATCTCCTTCAGCTCCATGACATCCGCGCTCAGGAAGCTGGCGAACACGGCCACCATTATGGCCGCGGCCGCGGTGATCGGCCGCGCGGTGCGCTGCAGGCCCTCGGCGACGGCGGCGGCATTGTCGTGGGTGCGCTCCCAGGCCTCTTTCATGCGGCGGATCAGGAAAACCTCGTAGTCCATGGACAATCCGAACAGCACCGCGAACACCAGCATGGGCAGGAAGACCTGGAGGAATCCGGCGCTGTGGAAGCCGAGCACGGATTGCCCGAACCCGTGCTGGAAGACCGAGACCGTGATGCCCAGGGCCGCACCGGTGGCCAGCAGATTCAGCACGATCGCCTTGAACGCCAGCACGATCGAGCGGAACGCCACGATCAGGAACACCAGCGAGGCGGTCAGGACCAAGGCGATGACCCACGGGAATCCACGCGAGATCAGCCCCGACACGTCGGCGAACATCGCGGGCGTGCCGCCCACCAGCACCTCGGCGGAATCGAGGGCCGTTGCGCGGGAACGGATATCGGCGGTGAGCTGGCTGACCGTCGTGGAATCGAAGGCGTCCTTGGGTACCACGGTGGCCAGGTAGCGGCCGTCGGCCTGCTGCGGGAGCACGGTGGCGATGCGTGGATCGCGGGCCAGCTGGGTGACCAGCCGCAGCACCTCGGTGCGGCCGTCGGCGGACAGCGCCGTGTCGCCCGGCCCGGAGGCGACGACCTGGATGGGGGAGAGCAGTCCGGGGCCGAAGTCGTCCTGTACCAAGCGAGTCGCGTGCCCGGTGGGGCGGTCGCCCAGCGAGTTCAGCCCCATGTCGATGCCGTAGCGGATGCCGGTGATGGGCAGCGCGGCGGCGACGAGGACCGCGATGCCGATCGCGCCGAAGACGACGGGCTTGCCCATCACCAGATGCGCCCAGCGGGCCCAGGCGCTCGAGGCCGCGGTCGAACGGGTCTCGGCCGGACGCAGTCTCGCGGGCAGCGCACCCCGGTTGACAGCCGGGCCGAGCACGGCCAGCAGCGCGGGCAGCAGGGTGAATGCGGCGGCCAGTGTGCCGATCACCGCGGTCACCACGCCCAGCGCCACGCCGTCGAGCATGGGCAGGCCGACCACCATCAGCGAGCACAGCGAGATCATCACGATCAGCCCGGAAGCCAGGATGGTGCGGCCGGTGGTATCCATGGTCGCGCCGATGGCTTCTCGAATGGCCCGGTGGGCCTTGCGATTCCGCACGCCGCGCTTGGTCAGCTCCTCGTTGAACCGGCTGACCAGGAACATTGCGTAATCGATCGCGGTGCCGGTGCCGATCATGGTCGCCACCGACAGCACGAACGAGTCGAAGGTCAGGAAGCTCGCGAGTCCGAACAGCACGCCCACGGCCAGGGCGATCCCGGCGGCGGTGACCGAGATCGGCAGGGCGGCGGCCGCGACCGCGCCGAGCGCCAGCACCAGCACGACCGCCGCGATCGGCAGGCCGATGGCCTCGCCGCGGGTGATGTCGGCGGTCTCCATCCGGATGAGTTCGCCCTCGACCGGCGAATATCCGGTCAGATCGGCCCGCACGTCCGAATCGGAGGCAGCCGTGAGCGCGGTCTGTAGCCGAGCGGCCACGTCGACGCGTTCGGACATGTCGCCGTCGATCCCCGCGAGCGCGAGCACGGTGTGCCGGTCGGCGGAGATCTGCTGTTTCGGATCGCCCTCGAACGGCCCGACCGCACCCGCGACACCGGACACCGCGCGGGCCGCGCCCAGCACCCGCTCGAGGGCCGCCCGGAAGCGCGGATCGTCCACGGCGAAGCGGTCCGAATGCAGCACGATCAGGTCCTGCTCCGCGCCGAGCTGTGAGAAGTGCTGTGCGACACGGCTTTCCGTCTCCGACGAATCGGATCCGGGCACGGCGTAGTTGGGCGCGCCGAGCCGGTCGTGCAGGGCGGGATACGCCGCGCCGCACACCACGATCAGCACCAGCCACACGCCGATGACGATCCGCCGGTGCCGGGCCATGTACTCGCCCCAGCGGCCGATCAAGCCGAGACCGGCCGCGGCTTCGGGAGGTCGGGGCGGATCGACGAGCACCGGACTGGTCATGGCTTCTCCCGCGGTCGATACCTGAAAGTCACTGTCAGGTATGGCCGACAGCTTAGGCCGACTCGCCGATGGGGTGCAAGTCACTGTCAGGAATCCACGACTGGACTCGCTACGGTTACGAGTGGTTCGCTAGGCCGTCATCATTCGGAGGTTGGATGCGAACTGGACGCCTGACCGGATAGGTTCGGCGGGATCGATCCTTCAATCACCTAGCGGGAAGGCACCACCGGAGCATGGGCGTGTTCGCCGGAGTCAACAGGCGCGAATTTCTGGCGAAAGCCACTGCGGCGGGTGGAGCGGCCGCGCTCACCTCGCTGTGGGGTCCGATCATCGAGCGCGCCTACGCCGCCGATCCGGCGGGCATGGGCGGGCTCGGCGATATCGAGCACTTCGTGCTGCTGATGCAGGAGAACCGCTCCTTCGACCATTACTTCGGAACCATGTCCGGCGTACGGGGATTCGACGATCCCTCCGCGTCCTGGAACCAGTACGGCTACGCGCCCGGCGTCGGGCCCACCCCGGACGGCTTCGTCAACCCGTTCCGCCTCGACACCACCCGCGGCGCGAGCCTCGACGGCGAGTGCATCAACGATCCCGACCACGGCTGGGTCGGCATGCACAAGGCATGGAACGGCGGCAAGAACGACGGCTGGATGCCCATGTCCATCGAGGCCGTCGGCCCCGGAAACGCCGCTGCCGCAATGGGTTACTACACCCAGGACGACGTGCCGGTGCACTGGGACCTGGCCGATGCCTTCACCGTGCTCGACAACTACCACTGCTCGGTGCTCGGCCCGACCGACCCCAACCGGCTGTACTGGATGTCGGCCACCATCGATCCCGACGGACTCAACGGCGGCCCGCTGCTCGAAACCCCCACGCTGATCCCGCAGAACGCCTACAGCTGGCGGACCATGCCGGAGAACCTCTCCGACGCCGGCGTCAGCTGGAAGATCTACAACAACCGCGACGTAGGCCCGCTGTCCTCGGTGATCCTGGACGGCATGCTGGGTTGCTTCAAGCAGGCCGCCGACCCGAATTCCGAACTGGCCCGGCGCGGTAAGGCCCCGTCCTATCCCTCGGACTTCGCCGCCGATGTGGCCTCGGGTCAGCTGCCCGCTGTGTCCTGGGTGATCCCGTCGCTGCTCAACTGCGAGCACCCGGCGCTGCCGCCGGCCTTCGGCGCGGTCGGCATCATGCAGGTGCTCGACATCCTCACCTCGAATCCGGCGGTGTGGGAGAAGACCGCGCTCATCATCAGCTACGACGAGAACGGCGGCTTCTTCGATCACGTCACCCCGCCGACCCCGCCGCCGGGCACGCCGGGCGAGTTCATCACCGCGCCGCTGGCTCCGAAGTTCGAGGGCATCACCGGTCCGATCGGTCTCGGCTATCGCGTTCCCGGCCTGGTGATCTCGCCCTACAGCCGGGGTGGCCTGGTGGCCTCGGAGACCTTCGACCACACCTCGCAGCTGCGGCTGATCGAGCGGCGATTCGGCGTGGACGTGCCCAACCTGACGGCGTGGCGGCGCAGCGTCACCGGCGATATGACCTCGGCCTTCGACTTCGGCTCGGCCCCGGATGCCACGAAACCCGCGTTCGCCCCGGCGAATCGGAAGGTGGATGCGGCGCTCGCGCAGTGCGGTCCGAACCTCGCGCTGGGGACGGCGAATGTCGGCACGCCGTACCCGGTGCCGCCGAACTCCATGCCCCGGCAGAACCCGGGCACGCGTCGCCGCCCGAGCGGCATCAGGTAACACGCGCACACAGCAGTGGCTCGGTCCGAAAGGGCCGAGCCACTGGTCGTTTCGGGAACGAATCAGCTGGCGGTGGCGGGTATCCAGTGCCGCACGACGGTGGGCTCCGACGACCGTTTTCGCATGGCCGCGAAGCTGTGCCGCGCCGGACTGAGCAGCGCGGTCAGCCAGGATCGCCGGTATTCGGCGAGAGCGGCTGCGACGGCGGGGATCTCGAGGCAATGCACGGTGCCCGCCAGGCCCAGACGGTGGCGACCCGTCTGGAGTTTGTTGGTGCCCACTGATATTCCTTCTCTTGCGTGTTACCGGCCCACTATCGCCTGCGGCGAACCATAGCCGAACAAAAGTGTGGATCACCGAATTTTGCGCGACATTCACCCCGGCGTGTCGGAATGTTGCCGACGAACGGTCGGGATTGACCGAAAAAGTTGCGAAATGATCTCGTCGGCATCACGGAATGGGCAAGGACTGTTCTTTCAGGTGAAACCCCAGGCGGGAGTGGGTAACCCTGATTGCCGCCCCGACCGGCCGCAATGCGAGACTGGACGAATGTTGCGTATCGGTCTCACCGGAGGCATGGGCGCGGGCAAGTCCACCGTGGCCCGCATTCTCACCGAGCTGGGTGCCGTCCTGGTCGACAGCGACGTCATCGCTCGCGAGGTGGTCGCGCCGGGTACCGAGGGGCTGGCCGCGCTCGTCGCGGCCTTCGGCGACGACATCCTCGCCGCCGACGGCAGCCTGGATCGCCCGGCCCTGGCCGCCAAGGCCTTCGCCACCGACGAGGCCCGCACCACCCTCAACGGCATCACCCACCCGCTGGTCGGCAAGCGCACCGCCGAACTCATCGCCGCCGCGCCCGCGGACGGCATTGTGGTGCAGGACATTCCGCTGCTGGTGGAGAACGGGCTCGGACCGTTCATGAACCTGGTCGTGGTCGTCATGGCCGATATCGAGACCCGGGTGCACCGGCTCGAGACCTTCCGCGGCATCTCCCGCGAGGACGCGCTGGCCCGGATCCAGGCCCAGGCCACCGATGATCAGCGCCGTGCCGCGGGGGATGTGCTGCTGGACAACAGCGGCGAGCCCGAAGACCTGGAACCGCAGGTGCGCGCGCTGTGGGAGCAGCGGCTGATTCCGTTCGAGCGCAATCTGCGGGAGGGCGTGCGAGCCCCGCGCGGTGCGGTGCATCTGGTCGAGCCCGATCCCACCTGGGCGGCGCAGGCGCAGCGGGTCATCGCCCGTCTCGCCGTGGCGTGCGGCGACAAGGCGCGGCGCATCGATCACATCGGCTCGACCTCGGTCCCGGGTCTGCCCGCCAAGGATGTCCTCGACATCCAGATCACGGTCGCCGACCTCGGCGTCGCGGACGAGCTTCGGGATGCGTTGACGGCCATCGGATTTCCGCGCATCGATCACATCACCACCGACGACTCCAAGCCCGGCACCGATCCGGCGCTGTGGGCCAAGCGGATCCACGCCAACGCCGACCCGGGACGCCCGGTCAATGTGCATGTGCGCGTGGACGGTTGGCCGGGGCAGCGGTTCGCGCTGGCCTTCGCGCAATGGCTGCGCGCGGATGCGGCGGCGCGCGCGGAGTACCTCGAGGTCAAGCGCAAGGCCGAGGCCAATGCGGCGGGACTGACCGGTCCGGAGGCGATCGACGCCTACCTCGCGGTCAAGACGCCGTGGTTCGAGCAGGTCTACCCGCGTGTGCTCGCCGAGACCGGGTCTACATCCAGCTGAGCGTGATGTCCTTCGAGGCCAGCCAGGCCTCGAAATTGTGGCCGTGCGCGGCGATTCCGTCGATCGTCGCGGTGGCCGACTCGATGGCCCGCTGGGCCTCGGCCAGGGTCAGGTAGCCCGCGGCGTGGGCGGCGAGTAGCTCGTCCACGTCGAGGAGTTCGACCTCGCGGCCCTGGCGCACCACCAGGTCGAGGTAGTGATCGACGGATTTCCACTGCTTGGGGCCGACCTGCTCGAACTCGCCGATGTCGACGTAGTAGTCCTGGTCGCGCAGGTGCGCGGGGGTGAAGTGAAAGACCGTGGCGCGCAACGACACCGTGGGCAGCAGCCAGGATTCGATGTAGTGGAACTCGGGATGGTCGGAGGTGCGGGCCATGTAGAGCCCCCACGGCTCGACCTGGTACCGCTCCACCTGCCGCACGAAACCCTTGGGGTCGATATTGGTGAGCTCGTCGATATTGAAGTACTCCACCTTGGGGCGGTGCAGATCCACCGCGGGCGCCCGAGTCATGCCAATCAGCATCGCGTGTCCGGGGGCGGTCGTCCAGGGGAGCGGATGTCGCGTCGCCCATAGATTGCTGGATTGCCGTGCCGAGCGGGGGAAATTTCTCGAAAACCAGTTCTGAAGTACGGATGTTTCGCTATTGTGCGGCTGCGCTGTTCTTTCGCGTGCGACCCGCCGCGCCTGGGCGGGTGCCTCAACCTAGGGAAGTAACTGCATGACTGAACGCAATGCCCGTGCCCGCCGGGTGAGCCTGGGCGTCACGACCTTCGGTGCGCTGGCCGGGACCATCGTGCTGGCCGCGCCGCAGGCCGGCGCCTGGCCGAGCAACCTGGAAGTATCCGGCGGCTCCACGCACAATGTCGGCTGCTCCTACACGCTCACCGCGACCCTGGACGTCGACCGGCTGCTCTCGGTGGCCTTCCGCGACAACGGTGTCGAGCTGCCCGGCAGCCCGGTCACCCCCGGAATCCTGAGCGGTAAGGCCACCATCAACTGGACGCCCGCCACCACCGGGCAGCACACGCTGACCGTCACCCAGGATCTGATCTCGAAGTCGATCACGGTGCAGGTGGATCCGCAGAGCATCATCGGCAGCTTCGGCTGCGGTCCGAGCGGAATCCTCAATGGCGGGTCGGGCATCCTGAACACGCTGTTCCCGAGCATCTCCGGCTAGTCGTCGGAGGACTCGCCGTACGAAGCCGCCCGGTTCTCATTTGCGAGAGCCGGGCGGCTTCGTCATGACAGCCGGGTGAGCGCTACAGCCAGGTGAGGGTGAGGCCCTGCCGAGCCAGCCAGCTGTCCACGTCGTGGTCGCAGCCGGCGATGCCGTCCACCACGGCGGCGGCGCGTTCGATGGCGCGATGGGTCTGCGCGGTGTCGAAGTAGCCTGCCGCGTGGGCGGTCAGCAGCTCGTCGATACCGACCAGTTCGGGGACCTGGCCGTGCCGGGCCACCACGTGCAGGTAGTGGCTCTGGGCGCGCCACTTCTTGGGCTCGCACGGGCCGTACTCGCCGATATCGAGATAGTAGGTCTGGCCGCGGTCGTGGCCGGGGCGCAGGTGGTAGACCGTGGCGCGCAGCGTGAGCCCGGGCAGCAGCCAGGTCTCGATGTAGTGGTAGCGCGGATTGTCCACTGTCCGTTCGACATACAGGCCGAACGGTTCGGCGTGGATCCGCTCCACGGGGTGCAGGAAACCGCGGTGATCGGTCCACGAGAGATCCGCGAGATTGAAATATTCGAGCCTTGGGCGATGCGGGGACACCGGAGGAGTGTTGCCGATCGCCGCACGCGGACGTGTGCCATTGAAGGAATTCCGCTGTGGCGTAAACAGACCGGCCATCGCCCTGCCTCTTCTCGAATCGTGCGACCAGCGAGCCCAGAGTACACCTGGAAACCGGGTTTCAAACCCCCGCGAACGGACTGAGATCTACGCGACACCGAGCGTGAAATCCGTTGGGGCGACAGTAAATTCGGACATTACCGAAGGTTTACGAAACTGTGTGGCGGACATGGGGATGTGGCCAAGGTGCCAACTGATTTCGTGACGCGAGGGTAACTCGTCGGGGACGTCCAAGATCGGTTCGGCTCCCAGCCGCCGGCACGGGTTGCCAACGTCGACGGTTCTTAGCCGCCCGCTAAAGGCTCGGGGAGGCGGAATTGTCGGTGGGTCGTCTTAGGCTGGGGGCATGGCTTTTGCAACCGAGATCCCGGACGATCTGCCGTTGGCCCATTCGGAGCACCGGCCGATCGGTGATGTCGAGCGCATCGACGGCCAATTCCAGGTGGTCAGCGAGCACAAACCCGCCGGTGACCAGCCCGCCGCCATCGCCGAGCTGGAGCGGCGCATCCGGGCGGGGGAGAAGGATGTGGTGCTGCTCGGCGCCACCGGTACCGGTAAGTCGGCGACGACGGCCTGGTTGATCGAGAAGCTGCAGCGGCCCACGCTGGTCATGGCTCCGAACAAGACCCTCGCCGCGCAGTTGGCCAATGAGCTGCGCGAGATGCTGCCGAACAACGCGGTCGAATACTTCGTCTCGTACTACGACTACTACCAGCCCGAGGCGTACATCGCGCAGACCGATACCTATATCGAGAAGGACAGCTCGATCAACGACGATGTGGAGCGGCTGCGGCACTCCGCGACGTCGAGCCTGCTCTCGCGGCGGGATGTGGTGGTGGTCGCGTCGGTGTCGTGCATCTACGGCCTCGGTACGCCGCAGTCGTATCTGGATCGGTCGGTGTCGCTGGAGGTCGGCGAGGAGATCGATCGCGATCGGCTGCTGCGCTTGCTGGTCGATGTGCAATACACCCGCAACGACATGTCGTTCACGCGCGGCTCTTTCCGGGTGCGCGGCGACACCGTCGAAATCATCCCCTCCTATGAGGAATTGGCGGTCCGCATCGAATTCTTCGGTGACGAGATCGAAGCCCTTTATTATCTGCACCCGCTGACCGGCGATGTGGTGCGCCAGGTGGATATGGTCCGGATCTTCCCGGCCACCCACTATGTGGCGGGCCCGGAACGCATGGAGCGGGCGGTCCGCGATATCGAGGCGGAACTCGAGGAGCGGCTCGCGGATTTGGAGAAGCAGGGCAAATTGCTGGAGGCGCAACGGCTTCGGATGCGCACCAATTACGACCTGGAGATGATCAAGCAGGTCGGCTTCTGCTCGGGTATCGAGAATTACTCGCGGCATATCGACGGTCGTGCCGCGGGGAGTGCGCCGGCGACGCTGCTGGATTACTTCCCCGATGATTTCCTGCTCGTCATCGACGAATCGCATGTGACGGTGCCGCAGATCGGCGGCATGTACGAGGGCGATATGTCGCGCAAGCGGAATCTGGTGGAATACGGCTTCAGGCTGCCCTCGGCTGTGGACAATCGGCCGCTCACCTGGGAGGAGTTCGCCGACCGCATCGGGCAGGCGGTGTACCTCTCGGCCACGCCCGGTCCCTACGAATTGGGCCAGACCGGAGGCGAATTCGTCGAGCAGGTCATCCGCCCGACCGGCCTGGTGGATCCGCACGTGGTGGTGAAGCCGACCAAGGGGCAGATCGATGATCTGGTGCACGAGATCAAGATCCGCACCGAGCGCGACGAGCGCGTGCTGGTCACCACGCTGACCAAGAAGATGGCGGAGGATCTCACCGACTATCTGCTGGGTCTCGGTGTGCGCGTGCGGTATCTGCACTCGGAGATCGACACGCTGCGCCGCGTGGAATTGCTGCGGCAGCTGCGGCTCGGCGAGTACGACGTGCTGGTCGGCATCAACCTGCTGCGCGAGGGCCTCGACCTGCCCGAGGTGTCGCTGGTCGCCATCCTGGACGCCGACAAGGAGGGCTTCCTGCGTTCGGCCACCAGCCTCATCCAGACTATCGGCCGGGCGGCGCGCAATGTCTCGGGCGAGGTCCACATGTACGCGGACAAGATCACCGACTCCATGCGCCACGCCATCGACGAGACCGAGCGCCGCCGCGCCAAGCAGGTCGCCTACAACGAAGAGCGCGGCATCGATCCGCAACCGTTGCGCAAGAAGATCAATGACATCCTCGACCAGGTCTACCGCGAAGCCGAGGAGACCGAGGTCGAGGTCGGCGGCTCCGGCCGCAACGCCAGCCGCGGCCGCCGCGCCCAGGGCGAACCCGGCCGCGCCGTCAGCGCCGGCGTCTACGAGGGCCGTGACGTCAAGAACATGCCCCGCGCCGAACTCGCCGACCTCATCAAGGACATGACCGAACAAATGATGAACGCGGCCCGCGAGCTGCAGTTCGAGCTGGCCGGTCGCCTCCGCGACGAGATCGCCGACCTCAAGAAGGAACTACGCGGCATGGATGCCGCCGGGCTCTCGTGAGAGAAGGGCTGCGGCGCAATGACCTTCAGTGCACCGGGGGAATGTCGGCCGCGCGGCGGACAGCGGTTCGTGTGCCCCCGGCGGCATGGCGGACAGCGCTGCGCGTGCCTACCGCGGCACGGCCCCACGTCATCCCGGCATGCTTTTGGCCGGGATCCACAACGGCCGGGGCGGATTCCGGCCAAAAGCGCGCCGGAATGACGAGACTTGCAACCCGCCCGGTGGATAGGAAGTCAGCTTCCCGCCCGGTGGAGTCAGTTCTTTCCCCGGTGGTTGAGAAGTCGGCTCCCCGCCCGGCGGACCAGCTGTCGGGCGGGGGAGCGGGTGACTCAGCCTTGTTGCGCCATCCACTCGTTGACGCGGCGTTCGGCCTCCTCGCGGGAGACGTCTTCGACTCGGGTCATGACGATCCAGCGGTGGCCGAAGGGGTCCATGACGCGGCCGTAGCGGTCGCCGGTGACGAAGGTGGCCGGGTCGGTGACCTCGCGAGCGTTGTGCTCGCGGGCCAGTTTCGAGACGGCGTCCACGTCGGGGCAGTAGTGGACGATGCTGGTGTGGACCCAGTCGTCGGCGGGGGCGCGCAGGCCCTCGTCGGGGATGGGCATGCCGACCTGGATGGTGGAGTCGCCGATGAGGAGTTCGGCGTGGGCGGCTTGGCCGTCGGGGAGATCGTTGCGGCTCAGGACCTTTGCGCCGAAGACGGCGGTGTAGAAATCGATGGCGGCGTTGGCGTCGGGGACGGCGAGGAAGCAGGTGATGGAGTGGTAGCCCTCGGGGATGGGATTCACGGTGTCGCTCATGGCAATAACTCTCGTCGCCGCGGCCGCGATGGTCTTGTAAGAAAGCGACAGGGGCAATGACCAGCGGAAACCACTCGGAGGGGGCCGGCGGTAAGCAGGCCGATCACCGGTTCGATCCGCGGCCGGTGCCGCCGCCGGAGACCGCGAAGGGCCTCTTGCGGCCGCGCCAGCAGAACGCGGCCAACAACCATGCCCGGCTGCCGGCGGGCGTGCGGGTCTCCCGCTATGTCGAGTGGTATTGGTGGGTGCGCTGGGATCGGCGTGGTCAGCCGCCCTTCTTCGCCGAGGTGCTGCCATATCCGTGCGTGAACCTGACTTTCGAGCGCACCCACGAGCGCACTGGCGCCTTCGTCACCGGAGTCTGGACCACGAAGTACGTGCGCGAATTGGCCGGTGAGGGTGAGACTTTCGGGGTGAAATTCCGGGCGGGCGGCTTCGGCGCGTTCACCGGTCTTGACGTCGGCGCGTTCAGTGATACCTCCGTCCCGGCCGCCGAAATCTTCCCCGAAGCCGACGCCTTGTCGGACGCCGTGCTGGCGACCGAGGACTCCGAGCAGCGCCGCGAGTTGATCGAGGACTTCCTCGTCGCGGCCCGGCGCGACGGCGGTGACGAGGGTGACGACGCCGCCTACCGTCAGGTGCTGGCGATCATCGAGGCCATGGAACATGATCCCGACCTGACCCGGGTCGACCAGGTCACCGAGCGTTTCGGCATTCCGATCCGCACCCTGCAGCGCCTGTTCCGCCGCTATGTCGGCGGCAGCCCGAAGTGGGTGCTGCGCCGCTACCGCCTACAGGACGGCGCGCATCTGCTGGCCGAAGGACGCACCTCGGATCTGGCCGCGCTGGCCATCGAACTCGGCTATTTCGATCAGGCGCACTTCTCCAACGAGTTCGCCAAGGAGATCGGAATGCCTCCCCTCGAATACGCCCGCCTCTCGCTATCCTCCTGAACACGCGTCGAGCCGGGAATAACCACACCTCCGATGAAGTTGGTTGCCGTGTCACCCAATGGCAGATCTCACCCCAACTGGCAGATCGATCATCGAAGGAGCGGGTCATGGACGTACTGGTATTGATCGGACGGATCCTCTTCGTCCTGTTGTTCCTCAGCTCGGGCTTCGGGCACCTCGCCCAGAGCAAGCAGATGGCGCAGTACGCGCAGTTCAAGGGCGTGCCCATGCCGGAGATCGCGGTGCTCGCCTCGGGCGTGCTGCTGATCGCCGGCGCACTGAGCGTGCTGCTGGGCGTCTGGGCCGACCTGGGTGCCCTGCTGCTGGTCATCTTCCTGCTGCCGACCGCCTTCCTGATGCACGCCTTCTGGAAGGAGACCGACGCCCAGGCCAAGCAGACCGAGATGATCCAGTTCAACAAGGACATCGCACTGGCGGGCGCGGCGCTCATGCTGTTCGCCTTCTTCGCCCACACCGGCGGCGATCTCGGATTGACGCTCACCGGACCGCTTTTCAGCCTCTGATCCGATCCCGGCGCGTTAGTATTGCGCGTCATTGATCGGCCGGAGGGAAGACCATCGCATGCGTTTGGTGGACACAGCCATCCTCAGCGCGATTCTCGGCTGGTTGTGGGCCGAATTTCGTGAGCTGTGAAGCAAGGCGAAGTCACTGTTTCGCGGGCCGCCCGTTGTGAGTTTTCACAACGGGCGGCCCGCGGGCGCTCCGGGTGATATCCCGGCTTGTGACGAATCTCCCAGCGTCGCAACGCTGTTGGGAATGTGTGGTGCGCGTCGCGAGGGGCCGGGAAATTCGCTGGTAGTCAAGGCTGTGTTCGATCCCAATGCCGAATGTGTCGCGCGCTCGTCCCGCCACGTGGGTGTGATGTGTTGCGATATCGAATATTTCCGCCTCTTATGCCGCTATTGTCAGGCGAAGTTGCCGCGGCGGTAACCCCACCGTTGTGGACGTCGCGGCCCCGACCCTTGTACTTGGAGGAGAAATGACCGCCTACCGGACGATCGTCGTCGGTACCGATGGCTCGGACTCGTCGTACGTCGCCGTCGAGCGGGCCGCGGCTCTCGCGGGCGACGAGGGTGCCACGCTGTACATCGCCTGCGCGTATTTCCCGACCGACGACCGCGATGTGGCCGCCGCCGCCGACGTGCTGAAGGAAGAGGCGTACCAGGTGCGCGGCTCCGCGCCCACCAGCGAGATCCTGCGCGTGGCGCGGGACAAGGCCGTCGCCGTCGGTGCGGTGAATGTCGTCGAGAAGGCCGTCGTCGGCGAGCCCGTCGAATCGCTGCTCAACCTGATCAAGGAAGTGGATGCCGACCTGCTCGTCGTCGGTAACCGCGGCCTCAACACCCTGGCCGGCCGCCTGCTCGGCTCCGTGCCCTCGGATGTGGCGCGCAAGTCCCGCAGCGACGTCCTGATCGTGCACACCGTACGCTGACGTTCGAACGAAAAGCGGCCGTGCCCAACCGGGCACGGCCGCTTTCGTTTCGGACCGATCTCAGCCTAGCCGGTGCAGCACCTCGGGCAGATCCTCGGAGTGCACGACCGCCAACCGCTGCGTCGCGCGGGTGAGCGCCACGTACAGGTCGTTCAACCCGCGCGGGGATTCGGTCAGGATGCGATGCGGTTCGGCGAGCACCACCGCGTCGAACTCCAGGCCCTTCACGTCGTGAACGGTGAGCACGCGCACCGAATCATCGCTCAGGTGAGCCAGTTCCGGGGCCAGATCGTGCGGCACGATGACCACGGTGGTGCCCGCCTGCTCGGCCTCGACGGCCAGCAGCCGTTTGATCTCGTCGGCCAGTTCGGTGGCGGCCACCCGGTGCGCGGTGGGCTCGAAGCCGGAGTCGCGGACCGAGCGCGGCGACGGCGCGGCCGGGTCGATGGCGGCCAGCACGTCACCGGCCACCGCCATGATCTCCGAGGGCGTGCGGTAGTTGACGGTCAGCTCGGTGAGCTTCCAGCGCTTGGCCACATAGGGTTCCAGCACCTGCTGCCACGACGACGCGCCCGCCGGATCGCCGGTCTGCGCGACATCGCCGACGGCGGTGATCCAGCGATTGGGGATGCGGCGCATGACCATTCGCCACGCCATCTCCGAAAGCTCCTGCGCCTCATCCACGATCACGTGCCCGTAGGTCCAGGTGCGATCCCCGGCGGCGCGTTCGGCGGTGGTCTGCCGGGTCCGCACCTGCTGGCGCTCGGCCAGCTGCGAGGCGTCGATGAGGTCGTAGGCCATGAGCAGTTCCGGATCCAGATCGTCCTCGAGATCCTGTGGGGCGGAACCGGTGAGGATGTCCAGGGCGTCCTGGGCCTCGGCCAGCTGGGCGCGCCAGCGGCGGCGGGAACGCTCGCGCTCCTCGCTGTCGTCGATGCCGAGCAGTTCGGCCAGCTCATCGAGCAGCGGCGCGTCGGCATCGCTGAATTCGCCGCTGTCGGAACGGTACAGCTCGGCGCGGTCGGCCTCGCTCAGCTGCCCGGCGGCATTGGCCAGGCGCTTCGGGTCGGCCCACAGCCCGCCCAGCACCTCCTGCGGGGTGAGGATGGGCCACAGCCCGGCGATGGCGCGCTGGATCTCCGGGTCGGCGCGCATCTCGTCGCGGATCTCGGTGAGATCGGTCTGGCTCAACAGGTTTCGCCCGCCCAGCGGGTTCGCGCCGATGGCGGCGGCCAGCTGATCGGTGAGCGCGTCCACCACCGACGCGGCGAAGATGGGCCGCGCCAGATTGTGCGCGCGGCGCGAGGAGCGGGCCCGGCCGCGGGCCTTGGTGACGATCTTGCGATCCAGTTCCAGCTGATGCCCGTCGAAGTAGAGCCGGATCGGCTCCCGCGGCACCTCCTGCCAGTCCCGCACCGCCTTCTTGAGCACCTCGAGCATGTCGAGCGAACCCTTGAGCTCCCCGGCGCGCAGCGAATCCTCCAGTGTCGCTTGCACTCCCGGATACAGGTTGCCGATCGTGGACAGCAGCACACCGGTCTCGCCGAGCGAGGGCAGCACCTGGCCGATGTAGTCGAGGAAGGTGGAGTTCGGGCCGATGATGAGCACGCCGGCCTTGTCCAGCTGCTGGCGGTAGGTGTACAGCAGGTAGGCCGCGCGGTGCAGCGCCACGGCCGTCTTGCCGGTGCCGGGCCCGCCCTGCACCACGAGCACGCTCTTGTGCTCGGAGCGAATGATGGCGTCCTGCTCGCTCTGAATGGTCTCGACGATGTCGTTCATGTGCCCGGTGCGGGCGGCATTGAGCGCGGCCAGCAGGGCGCTCTCGCTGCCCACGCCGCCGTCGCCGCCGATCACGCCGTCGCGCTGGGCGGCCTCGAGGTCGAGATACTCGTCGTTGATCGCGGTGACCTTGCGGTTGCGCGAGCGAATGTGGCGGCGGCGGGTCACGCCGTCGGGCGCGGCGGTGGTCGCGAGATAGAACGGGCGGGCCAGGGGAGCGCGCCAATCCAGCAGCAGCGTCTCGTAATCGGCGCTCTCGTCGAGAATGCCGATGCGGCCAATGTAGCGGTTCTCGCTGTCCCCATTGTCGGAGATGTCGATGCGGCCGAAGCACAGACCGTGTTCGGCGGCATCGTATTTGGATAGGTCCTCGGAATAGAGCTGCGTGAACGACTCGCGTTCGCTTCGAGCCTGCGGGGTGCCGCCCGTCTCGAGGAGCACGGTGCGCAGCCGCCGCTGAGCGTAGGCGCGCATCCCGTCGAGCTGTTCGTAAAGCTTCGTGAGGTACTGCTGCTCGCGCTCCATGTCCGGGGATACCGCGTGCGCGGGATCTGACACAGAACGCTCCTCGGTGAGGTCGGGCAAAACGGAACTCCTTGTTCACCACAGCGCCGTAGTGGGTAACGGCACGCGAAGCATCGAGAACAGAGTTATCCACTCTAGTGCGCGAATCTCCGCGGCGCCGTATCGCCAGGTAATCGTGACCTGAAGCTCAGGAGGCGTGGGTGCTGTCGCTGCGTCGGCTGAGGGTTCCGTTCTGGCGATTGGGGGGCTTGGCGCGGTACATGGCGAGGTCCGCGTCGTGCAAAACCGCTTCCGGGGTGCGGTTGTCGCCGGGGTGCAGGTGGGCCACCCCGATCGAGGCGTCGACGTGGATGCGATGGCCGCGGGCGATGATCGGCTCGGCCATGGTCTGGCGCAGGCGGGTGATCAGGGCGTCGAGGTCGTCACCGCGGGTGTGGCCGGAGAGCAGCACCAGGAATTCGTCGCCGCCGATGCGGCCCACGATGTCGTCGGCGCGCAGCCCGCGTTGCAGCCGCTGCGCCACGATCTGCAGGACGGTGTCGCCGATGGCGTGGCCGAGGGTGTCGTTGATGGCCTTGAACCCGTCCAGGTCGATGAACAGCACGCTCGACACCGGCTGCGTCTCGGTGGTGCCCAGCGCCGCCGACAGCCGGGACAGCACCAGCGCCCGATTCGCCAGCCCGGTCAGCGGGTCGTGGGTGGCCTGGTACTCCAATTGCCTTCGGCTGGCCCGGAATTCGGTGATGTCGTTGAACGAGGACACCGCCGCCGACTCCGGATCGTCGGGATTGAGCAGCCGGCTGTTGGCCGAGAGCCACCGCCGCTGCCCGTCGGGCCGGTCCAGCCCGAACACGAAGCGCGTCACCGTCTCTCCGGTGGCGAGGGTGCGGATGACCGGATACCAGGACGCGGGCATGGGCTGGGCGTTGGCGTCGAGCAGGCTCAGCGGGATGTCGTAGATGTGGGTGCCGATGAGGTCGTCGGCGTCGTAGCCGAAGATGCGGCGCGCGGCCGGATTCGCGGATTCGATGCGGCCGTCGCGGTCGATCACCACCACGCCCTCCTCCAACTGCGACACCACCGTGGTGAAGAACTGCTCGGCGCGCCGCTGGGCGGCCTCGGCCCGGCGCTGCGGGGTGAGGTCGTGCACCACGACCTGGTAGGCGAGGTGATCGTGCCAGGCGGTGAGCACGGAGACGGTCTCCACCTCGACCGAGCCGCCGTCGCAGCGGTGCAGGGTCATCTCGGTGGGGTCGGAGGCGGTGCCGGCGATGGTGAGGCGGCGAATGCGATCGAGCATGGGCGCGATGGACGCGGGTTCCACGAAGTCGGTGACGGCCCGCCCGACGACGTCCTCGGAGCGGTCGGCCGCCAGGATGCGCAGCATCGCGGGATTGGCGTAGACGACGGTGCCGCGCTCGTGCACCACGACCCCGTCGGGGCTGTAGTCCACCAGGGACCGATACCGCTGGGCCAGCTGTTCGGCATCGGCCGGGTCGGTCGCCCGTTCGTTACCCACCACCTCGAGCACCCCCTGATCGTCGTTTCGACACGTCTCTGGAGCACGGCACTTATTCGTTATCTGAAAAGTAGCTGGTGCAGCTTGCCGACCGTATTGAATGAATCACAGTCCCGCACAGCATCGGCCCGTCTGTGGTGATCATTACGGGCAACAGTCCGAAAAGGAGCGATGCAAATGCCTGGCACCATCCCCGAACCCGAGACCTCCGGTCAGCACCAAGATCATATGACCATCGCCGGTATCGGTGCCGTGACCGGGTACGGCTGGGGCCGCGAAACCCTCTGGGAGGGTTTGCTGAGCGGCAAACCCGCCGCCCGGCTCTTTCCAGGGTACGGGCCCGAACGCGATCGCAACGGTTGGGTTGCCCGCGTGCCGGAAGGCGGCGATCCGGATTTGCCGGACAGCCGATACATCCGGGCGATCATGGGCGCTGCGCGCGAGGCGGTGGGCGACGCCACCGACCGCGGCTGGCGGCCAGGTCGCACGGTCGGCCTGCTGCACGCGATCGTGCTGGGCAATGTGCCCGAGTGGCGCGACTTCTACACCGTCGACGGCGGGCGGCGCCGAAATCGTGACTATCTGCGATTACTCCCCTCGACACCGGTGGCGATGCTGATGAGCGAGTTCGGCTTTCACGGCCCGGCCATGAATGTGACGGCCGCCTGCTCCTCCTCGAACGTGGCCTTGATCACCGCGCAGCTGTGGCTGGCCCACGGCATCGCCGACGACGTGCTCGTGGTGGCGACCGACATGTCGGCGATCCCGGAGATGGTGACCCCGTTCGTGGCGCTGGGCGCGGCGGTCGACGACACCGATCCGCTGGACGCCTGCCGTCCGTTCCAGGAGGGCAGCCGCGGCTTCGGTTTCGGGGAGGCGTCGGTGGCCTTCCTGGTGACCCGCGATGCCGACCGGCCGTACGCGGCGGTGCTGGGCGGGGGCATGTCCAACGACGGGTATCACGTGATCTCGGTGGACTCTTCGCACGAGCAGATCTTCGATTGCGTGCGGCGCGCGCTGGCCAGCGCGGACGTGCGGCCGGAGGAGGTCGCCATTCTCAACACCCACGGTTCCGGGACCGCGCAATGCGATGCCGCCGAAACCCAGCTGCTGGCAGAGCTTTTCGATGATCGTCCACAGGTGGTGGCGCTCAAGCCGCTGGCGGGGCACTGCCAGGCCGCCTCGGGCGGAGTCGAATTGGCCGCCGCCGCAATGGGCTACGAGCGCGGGCTGCTGGTGTCCGCGCCGATCGTCGCCCCGGCGCATCCGCGATTGGTCGACGGGGTGCAGCAGGGATACGACGGCATCACTGTGAAGACCGCACTCGGCATGGGCGGCCACAACTCGGCGGTGGTACTCGGCCCGGTGAGCTGAGGGGCTAGTGCAGCGGTACCGACCAGTGGAGTTTGGTACCTGTGGCGGGTGCGCCGTTCTTGCCGTCCTGGTCGTCGCCGGAGCCGCGGCGGGGATAGACCGCCAGGCTCCCTCCCGACTGTTCGGCCCGCCGCGCCAGATTGGTGAGCCCGCTGGGCGTGATGCCCTCCGGTATGCCGCAGCCGTTGTCGGCGACCACGATGGTCAGATCGTCCGCGACGCCGATGTCGATGGTGATGGTGTCCGCGCCCGAATGCCGGACCGCGTTCGAGACCGCCTCCCGCACAACGGCTTCCGCATGGTCGGCCAGGGTCGGCTCGACCACCGAGAGCGGCCCGGTGACGTGCATGAGCGCCCGGATGTCGGTGGCGGTGGTCTGCTGTTTGATGGCGCGCTCGATGCGCTGGCGCAGCCGGGTGCTGTGCCCGTCGCCGCCGTGCAGATCGAAGATGGAGGTGCGGATCTCCTCCACCACGTCCTGCAGATCGTTGATGGCGTCGGCCAGCCGTCGCTGCACCTCGGGAACGCGGGCGCGCGGCACCGTGCCCTGTAGCGACAGGCCGATGGCGAACAGCCGCTGGATGACGTGATCGTGCAGGTCGCGGGCGATGCGGTCGCGGTCGGTGAGGATGTCGAGTTCGCGCATGCGCCGCTGCGCCACCGCCAATTGCATGGCCAGCGCGGCCTGATCGGTGAAAGCGGCGATCAGCTCCATCAATTCGTCGGTGTAGGGCGCGGATTCGTCCGACCGCAGCGTGATCAGCACGCCCAGGGTGGAATCCGGGGTGTGCAGGGGCAGCACCAGCGCGGGCCCGATCCCGGCCAGCGGCGTGCCCAGATCGACGTGGCGGGCATCGTCGAAGCGCAGCGGGGTGCGGGTGGTGAGCGCCTGGCCCACCGCGGTTCCGGCGGCGCGCACGGTGTGCTGGGACATGGATGCTTCGCCCGGCCCGGACCATTGCGCCACCACGAGTTCGGTGACCTGCTCGGGCAGATCGTCGGGATCCACCACGGCCAGCAGCGCGCACTGCGAGGCGGTGAGTTCGCGCGCGTGCGCGACCACATGGGCGAGCACCTTGCTGGGGTCGGTGTCGGCCAGGAATTCGGTGGCGATATCGCGGGTGGCCTCGATCCAGGCCTGGCGGGTGCGGGCCTGCTCGTAGAGCCGCGCGTTGTCGACGGCGATACCGGCCGCGGCGGCCAGCGCCTGCAGCAGCACCTCATCGTCCTCGGTGAACGGGTGCCCGCCGGATTTCTCTGCGAGGTACAGGTTTCCGAAGACCTCGCCGCGAATCCGCACCGGCATGCCGAGCAGCGTGCGCATGGGCGGATGGTGCGCCGGGAAGCCGACCGCGGCGGGATGGCGGGTCAGATCGTCCAGGCGTAGTGGTTCCGGCTTGTCGAGCAGCAGGCCGAGCACGCCGCCGCCCTCGGGCAGATCCCCGATCAGCACCCGGGTCTGCTCGTCGACGCCGTGGAAGATGAACTGGCTGAGCTGTTTCTCGTGCCCGCGCACGGCGAGCGCGCCGTAGCGGGCGTCGACCAGGATGGTGGCGGCGCGCACGATGGTGCGCAGCGTCTGGTCCAGATCGAGGCCGGAGGTGACCGTGAGCATGGCCTCGACCAGCCCGTCGATCCGATCGCGGGCGTCGATGATCTGTTCGACCCGGTCCTTGACCTCGGTGAGCAATTCGCGTAATCGCAGCTGCGACAGCGTTTCACGCACCGAGTAGGGGCCGGTGCGGGTGGTGTCGTGCATGGTTGTCCTGCGGTCCGGCGGAAGCTACACGGCACCCGGAATTCTATGCGGGTCGAGGTTGCGGAAAGGTTGTTATGCCGAACGCGACTGTCCCGTACGCAATTTCGAGGCCAGCACGGCGGCCTGGGTGCGGCGTTCCATGCCCAGTTTGGCCAGCAGCCGGGACACGTAGTTCTTGACGGTCTTCTCGGCCAGGAACATGCGCTCGGCGATCTGGCGGTTGGTGAGGCCGTCGCCGAGCAGGTCCAGCAGTTTGCGTTCCTGATCGGTCAAACCGGCCAGCGGGCCGTCGAATTCGGTGCTGCGGCGCAGCCGGGCCATGAGCGCGGCGGCGGCGCGATTGTCCAGCAGCGAGCGGCCCGCGCCCACCTCCTTGATGGCCTTGGCCAGCTCCATGCCCTTGATGTCCTTGACCACGTACCCGCTGGCCCCGGCCAGAATGGCGTCCATCATGGCCTGCTCGTCGGTGTAGGAGGTGAGGATCAGGCAGCGCAGATCGTCGATGTCGGCCAGCAGGTCCCGGCACAGTTCGATGCCGTTGCCGTCGGGCAGGCGCACGTCGAGCACGGCCACATCGGGTTTCAGCGCGGGTATGCGTGCGAGTGCCTGGGCCACATCGCCGGCCTCGCCGACCACCGTGAGTTCGGGATCCTCCTCCAGCAGATCGGTCAGACCGCGGCGGACGATTTCGTGATCGTCGACCAGGAAGACTTTGATCACGACGGCCTCCAAGCTCATCGGTATCGCGGGCGCGCGGGGTAGTACGTGCGGTAGGGGCCCAACGTAACTCGCGGCGGGGCAACGGGATACCGCCGAAGGTCCCTAATTCGCCGCGTAGTGAACGACTGAAGATTCTTTTGTCGGAGAATTTTCCCTGAAAGTGGTCTGCTTTGGGACCTTCGGCACTGTCGAGGGGGCCGGTGGTGTGTTGCCATGGAGTCGGGTTGCCGGGTCGGAAAAAGGAGAGAGGGGTCGGCTGATGGGCGCGTTCGACGTGTGGTCGAGTGGAATCGATCCGGATTTCGTGGTGACCACGCACGGGCCCGTCCCGTCGGGTGAGGTGACCCGCGTGGTGCGCGGAATGGGCAGAATCCTGCGCCGCCACGGGGTCGACGGGCCGGTGCGGGTACGCCTGCACTGGCCCGAATCAGAGGACGGCACGACCCTGGTGCAGGCCGGTGTCCGAGCGCTGGGGAAGGCGTTCCGGGTACAGGTCGCCGGGCCGGGGCGGTTCGCGGCCACCTTCGCACTGGAGCGGCTGGATCTGCGGCTGGGCTGCCCGCCGGACGAATTGTCCAGGCCCTGGCCGGATCCCGCGCGCCCGTCGCTGTCCGCGGTGACCGGGCCGCGGCCGATCGTGCGGCGCAAGGACTGCCGACTACAGGTGGCCACACCCGCCGCGGCGGCGCGGGTGCTGGACGCCATGGACTACGACGCGCATCTGTTCATCGACGCCGACACCGGATCCGAGGCCGTGGTGTGCTGGACCGGTCCGCTCGGGGTGCGGACCGTCGGCCGGGCTCGCGACGGCGTGCCCACCATGCTCGAGGACGAAGCGGTGTCGCGGTTGTGCACGGGCGGGCTGCCGTATCTGTTCTTCACCGATTCCGACGCCCGGCGCGGGCGGCTGCTGTACCGGCGCTTCGACGGGGATCTGGCGCTGCTGACCGCGGCCGGTTCCGAGGATCGGATGCGCGAGCGCGACCGGGGATTACAGCCGCGGGCCATCGCGGGCTGTGTGCGGCGGGTGTCACCCAGCGTGGCCGCCATCACCGCCACGCAATAAACACGCTGTGACCAGCGTTTCAGCAGCCGTAAACAAACTTGTCGGTGGGTGCCCCTAGCATGGCGTCCGGGGGAAGTCTGGGATTGCTGAAACGTTGGAAGGATGGCCAGTGGCGGATCGCCTGACGGTGCGCGGAGCGCGGGAGCACAACCTCAAAGGGGTCGATCTCGACCTACCCCGCGACAGTCTCATCGTTTTCACTGGCCTGTCCGGGTCCGGTAAGTCGTCTCTGGCGTTCGACACGATCTTCGCCGAGGGGCAGCGGCGGTATGTGGAATCGCTGTCGGCGTATGCCCGGCAGTTCCTCGGGCAGATGGACAAGCCGGATGTGGACTTCATCGAGGGCCTGTCCCCGGCGGTGTCCATCGACCAGAAGTCGACCAACCGCAATCCGCGGTCCACGGTCGGCACCATCACCGAGGTCTACGACTACCTGCGTTTGCTGTTCGCGCGCGCGGGCACCCCGCACTGCCCGGTCTGCGGCCATCTGATCGCCAAGCAGACCCCGCAGCAGATCGTGGACCAGGTGCTGGCCATGGAGGAGGGCACCAAGTTCCAGGTGCTCGCGCCCGTGGTCCGCACCCGCAAGGGCGAATTCGTGGACCTGTTCGAGTCGCTGCACTCACAGGGCTATTCGCGCGTCCGGGTCGACGGCGTGGTGCATCCGCTGACCGATCCGCCCAAGCTCAAGAAGCAGGAGAAGCACGATGTCGAGGTGGTCGTGGACCGCCTCGCCGTGAAGCCGAGTTCCAAACAGCGCCTGACGGATTCGATCGAGACGGCGCTGCGGCTGGCCGACGGCATCGTGGTGCTGGACTTCGTGGACCGCGAGGAGCACGCCCACGATCGGGAGCGGCGCTTCAGCGAGCGGCTGGCCTGCCCGAACGGGCATCCCCTCGACATCGAGGATCTGGAACCGCGGTCGTTCTCGTTCAACTCCCCCTACGGCGCCTGCCCCGATTGCACCGGTCTGGGTATTCGCAAGGAGGTCGATCCGGATCTCGTTGTGCCTGACCCGGATCTGAGCCTCAATGACGGCGCCATCGCGCCGTGGTCGCGCGGGCAGACCGCCGAATACTTCACCCGTCTGTTGTCGGGTCTGGCCGAGGCCATCGGGTTCTCCATGGACACGCCGTGGAACCAGTTGCCGCTCAAGGCCCGCAAGGCGGTGCTGGAGGGCAGCTCCGAGCAGGTGCACGTCTCCTACACCAACCGGTATGGCCGCAAGCGTTCGTATTACGCCGATTTCGAGGGCGTGATGCCCTTCCTGCAGCGGCGCATGGACGCCACCGAATCCGAGGCGATGAAGGAGCACTACGACGGCTACATGCGGGACATCCCGTGCCCCGTCTGCAATGGTGCGCGCCTGCGTCCGGAGATCCTGGCCGTCACGCTGTCAGCGGGCGCGGAGCGCATGTCGATCGCGGATCTGGCGGATCTGTCGATCGGAGACGCGGCCAAGTTCCTCAATACCCTGACCCTCGACGAGCGACAGGCGGCCATTGCCGCGCAGGTGATCAAGGAGATTCAGGCGCGGCTGGGCTTCCTGCTCGATGTCGGCCTGCAGTACCTGACGCTGTCGCGGGCGGCGGCCACCCTGTCCGGCGGTGAGGCCCAGCGCATTCGCCTGGCCACGCAGATCGGTTCCGGGCTGGTGGGTGTGCTCTACGTGCTGGACGAGCCGTCCATCGGCCTGCACCAGCGCGACAACCGGCGGTTGATCGAAACCCTCACGCGCCTCAAGAGTCTCGGCAATACGCTCATCGTGGTCGAGCACGACGAGGACACCATTCACGCGTCGGACTGGGTGGTCGATATCGGCCCGCTGGCCGGCGAGCACGGTGGTCAGGTGGTGTACTCGGGTCCGTACGAGGGACTGCTGAAGGACAAGAATTCCCTCACGGGCGCTTACCTTTCCGGCCGCGAGCAGATCGAGGTGCCGCTGGTGCGGCGGCCCATCGACAAGAAGAAGCAGCTCACGGTGGTCGGCGCGGTCGAGCACAATCTGAAGAACATCGATGTGAGTTTCCCGCTGGGCGTGCTCACCTCGATCACCGGCGTCTCCGGCTCGGGTAAGTCCACGCTGGTCAACGACATTCTGGCGACCGTGCTGCAGAACAAGCTGAACGGTGCGCGCCAGGTACCGGGCCGCCACACCCGCGTCAACGGCCTCGATCATCTGGACAAGCTGGTCCAGGTCGACCAGTCGCCGATCGGTCGTACCCCGCGCTCGAATCCGGCCACCTACACCGGCGTCTTCGACAAGATCCGCACCTTGTTCGCCTCCACCACCGAGGCCAAGGTGCGCGGCTACCAGCCCGGCCGGTTCTCCTTCAATGTGAAGGGCGGCCGCTGCGAGGCGTGCTCGGGTGATGGCACGCTGAAGATCGAAATGAACTTCCTGCCCGATGTTTACGTCCCCTGCGAGGTTTGCCACGGTGCGCGGTACAACCGCGAGACCCTCGAGGTGCACTACAAGGGGAAGACCATCGCGGAAGTCCTCGACATGCCGATCGACGAGGCCGCGGACTTCTTCGAGCCGGTGACCTCGATCCACCGCTACCTCAAGACCCTGGTGGATGTCGGCCTCGGCTACGTCCGCCTCGGCCAGTCCGCACCGACGCTGTCGGGTGGTGAGGCGCAGCGTGTGAAGCTGGCCGCCGAACTCCAGAAGCGCTCGACCGGCCGGACCATCTACATCCTCGACGAGCCGACCACGGGTCTGCACTTCGAGGACATCCGCAAGTTGTTGAAGGTCATCAACGGCCTTGTGGACAAGGGCAATTCGGTCATCGTGATCGAGCACAACCTGGATGTCATCAAGACCTCCGACTGGGTCATCGACATGGGCCCCGAGGGCGGTTCCGGCGGCGGCACGGTCATCGCCCAGGGCACCCCGGAAGACATTGCGGCGGTGGGGGAGAGCTACACCGGCCAGTTCCTCAAGGATGTGCTGGCGAACTCGCAGGCCACCCTCACCGAGGCGAAGCCGGTGAAGAAGGCGGCCAAGAAGGCTCCGGCCAAGAAGGCCGCGCCGAAGACGGAGGCTCAGGCCACCGCCGCCAAGAAGGCCGCCGCCGCCCGCCGCAAGGCCGCGGCTCTGCGCTGATGAAAGCTCGTCCATGACGAAGGCCCCGTACCGGAATCGGTACGGGGCCTTCGTATTCGGTTCCTACTCGGCGGCCGCCAGCGGCGGGCTGAGCTCCTTCACCTCGGCGATGCGGCCGAAGTCGAGCTTCACGATCTGGTCGGCGCAGTCGAAGTAGCGGTCGTCGTGGGTGATCACGATGACGGTCTTGCCGCGTTCCTTGAGCTTCACCAGGATCTCCCGGTAGAACACGTCACGGAACTTCGGCTCCTGATCGGCGGCCCACTCGTCGAACATGTAGATCGGCCGATCCTCGAGCAGCGCGGTCAACAGCGCCAACCGCTTTCGCTGCCCCTGCGACAGGGCGATGGTCGACAGGCGGCCGTTCTCCACGGTCACCTTGTGATCGATCTGCAGTTCCTTCAGGTACTTGCGGACCTCGTCGTCGATGCCGTCCTCGAAGCCGAGGTAGTCCTCGAACAGGTGGAAGTCGGTGAAGACCGCCGAGGTGTTCTGCCGGAACCACTCGATGTTCTCGTGGTCGATCGTCTCGCCATTGAGCGACAGGTGGCCGTTCTGCGGGACGTAGAGTCCCGTGATCAGTTTGGCCAGCGTCGATTTGCCGCTGCCGTTGCCGCCCACGATGAAGGTGATCTGCCCGGGCTGGAAGGTCAGGTCCAGCGGGCCCAGGCTGAAGCCGGAGCCGTCCGCCTCGGGCGGGGCCACGGGCGCGCCCATCGGGACGGGCCGTCCGTCGTGGCCGCCGTGGTCAACGAACCTGTGCCCGTTGACATCCGGGCGATCGCTGCCGGGCCGCGGACCGTGCCCGGGCGGCGGGCCGCCGGGACGACCACCACCCGGATGCGGTCCGGGCCGACCACCGACCGGCGCACCCGGCGCGCCGGGCCGTCCACCCGCACCCGGGTGCGGCCGCGCACCGCCACCCGGGTGGGCTCCGGTGCCGGGCGGCGGGCCACCCGGAACGGGCGGGAACGCCGGCGGCGCCTCGGTCAAATAGTGGTAGCTGACGTCATTGAGCTCCAGCCGCGCCGCGGAGGCGGCCGGGCGCTCGGTGTAGGGCAGCGTGGATTCGTCGTGCGCGGTCTGGATGGACAGATTCAGCGAGCGAATCTTGGCCAGCGCCACGTCACCCCGCAGCAGATCCGGAATGCGGTGCATGAAGTTCTGCATGGGCATCGAGAGGAACGTAGTGACCAGGACGTATCCGACCATGGTGTTCTGCGGCAGATCCAGCGCGCGGGCCAGGCCGAACAGGATCAGGGCCATGGTGCCCAGCTGCAGCACCTGACCGAAACCCTGGGCGAAGGTGAACTTCGAACCGGCCTCGACATTCTGGACCCGCAGCTTCTCGGCCGAGCCGAGCAGGTGCTTGTCCATGAAGTCGCCGCGCCGTCCGCGGTGCAGCTTGAGCTCCTTGATGCCCAGCGACACCTCCTGGAAGGAGCGGATCAGCCCGTCCTCGTTCTCGCGGGCCTCCTTGTACAGGTGCCGCACCTTCTTGAGAACCGTTTCGACACAGGCGATTCCGAGCAGCGTGCCCGCCACCGTGGTGGCGAAGATCGGGCCGGACACGATCGCCAGGAAGATGAAGCACCCGATGATCGTGGCCAGGTCGATGCAGATGCTCGGAATGGCCGTGACCGCCTGCGACAGTGACCGCACGTCCTCGGTCAGCGTCGCGATCAGGCGGTGCTGACCGAGCCGCTCGAGATGCTCGAGCGGCGCGGACACGATGCGGCCGCTCAGGTCCGCCCGCAGGCGGTAGATCGCTTCCTGAGCCAGCCGGATCAGCAGCACCTGCGAGATCACCCCGCTGATCAGGATGATCAGCGCGGTCGCCACGAAGGCCTGCACGGTGACGGCCGGGTGCGGTTCCGGTGACACCACTCCCCGAATCAATGTCACCAGATAGGTATTGGCCGCACCGCAGACCAGACCGGAGGCGATGACGCCCGCGATCCGCATCCACGAGATGGAGATGAGGAATCTGAGTAGTTGCATGACTGCTGAGCCTTTTGCTGGGGCCTATCGAAAAGGGACGGATGCCCGTCTCAGGGGCGGATGATGTCGAAGAGCACGCCCTCGAGGGTGACGCCCGGCGCGAAGGAGAACGCCACACCCGTCGAGATCGGCTCGTCGGCCTGCTGCGCGATCATCTGCTCGAGCACGAAGATCAGCGAGACGCTGAGCATGTTGCCGTACTCGGCGAGCACGTCCCAGCTGGTCGCCGCCCGCTCCGAACCGATGCCCAGCGAGCGCACCGACTCCTCGATGATCTTCGGGCCACCCGGGTGGATCGCCCACAGATCGACCTCGGCCTTGGTCATGCCGTGCCGCTCGAGCACCCGGGTCACCACCGGATCGACCCCGCGCAGAATGTACTGCGGCAGGTTCTCCGACAGCTCGCAGGTGATCCCATTGTCGTTGACGCCCAGGACGATTCCGTCCTCGGCATCGTCGAACAGGTAGCTGAAGCTGTCGCGGATGACCACCGCGCCCGCCGGTAGCTCCTGCTGCGGGTTGCTCGCCCCGATGACCACCGCGCCGCAGCCGTCGCCGAAGAGGCTGTGGATGATGACGTCATTGATGTTGTCATCGAACACGGCGTTCACCGAGCTCAGCTCGAGGCAGATGACCAGCGCCTTCTTGTCCGGGTGCGCCCGGACGAAATCGACGGCGGCGCGAATGGAGTTCATCGCGGCGGCGCAGCCCATGAAGTTCACCATCACGCGGTTGATTGCGGGCGACAGACCGAGCTGCTTGACCACGGCCACATCCACGCCGGGCGCGATGAAACCGGTGCTGGTGGCGAAGACCAGCATGCCGATCTCCGACGCCGGATCCTCCAGGTGCTCGATCGCGCGCCCGGCCACATCCACGGCCAGCGGCACCGCGTGGTCGTAGAAGGTGTTCATGCGGTCCCGGATGGTGCCGACTTCCTTGCTGTAGGACAGGAATTCGGGATCGATCGGATTGACCGCCAGGTGCCGGGTGGTGATCCGGGTCTTCTGGTAGATCCGCGGGATCCGGGCCTGCTGGGCCGGATCGCTGAACAGCCCGGCCACCTGGGCGGCGGCGTCGGCCTGCGAGAAGATCTGCGTCGGCGAACCGGTCGCGATGCTCTCGATCACGCCGACGGTGGTCGGCGGGGTCGGCGGCAGGGGGGCCGGCGCGAAGTCGTAACCGGGTTCGCCTCCCACGAACCGGGTCGAGGACTGCGCGGCGGGCAGAGCGCCCCCTTCATCAATGGTGATAGACACGAAATACTCCCCTCGAATTTTCCAAATGACGACCCGCGGTGCGATCGGCGCATGTTCTGGAAAGCTCCAGTCGAGCGCACCGCGGTCTGGAATCGGTTCAGACGGTTCCGATTCCGGTGAAGCCCTGAACCGTGTAGACGGCGCAGGTCTTCAATGCAAGCGGCGAGAAGTGCTCCTTCACGAACCCCCACTTGCGCTCCACCGCGTCGTCGGACGGCGCGAGAATGTAGGTGCGGATCTGCTTCGGGAAGCGGTCGGTGAAGAAACTCTTCGCCGGCAGCCACTCCACCCCGAACTTGGCGGACTCCTCGCGGAGCACGTCCTCGGTCGCGATATTCGCGAATCCGCTGCGCTGGTACGGCAATACGTGGTGCACCCGGTGCGAGCTCAGGCCCGCGGACAGGAAGCAGTCCACGTAGCGGTTGCCGACCACCTTCAGGTCGTAGGCCTGCTGGATCTGGTCGACGCCCCAGTCCTCGGAGTTGTGTTCGAGCTCCTCGGATTCGACCTCGAAGTCGTGGCTGGCCACCACCAGGAAGGTCGAGACCCACAGGGTGAGCACGAATTGCAGTGCCCAGGCCCAGAAGTCGCCCATCACGGTGAACACGATCAGCTCGCCCAGCAGCAGGAACCGCACGCCGAACGATCCGATGAAGTGCGGCAGCGCCCCGCCCCAGGTGCCGTACATGTCCTTGATGCCCACCTTGCGGGTGAGGCGGCAGACATCGAGCAGGCGCATGAGCATGCCGGTCACGGTGTGGCCGAACTTGTGCAGGGTGTGCACCGGCACCCGGTACAGCCGCGGGATCCGCATCATCATGGTGAAGACGTTCTTCTTGATGTCGACTTCACTCTGGGTGTGCGGGTGGTGCAGCAGCGCGTGGCCGTCCGCGGTCACGAAAGCCAATGCGACGTAATTGAAGTCGAAGGCATTCGTGTAGATCTTGTTCATGCCCTTCTGGGCCCGGTGGATGGCGTAATGCCCGAAACCGGCCAGGCCACTGCGCAGCAGCACCATGGCGATCACGAACACCGGCAACGGCATCCAGCTGCGCTCGAACAGCCGCAGCCCCTGCACCGCGAAGTAGGCCACCGCCAGCAGGGCCACCACGATGTTGAAGTAGGTGTCCATGCGGCGGATCCGGGCGGCCAGCTCGGGTTCCTTGAGCCGCGCCTTCACCTTGTGGAGCAGGTCGTCCTTGTTGTCGAAGCTGAACTTCGGGGTGTCGCGCCAGCTGTCGAAGCCCTCGTTGAAGAGGAAGGCCGGCGCATTGGCCTTGGGGTGGATGTCCTCGGGCAGCGCATCGCGATCCAGCGAGTACTTCTTCAGGATCTTTCCGATGGCTTCCGGATTCTTGTGGTACGAACCGACAATCGAGGTGATATCGCGGTTCTTGGTCCGGCCGATGAAGAACTCGCCGCCCGGATGCTTGGAAATCCAGTCGCTCAGGTCGTAGGCTTTGCCGTTGTAGACCCAGACATTCGAAATCGGGGGCGGGCCATCCAGCGGAGGACGGCGGAACTCACCCTCGGGTTCTTGGCGTTCGATCGTCGCGTCGGCTTCCGGGCGTTCGATCGTCATAGCATCCCTCCACACGCAAGCTCGACGTTTGAACTGAACTTTCGACTCAAATCGTCGGTCCTGCGGCTTGCATTTCACTCAACAATCGCTTGTAGCGCTCGAGTTGCGGTTGCTGCGGACTAACCGGCTCGGCACCGGTCTGTAATTCTTTGGACTCACCGGCATTTCGCATCGGGATGCGCAAATGCCAAAGCCGGTCCGGGGTGGCGTACGACAGCCGTTGCCGCCGTTATGTTTCCCCGAACCGGCTCCGAACTCACATGGCAGGGTGGAGCTTTACGCTCAGCTGCCGGGCTTGGTGACGTGGACCGGCTTGGCCCAGTCGGACAGGGTAACCGTGACGGTGCCGGAGTCCTTGGTCACGATGGCGCGCACCAGGTTCGGGCCGGTGCCCGGGGACGCGGCCGTGGACGGCAGCGTGGTGCCGGTGCCGCTCGGGGGAGCGACGTCCTTGATGTACAGGGTGATCGGGAAGCTGCCGCCGTCCTTACCGATCTGCGGGACGATCGGGTCGAAGACCTTGGCGTCGATGGTGCCGGACACCTTCACGGTGTCCACGCCGTCGATCTTCTCGCGGCCCTCGGCCTTGGCGTTCTCCACCTTGGCGATCACATTGGCCAGGCCCAGGTCCTTGTCCAGGAGAACGCCCGGATCGTAGATCTTCTCGGCGGGGCCGACGGGGGCGTACTTGCTGCCGTCGCCGGTGTAGAGGGTCTTGTCGACCACCAGGAACTTGGTGGTGGTGAAGTCCGCGTCCTGCTTGACCTTGACCTTGGCCTCACCGATGGCCTGGCCCTGGCCCTGCGGCTGGTTGGTGACGTCGCCCTTGAGGCTCTCGACCGGGAGGGTCGGGAGGCCCTTGACGTCGAGCACCACGTGCACCGACTGCAGGGTCTGGGTGGTCTTGGCCGACTCGGCGACGATCTGCGCGCCGTCGGGCAGCTGGGTCGGCGCGGCCGCCGCCGAGGTGGTGGCCTTGCTGTCCGAGCTGGAGGACGAGGAGCAACCCGTCACCAGGGCGGCGGTCGCGGCCGCGGCGATCACGAGCGGCAGGACGCCACGCCGGATGCGGCGTCGCGGTGTGCTTTTGGCTTGGGACATCACTTCATTCATGTACAACCCCCGAAGTCCATTTCGATCTCGTAGTGAGGGCAGCCTTGCCGCTGCCCGTCGTAGTATGCAGGAGTTCGCCCGCGTCCGCGTCGAACGAGGCGATACTCCGGCATCCAACCAGCACCGCGTTCGTGTCGCCAACGTTTTCGATCTTCCAGCTGCACAGGCGATTAACCTGCAACCCGGTAATGTCCCACGTGGCGGCAAGTGTTAACAGTCGCGCCGAGCTCGCAGCAAGCCGAGCGACCGCTTATTTGTATGCTGTTCTGTCGCTGAATGTTTGCCAAACGGTCGCCGAATGGTCAGACCGCTGTTTCTCCGAATGGTTTCAGCGCTGTGCCGCTTCGTGAATCAGGTCCGCCAGCTCGATCGGCTTCGACCACATGGGCCAGTGTCCCGTCGGCAGGTCGAGGTATTCGGCGTCGATATTGCGCAATTCGCGGAACAGCGGCGGCTCCCCGGCATCGCGTAGCTGCTGGACCAACTCCGAGGGGTAGCTGGTGCAGATGAGCGTGGTCGGAACCTTCAGCCGCGCAGCCGAATCGCTCAGCGTGATCGGCCGTCCCGCCACCCCGGCCGGGACCGATACCGCGCGTTCGCGGAAGCGCGCCAGCTGCGCGTCATCCAGTCCGGCCAGGCTGTTCCCGGCCGCCTCGACCTCTTCCCAGGTTTCCGGTAGCGGGAAATCCACCGCGTCGCCCAGCGCCGGGTTCAGTACGAACCCGTCCGGCATGGGCGCGGTGTCGGCGTAGATGGCGCGCGAAAAGACCTCGGGCGCCAGATCGGTCGCCATGTAGGCGGCCGCGCCCGCTCCCGAATGCGATACCAGCACCGCCGATTCCCCGGCCGCGTCCACGATGGCCCGCGCCTGGGTCTCGAGCGTCGCCGAAAGTCGATCCGGGTCCTCTGGATCCAGGCCCGGCAGCGTCAGCGCCGTCACCTCGTCCCCGAGCCCCCGAAGGTGTTCGGCCACTTCATCCCACGCCCATGCGCCGAGCCAGAACCCGGGTGCCAGCAGTATCCGTGCCATGTCCCGAAGCATGGCACACCCCACCGACAGTCAAAACCCATGTGTCCTAGGGGCTCTTGACGACCCCTCGGCTTCGAGCGCAGTATGAACAGACGTTCATGAACAGTTGTTCATAAGGAGTCGAGCATGACCGAAATCGTGAATACCGCCCAGTCCGAAGCCTGGAACGGCTACGAGGGCGAGCACTGGGCCGGCAACTACGACCGCTACGACGCCGTCAACCACGGCTTCAACGAACCCCTGCTCACCGCCGCCCGCGTCACCACCGGCGACCACGTCCTCGACATCGGTTGCGGCAACGGCCAATTGACCCGGGCCGCCGCCCGGCGCACCGCCACCGCGACGGGCGCCTCCGGATCTGCGATGGGAGTGGACCTCTCCGGCCCGATGCTCACCCGAGCCCGCGAACTCGCCACCGCCGAGGCCGTCCCCAACGTCACCTTCGAACAGGGCGACGCCCAGATCCATCCCTTCCCCGACAACGCTTTCGACGCCGCCCTGAGCCGCTTCGGCATCATGTTCTTCGCCGACCCCACCGCGGCCTTCGCCAATATCGCCCGCGCCCTGCGCCCCGGCGGCCGCCTCGCCTTCGTCGCCATGCCCCCGATGCCCGGCACCGACCTCGGAGCCGTATTCGGCGCCGCCGCAAACCATCTCGACAATTTCGTCGTCAGCCCATCGGTAGGCCCGTTCTCCGATCCCGACCGCATCCGAACCCTGCTGACCGCAGCCGGTTTCACCGACATCGCCACCGAATACCGTGAGGCCGAGGGCATCTGGGGCCGCGACGTCCCCGACGCCACCGAATTCATCATGGGCTGGGGCCCCGTCCACTACCACCGCACCCTGGCCGGCTTCGCCACCGACGACAAAGTCCGCCAAGCGGTCTCGGAAACCCTCACACCCCACGCCACCCCCGACGGCGTCCGCCTCCGCATAGCGGCCTGGCTGGTCACCGCCACCACCCCGCTACCGTAACCACATGTCCCCGAGAAAGGCAGCAGCCCTGCGCGGCTCCGACGACGCCCTCCGCGACCACCTCGTCACCACCGCCCAGCGCCTGATCGCCGACCAGGGCGCGGCCGGCCTCACCGTCCGCGCCATCGCCCGCGCCGCCGGCGTAGCCGACGGCGTCCTCTACAACCACTTCTCGGACAAGGACGAATTGCTGGCCGCCGCCGTCGGCGCGCACGTCGCCGCCGCGCACGCCGAGCTGGGTCCGCTACCCGAGCCCGGCACCTCGACCGTCCGCGCGAACCTGGTCATTTACCTGCGCGCTGGCTTGGCCTTGCATCGCGCCGTCCTCCCGGTCTTCGCGGGTCTGCTGTCCACCCCGGCCGTACTGACCCGTTTCGCCGAATCCGAAGCCCGCGACCGCGACTGGCGCGAACAACTGGCCGCCTACCTCCAAGCTGAACGCGATCTGGGCCGTCTGGCCCCGACCGCCGACATCGCCGCCGCGACGGCGGTACTCGTCGGCGTCTGCCACGATGCCGTCCTCACCACCCTGCTGCCGGGCACGACGGCGCCGCCCACGACGAGACCGGAGATCGATGTGGACGCCATCGTCGCGACCCTGCTGGTTGGAATCGCGCCGCCCGCCTGAGCCGTCCGCGGCTCACCCAATCCGTCCGCGCCCCACGAAAACGGCCCGCCGCGACCGGGTTTGGGTCGCGGCGGGCCGGGAGCTGTTCGAGCGGTCGATCAGTAGACCGGGCCGGTGTACTTCTCTCCCGGGCCCGCGCCGGGGGCGTCGGGGTATTCGGAGGCTTCGCGGAAGGCGCGCTGCAGGGACTGCAGGCCCTCCCGGATCGGGCCGGCATGCGGGCCGAGGTACTCGACGGACGCGGTGACCAGGCCGGCGAGGGCGGTGATGACTCGGCGGGCCTCGTCGAGATCGAGATGCGGGCTGGTGGCAGGATCGGCTTCGCCGAGGCCGAGCTTCTCGGCGGCGGAGCTCATCAGCATGACGGCCGCGCGGCTGATCACCTCGACCGCGGGGATGTCGGCCAGTTCGCGGACCACCTCGCCGTCGATGAGGGCCGAGTCGTCGTTCATGATTGCCTCGCTCATGGGGTAGAGCATCCCATCGAGCGGGTCGGCGCTGGTCGCGGGGGCCGCCGATTCGGAGCTCACGGCTATGAGTGTTAGACTCTTCCGCGACGACCGTCCCGGACTGATTCATGCAATCGACTCGGGGCATCAAGTGGAGCCCGACTCCCACCGTCCACCGGCCTAGAGCTTGGTAAGACGGTCCGGTCGCCCATCATTTACTTGATGGGTTCTGCGCGTGGGTTTTTCCTGCGTGTGGCGTGATGCGGCATGTTCGCGTCGCGGATCGGTCGACTCGGGCCCCGTGGTGGTGAAATACCAGCACGGGGCTTTCGTGTTGAAATTGGGGTTGCAGTTATTGCTTGCGGTCGTTGACGAACCGCTTGACCTAGGAGGCCCCATCAGCACTGAGACCCGCATCAACGATCGCATCCGCGTTCCCGAGGTCCGACTCATCGGACCGGGTGGCGAGCAGGTTGGGATCGTGCGTGTTGAAGATGCACTACGCGTCGCTCAGGAAGCTGACCTCGACCTGGTCGAGGTCGCCCCGGATGCACGCCCGCCGGTGTGCAAGATCATGGACTATGGCAAGTTCAAGTACGAGACCGCGCAGAAGGCGCGTGAGTCCCGGAAGAACCAGGTCCAGACCGTGATCAAGGAGCAGAAGCTCCGGCCGAAGATCGACGACCACGACTATGCGACCAAGCGCGGACACGTGATGCGCTTCCTCGAGGCCGGGTCGAAGGTCAAGGTCACCATCATGTTCCGTGGTCGCGAGCAGTCGCGTCCGGAACTCGGCTTCCGGCTCCTGCAGCGACTGGCCGCCGACGTCGCCGATCTCGGGTTCGTCGAAACTTCGGCCAAGCAGGACGGCCGGAACATGACCATGGTCCTCGCTCCCCACAAGGGCGCGAAGACGCGGGTGAAGGCCCAGAACGACGCGAGCTCGTCGCAGCAGCGCAGCAGTGCGCCCGCGGCGGCTCCGGCCGAAGCTCCGGTTACCGACGCTGCCGCGGCTCCGGCCGAGGCACCGGTCACCGACGCCTCGGCGGCCACCCCGCAGCAGTAATAACGACAAGCACCGTGGACAGGGGGTCACCCCTGTCTCCGGTACGACACAGATAGAGGAAATCCATGCCGAAGATGAAGAGCCACAGCGGCGCCTCGAAGCGATTCAAGGTGTCGGGCAGCGGCAAGCTGCTGCGTCAGCAGGCGAACCGCCGCCACCTGCTCGAGCACAAGCCGACCACCCGGACTCGTCGTCTGGACGGCGTGGAGGTCGTCGCGAAGGCGGACGTCGCTCGCGTCAAGAAGCTGCTCGCCAAGTAATTCGGGCTGAGCCAGCCGCACGCGATCCGTTCGCGGAACGCATAAACCGACTACCTCGGGCGCATCAACCCCTCGGGTCCACGCGAAGGACCCAGCGCCCCCAACGATCAAGGACTGAAAAGTGGCACGCGTCAAAAGGGCTGTCAACGCTCAGAAGAAGCGCCGTTCCGTTCTCGAGGCCTCCAAGGGCTACCGCGGTCAGCGGTCGCGCCTGTACCGCAAGGCCAAGGAACAGCAGCTGCACTCGCTCACCTACGCCTACCGGGACCGCCGGGCGCGGAAGGGTGACTTCCGTCAGCTGTGGATCACTCGTATCAACGCCGCCGCGCGTCTGAACGACATGACCTACAACCGCTTCATGCAGGGCCTCAAGGCCGCCGGCATCGAGGTGGACCGCAAGATCCTGGCCGAGCTCGCCGTCTCCGACGCCGAGGCCTTCGCCCAGCTGGTCGCCGCCGCCAAGGCCGCCCTGCCGGCCGACGTCAACGCCCCGGCCGCCTGATTCGGCCTGCGTGACAACACACGATTCGAAACGACCCGCGGACGCGCTCTCCGAGCGCAATTCGCGGGTCGTTTCGGCTGTCAAGCTGCATCGCGGACCGATGCGCCGCAAGACCGGGCTGTTCCTGGCCGAAGGCGCGAATTCGGTTGCCGCGGCGCTGGATACGGGCCGGATCGAGGAGCTGTTCTTCTCCAACCGGGCCGCCGAGCGCGAGCACGAGCTGGTGGCGAGCGCCGCCGCCCAGCGGGTGCGCACCACGCTGGTCAGTGACCGCGCCGCGGAGATGCTGGGGGAGACCGTGACCCCGCCCGGGCTGGTCGCGGTGTGCCGTCAAGTGGATGTGCCGCTGCGCGAGGTGCTCGACTCCTCGCCGCGCATGCTCGCCGTCCCCGTCGAGATCGCCGACCCCGGCAATGCGGGGACCCTGATTCGCGTGGCCGACGCGGTGGGCGCGGATGGTGTCGTGCTGGCCGGTGATTCGGTCGATCCGCACAACGGCAAATGCGTGCGCGCCTGCGCCGGAAGCCTGTTCCACGTTCCCGTGGCCCGCTCCCGCGACATCGACGCGACCCTCGACGCCCTCGAAGCGGCGGGCATCGCCATCCTGGCCACCACCGCCAAGGGCGAGGTCGACCTCGACGACGCCGACGAGATCCTGCGCGGCCCGGTCGCCTGGCTCTTCGGCAACGAGGCCCACGGCCTGGACAAGGCCGTCGCCGCCCGCGCCACCCACCGCGTCCGCATCCCCATCCACGGCCGTGCCGAGAGCCTGAATCTCGCTGCCGCCGCGGCGATCTGCCTCTACGCGAGCGCGCGCGTCCAGCACGCGCGGTAGCCGCCGGGCACCCCCGCCGCGCAGTCCCGGGCCGGTGGCGGTCCGCCGACCCGGCAGCGCGCCCGGTGCCGCTCGGCGGTCTGGGATGCGGGTTTCGGAGGTCGCCGTGCTCGATCGGATTCGAGCGGATTGCCAAGTGCCGCAGCGAAAGTTCCACTCCCCGGAGGATCGGCGGCAGGTTGATGGCCAGAGGGGAGTGGCCACGGCCGCACGGGCGTCGCAGGGTCGTCCGGCGCCGCTCGGCGGGCCCGCGATGTGGCCGTACCGTGCGATTCGGTGTGCTGGGGATTTGCCCGTATTCTTTCGAGTCGTGACTTCGCCCAGCACTCTGCGGTCCGGTGCGCTGTCCCTGGTCTCCAGTGTGGTGATCGGGGTGGCGTCGGCGGGGCCGGCGTACAGCATTACCGCCACGCTCGGATTGGTCGTCGTGGCCGTCGGTGCGCAATCGCCGATCATCGTGGTGCTGGCGTTCGTGCCGATGCTGCTGGTGGCCATCGGGTATCGGGATCTCAATGAGGTGGAGCCGGATCCGGGGACCACCTTCGTGTGGGCGACCCGGGCGTTCGGGCCGTTCACCGGGTGGATGGCCGGATGGGCCATCGTGGTGTCGGATCTGCTGGTGATGGCGAGCCTGGCGCAGATCAGCTCGCAGTACACCTTCCATCTGTTCGGGGCGCACGGGATCGGGTCGGACGGGACCAGCCTGTGGGTGCTGGGGCTGGGCATCCTCTATCTGATCGTCATGACCCTGGTCGCGGTGCGCGGCATCGACGTGTCGGCGCGGCTGCAATCGGTGCTGCTGAGCATCGAATTCGGGATGCTCGTGGTGTTCTCGGTGGTCGCGCTGACCCGGGTGATGCTGGGGCACGGGCCCGACGGGTCGGGGATGCCGCGCTGGGAGTGGTTCAACCCCTTCGCCATCGGGTCGTTCTCGGACTTCGTGACCGCGCTGCTGCTGATGGTGTTCATCTACTGGGGCTGGGACTCGGCGGTGTCGGTGAACCAGGAGACCGTGGACCCGCGGCACACGCCGGGACGGTCCGCGGTGTTGTCGACCATCACCCTGGTCGCGCTGTACCTGCTGGTGACCGTGGCCGCGCAGGCGTACGCGGGCGTCGGCACCGACGGGCTGGGGCTGGCCAATCCGGATCACGTCGACGATGTGCTGGGCGCGCTGGGCCGAGCCGTGTTCGGCGACAGCTGGATCGGGACCGCGGCGGTGTACCTGCTGTTCGGCATGGTGCTGACCTCGGCGGCGGCCTCCACCCAGACCACGATTCTGCCGACCGCGCGCACCACCTATTCGATGGCGCTGCATCACGCGCTGCCCGCCGCGTTCGGGCGGATCGATCCGCGTTTCCGGACACCGGTGTTCTCGACCTGGGTGTTCGGCGGGGTCTCGGTGGCGCTGTATGTGGGGCTGAACTTCGCCTCGGGCGGCCGTCTGATCGCCGAGGCGGTGACGGCCATCGGCATCTCCATCGGCCTGTACTACGGGCTCACCGGACTCAGCTGCGCCTGGCTGTACCGGCACGAATTCGCCGGTAACCCAAGGAAACTCGTGGTCAAGGGCATCCTTCCGACGCTGGGTGGGCTGGCGCTGCTGTTCGCGGCGGGCTGGACGGCGGTCACCTCGTGGTTCAGCGCGGTGTTCGTGCTGGGCGTGGGCACGCTGCTGATCGGCATTCCGATCTATCTGACGCTGGCGCGCGTCATGCCGCCGTTCTTCCGCGGTGAGGTGCTGGCGCGCAAGCTGCCCGCGCCGACCGAGAACATCATCGAGGCCGACGCGGAACCGGAGCCGGAAGCGCCCGCGTACAGCTGAATTCGCGATGGATGCGGCTGATCAGATGCCGTCCTCGCTCAGATTGGTGAGGATCTCGGCGGCCCACGGCGGATTGCCCGCGTCCTCGATGTCGACGACCCCGAGGACGGTCAAGTCGATGAGCAGCATGCCGGTGGCGAAGAAGCGGCGGACCTCGTAGATCGTCGCGCCGGTGAGCTCTTTGGCCAGTTGGAAGAGCTGCCCGAAGTGCTCGCGGATATTGGCGCCGATGGCAGGTTCGCCCGCGGCGGCGATGCCCTGCAGGAAGACCTTCGGTAGGTCGCTGTCGGTGAGGAAGTACTCGCCGAAGTGCTGGCCGAGGGCGTCGAGGCGGTCTTTGGGGGAGGCGTCGGGCTCGGCCTGGGTGGCGCCGGCCCGGAAGATCTCCCCGATGCGGTCGCACACCTGGTCCAGCACGGCCAGGAACAGCTGCTGCTTGGTGCCGAACAACCGGATCACATACGGCTGCGAGACGCCCGCGCGCCGCGCGATCTCATCGGTTTTCGTTGCGGCGTAACCCGATTCGGCGAACGCGGAGGTCGCGGCCGCGAGTACCTCGGCGCTGCGCTCGGTTGCCGTCATCCGGGTCCTGGTCATGGCTGTCGAGCCTCCTCGTCGTGAAGATTCCGGCGTCGTCGGGGAATCCTAGCTGCCATTGACATGTTATCAGTCGATGCATACTCTCTAGTTATCAGTCGATAACAACAAGGAAATGGTCATGACTGAAACACTCGGAACCTCAACTCTCACGGGCACAGTCGCCGCCAAGCGGCGACCGCTCGCCGCGGTCCTGGCGGCCGTCGGCATTCCCATGTTCATGGCCACACTCGACAATCTCGTGGTCACCTTCGCGCTGCCGGTCATCCGGACCGAGATGCACGCCTCGCTCACCGACCTGCAATGGTTCGTGAACGCCTACACCCTGTCGTTCGCGTCGATGCTGCTCACCGCGTCCGCGCTCGGCGACCGGCTCGGCCGCCGCCGGGTGTTCCTGTTCGGTATCGCGCTGTTCACGGCGGCTTCGGCGGCCTGCGCGCTGGCCACCGAACCGTGGATGCTGATTGCCGCGCGAGCGGTGCAGGGCATCGGTGGCGCGGCGGTGATGCCGTTGTCGCTGACGCTGTTGTCGGCGGCTGTGCCGGAGAAGATGCGCAGCGCGGCGATCGGCATCTGGGGTGGCATCACCGGGCTCGGCGTGGCGCTCGGGCCGGTGATCGGCGGCGCGGTGGTCTCCGGTCTGAGCTGGCAGTGGATCTTCTGGATCAATGTGCCGATCGGCATCGCGGCGGTACCGTTCGTCGCCCGCACACTGGACGAATCATTCGGTGGCGCAAAGAAGTTGGATCCGATCGGTGTGGTGCTCTCGGCGACCGGTATGCTGGCGCTGGTGTGGGGCGTGATCCACGGCGCGGATGACGGGTGGACCTCGGGCAAGGTGCTGACCGGACTGATCGGCGGCGCGGCCCTGCTGGCGGCATTCGTGGTGTGGGAGAACCGTTCCGCCGATCCCATGCTGCCGCTGCGACTGTTCCGGTCGCGCAGCTTCACGGCAGTCAATACCGTGCTGTTCACCTTCTCGGTCGGCGCGTTCGGCTCGATCTTCCTGCTGGCCCAGTACTTCCAGGTCGTGCAGGGCTACTCGCCGCTGCAGTCCGGAATCCGGACGCTGCCGTGGACCATGGCCCCGATGGTGGTGGCTCCGCTGGCCGGTCTGGTCGTGGATCGCGTCGGCGTCCGCCCCCTCATCGGCCTCGGCCAGGTCTTCCTGTCCGGCGCACTGCTGTGGATGTCGCTGATCACCAGCGTCGACGCGTCCTACAGCTCCTTCGTCCTGCCCTTCGTCCTCGGCGGCATCGGCATGGGCCTGACCTTCGCGCCGACCGCCACCGCCATCATGGTCAGTGCTGCCCCCGCCGACCAGGGCATGGCCTCGGGCACCAACAGCACCATTCGCGAGGTCGGCGTCGCCATGGGCGTCGCAATCCTCGCCTCGGTCTTCGCCTCCTACGGCTCCTACCTCAGCCCCGCCGCCTACGTAGACGGCCTCATCCCCGCCGTGAAGATCGGCGCGGCCATCGTCGCAGTCGGCGCGGTTGTCTCCCTGTTCCTCCCCAGCCGACGCGCCGTCGTCGAATCATCCACCGGCGCACCGGCTCTCGCTCACTGAGCGGGTTCGGTGGCCTCGAAGGCCTCGGCGACGGCAGCGACCACCTGCCGCATCGTCGGGGCCTTCTCGTCGCCGAGTTCCCTTTCGACGGAGGTCATGTCGACGTCGGGGAGGCCGCAGGCGATTGCGAGTTTCCAGGGGGTGAGGTCGCCGGTGACGTTGAGGGCGAAGCCGTGGGTGGAGACGTTGCGGCCTACTCGCATGCCGATTGAAGTGATTTTGCGGCCGGTGTCGCGGGTCCAGACTCCGGTGAGGAGTTCGGAGCCGGGTGGGGTGTCGCGGCGTTCGGCGGGGATGCCTAGTTCGGAAAGGACTGCGACTATTCGGTGTTCGACGTCGCGGATGAGGTCGACGACGCCCTCGCCGGGTTGGAGGCGGGCGATCAGGTAGCCGACGAGTTGGCCGGGGGCGTGGTAGGTGAGTTGGCCGCCGCGGTTGGTTGTGAAGACGGGGATGTTGGTTTCGGGGGCCGGGAGGTGGGCCTCGGGGGTGCGGCGGCCGATGGTGAAGGTCTGCTCGTGGCTCAGCAGCCAGAGGGTGTCGGGGCGCTCGTCGGCGACGCGCTGCTCCCACATCTCCTGCATTCGGTCCATCGCCGCGCCGTACTCGGTGAGGTGGTCGGTGTCGTCGATGAGGGTGAGGGGGCGGGACTTCACGGATTCATTGGTACCACTTCGGGCGATCGGGGATGCGGGTCACCCGGGGGATGCGATTCTGCTGGCCATGGCGCAAATCGTGAGTCGTCGTATGCATTGGGAGCACGCGACGTCGGTGCCTTTCACGGCGCTGGCGCTCGCCTTTCTGATCTCGTATGTGTGGCAGGTACTCGACCACGGGCGGACACCGGCGCTGGATGCCTGGCTGACCCGGATCGACATCGTGATCTGGGTGGTGTTCTCCGCGGATTTTCTTCTGCGGCTACGGATTTCGACGGATCGGCGGCGGTTCCTGCGGCACAACTGGCTGGACCTGTCGATCGTGCTGGTGCCACCCCTGCGGCCGCTGCGGTTACTGCGGGCGGCGTTGCTGATCATCGACGCGGTCGATCGGCACACCCGGTTCCAGGCGCGGATGCGGTTGGCGGTGTTCGTCGGGGTGAGTTCGGTGCTGCTCGTCCTGCTGTGCAGCGTGGCCGTTTACGACGCTGAACGCGATGCGCCGGGCGGCAATATCCACAGCCTCGGCGAGGCCGGGTGGTGGTCGATGGTGTCGGTGACCACGGTCGGCTACGGCGATTTCCATCCGGTGACCCTCACCGGACGGCTGATCGCGGTGGTGCTCATGACCGTCGGCATCGGGCTCATCTCCTTCACCATCGGTGCCGTCACCAGCTGGGTCATCGATAAGTTGCGGATTGTCGACGAATCGGTGGAACGGGCCGACCGCGACCTCGAGGAACTGCTCGACGAGGTCCGTTCGCTGCGGTCCGAGATCGCTGACCTGCGCGCCGAGCTGAGATCGGGCGCGGTGGCCGCCCGCCCCGAACCACGCCGGGAGGTGGCTGCGAGCTGGGGAAATCCAGGTGAGGTGGGCTGATTACAAGGATTACGATGCGACCAGCAAGAATGGGAGAGCAATCCCGACCCGTAACCAGCCTGGGGAGTGACGAACCATCGTGGCCGACGACAACAGTGCCGAGCAGAACGCTGCCTTGAGCGAGGAATCGCTCGCTGCCGCCGCGGAAGCTGCAGAGAAGGCGTTTGCCGCGGCCGCCACCCTGGACGAGCTGGCGACCGCCAAGACCGAGTACATGGGCGGCAAGTCCCCGATCTCGCTGGCGCAGCGATCGCTGGGCAGCCTGCCCAAGGAGGAGAAGGCCGAGGCCGGCAAGCGCGTGAACGTGGCGCGCGGCCGGGTGTCGAGCGCTTTCGAGGCGCGCCAGGCCGAGCTGCTCGCCGAGCGCGACGCGGCGGTGCTGGTCGCCGAGACCATCGACGTGACCCTGCCCGCGCGTCGGCACGCCGAAGGTGCGCGGCACCCGATCTCGGTGCTGTCCGAGCGCGTCGCGGACGTGTTCGTGGCCATGGGCTGGGAGGTCGCCGAGGGCCCCGAGGTCGAGACCGAGCACTTCAACTTCGACGCCCTGAACTTCCTGCCGGACCACCCGGCGCGCACGATGCAGGACACCTTCCACATCGCGCCCGAGGGTTCGCGGCAGGTGCTGCGCACGCACACCTCGCCGGTTCAGGTGCGCTCCATGCTGTCTCGCGAGCTGCCGATCTACGTGGTGTGCCCGGGGCGGACCTTCCGCACCGATGAGCTGGATGCCACGCATACCCCGGTGTTCTCGCAGGTCGAGGGTCTGGCCGTCGACAAGGGTCTGACCATGGCGCACCTCAAGGGCACCCTGGACGCGTTCGCGCGGGCGCTGTTCGGTCCGAACACGACGACCCGCATGCGGCCGAGCTACTTCCCCTTCACCGAGCCGTCCGCCGAGGTGGACGTGTGGTTCGAGGACAAGAAGGGCGGCCCCGGCTGGGTCGAGTGGGGCGGCTGCGGCATGGTGAACCCGAAGGTGTTGATCGCCAGCGGCATCGACCCCGAGGTGTACAGCGGTTTCGCGTTCGGCATGGGCCTGGAGCGGACCCTGCAGTTCCGCAACGGCCTGCCGGACATGCGCGACATCGTCGAGGGCGACGTGCGTTTCACGCTGCCGTTCGGCATCCAGTCCTGATCTGACCCCGCTGAGTCCATTCACTGAACAAGGAAGCGAAACGTCAAGTGCGAGTAGCGCAGTCCTGGCTGACGGACATCCTGCAGCGGACCACCCCCGGGTGGTCGGTGACGCCGGAGGAACTCGACGCGGGGTTCGTCCGGGTCGGTCTGGAGGTCGAAGAGGTCGATCCGCTGGAGCCGGTGGGCGGTGACATCGACCACCCGCTGGTGGTCGGCCGGGTCGCCGAGATCACCGAGCTGACCGAGTTCAAGAAGCCGATCCGCTTCTGCAAGGTGGACGTCGGCAATCCGGAGCTGCAGGAGATCGTCTGCGGCGCACGGAATTTCGCCGTCGGCGATCTGGTGGTCGTTGTGCTGCCGGGCGGCGTGCTGCCCGGCGGCTTCAAGATCTCGTCGCGGAAGACCTACGGGCACACCAGCAACGGCATGATCTGCTCCGTTGCCGAGCTTGGCATCGGCAAGGATCACAGCGGCATCCTGGTGCTCGAGCCCGGCACCGCCGAGCCGGGCGCGGACGCGAATGTGCTGCTGGGCCTGGACGATACGGTCATCGAGCTGGCCATCACGCCCGACCGCGGCTACGCCTTCTCGGCGCGCGGCCTGGCGCGTGAACTCGCCTGCGGCTTCGACCTCGAGTACGGCGATCCGGCGCAGCGCCTGCTGCCCGACAGCGACGCCGAGGCCTGGTTGGTGAAGCTGGAGCCCGAATCGCTGTGCACCCGTTTCGCGGCGCGCCGGGTGACCGGTGTCGACCCGAAGGCCGTGAGCCCCTGGCGGTTGCAGCGTCGCCTGCTGCTCTCGGGTGTGCGCCCGATCTCCCCGGCCGTGGACGTCACCAACTACGTGATGCTCGAGCTGGGCCAGCCGCTGCACGCCTTCGACGCCGCCAAGGTGCAGGGCGGCCTCGTCGTGCGCCGCGCGCACAAGGGCGAAACCCTGCGCACCCTCGACGAGGTCGAACGCACCCTCGACGCCGAGGACGTGGTGATCGCCGACAACTCCGGCGTGGTGTCGCTGGCCGGTGTCATGGGCGGCGCGAGCACCGAGGTCGGCGCGGAGACCACCGACGTGCTGCTCGAGGCGGCGACCTGGAACCCGGTCGCCATCGCGCGCACCGCACGTCGGCACAAGCTGTCCTCCGAGGCGAGCCGTCGCTACGAGCGCGTTGTCGACCCCGAGATCAATGTGATCGCACTCGACCGCGCCGCCACGCTGCTGGCCGAAATCGCCGGTGGCACCGTCGAATCCGTGCTGACCGACGTGCGCGTACCGACCCCGGCCCCCCAGCCGATCGCCATGAACATCGACCTGGCCGACCGCACCGCGGGCGTGCACTACGCCCCCGGCGCGGCCACCCGCCGCCTGCAGCAGGTGGGTTGCTCCATCGAGGTCGGCGTCAGCGAGGCCGGACATGGCCAGTTGGTCGTCACCCCGCCGAGCTGGCGCCCCGACCTCACCCAGCCCGCCGACCTGGTCGAGGAGGTGCTGCGCCTCGAGGGCCTGGACAAGATCCCGTCGGTGCTGCCCACCGCCCCCGCGGGCCGCGGCCTCACCGCCGAGCAGCGCCGCCGCCGCGCGGTCAGCAAGGCGCTGGCCTTCGAGGGCTGCGTCGAGGTCCCCGCGCCGGTCTTCATGCCCGGCGGCGTCTTCGACACCTGGGGCCTGGACGCCGACGACCCGCGCCGCAAGACCCTGCGCGTCCTCAACCCCCTGGACGTCGAACGCGCCGAACTCTCCTCGACCCTGCTGCCGGGTCTGCTGGAGATCGCCGCCCGCAACATCTCCCGCGGTGAGCGCGACCTCGCCATCTACGGCATCGGCCAGGTCACCCTGCCCACCGACGAGACGGTCGCGGTCCAGCCGATCCCGGTCGACCGCCGCCCCACCGAGGACGAGATCGCGGTCCTGCTGAAGTCGTTGCCGCAGCAGCCGATCCAGATCGGCGCGGTGCTGACCGGCCGCCGCGAGCCGCGAGGGCCGTGGGGTCCGGGGCGTGCGGTCGAGGCGAGCGACGCCTTCGCCCTGGTCGACGCGATCGCCGATGCGGCGGGCGTGGTGATCGAACGCCGCGCGGCGCAGTACCTTCCGTGGCATCCGGGGCGGTGCGCTGAGCTCCTCGTCGACGGTGTCGTCGTCGGTCATGCCGGTGAACTGCACCCCGCAGTCTTGGAGCGTTCGAGCCTGCCGCCGCGCACGTGTGCGGTCGAGCTGGATCTGGATGCGCTGCCGGTTCGTGAAGTTCGACCCACCCCCGTGGTTTCCGCGTTCCCGGCGGTGCTTCAGGACGTGTCGGTGAGCGTCGACAAGGCGGTGCCCGCGGCGTCGGTCGAGGCCGCGCTGCGCGGTGGTGCGGGCGAATTGCTCGAAACCATCTCGCTGTTCGATGTGTACGAGGGTGCGCAGGCGGGTGAGGGGCGGAAGTCGCTCACGTACGCGCTGCGGTTCCGGGCACAGGATCGGACGCTGACCGAGGACGAGGCCAGTGCTGCGCGGGACGCGGCTGTGGCTGCGGCGTCGTCGGCGGTGGGAGCCGTTCTCCGCTGACGGAGAAGACAAGACAAAAGACGAAGAGACAAAAGAAGAAAAGACAAAAGACGCCTGGAGAAGGGGGAGGAGGTGGCTGGGTTCGCGGCCTCGGCTGCGGCACCAGCCTCCTCGAGGCTCGGGCGCGCAGCGGCCCGGGGTAGAACACTCAAAGACACCCGCCGCGTGTCCGATTCGCCCGGTTCCTGTCATCGAGAGGAACATCCTGGAGGCGGGATTAGGGAGGAACCGGACAAAGGCCCTCCAGGATGTGCCGCTCGGCGAACGGGGAGCCGGGTGAGGGGATGACGGGGAGGGGTTTTGGGTCTTTGTCCTTTTTGGTTTTGTCTTGGAAGGTGATCCGTGCAGTCCGTGGGCCGGGATCGGCGTGGTGACGGCTCCCAACCCGGCGTCAGCCCAAGTCCGGTAGGGCAGGCGAAGCGACCACACTTTTCGTTCGCTTTGCGAACGCCTCGCGAGGATGAGCGGCCCGGGTTCAGGCCGCCCGTGAACCCCACTCCCGGCAGCTTGCGGCGATGCTAGTGGCGACCCACTGCCCGACGTGATGTTTCTCGTTCACGCGAGGCGTGCGCGTCGGGTCGATTGCCTTGGGCGCGATCCAGGCGACGCGGCCGGGGTGCGGGGAGTCCTTGCCGAGCATCACCGTGGACCACCCGTCGGCACTGTCGTTGACGAGCGCGTGGTGGTGATCGCACACCAGGGCCAGGTTTGTCAGATCGGTGGGTCCGCCTTTGGCCCAGTCGATTACGTGGTGGGCGGCGCACATGGATGCTGGCGCGTCGCAGTCGGGGTGGGTGCAGCCTTTATCGCGGGCGATCAGCGCGAGGCGCTGTCCCGGGGTGGCGAGGCGTTGGGCGGTGGCGGTCTGCTTACCGGATTTACCCTTCGACGAGGCCGAGTCGCTATGGCGCTGAGGAGGATTGGTCAGCGGCTTGCAGCGTCCGAGGAAGAGCGGAATTCCGTTGGCGTCGAGGACGGTGAGTACCGGGCGGGTGCCGGTGGCCATCTTCAATGCCTCGTTGACCGACATGTGGCCGCCGGTCGCGGTGGTCGCGATCCCGGTGCCACGCTCGAGGTCTTCGAGGCTCATCGACAGGCACACCTGCACCGGCAGGCCACGGTGGTTGCCGAGCTTGGAGAAGTCGACACTGGGCTGCAGCAGCGCGAACAGGGCATCGTGGTTGCGCTGCCCGATATCGCGGCGATCCCGGCGCGCGGCCGCCTCCAGCACGGCCGAGTCGATGACCGCGCCCAGCCCGGCGACATCCGACGCCGGGCTGTCGGGGTCTTCGAGGTTGCACATGCCCGGGCGAGCGAACTTGGCCAGCAACGCATCCAGCAGGGCGCGCAGCTCCGGGGTCAGCCAGCCTTCGATCCAGCTCATGCCGTCCACGCCCGGACGGCCGATGATGAGGCCGCGTCGGCGTCGGCGATCGGCGTCGTTGATGACCTTGCCGTCCGGGTCCAGGCGGGCCAGGATCTCACGCCCGATCTTGGGCAGGTCATCGGGAAACAGCCCCTCGCAGGACTTCTCGACCAGCAGCCGCTCGGTCTCCACCCGCGCCTCGGCGGGAATGTCGGTGGGCAGGTGGTTCATGATGTCCATGATGTGGCGGACATGATCGCGCGAAATATCGCCTGCTTCAAAGGCTTCCGCTGCCTTCGCGAGAGCGGCGGGCCGCAGGTGGCCGGTCGGCTCGAAGACCTCCGCGCACTCACGGGTGATCTTCACCCGCACCGACGCGTCATGCGCCGAAAGACCGAGGGTGTGGCGCAGGAACGGAACCAGCTTGCCCGCACCGCTGGCCTCGGGCAGGGAACGATCGGAGGCTTCGATGATGAGTTTCGAATCCAGCGCGGACAACTGACGCTTGCAGGTCTCCAACTGCTGCATCAACACGACGACATCGGCGTCGGAGAACTGTGCCAGGTTGCCGTGCCCGACGGTGTTCGACAGGGTCTCGACCGCGGCCGCAAGTTCGGCGATCCCGCAGTCGTTGAATGTCACCCCCATCGAATCCATGTTCTAATTCTACCTCTTTCATGATCGCACCAAAAGCCGAATTACGTTGTGATATAAGCACTTTCAGAATATCTGGCGTTTCCCAAAGCCTGCATACATGCCGATGAAGCAGAATGCGCGAGTGGAATCTGTCGATCTATCCCGCACAACCGTGCGCAAGGTGACCATTCGCTTGGTCCCGTTCCTGGGCCTGTTGTATTTCGTCAACTACCTGGACCGCGTGAACATCGGATTCGCCGGTCCCAACGGTATGAAGACCGATCTAGGCCTGAGTGAAACAGCATTCGGCTTCGCCTCGGGCATCTTCTTTCTGGGCTACCTCGTGCTGGAGGTACCCAGCAATCTGGCGCTGCACCGATTCGGCGCGCGTCGATGGATCGCGCGAATCCTGGTGACCTGGGGCGTGATCGCCTCAGCGATGGCGTTCGTGCCGAACGGTACCGCCCTCATCGCCTTGCGCTTCCTGCTGGGCGTCGCCGAGGCCGGATTCTTTCCCGGCATCCTGCTCTACCTGACGTACTGGTTCCCGCAAAAGCAGCGAGCACGCGTGGTCGCGTTGTTCATGACGGCCGTGCCGATCTCCACCGCCTTGGGCGCGACCCTGTCCAGCCTCATATTGCAATGGGGCGACGGCGTTTTCGGCCTCAGCGGCTGGCGCTTCATGTTTCTGGTCGAAGGCGTCCCCTCCCTGCTCCTGGCCGTCGTCACCTGGTGGTACCTCACCGACCGCCCGGAGCAGGCGACGTGGTTGGACCAGGCGGAACGGGAATGGCTGGCGCAGGAGCTCGCGTCCGAGGAACAGCAGCGGACCACCAACGAGCATTGGACGCTGCGAAAGTCGTTGACACATCCGCGGATTCTCGGACTGGCTCTGGTCTACGCCGGGATCGTGTACGGGCTGTACGCGCTCGGTTTCTTCCTGCCGACCATCATCAACGGCTTCCAGCAGCAGTACGGCACGCACTATTCGGTCATCCAGCGCGGCCTGATCAATGCGGTCCCGTATGTGATCGGTGCCGTGGTGATGGTGTGGTGGAGCCGCCACGGCGACCGCACCGGCGAGCGCGCCTGGCATGTGGCCTTGCCCGCGTTGGTCGGCGGCCTGGCGATTCCGGTGACCCTCTATCTCGGAAATCCGTTCAGCGCCATGGTCGCGGTGACCGTCTGCGCGGTCGGTGTGCTGGCGGCCCTGCCGACATTCTGGGCGCTCCCGAGCACCTTTCTGTCCGGTGCGGCCGCCGCCGGCGGTATCGCCCTGATCAATTCGATCGGCAATGTCAGCGGTTTCGCCGCGCCCTACATAACGGGCTGGTTGAAGGATTGGACCGGCACGCAGAAAGCCGGATTGTGGGTGGTCGGGGCCTGCATGGTGGCCTCGGCCCTGGGCGCATTGGCCCTGCGGCGAGGAATCCGGGAGCCGGTGGGGTAAGAAAGGACTATGTGGCATCCGGCGGACCCGATTTTGAATGCGCTGACCTATCAGCCGGGTGATCGGCGGATCGTGGCCACGCCCGAAATGTTCGGGATCCCGTACGAGGACCTTTCGCTGACCACCTCGGATGGGGAGACGCTGAACGCGTGGTTCGTTCGGGCTGCCGGGGAACCGCTGGCGCACATTCTGTTCGCGCACGGGAACGGCGGGAATATCGGTGACCGATCACCGATGCTGGCCATGCTGGCGGCGGTCGGGTTCGACGTGCTCGTCTTCGACTACCGCGGTTACGGGCGCAGTACCGGCCGGACCAGCGAGCAGGGGACCTACCGGGATGCGCGGGCCGCTCGGGACGCACTGCTCGCGCAGCCGGGGATCGATCCGAATCGGGTGGTGTATCTGGGGAAGTCGCTGGGTGGGGGAGTGATGCTCGAGTTGGCGAACGCCTTCCCACCCGCCGCCTTGCTGCTCATGTCGACGTTCACCGGGCTGCGGGCAGCCGCCGCGGCGGTGTACCCGTTCCTGCCGAAGGTGTTCGTGCCCAACGCCTATCCGAGCCTGAAGCGGATTCGGGGCCTGCGGTGTCCGGTGCTGATCATGCATGGTGATACCGATGAACTGCTGCCGGTGGAGATGGGGCGAACCTTGTTCGCGGCCGCGCCGGAGCCCAAGGAACTGGTGATCTACGCCGGTGGGATGCACAACGATCTGATCGGCTTCCCGGGGTGGGCGGAGACGGTGGCCGAGTGGGCGGCGGGGGTGTTGCCGCCCAAGCGGCTCACTTCAGGATGATGTTGGCGAGGAACTCGGCATTGCTGCCGGTCTTGCGGAGGCCGTCGAGCAGTAGGTCGATGGCGCGCTGATCGTCGAGTTCGGCGAGGGTGCGGCGGAGTTTGGTGACCGCCAGGCGCTCGTCGGGGGCGAAGAGGAGTTCGTCGCGGCGGGTGCTGGACTTGGCGATGTCCACCGCCGGGAAGATGTGGCGGCCGGCGAGGGTGCGGTCGAGTTTGAGCTCGGCATTGCCGGTGCCCTTGTACTCCTCGAAGATGACCGTGTCGGCGAGCGAACCGGTTTCGACCAACGCGCTGGCGATGATGGTCAGCGAACCGCCGCCTTCGATATTGCGGGCCGCGCCCAGGAACCGCTTCGGGGGCAGTAGCGCCGTGGAATCCACACCGCCGGAAAGGATTCGGCCCGAGGCGTGGCCGGTCATGTTGTAGGCGCGGGCGAGCCGGGTGAGCGAGTCGAGCAGGACTACGACATCGCGTCCCTCCTCGACCAGGCGCTGCGCGCGCTCGATGGCCAGTTCGGCCAGTGCGGTCTGCTCGGCCGGGGAATGATCGAAGGTGGCCGCGACGACCTCGGCGGGAACTCCGCGTGAGAGGTCGGTGACCTCCTCGGGGCGTTCGCCGATCAGCACCAGCATGAGGTGCGCTTCGGGGTGATTGGCGGCGATGCCGTGCGCGATCGCTTGCAGCACAGAGGTTTTGCCCGCCTTGGGCGGTGCCACGACGAGGGCGCGCTGGCCCTTGCCGATCGGCATGATCAGGTCGGTGACGCGGGTGGTGAGCTTGTGCGCCGTGGTTTCCAGCCGCAGTCGCTCATCGGGGTGGACGGGGGTCAGGTCCCGGAAGTGCGGGCGCTTCGGCAGGTCGGCGGCCGGATGGCCGTTCACGGTGTCGACGCGCACCAGCGGAGCGTGCTTGCCGCTCTTGGGATTCGGCTGCGCCAGGCCGGTGATGGCGTCCCCGCGGCGTAGTCCATGCCCGCGGATGAGGCGGGTGGGGACGTGGATATCGTGCGGACCGGGGAGATAGCCGCTGGTGCGCAGCACGCCCGTCTGGCCGGTGATGTCCAGGATTCCCGTTGCGGGGGAAAGGGTTTCGATGTGATCGAGTTCTCGGGCCCGGTCGGGTTGTACGGGACTCGACATGCGTTCGATGGTTGTCATGAGTGGTTCTCCTAAGGAGGAAGTGGTGACTTGTGCACCGGGAGTGAATGATCGGGTCGGCCGGATGCGGCCGATGGCGGTACGGAACCGCCGGTGAGGTCGAAAGCGTCCGGGTGGCTGACTGCGGCTATGTCGAAATCGGTACAGCTCTGCCGGGATCGAACTCGGGAGGGAAGAAATCTCGCGGGAAGGGACTCGGTGTCTACCTGCGTCCACAAGATTGCGACGACCCCACCGTACGCCGAACTCGAACGCTTTGGCAATGCCCTCTCCGTTTCGGCGAGTTGCGTAGCCTGGAATCCATGAGCGATGCCCAGGAACTCGCGGTGTTGTTGGCGCAACTGCCGGATGCCGAACTCGCGGCCGTCGTGGAGGTCGCGACCGACGGTAAGGCCGGTCTGGCCGCCCTGCACGCGGTGGCCCAGTCGCTGGCCGCCACCCTCGGTCATGCACCCGATGTCATCGATGTGACTCCTGACACCCTGTCGGTCGAAGGCTATTCACAGTCTCAGACGGCTGGCGTATCGGGCCAGGTCGGAGGGGGTCCGGTGGTGACCGGAGTACCGGTACCACCTGCGGGTATGCCCACCGCCCCCGGGATCGGGGGTTATACCAACTCCGGCGTCCCTACTTTCGAGTCAGTTCGCGATAAGGTCGAGCAGCGCTACGGCACATCGCAGGGGATGGGCGAACTCGATCGGCAGACACCCGTGGGTCGTAGCGTCGAGGAACAGTGGGATGCGCGCGCCAAGGCCGCGCGGGAACGTTTGGATCAGATCCGAAAATCGATGCACGGCAAGGGTTCCGAGCAGGGCAGCGATTCCGAGTGATCCCGGCGTTCCGCTTATCGGAATGGGTGGAACAGTGACCGAGTCTGAGTCGCGACCGCGAGAGCCTCGCGAAATCGCCGAGAAGCTGCTCGATCTGCAGGTCGACTTCATTGTCGCCGAGGTCAGCGGCGACCGCTTCGCCGAAGTGATCGCCCGCGACGTCAAGGATGTGGTGGGTGTCGCGGACACCATCATCTTCCGGGACGTGGTGGAGATCGAGCAGGCCAAGCAGACCGTCGCCAATGTCATCGATCTGATCGGCGGCAGTCCCGTGCTGGGCGAGATGGTCGAGACGTTGGCCGGCTCGCTGTACCAGGACATCGCCGAGAACACCGACTACACGCTGGGTGACGTGGTGGATCGGGAACCGGTCGAGGCGCTGCTGGAGAAGATCTTCGGCATGCACCAGGCCCAGGAACGAATTCTGGAACGGCTCACCGAGAGCCCCCTGGTCGCGACCGTGGCCGCCAAGTTCGTGGACAAACTGGTCGACGATTTCATGGAGACCAACAAGCAGATCGCCGGAAAGATTCCCGGTGTCGGCTCGCTGGTGTCGATGGGCACCAATGCCGCGAAGTCGGCGCGCAAGGCCGCGGAGAAGGCCGGCGGCACGTTCATCGGCGAAATGGCGGGCAAGGGCGCGCAATTCGCGCTCAAGCGCACCAATAACGCGATCCGCGAAATGCTGCGTGACTCGCCCGTGCACGACGCGGCCATGGAATTCTGGGACCTGCACGCCGGTGAACCGGTCGCGGGCCTCAAGGAGTACCTGTCCCAGCAGGATCTGGTGGACCTGGCGCAGATCATCTACCGGATCGCGCTGACCACCCGCAACAAGGAATACGTCGGCGTGCTGGTGGATCAGGGCGTCGAGGTCTTCTTCGAGAAGTACGGTGACCACACCCTCGCCGGTCTGCTGCCGGAGCTGGGGTTGTCCGAGGAGGTCATCGCCGAGGAGATCCTGCGCTACGGCCCGGCCGTGGTGGAGGCCGCCAAGCGGAACGGTGTGCTGGCCAAGCTGATTCGGGAGCGGCTGGAGCCGTTCTTCCTGTCGGAGCCGGTGCTCGCGGTGCTTGCCGGGAACTGACGTTCATTCCCTGGAGGGCTGAGACATCATTCCCTGAAGGGAATCGCTCATGGCACCGAGTCCGAGCAGACTCGGTGCCATGACGAACATCAACGAACTCGCCGACCGCTACCTGGCCCAGTGGAATGAATCCGATCCGGCCTTGCGCCACAAGCTGATTCACGAACTGTGGGCCGAGGACGGGGCGCAGATCCTCGTCGATCCGCCGGAGGATCTGCGAAACGCCGCTACTAACTTGAACTTCCCGATTCCGGTGCTCGAGGTGCGCGGGCATCACGCGCTGGAGCGGCGGGTGGATCGGGCCTACGAAATGTTCATCGCGACCGGCCACCGCTTCGTGCAGCGCGGGGAGGCGAAGCCGCTGCTGAAGAACGTCATCGCCTTCACCTGGTCGATGGTGACCGACGACGGCACCGTGGTCGGCGGCGGAATGGATGTCCTGGCTCTGAACGAGGACGGCCGGATCCGCACCGATCACCAGCACATCGGGGTCGACTAATCGACGATGGCGATGCCGTCGATCTCGACCAGCATCTCCTCACGGGGCAAGCCCGTGAAAACGGTTGTGCGGCTGGGGAGTACGTCACTGGTGGTGTGCTCGTTGACGAACTTCCCGTATGCCTCGTTCATGATGGCGAAGTCCTCGCGCTTGGTGAGGTAGACGCGCAGCATCACCACGTCGTCGAAGCTCGCGCCGCCCGCCTCGACGATCGCCTTCACATTCTCCAGGGTCCGGATCGTCTGGGCCGCAACGTCTCCCGGGTACAGGTACTCGCTGGTGGCCGGGTCGACGGGGCCCTGGCCGGAGACCTGGAGGAACGGGCCCTTGCGCACGCCCTGGGAGAAGGTGTGGGCGGGGGCCGGGGCATTGTCGGTGCGGATGGCGATCTTCTGGCTCATGGTCGGCCTTTCACTGGTCGGGGCGTTCATTTGTGGTCGAGGCTCGGACTCCAGCCGAGCTCGGTGGAGATGGCCTCGGCGGTGTCGCGCACGCGCGGCAGCAGGCCGAGGACCTGGTCGTGATCGAGCAGCATGTCCGGCACCGACACCGACAGCGCGGCGACGGTTGCGCCGGTGCCGTCGTGGATCGGGACGGCCACGCAGTTGATGAAGCTCTCGTGCTCCTCGTGGTCCTCGGCGAAGCCTTGGGCCGCAACGAGTTCGAGTTCGGCGAGGTACTGCTCGGGGGTGCGGATGGTGCGGTCGGTGTAGGCGCGGTAGTCGAGACCGTTCGCGATGGCCGCCCACTGCGACCGGGGCAGCGCGGACACCAGCACCTTGCCCACCGCCGTGCAGTGCAGCGCGGCCGGGCGGCCGATGCGCGAGTACATGCGCACGCTGTGGGTGGCGTCGAGCTTGTCGATGTAGACCGCCTCGCCGGATTCGTAGGTGGCCAGGTGCACGGTCTGCCCGGTGTCGGCGTTCAGCGCCGCCAGATGCGGCCGCGCCACCGTGCGCACGTCCCGGCCCTCCAGCGACCGGTTGGCCAGCTCGAAAAGCCTGGTGCCGAGCCGGTATCGGTGCTCATTGTCGTGGGTGACGAAGCGGTCCGCCTCCATGGTCTGCAGCAGGCGCAGCACGGTGGACTTGTGCACGCCGAGTCGAGTCGCCAACTGGTCCAGGGACTTCGGCTCCTCGCCGAGTTCGACGAGCAGGGTGAGGGCGCGCTGGAGACTCTGGCTCATGACGCCACATTCTCGGGGATGAGCAGGGCCGGGCGGTAATGGATGGCGGCCCAATCGGATTCGGAGGCCGCGGCCAGGGATTCGAGCGCCGAGAGCGGGGGCAGGTCGGCGATATCGCCGGTGCCGGTGAGCGCGGCGGCGGCGCAGAGGTGGCCGAAGCGCAGCAGTTGCTCGTGCGGGCGGCCCTGTAGCAGCGCCGCGAGGTAGCCGCCGGCGAAAGCGTCTCCGGCGCCGATGCGTTCGGTGACCTCCAGCGTCAGGGCCGGGACTTCGAGCCGGTCCGCACCGAAAAAGCCTGTCACCGAATGCTTGTCGTTCTTGACGATCAGGTGCCGGGGCTGCGGGAATGCGGCGCGCAGGCGGTCGGCGTCGCCGATACCGAAGACCTCTTCGGCCTCGTCCGCACCTAGGAACACGACATCACTGCCGCCGATGTGACGGGCCAAGATGTCGGCGGGGGATTCGGTGCGGCGGGCCCAGAGTGCGGGCCGGTAGTTGAGATCGAAGCTGATCAGGCGGCCGCGCCGGGGGAGCGCGAGCAGCGCGTCGGTGAGCTCGGTCGCCGAGGGGGAGAGTGCCGTGGTGATGCCGGTGAAGTGGATGAGCTCGGCCTGCTCGAGCAGCGGGTTCGCGGAGTCCATATCCGCCGGTGACAGCGCGCTCGCGGCGGAACCGGTGCGGTAGTACAGCATTCGGCTGGAACCGGCGGGCAGATCCGTCGCCCGGCCCGAGCCGCTGCCGCGCTCCTTCACGTAGACCGCCGTCGGCCGCGTCGAGTCGACCGTGACGGCCGCGGTGTCCACGCCGCGCTCGGCCAGGTGCCGGACCAGATACCGTCCGAAGCCGTCGTCCCCGACCCGCGACATCCATCCGGTCGGTATGCCCAGCTGACTCAGCACGCACGCGACATTCGCCTCGGCCCCGCCCGCGCCGCGCTCGAACACGGGGGAATCCTCGAGCGGCCCCGGTGCCGCGATGAGCACCGCGAGGCCCTCGCCGACGGTGACAGCCCGGGCGGTCGGCTGGATCACACCAATCTCCTTCGAATGGTTGCGGCTTTCGGACATTACGTGCAGACTAACCACCAGAAACACGATGTGCAACAAGCGTTGCAAATTATGCAATGCATTGTTGCTATTGATCGGAAGGAGCGTCTTGGCCGCCGACAACGCCGTCGCAGCCCCCGGTGAGACCGTCGCAGCCCCACAGGGCACCGGTCTCGCCGACACCGTCGGGGCGGTTCCGGACTTGGTCCTGGGCCCGCAGCACAAATCGCTGCCACCCGCCGCCTGGGGGCTGACCGTGCGCGAATACCTGGCCACGGCTCCGCATCTGGACGACCTACAGACCCCGGTGCTGACCATGGACCGCGCCGCGCTCGACACCAATCGCGCCGTCATGGCCGAGTGGGCCAGCGCCGCCGGTGTCCGCCTGGCACCCCACGGCAAAACCACGATGTCCCCGCAGCTCTGGAAAGAGCAGCTGGACGCCGGTTCCTGGGCCATCACCCTTGCCACCGGCTGGCAGGTCCAGGTCGGCCGCTCCCTCGGCCTGAACCGCATCCTGCTGGCGAACGCCCTGCTGGATCCGACCGCATTGCGCTGGGTCGCAGCCGAAATCGCCCGCGACCCGAACTTCGAGCTCTACAGCTGGGTCGACGGCGTCGCCTCGGTGCGGGAAATGGAACGCCACCTCGAGTCCGCCCCGGACGGCGTGAAACTCAACGTCATCGTGGAACTCGGTGGCCCGCACGGCCGTACGGGCGCCCGCGGCCTGGCCGCCGCCCACGAGGTCGCCGACGCCGTCGACAAGTCGCCCCGACTGCGCCTGGCAGGTGTCGGCGGTTATGAGGGCGCACTCGCCCACGACCGCACCCCGGAAGCACTTGCCGCCGTACGTCATTACCTCGACCAGGTCGCGATTCTGCACCAGGAACTCGCGGCCGCCGGACGATACGACGAGTTCCTCGAACAGCCAGCGGCGCGTGCGGACGACACGTCTCCCCGTCATTCCGGCGCGTCTTTGGCCGGAATCCACTCGGCCGCTGTGGATCCCGGCCAAAAGCACGCCGGGATGACGGGTGGGTCTGTGGCTGCCGGGTTGCGTGAAAGTATGTCGGGGGAGCGCGGGGCATCGGGCACCGGCGGGTTGCGTGAGGCTGCGGTCGGAGCGGGCGGTCGGAGCGCTTCTCGGACAGCAGGCCAGGCAAGTCCTCATCGCGAGGGCCGTGCCACGATCGTGACCGCCGGGGGTAGTGCGTATCCGGACCTCGTGGTCGAGCGGCTGGGCGGGCTGGCCGATGAGGCTGGCGCGCACGGGGTTCCGACGGCGGTGGTGTTGCGGTCCGGGGCTTATCTGGTGCACGATGACGGCTTCTATTCCGGGATTTCGCCGTTGGCCGCCGGGCACGCGGAGCGTCCGTTGCGGTCGGCCATGCACGGTTGGGCGCGCAGTGTGTCCCGCCCGGAAGCGGAACTCGCGCTGCTCGATGCGGGTAAGCGGGATTTTCCGTTCGATGAGGGGTTGCCGGTCCCGCAGCTGGTTGCGGGACCGGCAAGCAAACCGTTGCCGGATGGGGCGCATGTCTCGGCGTTGAATGATCAGCACACATTTCTGCGGCTGCCGGGTGGGTCGGAGGCCGACGTTCCGGTGGGAAGTGTGGTGCGGCTGGGGCTTTCACATCCGTGTACCGCGTTCGACAAGTGGCGGCTCATTCCGGTGATCGATGATGCGGAGGCCGAGCGGCCCCGGATCGTTGATTTCCTGCCCACCTATTTCTGAGTGGGATGTCATGGCTGAGTTGTTGATTCGCGATATCGATGTCATCGACGGCACGGGTGAGGAGCGGTACCGGGCCGATGTGGTGATCGAGGGCGGGCGCATTGCCGAGATCGCCGCGCCCGGCACCGTCGCCGGGGCCGATCGGATTCTCGACGAGGGCGAGAATCTGGTGCTGGCACCGGGATTCATCGATATGCACGCGCATTCCGATCTGCATCTGCTCACCGATCCCGGGCATTTCCCCAAGCTGAGCCAGGGGATCACCACCGAGGTGATCGGACAGGACGGGCTGTCCTACGCGCCCATCGACGACGCCACGTTGGCCGTCGTGCGCCGCCAGATCGCGGGCTGGAACGGCAATCCCCCCGATCTCGACTTCGCGTCGCGGACGGTGGCGGAGTACCTGGACCGGCTGGATACGGCGGGGATCACGCCGAACGCCGCCTATCTCGTGCCGCAGGGCACCCTGCGGCTGATGGTGGTGGGCAGCGAGAAGCGCGCCGCCACCGCGGCGGAGATCGAGCGCATGCGCGCGCTCCTGCGGCAGGCCCTGAGCGAGGGCGCGGCCGGCATGTCCAGCGGGCTCACGTATACGCCCGGAATGTACGCCGACACTTCGGAACTCGCGGCGCTGTGTGAGGTGGTCGCCGAGTTCGGCGGCTTCTACGCCCCGCACACCCGCTCCTACGGAGCCGGGGCGCTGGACGCCTACGCCGAGATGATCGAGCTCTCCCGCCGCACCGGCTGCGCCCTGCACCTCACCCACGCCACCATGAACTTCGGCGAGAACCGCGGCCGCGCACCGGAATTCCTCGCCATGATCGACGCCGCGTTGGCCGACGGCTGCGATATCAGCCTCGACACCTACCCGTATCTGCCCGGCTCCACCACGCTCTCGGCGCTGCTGCCGAGCTGGGCCATGTCCGGTGGTCCGGATGCCGCGCTGGCGAGGATCGCCGACCCCGAGGCGCGAGCGCGAATCATCCAGGACGTCAACGTCAATGGCTCCGACGGATGCCACGGCGTGACCGTCGAATGGGAGACCATCCAGATCAGCGGCGTCGCCAACCGGGAGCTGAGCGAGTTCGTCGGCCGCACGGTCGCCGACATCGCCGCCGACCGGTCCCGCGAGCCCGTCGAGGTCTTCTTCGACCTGCTGACCCGAGATCAGCTGGCCACCACCATCCTTCAGCACGTCGGCCACGAGGAGAACGTGCGCGCCATCATGCGCCACGGTCGTCATATGGGCGGCAGCGACGCCCTGCTGGTCGGCGACCGCCCGCACCCCCGCGCCTGGGGCACCTTCCCGCGCTACCTCGGCCACTACACCCGCGAACTCGGCGTCCTCGCCCTCGAGGACTGCGTCCACCACCTCACCGGCCGTCCCGCGCAACGCCTTCGACTGCGCGACCGCGGACTCGTCCGCGAGGGCTACGCCGCCGACCTGGTCCTCTTCGACCCCGCCACGGTCATCGACCGGGCCACCTTCGAGGACCCCAAACAACAGGCCCACGGCATCCCCTACGTCCTCGTCAACGGCGAATTCGCCCTGGACGCGGGCAAACCCACCGGAATCCGCGCCGGCCGCGCCCTGCGCCTGGATGCCACCCGAAAGGAGACCCGATGACCGCGCTCGAGAGCCGAACGGCCGCCATGGACGCGATCCTGTCCGACCGGGCGCTGACCGTCGTTCGCGCACCGGTGATCCCGGATCCCGTGGCCCTCGCCGACGCCCTGGCCGGATCCGGAATCCGGGCGGTGGAACTGACTTTCACCACTCCGGGCGTCCTGGACTGCCTGCGCACGATCTCCGAGACCGGTCGTGCGGTGGTCGGCGCGGGCACCGTGCTCAGCGCGTGGCAGGCCGAGGCCGCCATCGACGCCGGGGCGCGGTTCCTGGTGACGCCCGGCATCACCGAGCCGGTCGCCGAAGTGGCCGCGCGCCACGATATTCCGGTCGTCATGGGCGCCTTCACCCCCTCCGAGGTGATGCGGGCCATGGACCTGGGCGCGGCCGCCATCAAGATCTTCCCCGCCCGGGCGCTGGGCCCGGGCTATCTGAAGGACCTGCGCGGTCCCTTCCCGAACGTCCGCCTGATCCCCTCCGGCGGGGTCAATGCGGGCAATGCCGCCGACTTCCTCGCCCACGGGGCGGTCGCGGTCACCGCCGGAACCGATGTCGTACCACCCGCCGCCGTGGCGGCGGGCGAATGGGCCGAAATCGCCTCGCGCGCGGCCGCATTCGTTCGAGCCTTGCGCTGATTCGAAGATGTGAACTGAGAGGTATCCCATGAGCACCACCGTGGACTGGCTGCGTACCAGCACGCCGGGACTGCTGCTGCTCTGCGGTGCGGCGATCGCCGTACTGCTGATCGCGATCATCCGGTTCAAGCTGGAACCGTTCATCGCCCTGCTGCTCACCGGCCTCGGCCTGGCCCTGGCCGCCGGACTGCCGGTGTCCCAGATCGTCGGCACCGCATTGAAATCCGGTGATTCCCTGCTGGAGACCGGATTCGGCTCGATCCTGGGCCATATCGCCGTGATCATCGGCCTGGGCACCGTGCTCGGCGCGATCCTGGAAAGGTCCGGCGGCGCAGACGTTCTGACCCAGAAGTTGCTGAGCCTGTTCGGCGAGAAGGGCGCCCCGGTGGCGATGGGCCTGCTGGGCCTCATCTTCGGCATCCCGGTGTTCTTCGATATCGGCATCTTCGTGCTCGCTCCGCTGGTCTACGTGGCCGCCAAGCGCGGTGGCCGATCGCTGGTGCTCTACGCCATGCCGATGCTCGCCGGTCTGTCCATGACGCACGCGTTCCTGCCGCCGCACCCGGGCCCGGTCTCGCTGGGCGGGCTGCTCGGGGTGAGCCTCGGCTGGCTGATCGTGATGGGATTCGTCTGCGGCATACCGGGATTCATCGCCGCGGGCATCGTGTGGGGCAGCTGGATCGGCAAGCGGGTGCACGTCGAGGTGCCCGCCGACTTCCTGGTGCGCGAACCCGACAGCGTGACCGACGGCCCCGGCGCGGCCACCGCCGACCCGGCTACCGCCACCGCGACGCTGGTCAAGCGCCCGCCGTCGGTCGGCCTGATCGGCGCGATCATCGCCGTGCCCCTGGTCCTCATCCTCGGCGCGACCTTCGGCACCCAACTGCTGATCAAGGGTTCGAAGCCGTTGCAGGTCCTGACCTTCCTCGGCACCCCCGCCGTCGCCCTGCTGCTCACCGTCCTGCTCGCCTTCTACGTGCTCGGCATCCGCCGCGGCTCCACCGTGCAGGAGCTCAGCGCGGTCACCGCGGAATCCCTGCGCCCGGTCGGCATGCTGCTGCTGGTGGTCGGCGCGGGCGCGTTCTTCGGAAAGGTGATCTCCGCCACCGGAATCGGCACCGCCCTCGCCCACACCATGGCCGCGGCCGGACTGCCGGTGATCGTGCTCGCCTACGTGATCAGCTGCGGCCTGCGCATCGCTCAGGGCTCGGCCACGGTGGCCATCGTCACCACGGGCGGCATCGTCGCCCCGCTGGTGGCCGACCACGGGTACTCCCAGGTGGCGCTGGCGCTCATCGCCATGGCCATCGCGGCCGGCTCGATCATCCTCAGCCACGTGAACGACGGCGGCTTCTGGATCATCGCGAAGTTCTTCAACCTGACCGTGAAACAGACACTGCAGACCTGGACGGTGCTCGAGACAGTCCTGTCTGTGGTCAGCTTCGCGGTGGCCGCGGTGCTCTTCGCGATCCTCGCGTGAGGTGACGTTGGGGCAGAGTGGAATCAGACACTTCGGATAGGAGATCCGCATGGACCTACCGATCGCCGGTTCCACTCTTGCCGTTTCGACCGGTTCCACCGTTTATCAGCTCGCGCTCGCGGCCGGGCCCTATGTGGTCAATATCGAGGGTGAGCTGGCGGTGCACAGTCCGACCGGGGAGAGCCTGCACCGGATTCCGGGAGAGCCGCACACCGATGATCTGGTGGCGGCCCTCACCGGGGTGATCATTGCCGCGGTCGCGGCGGATGACGGGGAGTTGCGGATCGATCTGGACTCCGGGCATCGGCTCGTCGTGGAGCCGGACCCGTATTTCGAGGCGTGGAACGTGACCGCGCCCGGGCGCTATCTCGTGGTCTGCATGCCCGGCGGTGAACTGGCGGTGTGGTCGGCCGAATCCTGAACGCCGCGTGGACCGTTGGCGTCGCGGCCGGTGGACCCCGATGAGGTCGGCCCACCGCCGCGACGACGGATACCTCGCGGCACGCAGCGCGCCACCACTCGGCGACAGCCCTGTGGTCCGCGTTCGTGCCGTCCCCTCGCGGACACCCGGTGTCGCCGTGCGGCGCATCGCACGGCGGAAAAAGCATCCCGATCCAAGGGGGTGATGGTCAAGGCGGACCCCTGTCCCAATTTGTCCCAGTGGCGTTGCGTCGGGTTAGCTAGCGGATCTGTTCGGTTTAATTTTTCGGCTGGAGGTATGGGTGACCGCGCTCTCGGAGATTGCGGACTATTTGCGCGGGCGGCGGGAGGTGGCCGGATTGACCCGCGCGGAGCTGTCCAAGCGAGCCGGTGTCTCCGAGGCGTTGATCCAGAAGATCGAGCAGGGCACCCGGCCGCCGACCGCCACCGCGCTCGGCGCGCTGTTCACCGCCCTGGAGGTGCCGGTGCAGGTGCGCGAGCACGCCGCCACCTTGCTGCAGCCTGAACTGGCCAGCTTCGGAACCGAGATCACCCCGCCCGAGCCGTACGAACTCGACTTCCTGCGGAGCCTGCCGTATCCGGCGTGCTACCAGACCATGCCCGCGGTCGACCTGGTCGCCGCGAATGACGCCTATCTGAAGGCGTTTCCGGGTCTCGAGCCCGGTGCGGTCATCCTCGAATGGATGATGCTCGATCCCCGGGCGCGCGAGGTCATGGCCGACTGGGAAAGCGACGCGCATCTCATGGCGTACGGCTTCCGGTACCTGGCGTCGGCCATTCACTCGCCGGAGAAGGTGCAGGCCATCATCGCGCGATGCAGCGCGGCCCCGGAGTGGGATCGCTTCTGGAACACCGAAGTCGCGGCCGACGCTATCCAGCGCCGAGTCACCCGCGTGCTCTCACCCGACACCGGCGAGCTGATCAGCTACCACATCCAGGTCTTCAAATTCGAACTGCCGCAGCGGCCTTGGTGGATCTACTCCCTGGTCCCCGTCAATTGAGCCGCGCCGGTGGCGCTGTGCTCATCGGTAGAGAAATGCTGCCGGTAGCGTTCGGGCGTGGTGCCCAGGCGGCGGGTGAACACCCGGTGCAGGGTCTCGCCGTGCCGGTAGCCGACCTGACGGGCGATCGCGCCGATGGTCAGCTCGGTGGATTCCAGCAGCCGGCGGGCCGATTCCAGGCGTAGGTCCTCGATGAAAGCCGCTGGCGTGCTGCCGGTTTCGGCTCGGAAGGCGCGGGCGAAATTGCGTTCGCTCATGCCCGCGCGCCGCGCCAGCACGGCCACCGCGAGAACTTCGTCGAGGTGGTCGGGTACCCACTGCTGTACGGCGCGGATGGCGGGCGTCCGCGCGGGCTGACTGCGCAATTGGGCGCTGAACTGGGCCTGCCCGCCGGGGCGCCGGGTGAAGACCACGTATACCCGCGCGATCATCGCGGCCGTTTCGCGCCCGTGGTCGTCCTCGACCAGTGCGAGGGCCAGATCGACGCCCGCGGACATGCCCGCCGAGGTCCAGCGATTGCGGTCGCGGACGTAGATGCGATCCGGTTCGACGGTCACCCTCGGAAAGCTCTGGGCCAGTAGGTCGGTCGTGCCCCAGTGGGTGGTGGCCCGATAGCCGTCCAGCAGTCCCGCGGCCGCCAGCAGCAGCGCGCCCGCGCACACCGAGGTCACCCGCCGTGCCTTGCGGGCGAGGGCGGGCAACTCCGGGACCACCTCGGCGGCGCCGGGCTCGGTGACGGCGCCGCCGACGACGATGAGGGTGTCGAAGTCGTCGCCCTCGGCGATCTCGCGCAGTGAATGCGCCACCGAGAGGGTCAGTCCGCCGTCGGCGTGGATCGGGCGACCTCCCGGCGAGGCCGTCAAGAGGCGGTAGGGCAGCGCCGGGGAATCGCCGTTCGAGGCCGGCCCGTCGACGGTGATCGCGTGCCCCCGCAGCTCCGGCGGCAGCCGGTGCGACGGCGTCTCGACAATGCTGTTGAGGAGCGCGAAAACATCCAGTGGCCCGGCCAGCTCGGAGATCTGCATGCCTTGGAAGACGACGAAGACAATGGTGCGGGGCGCGGGCACCCCGCCATCATCGCAGTGCAACCGCGTGGCTGTCACGGTCAATTGCTGATCGATCCGGCCGCTTTCGGGGCACTGTGGCTGTCATGAGAGGCACAGTGACGATCCAGGAACGGGATCATGAGCGCGGCCACCCGCTCGCCGAACTGGGCGTGCGGGTAGTGACCGCCCTGTTCGACCAGGGCGTACTCGCCCAGGCCGGGCGGCAGGGCGGCCACGATCCGCTGGGCTTCCGCCTCGGGGCTGGGGAAGTCCGGATCCTCCGCGCCCATGATCACCAGTGCGGGACAACGGACTTCGGCCACGCGGGCCTCGGCATCGGCCGGGGAGGTCGCGCCGGTCTTCATGAATTCCGCCCAGCGCCCTGGCTCGCGCAACTGGTTTCGCAGGGCGGTCAGGTAGTCGTCCTGATCGGCGGGCCGGGTCGGATAGGCCACGCCCTCGAGGTATCGGAACCACAGCCGGGGCGACTTCAGCAACTGCATGCCGACCAGTTCGAACATCGCGCGGCGATGGCGGCGATCCGACCACAGCGCGCCGAGATCCGGCTGGATGGTCATGGTGAACGGGTCGATCTCCACGATCGCCGACACCAATTCCGGGGCTTCGGCCGCCGCGATGGTCGCCGAACCACCGGACAGCGAATGTCCGACGATCACCGCCGGGCCCCCGAAATGCCGGATGACTCCGAGCAGATCGAGGGCCACGTCGGTGCGGCTGATGGCCGCCTTGCCGGTCACCGACGGCCAGTCCAGGCTGGATTCGCCGTGGCCGCGCATATCGGTGTTCACCACGCGGTACCCGGCGGCGGCAAGCGGACCGACCAGGTGGCGGTATTCCTGCCGCCAGGTCCCCATGCCGTGCGACAGCACCACGAGGGGTCCGTCGCCGGTCACGTCATACGCGATCCGCCCGTGCTCGAGCGTTACGAACTCGGTCATTTCCCGGTCCTTCCAAGCGATTTCGTTCCGTTGCCGCGTCTTGCGGCATGACGAAATTGAACGCCGGAAGGGGGAGCGGGCCGAGGGCTCGGGCCGGACGGATCAGTCGTGTGGCCGATCCGGTCAGTCGCTGACCGGTGCGGAACAGGTCAGTCGCTGACCCTGCCGATCCGGTCAGTCGCTGACCCTGCCGATCCGGTCAGTCGCTGATCGTGCCGACCGCCGCGGCCGCGCGGTCGGGTGCGCCGAACCAGGTGGCGAGCGCGTCGCGCAGCGCGGGCACCGCCGTGTCCGACGCCTCGCCGACCGTCGCGGCCCAGGCGACGTGGGCGTCGGGCCGGATCAAGAGGGCGTCGGCGGGGCGATCGGGAGTGGTGGCGGTCCGCACGTCGACACGACCGGCCCAGTCCCCGGCGACCGCACGCAGGTCCGGGCGATCGGCCAGGACGAGCAGGACGGGACGGGCGGCGGGCAGCAGGTCGGCGACGCTCGCCTCCCCTCGATCGCCCTTCAGCGGCAGGTCGGGAACCACGGTGCCGGTCAGCGGATGCCCGTTGGGATTCGCCAGCGGCAGCCGGAGTTCGGTGCCCGCGATGAGCCCGGCCAGGCGGTGCAGCGCGGGCTCGTCGAGGAGCATTTCCTGGAACAGCTCCCGCAGCGCCTGCGCCGCCGGGTCGTCGGACCGCCGCAATGCCACCTGGGCCTGGGTCTGCATCATGATGCGGGTGCCCGCGAAGTGACGTTCGTCGTGGTAGCTGTCCAGCAGCCCGGCCGGGGCCCAGCCCTGCAGGTCGGCGGCCAGCTTCCAGGCCAGGTTGACCGCGTCGAGCATGCCCGCGGTCAATCCGACACCGGTCATGGGGAACCCGTGCGCGGCGTCACCGGCCACCAGAACCCTTCCGGCCCGGTACCTTTCGGCCTGGCGGGCCTGGAACTGATAGCGCGACAGGCGAATCGGATCGATCAGGGGCAGATCGACGCCCAGGACGCGACGGATGCTGTCCTGCAGTTCGGCCAGCGACATGGGTTCGTTGTCGTCGGTCTCGTCGTTCGTGTCCTCGGTGACCTGAATCATCACCGTGCGGGTGGGCGAGACCGGCCCCATCGCGAACACGCCGTGGTCGGTCCGGGTGAAGCCGGGGGAGATGACGCCCTGCCCGGCGATCTCGATGGCGCCGTTGTCCAGCACGGTCACCGAATCGGGCACGCTGACCTGGCCCAGCCGGTTCACCTCCGGGTAGGTGGTGCCCGGGAAATCGATTCCGGCCATGCCGCGGATGCGGCTGCGCGCGCCGTCACAAGCCACCAGATAGCTTGCGGTGAGCCGGTATTCGCCGTCCGGTCCGCTGACATCGACGGTGACCGCGGTGTCCTGCTGCTCGATCCCGGTCACCTCGTGCCCGCGCCGCACCTCCGCGCCGAGCTCGCCCGCCCAATCGTCGAGCAGCTGCTCGAGTTTCGGCTGCGGCAGATGCATGGCCTTCAAGGGCGAATCGGCCAGCGGGCTGAAATCCACATGCATTCCGCCGAACGGCAGCGCCGTGAGCGCGCCCGCGTCGGAACCGATGGCCTGAAGCCGCTCCGTGAGCCCCCGATAACCCAGCAATTGCAGAATCTGCCCGCTGAGCCCATTGGCCTTCGGGACCGTGCGCAATTGCGGCGACCGCTCCAGCACCACCGGCACCACCCCCGCCAGCCGCAGTTCCGCGGCCAGCATCAGACCCGTCGGGCCCGCACCCACGATGATCACGTCGGCATCGCTGTTTCGCACTCGCACTACTCCGTTTCCGTGGGTTTTCGCTACGGTCGGCGATTCTGCAGCATTACCGGGGTCTTGCCGCAAGGGCGGGGGTGCGATATACGTTGAAGAGGGAGGGATTCGAGTCCGGTCAGGACGCGGCCTGTTCGCCGAGCTTGTGGCGCAGCACCTTTCCGCTGGGATTGCGGGGGAGCTCGGGCAGGCGGACGAATTGCTTGGGCACCTTGTAGCGTTCGAGGCGAGCCCGGATGTGTACTCGCAGGGCCTCGTCGCCCGGATCATCGCTGGTGACCAGGTAGGCGCGCAGGACCTGCCCGTACTCGGGATCGGGGATGCCGACCACGATCACATCGCTGACCGCGGGGTGCTCGGCCAGGGCGTTCTCGACCTCGCGGGGATAGATGTTCTCGCCGCCGGACACGATCATCTCGTCGTCGCGGCCGTCGATATAGAGACGGCCCTGCGCGTCCAGATGACCCATATCGCCGACATTCACGTAGCCGTCGCGAATCTCCTTGGTGGGCGCGGAACCACCGCGATCGGCGGTGTAACCGTTGAAGCCCAGGCCACCGCGCACGAAGATGGTGCCGGTCTCGCCCACGGCGGCCGGGGTGCGGTCGGCGCGCAGAATGCGCACGGAGACACCGAGAATGGGGCGGCCGACGGTCTTGGGGGAGTGCTCGAGGTCGGCGGGTGTGGCGATCGACACGACGCCCGCCTCGGTGGAGCCGTAGCCGTTGATCAACCTCGGGCCGTAGTCGCGCAGGAATGTCTCGATGGTGTTCGGGGAAATCGGTGCGGCACCGGTCAACGCCAGGCGCAAGGATCCGAGGTCGTAGCGTCGGCGGACCTCCGCGGGCAGGGCGGCCAGGCGCTGGATCATGATGGGGACGCCGATGAACACCGTCGCTTTATGGCGTTCGATATCGGCCAGCGCCAGTTCGGGATCGAAGCGGCGACGCGTGATGGCCGTTGCGCCCAAGGCCAATTGGCCCGCCAGCGCGCCGAGGCCGAAGCCGTGGAAGAACGGTGGCGCGACGATCGCGATATCGCGATGGCTCAGGCGGCTCGCGGCGGCCAGCGACGCGGCGGCCTCCAGTGCGGGCCGCAGGCCGATCCGGCGGGCCACGCCCTTGGCCATGCCGGAGGTGCCCGAGGTCAGCAAGGTGATCTGCGCGGGCTGACCGGCGGGCGGTGGCGACAGATGATGGTGCCGCGCAAGCTGATCCAGGGTGGGGATATCCGACTCGATCGGAGAGTCGACCCAGCCGCGCACCTGGAGACCCGGATAGCCCGCCTCGGCGACCGCCGCCAGATATTCGTCGTCATGGATCAGGACATCCGGCGCGTGCCGCTCCAGGATCCGGGCCAGCTGGGCGGCGGGTAGCTCGGTATTGAGGAACACCAGCTCGCACCCGAGCCGGCTGCCCGCGATCACCGCCTCGACGAAACCGCGGTGATTGCGGCACAGCACACCCACGGTGCGCAGACCCGGCGCTAGCGAATGCAGCGATGCGGCAATGGTTTCGGAACGACTCAACAGCTCGCGATAGGTGACCGCGCCGGATTCGTCGATCAGCGCGATCCGATCCGGATACCGGGCCGCCGAGGTGGCGATGAGCAAGCCGAGCGACGGACCGTAGGCGCGGTAACCGCGCACGATCGACATGGCGGCGGCCGGGCCGATCGGCCGCAGTGCGCCCGATGTCGCGACGGCGGAAAGGGCGGTGCCCCAATCGAGTACGGTGCTAGGCCGCATTGCCGGTCCCCTTCCCGTTGATCGCGCGCAGCGCCGCATCGGTATCGCCGAGCCGCTTGTAGAGAGCGGTGGCCCCGATCTCCAGCGGCACCCGCAGGACCGGCACCAGCACTGCGGTCAGGTACCCGTAGGCGGGAATCATGAAGCGCGGCTTGCGGATCAGTGCTCGCGCGACGCTGGTCGCCGCCTCGGCGGGCGTCTGTCCGGGCAGTGCCGACATCCAGCGGCTGGGCGCGCTCATGCGGGTATGCATGAGACCGGCGTAGATGGTGGTGAGGGTGACCCCGTCGGGCCGCGCCTCCATGCCCACCGCCCGCATCCAGACGTCGAAGGCGGCCTTGGACGACAGGTAGAAGCCCCACTTCGGTGCGGTCGGGAACAGCACGCCGACCGTGGAGACGTTCACGATGTGACCGCTGCGCCGCGCCCGCATGCTCGGCAGCAGCGCCAGGGTGAGCCGAATCGGGCCGAGATAGTTGGCCGAGGAGGTGGCGGTCAGATCCTTGGGCCGGTCGTAGGACAGGTGGATGGAGCGGCGTAATGACTTGCCCGCGTTGTGAATCAGATAGTCCACGTGGCCGAAGCGGGTCAGGATCTCGGTGGCGAACTCCGAAATCGATTCCGGCTCACCCAGATCCAGGCGCAGCGCCACCGCCTGCCCGCCCGCGTCCTTGATCTCCGCCGCGATCTCCTCGAGCTGATCGATCGACCGGGCGCCGAGCACCACGGTGGCTCCGGCGGCGCCCAACAGTCGGGCGGTCTCCGCGCCCAGGCCGTGCGAAGCGCCGGTCACGACGGCGATCTTGCCGTCCACCTCGCGGCGCAGCCGGTTCGGGTCGGAGATGCCGCGCGGGCCGATGAGCCAGGCCGCGGCCCGGCCGATCGGGCCCGCCGCCAGGGCATTGTTGGGTCGGTGCGGTTCGTTCACTGAGGGGTCTCTTTTCGTGCGGGTCGAGCGGCATTGCTCAGGTCCAGCAGGGCCGCGATAACGCGGGAAGTCAGGGTGATCGACGGGTCGAGTGCCAAAGTCGTTTGGATGGTGGCGAATCCGGCCGCCAGCACCAGTGCCCGCAGACGTTCGCGATCGGGATCGGCCTCGGTGAGCCAGCGCGCGGTGGCGCCCTCCACGAACGCCAGCCAGCCGTCTATCGCGATATGAACGGTGGAACCCTCACCGGTGGAGACGATTTCGGTCAGCAGCGCGGTGACCAGCCGGTCCCGGTGCCGCTCGTGCTGCGCGAGCAGCCGCTCGTCGGCCCCCGCGCGCGGCGTCATGATCAGTGCGGTCCCGTGCTGCTGCACGAAATCCAGATAGATGTCGAACCCCTGGGTCAGCCGCTCCATCGCGGGACCCCGCAAGGCCTGCAGCCGATCCCAGAAGTCCTCCAGCACGGCCTCGTGCACCGCCAGGTACAGCTCGTGCTTCCCCCCGAAGTGATACCCGATCGACCCGACGGCCGCCCCGGCCGCCGCCGCGATCTCCGCGATCGACACTTCTTCGTACCGCTTGGCCGAGAACGCGATCCGCCCGGCTTCCACCAGCGCGGCCCGCGACTGCCGACCCCGCCGGTTCACCTGCGGGCCACTTTTTGAATCTCGTTCAACTTTGGCCACGAGGGCAGCATAGCCAGGTTTTTGAACGAGATTCAAGAACTGATTTCCGGCCCCGACGGAGGGCATCACGTGAACTGGATCACATCGCGTCACAGGATTTCGGGATCGGGCGTCTTGTGGGCATGACGAACATGGAACAGACTTCGGTCCTCATCACCGGCGCGAACAAGGGGCTGGGCTACGAGGCGGCGCGGCAGCTGGGCGAGCTCGGCTGGACGGTTTTCCTCGGCTCGCGGGATGTGGAACGCGGGCAGGCGGCCGTTGACAAGCTGGCCACCGCGGGCATCAAGGCCATCCTGATTCCCTTGGACGTGACTTCGGATGATTCTGTGGCGCAAGCGGTTCGGCTGGTGCGCGAGCACACCGACCGGCTCGATGTCCTGGTGAACAACGCCGGTGCGCCCGGCCACGCGGTCAACCCGGCCGAGGCCACCGTCGAGGAGATTCACCCCGTCTTCGACACCAACGTCTACGGCCCGGTCCGCGTCACCCAGGCCTTCCTGCCGCTGCTGCAGGCCGCGGAGAATCCCCGGGTCGTCATGGTCAGCAGTGCCGCGGGCTCTTTCGCGGTCGTCACCGACCCGACCCAGGCGGTCTCGCAGATGCACGAACTCGCCTACACATCCTCGAAGGCGGCGCTCAACATGCTGACCGTCCGCTACGCGCAGGCGCTGCCCGGCATCAAGTTCAACGCCATCACTCCCGGCGAGGTGGCCAACCACAAGTTCGCCGCCACCGATATGAACAACCACATGGGCCAGCTGACCGCCGCCGAGGGCGCGGAGGCGATCGTGCGGCTCGCGACCATTCCCGCCGACGGGCCGACCGGGACCTTCACCGATCGCCTGGGCCCGATCGCCTGGTGAGTCAGTTCGCGCGGCTCAGGACGGCGATCGGGAAGCGGCGGGTACTCAGCGCTCGGTAGGTGTCGAAGTGGCGGTACCCGGCCGTGAGTGTGCGCCAATGGGAGTCGTACTCGGCCTCGTCGGTGACCACCCGCACCGTGACGGGGAAGGTTTCTCGGCCGATGCGGACGGCGGCCCGATCGGGGGCGGCGACCAGGTTCTTCCACCAGTTGGGGGTGCCGGGGTTGCCGCCATTGGAACCGCAGATCAGCAGGTCGTCGCCGGACCGGATCTGCATGAGCATGACGGGGCGCGGCGCACCGGATTTGCGGCCGGGCACGATCAATTCGAGGACCGGATCGCCGAAGAGGGTGCCGAAGCGGGTGCCGCCGAAGCGCTCGTAGAGGCGTCGGTGCAGGCGGGCGTAGAAGCGGGCGACCGGACCCAGGTAGGTGGTGGAGTAGTGGTTGAAACGACCCTCCAGGGTCAGTGGGCCGGAGTTGGTGCCGGACATCGGTTTCCCCTTCGGTCGGTGCGGGTTTCACTTTACATCGCGTCCAGTGAGTGGATGTATCGGTCATGGGTAGGCTGCCGACATGACCGTGGGCACCGATTCCGGTCCGAGGGGCGATGTGGACGCGTTCGATCGGCTGCGGCCGCTGCTGTTCACCATCGCCTACGAGATGCTGGGCAGCGCCGCCGATGCCGAGGATGTGTTGCAGGACAGCTATCTCCGC
>NZ_BAFX01000063.1 GCF_000308815.1 Nocardia concava NBRC 100430
CTCACCGTGACGCGGCATCTCGACCAGCGTCGAACCCGAGGCCTCCATCAGCTCCCGGGGCGCGTTGTAGATCTTGTTGTGGCGGCCCAGGTAGCAGGGGTCGTGGTAGGTGACGTTCTGCGCCACCGGCGACACCGGCACCAGCGACTTCGCCCGCACGAGCCGGTTGAGCAGCTGGGTGTGGTGCACGACCTCGTAGGTGCCACCGACTTGGGGGTATTCGTTGTTCAACGCGTTGAAGCAGTGGGCGCAGGTGACGACGATCTTCTTCTTCGACTGCTCCACCCCCTCGAACACACCGTTCAATACTTCGATGTTCTGCATCGCCAGCTGCTGGAACAGGAATTCGTTACCCGCACGCCGCGCGGAGTCGCCGGTGCAGGTTTCCTCCTGACCCAGCACCATGAACTTCACCCCCGCGGTCGCGAGGAGCTCGGCGACGGCCTTGGTGGTCTTCTTGGCGCGGTCCTCGTAGGCGCCGGCGCAGCCCACCCAGAACAGGTACTCATACCCGTCGAAGCTGTCGGCGTCGCGGCCGTAGACGGGGACCTCGAAGTCGACCTCGGAGATCCAGTTCAGGCGGTCCTTGGCGTTCTGGCCCCACGGGTTGCCCTTGTTCTCCAGGTTCTTGAACAACCCGGCGAGTTCGGAGGGGAACTCCGACTCGATCAACACCTGGTAGCGGCGCATGTCGATGATGTGGTCGACGTGCTCGATATCGACCGGGCACTGCTCCACACACGCACCACAGGTGGTGCAGCTCCACAGGACTTCGGGGTCGATGATGCCGTTGACGTCCTCACCACCCACCAGCGGACGCTCCGCCTCCGCCCGCGCGGCCTCCGGGACTTTGTCCTTGTTGTCTCCGGCCAGGAGATACGGCGCCTTCGCGTAGCCATGATCGCGCAGCGACATGATCAAAAGCTTGGGCGACAAGGGTTTTCCGGTGTTCCAGGCCGGGCACTGCGACTGGCATCGGCCACACTCGGTGCAGGTGGTGACGTCGAGGATGTCCTTCCAGGAGAAGTCCTCGAACTTGCCCACACCGAAGGTGTCGTTGTCCGGATCAGCCGTCTCCATATCGATCGGTTTGCCTTGGGACATCATCGGTTTCAGCGCACCCAGCGCCACACCGCCATCGTCCTCACGCTTGAAATAGATATTGAAGAACGCCGCGAACCGGTGCCACGCCACACCCCAGTCGATTCTGCGGCTGACCACCACCACCCACACCAGCGCCGTCATCAGCTTGCAGAACGCGAAGATCGACACCGCCGCCGCCGAAGCCGGCAGCACCTCGGCGATATTCATGCTCGCGAAGTCGCTGACCGCGTGATGCTCACCGGTATAGGCGATGACCAGCGCCTTCACCCCGACCATGCTGATGCCCTCGGCGACCACGATGAACTCGACGAAATAGGCCGCCAGGAAATTCGAGCCCGAGAACCGCGACAGCCGCGCGGGCCGCCGTGGATGGTTCAACTGCCGGATGATCACCAGCGTCAATCCGCCGAGAATCGTTCCCAGCCCGAGCAATTCGTCGGCAAGGTGGTAGGCGAGCGTGTCGCCGATCCAGGGCCAGGTGAACGTCGGACTGAAGATCTGCCCCTGCGCCTGGAACACCGTGACGAACCCGAGCAGGAACCCGACCATGACCAGCCAGTGCGCCCACCCCACGGTCCGGAACTTCACCATCCGCGTGTGCGCACCGAATTCCTTGACCACGGTGGCGAATCGCGGCGGGAACGGCCCGAACCGATCCGGCGCGGGCTGCCCGAGCCGAATGGTGCGCACCATCCGTCGCACCGCGAGAACGAATCCGGCCCACGCCGGGACGCCGATCAGGACGGAGATGATGCCCAGCGTCATCTGCAGGGGACTCATGCGGTCACCTTTCAGTTACCAAGGGACGCAGGATCGTTCGCCCCCTCACCGCATCATAACCACACCTAAGTTACTCGCGGGTAGCACGAAGATGGTGAGTCAGATCACCCGGCAAGGTGATCTCGACCTGCCGTTCGGCGAATCGCCAAGCACCCTCCGGGCACTCGAAGCGATCGCGGTAGTGCCCGGCGGCGATGGGCTGCAGCGGGAAATCCGGAAGCGCCTGGAAGACAGTGAAGTAGGACCGCGCGACCGCGGTGCCCGCTTCCTCATCGAATTCGACGGCGATGTTCGTCGTGACGTGATGGGTGCGCGGCGTCCCATCCTCGTATCGGATCACCATGCCGCTCAACAGCTTTTCGACAGCCGCGTCACCCTTCACCGATCCGGCGCTGGCGCCGAACGTGCCGTGGCTGAACAACGCCCCGACGGCGGCGAAGTCTCCGGCGTCGACCAGTTCCGCGTACTTCGCGATCAGGTTCGTAATGGCGGTCGTATCGGTTGTTGCGCTCATGGCCTGTGAGAGTAGGCGGGGAGCGGCGAAAACCGCGGCTGACGGTCAGGTGGGTGGGCGGAGGGCGGCGAATTCGTCGGTTACGCGGATTTCGGAGTCGGTGAAGCGGTAGAGGGCGGCGGGGCGGCCGCCGGAGCGGCCGGGGGAGGTGGTCGCGCCGGTGGGGGTGATCACCTTGCGGCGGGACAGGACTCGTTGGAGGTTGGTGGTGTCCACGTCGTAACCCAAGGCCGCGCAATAGATTTCGCGGAGGGTGGACATGGTGAAGGTGGCGGGGGCCAGGCCGAAGGCGATGTTGGTGTAGGAGAGCTTGGCGGCCAGGCGATTTCGCGCATGGCGCACGACGGTGCCGTGGTCGAAGGACATGTCGGGCAGGTTCGAGACCGGGTGCCAGCGGGTGTCGTGGGGGAGGACCGGTTCGGCGGTCATGGGGACCAGGCCCAGGTAGGCCGAGGCGATGCGGCGGTCGCCCGGCACGCGGTCGGGATCGCTGAAAACCCACACCTGTTCGAGGTGGGTCAACTCGCGCACATCGACCTTCTCGGCGAGCTGACGGGCCGCCGAGGTGTCCAGATCCTCGTCGTCGCGCAGGCGGCCGCCGGGAAGTGACCAGGTGCCCTTGGCGGGGTCGAGCGCACGCTCCCACAACAACACCGCGAGTTCGGTGTGATGACCGGGCGGGCAGCGGTCCGAGAGGGCAATCCCACCCACGCTAGGGCTCTCACCTGCACGGACGGTGTCGGGGAAGCGGCGAACCTGGAACACCGCGGTGAGCGTTTCGTGGATGGTGCTACGATGGGCCACGTTTTCGATTCTAAGTCGAAAACCTGTTGGATGCGAATCGGCGAAGTTGCCGGCCGCATGAGAGAAGGAGCCATGCCATGGCTGCAGCAGTGGGCGCGACGATGACGCTGACCGAGCGCATCGTGGACGGGCCGTCGGGATTCACCGGTGTCGAGGCCACCCCGGAGTGGGCCGCGGAGATCAAGCGACTGGCGCGCGAGCGCAATGCCACCATCCTGGCGCACAACTACCAGCTCCCGGAGATCCAGGACATCGCCGACCACGTGGGCGATTCCCTGGCCCTGTCCCGCATCGCCGCGGAGGCTCCCGAGGACACCATCGTGTTCTGCGGCGTGCACTTCATGGCCGAGACGGCCAAGATCCTGAGCCCCGAGAAGACCGTCCTCATCCCGGACCAGCGCGCGGGCTGCTCGCTGGCCGACTCCATCACCGCCGACGAGCTGCGCGCCTGGAAGGCCGAGTACCCGGACGCGCTGGTGGTCTCCTACGTGAACACCACCGCCGCGGTGAAGGCGCTGACCGACATCTGCTGCACCTCGTCCAATGCCGTCGACGTGGTCGCCTCCATCGACCCGGACCGCGAGGTGCTGTTCCTGCCGGACCAGTTCCTGGGCGCGCACGTCAAGCGCGTCACCGGCCGCGAGAACATGCACATCTGGATGGGCGAATGCCACGTGCACGCCGGCATCAACGGCGACGAGCTCAACGAGCAGGCGCGCACCCACCCCGACGCCGAACTGTTCGTGCACCCCGAATGCGGTTGCGCCACTTCGGCTCTCTACCTGGCGGGCGCGGGCGAGTTCCCGGCCGACCGGGTGCACATCCTCTCCACCGGCGGCATGATCGACGCCGCCAAGGCCGCCAAGTCGAATCAGGTCCTGGTCGCCACCGAGGTCGGCATGCTGCACCAGCTGCGCAAGGCCGCCCCCGGCATCGACTTCCAGCCGGTCAACGACCGCGCGTCCTGCCAGTACATGAAGATGATCACCCCCGCCGCCCTGCTCCGCTGCCTGGTGGAGAACCGCGACGAGGTCCACGTCGATCCCGAAACCGCTGCCCTGGCCCGCAATTCGGTGCAGCGCATGATCGAGATCGGCAACCCGGGCGGCGGCGAATAGCCACGCCCACCCCGGCAGGGGAGGGATGAGCACATGGTGAATACATCGATTTCCATCACCTGGGAAGCCGAGGCGGACCTGGTGGTCGTGGGCGGCGGTGTCGCGGGACTGACCGCGGCGCGCACCGCCTCGCGGCGCGGACTGCGGGTGCTGACTCTCAGCAAGACCGGGCCCACCGACACCTCGACGCAGTACGCGCAGGGCGGGATCGCCGTCGTTGCGCCGCACGGGGATTCGGTCGAATCCCATGTGCACGACACGGTGGTCGCCGGGGTCGGACTGTGCGACGAGGACGCGGTGCGGTCCATCGTCGAGGGTGGTCAGCACGCCGTGGAGGCGCTGACCGACCTCGGCGCGGTCTTCGATCTGGGCCGAGACGGCGAGGTGTCGCGCACCCGCGAGGGTGGCCACAGCACGCGGCGGATCATTCACGCGGGCGGCGACGCCACCGGCGCGGAGGTACAGCGGGCGCTGAACGCGGCCGGCATGCCGGTCGTCTTCGGGGCCGCGGTGCTCGACATCGTCACCGGACCCGATGGTGTGCGCGGCGTTATCGCGGTGTCGGACAAGGGATTCGGCATTGTCCACGCGCCTGCCGTACTGCTCGCGACCGGTGGTCTGGGGCAGCTGTACGCGTGCAGCACCAACCCGTCCGGCGCGACCGCCGACGGCATCGCGCTGGCCCTGCACGCCGGTGCGCTGGTCTCCGATCTCGAGTTCGTGCAGTTCCACCCGACGGTGCTGTTCACGCCGGGCGGGCTGGGACGGCGACCGCTGATCAGCGAGGCGGTGCGCGGCGAGGGTGCGATTCTCGTTGACACCGAGGGAAATTCGGTCACCGCCGGCGTCCACCCGCGAGGTGATCTCGCGCCCCGCGATGTGGTCTCCCGGGCCATCGCCGCCCGCATGGCCGAACTCGGCACCGACCACGTCTACCTCGACGGCCGCTCCATCGAGGGCTTCCCGCAACGCTTCCCGAACATCACGGCCTCCTGCCTGGCCGCGGGCATCGACCCGACCGTGAACCTGATCCCGGTCGCCCCCGCCGCCCATTTCCAGTGCGGCGGCATCCTCACCGATACCCACGGCCGTACCACGGTTCCGGGCCTGTACGCCGCCGGTGAGGTCGCCCGCACCGGCCTGCACGGCGCGAACCGCCTCGCCTCCAACAGCCTCCTCGAAGGCCTGGTGGTCGGAGAACGCGCCGGCGCGGCGGCCGCCGAACGCCGAGGCATGGCGGCCCCGATCACCGAGGTCGGCCCGCTGCGCTTCCCCCGCGCCGACCGAAAACTCCTCCAGGAGTTGATGACCGAACGCGCGGGCATCGTCCGCGACGGTGACGGCCTGCGCGCCGCCATCCTCCGCATGGTCGGCCTGATCTCTGACAATGCCGCCCCGGATATCACCGTCGAATGGGCGCTCGACCGCCCAGCGACCGGCACCGAGTCCACGGATGGGAGCTCCCCCCGTCATTCCGGCGCGCTTTCGGCCGGAATCCACGACGGCGGTGTGGATCCCGGCCAAGAGCATGCCGGGATGACGAGCGGGTCGGATGTCGCAACGGGTTCGGCGGCGGCGATCATTCGCGAGCTGGAGGATTCGGCGCTCACCCTGACCGCGCGGGCGCTGCTGGTCGCGGCGGCGGCGCGGACCGAGAGCCGGGGTTGTCATACCCGGTCGGATTATCCGGAGCCGCAGGAAGAGTCGCGGCGTAGCACCGCGATTCGTCTGGGTTCCGATGGCCGCCCGAAGCTCGTTACCGACGCGATCGAGTCGCCGTCCTGGGGCCGAGTCGTGATCGCCGCTGTGTCATGAGCGAATTCGCCAGGGATACGGCAATAGTCATCGAAGAAGGAGTGTAGTCATGACTCTCGACGCTGGGCTGGATCGCGACGCGGTGGTCGCGCTCATCCGTACGGCCCTCGAGGAGGATCTGCGGTACGGGCCGGACATCACCACGATGGCTACGGTGCCCGAGGACGCGGTGGCCAAGGCGGACATGGCATCTCGGCAGCCGGGGACCGTCGCCGGGCTGGATGTCGGGTTGCTGGTGCTCGACGAGGTGCTGGGTGCGGGCAACTATGAAGTTACCGCTCGCGTCGCCGACGGCACCCGCGTGCAGCCGGGGGACAAGGTATTGAGTCTGGTCGCACCGACACGCGGGCTGCTCACCGCCGAACGGACCATGTTGAATCTGGTGTGCCACCTGTCCGGAATCGCGACCGCCACCTCGCAGTGGGCGGACGCGGTCGCCGGGACCGAATGCCGGATCCGGGACAGCCGCAAGACGCTGCCGGGGCTGCGGGCACTGCAGAAGTACGCGGTTCGGGTCGGGGGCGGCGTCAATCACCGGATGGGGCTGGGGGACGCGGCGCTCATCAAGGACAACCATGTGGTGGCCGCGGGCTCAGTGGTTGCCGCATTGCGTGCTGTGCGGGAACTGAATCCGGACATCGAGTGCGAGGTCGAGGTGGACAGCCTCGAGCAGCTCGACGCGGTGCTCGCCGAGGACGTGGAATTGGTACTGCTGGACAACTTCCCGCTGTGGGCCACGCAGGCGGCGGTGCAGCGCCGCAATACTCGCTCGCCGCGCACCAAACTCGAGTCCTCGGGCGGACTTTCGCTCGATATGGCGGCCGATTACGCGGGCACCGGCGTGGATTATCTGTCGGTGGGCGCGCTCACGCATTCGGTCCGAGTGCTGGATCTCGGACTGGATATGTAGAAAGGCCCGACTCGTCCCCGGCGCGCCACTCGGCCGGGGACGAACGCCCTGCTCAGCGCTGAAAACTCGCTGTGCTCAGCGCCGATAGACCGGCGGATCGACCAGCCAGCCGATGCCGCCGCATCCCGTGCACAGAATGGCCGACCCGCTCGCGGAATAGCCTGCGGCCCCGGAGCCATCGCACCAGGCGCAGTAACGCCACCCCCGATTCGGGTGGACGGTGTCGAGCAAAATATTGAGGAACCCTTGAATCGCCATGCAGAGTGAATCTCCTCGCTAGGCATCAAACGCTCCAAGCATGCGGGCCGCCGCCGGTCACTGTCCAGCAAAAGCCAGAGGGCTTTACAGTATCCGCCTCGAGGTTTCACCCGTTCGGTGGTTGAGCCCCGACCAGGTCGGGGACAGCGGTACTGTGACCGCGTATGCGTCGCTCGCGCAGGACGGTCGGATCCATGCCCCAACGGGTATGGAACTTCCGATCGAGTCTGGCGAGGATTGTCTGTTTACCGAGTGCGAGCCCGCCCCTTGAAGGCTCCTGCGAACGTCGCAAGATCGCGCGGGCTCCACTGATGTCGGCATGCAGACGTTTACCGCAGAACCGGCAGCTGTACCGGGACCGCGTAATTCTGTTGCGCCGGTCGACGTAATCGCAACCGGTGCATACCTGAGAGGTATAGGCAGGGTTGACCTCGACAACGGCGATACCGTGAGTCTTTGTCAGCGAGGCGAGTTTCGCGCTTACCGCTGCGCGGCCGGCGCGAGATACCAGCCGGTTCATCCGCCGTGACAGGCCCCCTCCGGTCAGCTGCAATCGCTCTACCGCAAGGAGTTTCAGGTTTTCGGCAGCCAACCGATTGAGGATGCGTCCGACCTCGTTTCGGACGTACCCTCGGATACGTGATTGCAACCGGCGGTACCTCACCGAGTTCTTCGGCCTGATTCCGTTTGCCTGCAACGCCTTGGATAATGTAACGACCTCGTCATCGCGAGCTTTGAGCCAGGCGAACAGCTTGCGTCCGAGGACGCGGCCGTCGGAAGTGGCGAACATCGCCGCCAGTCCCCAATCCACGCCCAGTTCCCCGCCATCGGTACGTGCGGGGGCAGGCTTGGATTTCTTGATCAGCAGGAACCGAACCTGCCCGGTGTCGGTGACCTGAACCTGACAGAAGTTCCGCACCTCGCCGGGCGCAGCGTCGAAATAGTCGTTGCGATGCAACGGGATATACACCGGCTGCCCTTTGCGCAGCGTCGAGATTCGCACCCAGTAGTCGGCCAGTGGGGTTGTCGACTTGGATACTTCAGCAATCGGGCCATCCATGGCCATGCTGCGGACCCGCGACAGGTTGGGGAACGGATGTCGCCGCAACCAGCGGTGTACCAGTTCTCGTGCGATTGGAAGGGCTTCAGCGCCGACCTGGACCCGTTCGGTCGGGATTCGGTGGTGGATGAGCGTCGTAGTGGTCGTCCACCACGACTTGTGGGCGTTGATCCGGAAGAGATCCGTCCGAACCACCTCGTCGATGTCGAGTTCGCGGATCATCTCGCGGATGCCCGTTTTGGCGGCCTCTTGCCAGGAGATCAGTGCAGCGTTGGCCTGATTGACAACCGATTTCCATTGGCGCGCCGACAGATACCCAGGAAGAGCCTTCGCCTCGGCTCCGCCCAGCCATCCCAAACGGGTCTCCCCGGACTGCAGTGCCCGCACCTGGATCAGTTGGACGTGCACAAGCCCGCGCTGCCACCAAGGCAGCAGGGCCGCCACCGCCTCGAGTTTGGATTCGTTCGCGGTCGTTGCCAACCGATATGCCCGCATCACGGGTTGCCCGCTCTGTCGCACACCCCACAAATATCAGAAGGCACCGACAGAACAAGGACGGCGAGACGTCCGAAACTGGCTCCTACACACCGAATTCGTGCGGGTCCAAGCGCAATACCTGACAAGCCTCGCGAATCACCGTGAGGGCGTGTGCGTCGAGTTCGCCGTCGATTCGCCCGACGATCATGCCGATCCGCACCACCGCGCGCGCCTGCTCGGGCTGCTCGGTGGATTTGGCGATCTGCGCCATCACATAGGCGTGGCCGAAGGCCGGATCCATGATGAGGCGGGCGCAATTGTCCTCGAAAAGGTTTCGCAGGTCATCGGTGGATTGGCGGCCCAGTACCTCGTGCGCGCCGACCATCTGGGCGACCCGCATGCGCGCCGCGGGATCGATGCGCCCGTCGATCGCGGCCAGCACCGCGCACATGCCCAGCGCCGCGTCCCGGAAGGCCTCGCCCCACAGCTCGTTTCGCGGGGCGGGCGCTGCCGTTTCGGTCCGTGGGGAAGAGGGGGGAGTCGGGGAGACCAACCGATTCGAGAAAGCCATGACACACTCCGAGAGAACCACCGGACCCACGGACTCCCCGTGTCCGAGCCCGGACTGTGCAAAATCAATACTGCGTTCGACGTACTGATCCGACAGTAACAGTCGGCCAACCGGTAGGCCCGCAGAAATTTCCTGACACTCAGCTGAGAAGCGGGTTCACGCGGTGAGTTCCCGCTCCAGCGGCGTGCGGAAACGCGGAATGGGACGCACCTCGCCGTACCACGCCCGCAGGCGCTCGGCCTCGGCCGATACCGCGTTCTCGGCCTCCGCGCCGACGTCTTCCAGTAGCCGCCAGACGATTTCACCGTCCGAGCGCTGCGCCCAGCCGCCGACAATGCGGCCCTCCCACCAGACGGTGGGCCCGACATTGCCGTTCCGGTCGAACAGTGCGGGCTGATGCGGACCCAAGTACCAGTCGCGGGACTGCCAGCCCATGGGCGTGGGATCGAGTGCCGGCAGCAGCGCGGCCCAAGGCTCCGGCGCCGGCGTAGGTTCGAGATCGTCGGCGAGCACCAGCCCGGTCTCGCCGCCGAGATCCACCTCGACGGTGTCGACCGCAGCCAGCGCCTTGCGCACCTCCCCGAGCGTCCACCCGGTCCACCACTTGATATCGCTCACCGGCGCGGGCCCGAAGGCGCGCAACCACTTCCGCACCAGCTCCGCCCGCGCCTCCTCGACCGGCATGGCCGGAATCCCTTCCGGCAGCCAGGATTCGATCGGCGCCCAGGTGTATTGGCTACTGCCCCAACTCCCATTGGGCCGCCCGCGCACGATCCGCCCCTCGCAGCCCAGCGTCACCAGCACCCAGGTGGTGATATTGGTCGGCTTCGAATACGGCTTGCCCGGCGCGGTGTCCACCTGCGTCCGCAGCCGCGGCACATCCTTGCTCAGCTGCGCGCCCGTCGCACTGCCGCGCGCCAGCAGCGCCGCGTGCGTCTCGACCTCCACCTCGTTCCACCACTTCAGGAGGTTCCCGGACGCCACCCCGGCCTGCTCGAGGTATCGCCCGTAGGTCTTGCGCTGCTTGTGCGCCAGCGCATCCGCGGTCGAGGCCTGCAGCGCCGGCACCAGATCGACCGGCGCGACGAACATGGTGCGCCGCATGGCCAGCATGCGCAGCAGCGTCCGATCGTCGTAGAGCGCCTTCTCCACATGCCCGGGCTCGCTCGCGATCCCGCGCGCCGCCACCGACAGGTACACCGTCGCCGGATCGGTGGCGTGCAGCACCACCATGGACCGCACCACCTCGTCGACATCGTCGCTGCGGGCGCCCGCGGCCAGCCGGTGCCGTACTCCGAGTCGTGCCCGCCGCTCCGCGACATCGATCGAACGCATGGGCGAATCCTAGCCGACGCCAGGCGAATTCCCCGGGCAATGCGGCTCGGACGCCGAACCGTCCGGAATCCGCGTTCAGCCGGGTTCGTTGGTGCGGCTGACCTCGTAACCGAGCAGCCGTTCGGCCTCCTCGATGCCGCCCTGGAGGTCGCCGACCGCGTTCATCTTCGACAAATCCAGTCCGATGGTGACCAGGGTCAGGGCGATCTCCGAGGATAGGCCGGTGATGATGACGCTGGCGCCCATCAGCCCCGACGCGTCGACGGTCTTGACCAGGTGATTGGCCACCACGGCGTCGATGGTCGGGACACCGGTGATGTCGATGACCACCACCTTGGCGCGATTGTCGCGAATCGCGCGCAGCAGTTGCGCGGTCAGCTGACTGGCCCGCTGCCCGTCCAGCACACCGATGATCGGCAGGATCAGCAACTGCTCGCGCACCTGCAGCACCGGCGTGGACAGCTCCCGGATCGCCTCCTGCTGCTGGCGGATGATCCGCTCGCGCTCCTCGACGAAGCTGACACCCACGGTATTGGCGATGCGATTCGCCGCGGGCTCATAGGCGTCCAGAATCCGATTCAGCAGGTCGAAATCCGACTGGTATTTCTCGAACAGGCTCCGGGCCAGCACATCTCGCAGCAGCAACACGATGCCGAGCACCTCGTCGGTTTCCACGCCACGCGGAATGATGCGCTCGGACAGGTTGCGCGCGTAATTCTGCAACGCCTCGACGCTACCGGTCTCCAGCACCTCGACGTAGTTCTCGTACACCGAGGTCGCCTCGGAGAAGATCTCGTCGGCGGTCATGGCGGTCAGCAGTTTCGCGGCGGTGATGCGCTGGGCCCAGCGCTCGCGCAGCACCGTGCGATTCTTCCGCAGGTGCGCGACCAGTTCCGATAGCAGGCCCGCTCCGGGGCGTGCGGACGAACCATTCAACTCATCGATCAATTCGGCCGTGGATATGACGGGGACGTCAACCATGAATCAACTCGCCTCCTCGGGCGGGCGCGTGCCATCGACGGAAATGGAGTGCCTGCGGATTCGACGGCGGCCGGTGGATATCTGGGGTTACTGCGAATTGGGAGGCCCGGCAAACTCTACTGCGGAATCAGCGACCCGGCGCGGTTTGCCGGGGATCCGATCGGCGCGGCGCGCATGGCGTGAATGCGCCACGGGAGGCCGCACACGTGCGAGGATGCCGAAGATGGGTGCTCGGTGGCGAAGTTTGCGGGCGACCAGTCTGGTCGTGGGTATGGTCGCGGCGATGATCGCCGCGGCGCCGGCGGCGTGGAGCACTCCGAACGACGGCGTGTCGATGCGACCGGTGAGCCTGACCGTCGACGGGGAGACCGCCACCGGCCGGGTCTACGAACCCGACGGCGCGCCACGGGGATTGATCGTGGCCGTCCACGGCCACGACGGCAGCGCGAGCGACTTCCCCGAGTACATGAGCTCGATCGTCAAGGCGACCGGCGCGGCCCTGGTGACCATGGACCAGCGCTCCGACGCCAGCGCGTGGCGGCCGGGGGAGTGGAACGTCTGGGCCGGCTGGCGCGACACCGTCGCCGCCACCCAGTGGTATCGCGGCGAGCATCCCGGCATCGGCCCGACCGTGCTGTGGGGTTGGAGTCAGGGCGGCGTGACCAGCGGCCTGGCCGCTGCCTACGCCCCGCCCGGCACCTACGACTACTGGGTCGACACCTTCGGGCACGCCGGCGACGTCACCGCCTGGATCGAGGCCGGTCTCGCCGGAAAGTCCCTGCGGCCCGAGATCGAACGCGATGCGGGCGGGTGTACGCCGGTCACCTGCTTGCAGGCCTATATCGATCGCTCCCCGGTGCTCATGGCCAACCGCATCGGCGTGCAGCGCGCGATTCTGGTGCACGGAACCGCGGATGCGGTGGTGCCGTACACCAGTTCGCTCGAGATGCGGGCCGCGCTGCAGTTCGCGCGCAAACCCGTGTCCATGTACACGGTGGTGAGCGGCCGCGATCTGGACGGCCGGATCGTCCCGGGTGAGCACGGGATCAATCCGGTGTTCTTCGAATCCGGTTGCGTGGTCCAGCGCTTGCTGCTCGGGACCGAACCGCTGGGTGGGGATCCCGACTATGTGATCGATGTCGGGGCGGGCATCAATACTGCTCCACCCGCCCCGCCGAACAGCAAGTGCGCGGCCTAGTTTCGCGTCAGGCTGCGCTGTTTCGGTCGCCTCAGGTGAGGGATGCCGCGACGGCCTTGACGATCTCCTCGGGGCGCGGAAAGCCCTGCCGCGATTTGGCGGCCACCACGGTGCCGTCGACCGCGACCCGGAACACTCCGCCCTTGCCGGGCACCAGTTCCGGCGTGACGCCGAGCTCGGTACCGAGCGCCTCCGCGGCGACCCGGGCGTGCTTGAGGTATCCGCAGGGCTTGCAGTAGGTGATGACGACGTCGGACATGACAATCTCCTTGGTTTCGGGTTGTGTTGGCAGGCTTACGAATCCGCGTCCCCGGACAGGGTCCACGGCCGCACCGTGGCTCCGATCCGCGTCCAGGTGTTGATGATGGCGATGTCCCAGACCAGGTCCGCGAGTTCCTTCTCGTCGAAGTGGACGGTGGCCTCGGCCCAGATGTCCTGGCCCACTTCGCCGTCGGCGATCCGGGTCATGGCCTCGGCCAGGGCGAAGGCGGCGCGCTCACGCGGGGTGAAGAAGGGCGCCTCGCGCCAGGCCGACACCAGGCTGATCCGGCGCCAGGCCTCGCCGCCCGCGACCGCGTCGCGGGAGTGCATGTCGATGCAGTAGACGCAGCCGTTGATCTGGGCGACGCGCAGCTTCACCAGTTCGCGCAGCGGCTTCTCGATGGTGGAATCCTGCCCGGCGCGCTCGAGGCCGTTCATGGCCTTGGCGACCTTGGGGGCCAGATCGTCGATGGCGAGGCGGGTCTGGGGGAGAACGTAATTGGTGGTGTTCGTTGTCATGTACCAACCGTATCGACATAATGGACCTATGTCGGGAGCCAATTCGACGGCCGATTATTGGTCCACTTTGGATATCGATCTGCATCTGACCGTGGATTCCGGCGCCGGTCGCCGCGATGGTCTGGAGCGGGCGCTGCGCGAGGCGATCCGGGACGGCCGGCTGGCGGCGGGGACGCGGCTGCCGTCGACCCGGACCCTGGCCGCCGAACTCGGCGTCTCGCGCGGCACCGTCAGCGCCGCGTTCGACCAGTTGATCGCCGAGGGGCACCTGGTGGCCCGGCAGGGCTCTGGGACCCGGGTCGCGCGCACCGCGGGTGCGGTCGCCGCGGCGCGCAGCACGGATAATGCTCGGGCCCAACCGGTTTCGATCCGTCACGATCTGCGCTCGGGCAGTCCGGATCTGAGCCGCTTCCCGACGGCCGCCTGGCTGCGAGCCTCGCGGTCGGCACTGGACCGCGCGCCGCGGGACGCGTTCGGATACGGCGATCCGCGCGGCCGCATCGAATTGCGCACGGCGCTGGCCGAATACCTGGGGCGCACGCGCGGGGTGCTGGCGACGCCCGACCGGATCGTCATCACCACCGGTGTGCAACAGGCGCTGCGCCTGATGGGCAGGGTGCTGTCGGCCTCGGGCAAGTCGGTGATGGCGATGGAGGACCCCTACATCACGCAATTCCACGCCGCCGTGCGCGGATCCGGGCCGACCGTCGTGCCGCTGCCGGTCGATGACGATGGCGCGCAAGTGGATCGGCTGAGCACCGCCGAATTCGACGGTGTCCACGCCGCCGTCGTGACGCCGAGCCACCAGTTCCCGATCGGTTCGACGCTGAGCCCCGCGCGCCGGCAGGAGCTGGCGGCGTGGGCCCGGGCCGGGCACCTGGTCATCGAGGACGACTACGACGGCGAATTCCGCTACGACCGGCAACCCGTGGGCGCGATCCAGGGCATCGCACCCGACGATGTCGTCTACCTCGGCAGCGCCTCCAAGACCCTCGGCCCCGGGCTGCGCCTGGGCTGGATGGTGCTGCCGCCCCGCTGGGTCGGTCCGGTCACCGAGGCCAAACTGCTCGCCGATCATCATTCCGAGACCCTCGGGCAGCTGACGCTGGCGGAGCTGATCACCTCGCACGCCTACGACCGGCACATCCGCTCGAGCCGGCTGCGCTACCGGCGACGGCGAGACCTGCTCGCGGACCGGCTCATATCCCGCGCCGGTCGCCCCCTCACCGGCTTCACGCTCAGCGGGATCGCCGCCGGGCTGCACGCATTGGTCCGGCTCGAACCCGCCGGACTCGGTGAGGCCGAAGTGCTCACCCGCGCAGCGGAATACGGCCTGGCCATTCACGGCCTGTCCGATATGTGGTGGGCCCCGGCCGGAACCGAGCCTCGCCCGCAGGCGATCGTCGTCGGTTACGGTTCACCGTCCGACGGCGCGTATCCCGCGGCCCTCGACGCGCTGGTGCGCACCCTGTCGTGGACGTGACCGCTAGTCGGCGCTGACCGCGTCCACGATATTGAGCCGGGCCGCGCGCAGGGCGGGAGGGATGGAGCCGAGCAGGCTCAAAGCCAGTGCGGCGAAGGTGAATACGGCCAGCAGCGGGCCGGGCCGGAAGGTGACGTCGATGCCGAGCATGTCGGTCGCGAGCAGCGAATAGAAGTACTGGTTCACCAGCCCGAACACCACGCCGAGACCGGCGCCCACCACGCCGATGGCGGCCGCCTCCGCGAGCACCATGCGCAGCGCGAAGCGGCGGCTCGAACCCACGGCCCGCAGGATGCCCAGCTCCCGTCGCCGCTCCAGCAGCGCCAGGGTCAGGGTGTTGAGCAAGGCCATGGCCGCGATGAACGCCACGATCACCAGCATGATCCGCGACAGCACCAGGCCCTCCTGCATGGCCTCGCTGATGCCGTCGAGTGCGGCCGTGCCCGCATACACGTGGATCTCCGGTGGCAGTGCCGCGCGGATCGCCGAGATCATTTGGTGCGCATCCACTCCGGGCGCGGCATCGACCTGCAAGGTGGTTGATCCGGGCCGGGCGAACCAGTCCCGCATGAGCGCCAGGCTGATGGCGGCGGTACCGCCCGCGCCGGAGAAGTGCGAGATCGTCTCCAGCACCCGGGCGCGCTTCTCGCCGGTGGTCGTCTGCACGCTGAGCTCGTCCCCGGTCGAAACCCCGAGGGTGCGAGCCAGATCCCGGGACAGCACGATGCCGTCGCCCGCCAGCAAGCGGCGTTGGTGCCCGGTGTCCAAGGCCCGGAACATCGAGTCGTTGCTGCCCGTATCCACGCCGTAGACAAGGGCTTTCGTACCCGCGAGGGTGGCGAAGCCCAGCTGTTCCTGCACCACGCGCCCGACACCGGGCACCGCCGACACCCGCTCGACGAAGTCATCGGGCAGCAGGGTGGTGGGGATCATGTCCTCGGCGCTCATGCTCACCCACGCGTCGCTGTCGGCGAGCGAGGCGAAACTCTCACGCGCCGAACGGGTTGCGTCCGCGTTCGCACCGGTAATCGTGATTGTCATCCCCACCGCGATGGTCACTGTCATGAGCGTCGCCCACACCCGGCGCGGTGCCCGATCGATGTTCACGCCCGCCAGCACACCCGCCGGGCCGAGTCGTCGGGCCAAGGCAGCGGCCGTCCCCACGATCGGCCCGGCGCACGCGAAGGCCAGCACGATCTCCGCACCGAAGGCGAAACCCAGTGCGGCCGCGGCGAACAGGCCCAGATGCTCACGCTGAATGAAGATCGCCGCGCCCACCAGCACGACCCCGAGCAGGGCCGCCGCCACCCGCAGCCGCGTCGAGACCACATCCGCCCGCGACGCCCCGACCGGCGCCAGCGCCTCCACCGGGGCCACCCGATACACCTGCCGCGCCGCCACCGCCGAGGCCGCCACATTGGTCAGCGTCGCCGCCACCACCGCGACCGGAATCGCGTACCACGGCAGCAGGTATTGCAGCCGCGCCTCCATCATCTGCGTGAACGCCCCCGGCAGCAGACTGATCGCATACCGTCCGGCGAGTACGCCCAGTCCCGCCCCGAGCACACCGCCGACCACACCGAACGCGACCGCCTCCGCGAGCACATCCCGCACGATGGTCTGCCGCCGCGCGCCGATGGCCCGCAGCATGGAGATCACCGGCCGCCGCCCGGCCAGGGCCATGCTCATGGTGTTGTAGATCAGGAAGGCCGACACCACGAATGCCAGCCCCGCGCCCATGGAGGCGATGAACCGCACCATCACCACGGCATTGCCGGTCTGGGCCGCCCGGGCGCTCGGTGTCGCGACCAGCGCGCGACCGGCCACGGCTTTCGTGAGTGCGGCAGCCAGTCGCGCCTCATCGGTATTCGGCTGCGCGACGATCAGTACCGAATCCAGCTGCCCGACACGGTTGGTGATGCGCTGCGCCACCGGCAGCGGCGCGACCAGATAGTGGCCGCCATTGAGCTGGGCGAGCTGCTTGCCCTCCAGCACCGATGCGATGGTGACCCGCGTCGGCCCCAGCTGGACCTGCTGCCCCTTGGTGAATCCCGTTCCCGGCCCGGCCAATACGCCGTTGGGCACGCTCAGCAGGCTCGCCAGCGCATCGCCCTGCACCGCGCCCTTCAGGTCGCTGTCGAGGGCCGTGCTCGAGGAATCCACGCCAAGCACCAGCAGCCGATCGGAATCCGGTCCGGCGCTGGCCCGCAACATGGGCACGGCCGCCGCGACCCCCGGCACGCCCGCGACATCGGCGCGCACCTGCTGCGGGAACCCGGCATCGGTGACACCCGAGATCTCCAGTGCCGCATTGCCCGCCAGCCCGGCGGTCAACTTCTCGATCGATCCGGTGAGCGATCCGGAGATGCCGATGACGGCCACCAGGAACGCCGAGCACACGGTCAGCACGACGATCGACGCTACGGTCCGCCCCCAGTGCGTGGTGAACTCGCGAATGGTGAACAGCCGCAGCCGGTCCAGCAGCGCGATCATGGACCAACGCTAGGTCCGGGCACCTGCGGTGTCCACCCCTGACGCATTCCGTCTGGGACATTAGGCTCGAAGGGTGTTCGGCGCGGTGAGACGAGGTGCTGTGTGAGACTAGGTGAAAAGCGATGAAGGTCGTGGTGGCCGGTGCGACAGGGGCGATCGGGCGGCCGTTGGTCCTCGCGCTACGGGCGTCCGGGCATCAGGTGTACGCGCTGACCCGGCGCGGACGCGGTGCGGAGATCGCGCGCTCGCTCGGGGCCACCCCGCTGGTCGCCAATGTGATGGACCGCTCGGATCTGTTGCGCGCCACCGAGCGACTGACCGCCGACGCGGTGATCCACCAGCTCACCGCCTACCGGTATTCGCCGCCCACCCACTATCACGCGCCGGGACTGTTGCGCACCAACGCCTTACGCGAGATCGGCAGCAAGCATCTGGTGGAACTGGCCGAAAGGACCGGGGCGCGCAGGTATCTCACGCAATCGCTGATCCTCGGCTACGGCCTGCGCGATCACGGACCGAAACTCGTGACCGAGCAGGAGCCGTTCGGCCGCATTCCCGGCGATGTCAACGACGCCATCATCGGCGCACTGCACGAGGCCGAATCGAGCGCCTGGCGCGCACCCGGCATCGACGGAATCGCCCTGCGCTACGGCCTGTTCTACGGTCCGGGCGCCTCCGACTCCTTCGTGCGCGCGCTGAAGCTGCGCATGTTCCCGCTGCCCAATACCGTCACGGCCTACACGAGTTTCATCCATGTCGTGGACGCCGCCGCCGCGACCGTGGCCGCCCTCGAACACGGCACCCCCGGCAGCGCTTACAACATCGTCGACGACGAACCGGTCACCTGGGGCACCATGTTCGACGCCATGGCCGAGACCATCGGCGCGCGCCCGCCCCGGCGGCTCCCCGCCCGGGTAATGCGGCTGGCCTCGCCGCTGGCCGCCACCCAGATGCTGGACGTCTCCATCCGTGTCTCGAATGCCAAGGCGCGGGCCGAACTGGGCTGGAAACCCGGCTATCCGACCTACCGCGAGGGCCTGCTGACACTGGTGAACGCCGTCACCTGACCCGCCCGGAACAGATTCGGCCCGACCCCGGTTGCTCGACACGAACGGCCTCGACGTTTGATCGTCAAGATCGGACGTCTGATCGACAAAGACGGGAAGGCAGTGATGACGACACCGGTGGATCCCACCTACACCTGGGCGGGCGAGGAACTCGACCTCGACGCCTACCTGGCCCGGATCGGGTTCACCGGCGCCCGCACGCCCACCCTGGCCACGCTGCGTGAGCTGGTGCGCGCCCACACCATCACCTTCCCGTTCGAGAATCTCGAGATCATTCTCGGCCGCGGCGTGCCCCTGGATCTGGAGAGCCTGCAGGACAAGATGATCCGCCGGCGGCGCGGCGGCTACTGCTACGAGAACGTCGGCCTGTTCGCGGCCGCGCTGGAGCGGCTCGGGTTCGAATTCACCGCCATGTCCGGACGGGTCACGCGCGGCGCGACGAACCTGCGCCCGGCCACCCACGCGCTGCTGCGGGTGAAGGCCGGCGACGACGACCGGATCTGGCTCTGCGACGTCGGATTCGGCTGGGGCCCGCTGGAACCGATCGAACTCGCGCCGGATCGCGGTGAATTCAGTGCGGGCGCATGGCGTTTCCGGCTGGGGGTCGAGACCGACGCGGTCGGCGGCGAGCTGTGGACGCTGTACCAGTTCGGCAAGGACGGGTTCGTGGACCGGCACACGTTCGCGACCACCCCGCAGTACCGCATCGATTTCGCGGTCGGCAACCACTACGTGTCGACCTCTCCGCGTTCGCCGTTCACCACCCGGCCGTTCGTGCAGCGCTTCCTGCCGGACGTGCACCAGACCCTGGACGGCACCACCTGGACCACCAGCTATCCGGACGGAACGGACGAAACACGCGAATTGGAGGTAGCCGAGCTACCGAAGGTGCTCGCCGAGGTCTTCGAGATCGAGCTCGATGACGCCGACGCGGCGCAACTGGTGCGCGCGGAGTGGCTCGCACCGAAGGAGTGAGCGGCCCGCGGCGGTGAAAAGTAGCTGAAGCTCTCCGGTGTGCGGGAGCGAACACACACCAAACCGTGCGGTCTATGCCTCGTCATAGATGCTGTCCGACCAGGGGTTACCGGTATCGGGTCACGTAAACATCACCCGGATGCGGCATAGATCTCACCGAGATCTCGCTCATATCTCACGCTGACGTCGGCGATCCGCGCGTTGCCCGCTACACTCGTGCGGGGAAACGCGCGGGCAACCGCACTGTCACAGTCGTCTCGGAGAACTTCGGAGTAGTGCCATCGAAACCGGCCAAGTGATCGCAGGGCACTACCGCCTGGTCGAACGGATTGGTAGCGGCGGCACGGGTGTCGTCTGGCGAGCCGTGGATCAGCGGCTCGAACGATCCGTCGCGGTCAAGCAGATCATCACCCAGCCGAGCCTGTCGGATGCGGACAAGGACATCGTCCGGCAGCGCGCGGCGCGCGAGGCCCGGAACGCGGCCCGATTCCAGCATCCCAATGCCATCGTCGTGTTCGACATCACCGAGCACGAGGGCGACCCGTGCCTGGTCATGGAGTATCTGCCGTCGCAGAGCCTCGCGGTGGTGCTGTCCGCGCAGGGCACGCTGCCGCTGCCGCAGGTCGCCCGCATCGGCGAACAGGTGGCAAGCGCGCTCATCGCGGCCCATCGCGCCGGCATCGTGCACCGCGACGTCAAGCCGGGCAACATCCTGCTCGGTGACAACGGGGCGGTGAAGATCACCGACTTCGGCATCGCCAAGTCCAAGGGTGACGTCACGCTCACGGCCACCGGGCTGATCTCCGGCACCGCCGCCTACCTCGCCCCCGAGGTCGCGCGCGGTGCGGAACCGACCCCGGCCGCCGACGTCTTCGCCCTGGGCGCCACGCTCTTCCACGCGCTGGAAGGCGAACCGCCCTACGGCACCAACCCGAATCCGCTCGCGCTGCTGTATGCGGCCGCCAACGGTCAGATCAGCGAGCCGCGCAATGCCGGACCGCTGTCGGATCTGCTGCTGTCGCTGCTCAGCTTCGAGCCGGAGGACCGGCCGAGCATGACCGATGTCCGCGACATCATGGCCGAATTCGCCGAGATCGGCCCGGAT
>NZ_BAFX01000062.1 GCF_000308815.1 Nocardia concava NBRC 100430
CCAAATATCGAATCAGTTGTGCTAAGTATCCAAAAATGGCGAGACTCCCTTCGGGGAGCTCAAAGTGGCTGCATACGACCCTGGCTGTAGTAGGTAAGCGATGGGGTGACGCAGGAAGGTAGCTGGGCCAGGTGATGGAATACCTGGTGTAAGCCTGTAGGGCGTTGTGTAGGCAAATCCGCACAGCATT
>NZ_BAFX01000061.1 GCF_000308815.1 Nocardia concava NBRC 100430
GCTGGCCCCGGCCGCGGCGTCCTTGGACATGTTCGCCGACTACACGCACCGCGGGCGCAGCTTCGCGGCCGCCGTGCAGGCCCTGGACGAGAAGGACATCGGGAGATCCGAATGACAGCGGCGGCGCCGCGGCAAGCCACGGGTGCGACGCCGGGGCGGGCAGGGAGCAAGCCCCAGCAGCGTGCGCGAGCCGGATGGTTCGGAGCATGGCTGGCCCGCCCGCTGGCGTCGTTCCACCTCGTCGTCGCCATCGCGGTGCTGTTGACCGTGCTGGGTCTGGTCATGGTGCTCTCGGCCTCCAGCGTCGAGTCCTATGCCGATGGCGGCTCGGCGTATTCGCTGTTCATCCAGCAGGCCATGATGGCGGTCTTCGGCGCGGTGCTGTTCTACATCGCGCTGCGGGTGCCACTGCGGGTGATGCGGCAGCTGTCGTTCCCGGTCTTCGCGCTGTCGCTGGTGCTGCTGGTGCTGGTGCTGATTCCGGGCATCGGCACCGAGGTGCAGGGCTCGCGCCGCTGGTTCGACCTCGGCTTCGTGTCGGTGCAGCCGTCCGAGATCGTGAAAATCACGCTGGTGGTGTGGGGTTCGCACCTGCTGGCTTCCCGGAAGAGCGAAAGGTCCGGGTACAAGGACATTCTCATGCCGCTGGTGCCCGCGGGCCTGCTGGTCTGTTTCCTGGTCGTGCTGGAACCGAACCTGTCCACCACGATCGCGCTGGGCATCGTGCTCACCTCGCTGCTGTGGTTCGGCGGGCTGCCGCTGCGCATGTTCGTCACCATCGCGGTGTCCGGCGGCGTCGCGGCGGCCATCCTGGCGCTGTCGGCCGGGTACCGGTCCGACCGCATGCGCGCCTTCTTCAGTCCGGGCTCGGATCCGCAGGGCATCGGCTATCAGGCCCGGCAGGCCATGTACTCGCTGGCCGACGGCGGCATCTGGGGCCGCGGGCTCGGGCAGTCGCGGGCCAAGTGGAGCTATCTGCCCAACGCGCACAACGACTTCATCTTCGCCATCATCGGCGAGGAGCTCGGCTTCCTCGGCTGTGCCCTGGTGCTGGGGCTCTTCGCGCTGTTCGTCTACACCGGCCTGCGCATCGCGACCCGCTCGGTGGATCCGTTCATTCGTTTGCTGACCGCCTCGGCCACCACCTGGATCACCGGGCAGGCCTTGATCAATGTCGGCTATGTCGTGGGTTTGCTGCCGGTGACCGGTCTGCAGCTGCCGCTGGTGTCGGCGGGCGGTTCCTCGCTGGCCATCACCCTGCTCATGTTCGGCATCATCGCCAATGCCGCCCGGCACGAACCCGAGGCCGTGGCCGCGTTGCACGCCGGAGGCGACGGTCGCTTCAGCCGCCTGCTGCGACTGCCCAAGCCCGAAATGTATTCGCCCACACGGGCGCGCGCCGCCCGCGAGAAGTCCAAGGCCGCCCGCGCCCGGTCCCAGGCGAAGGCCAAGGTCAAGCCGAGCCCGCCCAAGCGCGCGCTACCATCGGGCCGTGGACGGGGCGGGTCGGAACCGGCCTCGCGCCGCTCGATAGATTCGGATTCGGCCCGGCGCACCAGCCGCTCGGCGGCGGACGACAATCGGGCTAAGGGGCGCAGCAGCCGATCCACGGAATCGTGGCGCGGCACCCGCGCCTGGGAACCCAACTATCCGATGAAACACGCGAGGGAACGGGGTAATTCGAGGTGACAGTGGAGCGGCCGGACAGCGAAGCGGCTACCGCGACCGAGCCGATCGCAGGAGAGCACACCGATTTACCCGAACACCTGCGGCGTGTGCACATGATCGGCATCGGTGGTGCCGGTATGTCCGGAATCGCCCGAATTCTCTTGTCGCGCGGGGGCATGGTGTCCGGTTCGGACGCCAAGGAGAGCCGCGGCGTGCTGGCCCTGCGGGCGCGCGGGGCCGAGGTGCGCATCGGGCACGACGCCAGCGCGTTGGACCTGCTGCCCGGCGGACCCACCGCCGTGGTCACCACCTACGCCGCCATCCCCAAGACCAATCCCGAACTGGTGGAGGCGCACAAGCGCGGCGTGCCCGTGCTGCTGCGCCCCGCCGTGCTCGCCTCGCTGATGCAGGGCCACAAGACGCTGCTGGTGTCGGGCACGCACGGTAAGACCTCGACCACCTCCATGCTCGTGGTCGCCTTGCAGCACTGCGGATTCGACCCGTCCTTCGCCGTCGGCGGCGAGCTCAACGAGGCGGGCACCAATGCCCACCACGGCACCGGCGGCATCTTCGTGGCCGAGGCCGACGAGAGCGACGGGTCGCTGCTGCAGTACGCGCCGGATGTCGCGGTGGTGACCAATATCGAGTCCGATCACCTGGACTACTTCGGCACGGACGAGGCCTACGTTCAGGTCTTCGACGACTTCGTGGACCGGCTCGAACCGGGCGGTCGCCTGGTGGTGTGCCTGGACGATCCGGGTTCGCTCGGGCTGGCCCAGCGTTCGGCGGCCAAGTTGAAGGACGATCCGCGCGGCATCCAGGTGATCGGTTACGGCTCCGGCGATTTCGAAGGCTCCGGCGTTCCGGTCGGCGCGCACCTGCTGTCGTTCGAACCCCGAGATGTCGGCGGCGTGGCCGTCTTCCAGCTCTCCGACGAGGCCGCCCCGCGCACCCTGCGCCTGTCGGTGCCCGGCCGCCACATGGCCCTCAACGCGCTCGGCGCGCTGCTGGCCGCCCGCGCCACCGGTGCCGATATGGGCGAAATCATCCAGGGCCTCGAAGGTTTCGGGGGAGTGCACCGCCGCTTCCAGCTCACCGGGCGCGAGAACGGCGTGCGCGTCTTCGACGACTATGCCCACCATCCGACCGAGGTGCGCGCGGTGCTCTCGGCCGCCGCCGAACTGGTCGCCCAGGAGGCCCGCGACGGCGCGCGCTCGCGCCCGGGCCGGGTGATCGTGGTGTTCCAGCCCCACTTGTACAGCCGCACCGCCACTTTCGCGACCGAGTTCGGCGAGGCGCTCTCGCTGGCCGACGAGGTCGTCGTGCTCGACGTGTACGGCGCCCGCGAGGAGCCGCTGCCCGGCGTGAACGGCGCGCTGGTGGCCAACGCGGTCACCAAACCCGTGCACTACCAGCCGGATATGTCCCGGGTCGGCAAGCAGGTCGGCGCGCTGGCGCGGCCCGGCGACGTGGTGATCACCATGGGCGCCGGCGATGTGACCATGCTGGGCGGCCAGATCCTGGACGGGCTGCGCGCCCGGCCCAGCCACGGGCGGTGAGCGCCCATGACCTCGGGTGGATCGCCGCCGACGACAACGGATGCGGCCGAAGACGATTGGGACGAGGCCGATCCGGCCGAAACCGATGAGCCGGAGGAGGCCGCCGAGAGCGCCGCGGCCCGCCGCGCGCGCCTGCGCCGCGGTCGTGTCCGCGAGGAATCCCGGTTTCTGAGCGCCTGGCGCTCCCGCAAGGTCCGCTTCGGCGTGCTCGCGGGAGTGGTGGCCCTGATCGCGCTGGGACTGGTCGCCTGGTTCACGCCGCTGCTGGCGGTCCGCGCGGTCCGCGTCGACGGCCTGAGCGCCATTCCGGAGCAACAGGTTCTGGACGTGCTCCAGGTGCCCGACGGCTCCATGCTGCGCCTGGACACCGATGCCCTGGCCGAGAAGGTCTCCCGGCTACCCAAGGTGCGCTCGGCCCGCGTGCAGCGGGTGTTCCCTTCGACGGTCCGCGTGACGGTCGTCGAACGCACCCCGGTGCTCTACTTCGACAGCCCCGATGGGACACACCTGCTCGATTGCGACAGCGTGGAATTCGCGATCGAGCCGCCGGGACCCGGAGTGCCCAAACTCATTACCGACCATCCGGGCGGTTCGGATCCGGCGACGAAGGCCGCCGTCGCGGTCATGGCCGCCATTCCGGTTCCGCTGCGCGATCAGGTGGGGGTGGGAGCGGTTGTGGCCCGCTCGGTTTCGGATATTGCCCTGGAGTTGCGTGACGGGCGTACCGTGCTCTGGGGAGGGACCGTGGATTCGCCGCGCAAGGCGGCGGTGGTCGGACCCCTGCTTTCCCAGCCGGGCAAGGTATTCGATGTTTCGAGTCCGAATCTGGTCACGGTAAAGTGAGCGATACCTATTGGGCCGCCGAAATTTTCGGTGGTTTGCCGGAAGGGCACCGTCGGTTCCGATCCAGGACCGGAGGGTAACCGTCCACGATACGATGCTCATGTGGGTCGGACGAGGCGAATCACACAAGATTCTGACACTCGTTTCGGCGCGCCTGCGCGAGTAACGGGGTGGCTGCGAATACCGTTCCGCACCAGGTACTTGACATAACGCTGAAGCTGTGGTTGAGGGTTTATCGGACCGAGACCATTCGCCCGGCATATGGCGAGTAACCGAAGACGACAAGCTGTTTCAGATCGAAGGAAGGCGAGAGCCCATGACGCCCCCGCACAACTACCTTGCTGTGATCAAGGTCGTCGGTATCGGCGGCGGCGGCGTGAATGCCGTCAACCGGATGATCGAACAGGGACTCAAGGGAGTCGAGTTCATCGCGGTCAACACCGACGCGCAGGCTCTGCTGATGTCCGATGCCGACGTCAAGCTCGATGTCGGCCGTGAACTGACCCGCGGCCTCGGCGCCGGTGCGGACCCGGAGGTCGGCCGCAAGGCCGCCGAGGACCACAAGGACGAGATCGAGGAAGTCCTCAAGGGCGCGGACATGGTCTTCGTGACCGCGGGCGAGGGCGGCGGCACCGGCACCGGTGGCGCCCCGGTCGTGGCGTCCATCGCGCGCAAGCTCGGCGCGCTCACCATCGGCGTTGTGACGCGGCCGTTCTCGTTCGAGGGCAAGCGCCGCAGCAACCAGGCCGAGGCGGGCATCCAGGCCCTGCGCGAGTCCTGCGACACCCTCATCGTCATCCCCAACGACCGGCTGCTGCAGCTGGGCGACGCGGCCGTCTCGCTGATGGACGCCTTCCGTTCGGCGGATGAGGTGCTGCTCAACGGTGTTCAGGGCATCACCGACCTGATCACCACCCCGGGTCTGATCAACGTCGACTTCGCGGACGTCAAGTCGGTCATGTCCGGTGCGGGCTCGGCCCTGATGGGCATCGGTTCCGCGCGCGGTGAGGGCCGATCGGTCAAGGCCGCCGAGGCGGCGATCAATTCGCCGCTGCTGGAAGCCTCCATGGATGGCGCGCACGGCGTGCTGCTCTCCATCGCCGGCGGCTCCGATCTCGGTCTGTTCGAGATCAACGAGGCCGCCTCGCTGGTGCAGGAGGCCGCGCACATCGAGGCCAACATCATCTTCGGTACGGTCATCGACGACTCCCTCGGCGACGAGGTCCGGGTCACGGTGATCGCCGCCGGCTTCGACGGCAGCGGGCCCTCCCGCCGCATCGAACCCGCCGTGAGCCGCTTCAGCTCCACGGCCAGCTCCACCGCCTCGGCCTCGGCCGGATCGGTAAGCCGCAGCAGCGAATACGCCCCGGCCCGCGCCGCCGAACCGGCCCGCCCGGCCGAACCGGCCCCCGCCCCGGCTCCCGCGCCCGCCCCGGTCGCCGAACGCGGCCCGGCCCCGTCCTACAGCGCCCCGCGCCCGACCTCGGTCGACCCGACCATCGGCGGCAACAACCGCGGCCACATCCAGCCCCCGGACGCCGATGACGACGACGTCGACGTCCCGTCCTTCATGCGCCGCTAACCCCAAGCGCCGCCGAGGATTTCGATCCGGACGCGCCCGTCCCGCTCACCGGGACGGGCGCGTTCGCGTATCCGGGTGTGGTGTGGGACCGATCTCCCCGGTGAGTGCGAGGTTGCCGGGGAATGGCTACTACCCTCGGAGGCATGACTTCAGCCGCACCTGTTTTCCGGACCAGACGCGTGGTGACCACCCGGGCGGGTGGGTTCTCGCAAGCGCCCTACGACTCGTTCAATCTGGGCGATCACGTGGGCGATGATCCGGAGGCGGTGCGGCGCAATCGGGTTCGGCTCGCGGAGAACATCGGGCTGGCGCCGGAGCAGCTGGTCTGGATGGAACAGATCCACGGGCGGAACGTCGAGATCGTGGATGGGCCGCAGAGTGAGCCGGTGCCCGCCACGGATGCGCTGGTGACCACGCGGCGGGATCTGGCGCTGGTGGTGCTGACCGCCGACTGCGTGCCGATCCTGCTGTCCGACGACGAGGCCGGGGTCATCGCGGCCGTGCATGCCGGGCGGATCGGGGCGCGCATCGGGATCGTGCCGCGGGTGCTCGAGGCCATGGCATCGCTGGGTGCGAAGCCCGAGCGCATCGGCGCGTTCCTCGGACCGGCGGCCAGCGGTCGCCAGTACGAGGTGCCCGCCGCCATGCGCGCCGATGTCGAGGCGCATCTGCCGGGCAGCGCGACCACCACGGCCAAGGGCACGCCGGGCCTGGATCTGCGCGCGGGCATCCGCCGGCAGCTGGAATCGGCGGGTGTGGGCGCGGTCGCGATGGACCCGCGGTGCACTATCGAGGACAAGACGCTGTTCTCACACCGCCGCGGCGCGCCGACGGGCCGACTCGCCGGTGTGATTTGGATGTCATCCGAGGGAGTTTCAGAATGACCGAAAGTTTTACCGCCGCAAAGGGATCCGATGCGACGGAGGTCACGCCCGACGCGGGGCGCGCCGCGGAGCTGAAAACCTCGCTCGCAGCGCTCATCGAGCGAATCGACGCAGCGTGCCGGGCCGCGGGCCGCGATTCGGGCTCGGTCCGGCTGCTCCCGGTCACCAAGTTCTTCCCCGCCTCGGATATCGAGATCCTCTATAACCTGGGCCGCCGCGAGTTCGGCGAGTCCCGCGAACAGGAGGCCGCGGGCAAGGTGGCGCAGCTGAGCCACCTGTCCCAGGTGCGCTGGGAGTTCATCGGGCGACTGCAGCGAAACAAGGCGAAATCCGTTGCACGCTGGGCCGATACCGTCTACTCGGTGGACAGCGACCGGCTCGCCGACGCCCTCGACGCGGGCGCGCGGGCCGCCCTGGACGACGGTGACCGTAAGACCCCCTTGCGCGTCTTGCTGCAGGTCTCTCTCGACGCCGATCCCGAGCGCGGCGGTGTCCGTGACGCCGCGCTGCACGCGCTCGCCGATCGTGTCGCGGCCTCCGAATCTCTGCAGCTCGCGGGCCTGATGGCGATCCCGCCGCTGGATGCCGACCCCGATGCCGCCTTCGAGCAACTTGCCCGCATCCACGCCTCATTAACGACCGACCACCCCGAAGCTATAGAGCTGTCGGCGGGCATGTCCGGCGACTTGGAGTCGGCCGTCCGCCACGGATCGACGTGCGTGCGTGTCGGTACTGCGCTGATGGGCGCGCGACCGATAACCTCGGCGTAGCAAAGAAACCTCATCAGTCACATTTGAAACATATGCTTGGTGGCAGACGAGGGCTGAGCAGGACAACACCCCAGGCCAACCGGGGCCGAAGGAAGGTCGACCAGATGAGCACGCTGCATAAGTTCAAGGCGTACTTCGGCATGGTTCCGCTCGAGGATTACGAAGACGACTACGTCGACGATCGCGGCGCCACCCGGAGCGCCGACGAGCGCGGTCAGCGTCGTTCCCGGTCCTACGTCGAACGCGAGCGCGACTACGACCGATACGGCGAGGACCGCTACGACGACGAGCCCGCCTACGAGCCGTCGTACAAGGCGCCCTACAAGCCGGCCGGTTACGCTCCCGTCTCCCGTCGCGACGACTACGCCGACGAGGTGCGCGAGCGCGACCGCTACGACGCCGACGACCGCTACGAGCCGTCGCGTCGTCCCACCCGCATCGACACCGCCCCGTCCAGCCGCACCCGGTCCATGGGCGGCAACGCGCCCATGGTGCGCGGCAGCACCCGCGGCGCGCTCGCGATGGATACCGACGCGGAGCGTCGCATTGAGGAGCTGCGGGAGCAGGAGCGCCGGATCGAGGCCGCCCGCCGTCCGCAGATCTTCGAGGACGGAGGCACCTTGTCCAAGATCACCACGCTGCGCCCGCGCACCTACGCGGAGGCCGCCATCATCGGTGAGCGCTTCCGCGACGGCACCCCGGTGATCATGGATCTGGTCGAGATGAGCAACTCCGACGCCCGCCGCCTGGTGGACTTCGCCGCGGGACTCGCCTTCGCCCTGCGTGGTTCGTTCGACAAGGTGGCCACCAAGGTCTTCCTGCTGTCACCCGCCGACGTGGACGTCTCCGCCGAGGAGCGCCGCCGGATCGCGGAAAACGGCTTCTACAACCAGAAGTGAGTGGCCCAACTCTCGGGAACTCTCAGGGGCTGCGCCCCTGAAACCCCTGGGGAGGGGTTGGGCCCCGCTCGTGCGGGCGGTAGCGGTCAGTGTCGCCGGTGAGCGGCAGAAGTTCAAAGCTTAACGGCAGCAACGAATTGCGCCGCGTATACGGGGGTTGCGAAATAGTCGCGGGGGAATCGCGGGGGAGTCTTGTGCCCGAGTTGTCGGGTATCCGGGTGCCACGAGGTGTGTCAGTGCGCCGTCGCGGTCATCAACATGAGTTATGTGGCAGCAGTACAGCTGTGACCGGCGCGATCAGTGTTTCTATTTTGCTGATCATGGATTCTGAGGCAGAGTGGTGCGGTGGCCCTGTTCCCGGTGCTGAACCTACTGCTGTTCCTCTTCTGGCTGCTGCTGATCAGCCGAATCATCGTCGAGTTCATCCGCAGCTTCGCGCGGGACTGGCGGCCGACGGGGTTCGTCGTGATCATCCTGGAGGTGATCTTCACGATCACCGACCCCCCGGTGAAACTTCTGAGGCGATTGATACCCCCTGTGAATCTTGGGGGAATTCGGCTCGATCTGTCCATTATGGTCCTGCTTTTCATCGTGTTCCTCTTGATGACGATCACGGGCCAGGCAGGGCAGTCGATAGCTCGGGTGTGACAGAATGGCCGGAAAGAAAGCTTGCCCAGATCTACCGCTAGATCTCCATACGAAGCGTGAAGGGATCGTTCCATGCCGCTGACCCCCGCCGATGTTCATAACGTCGCGTTCAGCAAACCGCCGATCGGGAAGCGCGGCTACAACGAGGATGAAGTCGATGCCTTCCTCGACCTGGTCGAGCAGGAGCTCTCACGCCTCATCGAGGAGAACGCTGATCTTCGCCAGCGCGTTGCCGAGCTGGACGCGGAACTGGCTGACGCCAAGAAGAATCGGGGCCCCGCGGTCCAGCCGGTGAAGGCGCCCGCGCCGGAGCCCATCAAGGCCGCCCCGCCGGTGCCCCCGGCCCCCATGCCGGCGCCGATCCCGGTCGCCCAGGTCAAGCAGGACGCTCCCTCCGCGGACGCCAATCTGCAGGCCGCCAAGGTGCTTTCGCTGGCTCAGGAGATGGCCGACCGCCTCACCTCCGACGCCAAGACCGAGGCCGAGCAGTTGCTGGCCAACGCCAGAGCCAACTCGGAGCGACTGGTCAGCGACGCACGGACCCGCTCCGAGGCCATGATCGCCGACGCCCGCCAGAAGGCCGAGGCCATGCTGTCCGACGCGCAGACCCGTTCGGATTCCCAGCTGCGCCAGGCCAAGGAGAAGGCCGACGCCCTGCAGGCCGACGCCGAGCGCAAGCACACCGAGATCATGGCCACCATCACCCAGCAGCGCAGCGTGCTGGAGAGCCGCATCGAGCAGCTCAAGACCTTCGAGCGCGAATACCGTGTGCGCCTGAAGTCCTACCTGGAATCGCAGCTGGAGGAGCTGGAGAACCGTGGTTCGGCGGTCCCGGTCGATGGCGGCGAATTCGGCGCGGACGCGTCCGGCAACGGCGCACTCCTCAAGGGCAGCAAGTAAAGTCGGTACTACGGCCAGCGATGCCGTACCGCTCCGGGCCGCTACCCGGGTGGTCAGGCATCGTCGCCAACCTTTCGAGTCCTCCGATAGCCCGTGCTGTCGAAGCCCAAGAAGGGGATGGTGCACTTGCTCGTAGTGACGCTGACGCTCGCCGCCGTGGGTTTCGGCCTGCTGGTGACCGCACTGACCACCGGTTCGGTGATCTGGGCATGGGGCTGCATCATCGTGTGCGTGATCGGCGCGGTGCTGTTGCTCGTCAGTGCGTTGTCGCTGCGGACCGAGAACGACGAGGACGCCTCGTCACGACCGGGCGGTAGACACGCGAAACATTGAGTTCTGGACACCCGGAACACCGAGATCTAGCTGTGGGGCGGGTCCGCGGAATAACCGCTGGACCCGCCCCGCTAGTATGGAGACAGCTTTACGGCGTTGATCCGGCCATCACCGGGGAGTCTTCGGAAGAACGGCGAGGTCACTCGCTTACTAGAACCGAACGGGTGAGCCCGTCACAGCTCGCAACGAGAGGCTTGGTCCCACAAGGGTTTTCGTGATCCTGGGGGCTGGGCAAGCGGGGTGGTACCGCGGTTACGACGCACCTGCGTCGCCATCGTCCCCGTGCCCTTAGGTGATGGCACGAGGAGACGAGAGGCCGCCATGGCGGACGAGACCACTACCCGAAGCGCATACCCCCGCGTCGAGCTGAGCAAGACCAGCGGTCAGGTGTCCTTCCCTGAGCTGGAGCAGCGGGTCCTGGACTACTGGGCCGCCGACGACACCTTCCGTGCCAGCATCGAGAACCGTTCCGATGCAGAGGAATTCGTCTTCTACGACGGTCCGCCCTTCGCCAATGGGTTGCCGCACTACGGCCATCTGCTCACCGGATACGTCAAGGATTTGATCCCGCGATTCCAAACCATGCGCGGGAAGAAGGTCGATCGGCGATTCGGCTGGGATACTCACGGCCTGCCCGCGGAAATCGAAGCCGAGAAGCAGCTCGGTATCACGGACAAATCACAGATCGATGCCATGGGTCTCGCGGAATTCAATGCCGCGTGCAAATCCTCGGTACTTCGCTACACCAACGAGTGGCGTAACTATGTCACCCGTCAGGCGCGCTGGGTCGACTTCGACAACGACTACAAAACCCTCGACCTCGACTTCATGGAATCGGTCATGTGGGCGTTCAAATCGCTGCATGACAAGGGCCTGATCTATCAGGGCTTCCGGGTGCTGCCCTACAGCTGGTACGAGCAGACCCCGCTCTCCAACCAGGAAGCGCGCCTGGACGATTCCTACCGGATGCGCCAGGACCCGGCGGTCACCGTCGACATGGTCCTGGAGGTGCCCGCGGATCATCCGCTGCACGCCCTGGACGGCGCCAACGCCCTGATCTGGACCACCACGCCGTGGACCCTGCCGTCCAACCTCGCGATCGCGGTGCACCCCGACGTCACCTACGCGCACGTCGAGGGCAAGGACGGCAAGCGGTACCTGCTCGCCGCCGAGCGGGTCTCGCACTACGCGCGCGAGTTCGGCGAGGAGCCGACGGTGCTGTCCGAGCATTCGGGCGCGGCGCTCGAGGGCCTGCGCTACCGGCCGCCGTTCGACTTCTTCCTCGGCCACCCGAACGCGCACCGCGTGCTCAACGCCGATTACGTGACCACCGACTCCGGCACCGGCATCGTGCACCTCGCACCCGCCTTCGGTGAGGAGGACATGGATGTCGCCTCCGCCAATGGCATCGATGTCGTGCAGCCGCTCGACGCGGGCGGCAAGTTCACCTCGATGGTGCCGCCGTACGAGGGCCTCATGGTCTTCGACGCCAACCCGGTCATCATCAAGGACCTCAAGGCCGCCGGAAAGTTGCTGCGGCACGAGACCATCGAGCACTCCTACCCGCACAGCTGGCGTTCGGGTCAGCCGCTGATCTACATGGCGGTGCCGTCCTGGTTCGTGGCGGTCACCAAGTTCCGCGATCGCATGGTGGAGCTCAACAAGGAGATCACCTGGGTTCCCGAGCACATCCGCGACGGCCAGTTCGGCAAGTGGCTGGAGAACGCGCGCGACTGGAACATCAGCCGCAACCGGTACTGGGGCGCGCCCATCCCGGTGTGGATCTCCGACGATCCGGCCTACCCGCGCGTGGACGTGTACGGCTCGCTCGATCAGATCGAGCAGGACTTCGGTGTGCGGCCGACCGATCTGCACCGGCCGATGATCGACGAGCTGGTGCGCCCGAATCCCGATGACCCGACCGGGAAGTCGATGATGCGGCGCACCCCCGAGGTGCTCGACTGCTGGTTCGAGTCGGGTTCGATGCCGTACGCGCAGGTGCACTACCCCTTCGAGAACAAGGAGTGGTTCGAGGGCACCGCCGACAGCGCCCCGCACAGCCCCGGCGACTTCATCGTCGAGTACAACGGCCAGACCCGCGGCTGGTTCTACAACCTGCACGTGCTGTCCACCGCGCTCTTCGATCGCCCGGCGTTCAAATCGGTTGTGGCGCACGGCATCGTGCTGGGCGACGACGGCCTCAAGATGTCCAAGTCCAAGGGCAACTACCCGGACGTCAACGAGGTCTTCGACCGTGACGGCTCCGACGCCATGCGCTGGTTCCTCATGGCCTCCCCGGTGCTGCGCGGCGGCAACCTCATCGTCACCGAGCGCGGCATCCGCGAGGGCGTGAGCCAGGCGCTGCGCCCGCTGTGGAACGCCTGGACCTTCCTGCAGCTGTACGCCTCGGCCCCCGGCACCTGGCGCACCGACTCGAAGAATGTGCTGGACCAGTACGTCCTGGCCAAGCTGGCGCAGACCCGCGACGTCATGACCGAGGCGCTCGAGGTCTACGACATCGCGACCGCCTGCGAGGAGCTGCGCACCTTCGCCGACGCGCTCACCAATTGGTATGTGCGCCGGTCGCGTTCGCGCTTCTGGGAAGAGGACCGCGACGCCATCGACACCCTGCACACGGTGCTCGAGGTGACCACCCGCCTGGCCGCCCCGCTGCTGCCGCTGCTGAGCGAGGTCATCTGGCGTGGCCTCACCGGCGAGCGGTCGGTGCACCTGGCCGACTGGCCCGCCGCGGACGAGCTGCCGCACGACGCCGAACTGGTGTCGGCCATGGACGAGGTCCGCACGGTCTGCTCCACGGTGCTGAGCCTGCGCAAGGCCCAGAATCTCCGTGTGCGCCTGCCGCTCTCGGAGGTCACCGTGGCCGCCGCCGACGCGGAACGCCTGCGGCCCTTCGTGGATCTGATCGCCGACGAGGTGAACGTCAAGCGCGTCGACCTCACCACCGACGTGGCCGCCCACGGCCGCTTCGAACTCGTGGTCAACGCGCGTGCCGCCGGACCGCGCATCGGCAAGGACGTCCAGACGGTCATCAAGGCCGTCAAGGCGGGGGAATGGAGCGAGGCCGCCGACGGCACCGTGTCCGCCGCCGGAATCGCCCTGCTCCCCGAGGAATACACGCAGCGCCTGGTCGCGGCCGAACCCGAGTCCACCGCCGCCCTGCCCGGCAATGCCGGTCTGGTGGTGCTGAATTCGGTGGTCACCGAGGAGCTCGAGGCCGAGGGCTGGGCCCGCGACCTCATCCGCGATCTCCAGGAGACCCGAAAGTCGCTGGGGCTGGATGTTTCCGACCGCATCACCGTGGTGCTGGACGTCCCCACCGAGCGGCTGGGCTGGGCGGAGACCCACCGCGAGCTGATCGCCGGTGAGATCCTCGCCACCGCACTCACTTTCGGTGAGGCGGGCGCGGGCGCCGCCGAGATCGTCGGCGGCGTAAAGGTCTCGATCACGAAGGCGTGAGCCAGTAGACGAGAAGGGGCGGAACCGATTCGGTTCCGCCCCTTCTCGTTTGCGCTATTTGCGGGGGCGCAGGCCGTCGAGGACGTGCTCCACCAGGTTCGGGGCGTCGAGCACATCGCCGACGCCCAGCAGGAACCGCAGATAGACCGGGCCGTAGATCAGATTGGTCATGACCAATGGCGACAGGTCGTCCCGGATCTGCCCGGCACGGATGGCCACCTCCAGCCGCTTCGACGCATTCGTCTGCCGCGGTTCGACGAAGGTGTCGCGGACGTTCTGCATGAGCTTCGGATCATGCTGCGCCTCGGCGATCACCCCGCGATAGACGCATCCGACATCGCCGGCGAACATCCGGGACAGCGCGGTGACCTGGGTCTTCAGATCGGCGGCGATATCGCCCGTATCGGGAAAGTCGGTGGCCGAACCGATCTGGTCATTGATGGCCTCGAGTGCGATCGCGCCCTTGGACGGCCACCACCGGTAGATGGTCTGCTTGCCCACCCCCGCCTTGGCGGCAATGGCCTCGATGGTGAGTTTGCCGTAGCCCTTGCTCACCGCCAGCTCGAAGGTCGCGTCCAGGATCGCCTGATGCGACGTGGCGTTGCGCAGCTCGGGATTCGGTGCCGGTGACATGCGTCGATAGTACCCCGCAACGAGACGGAACGTCTCGTCTTGACAGGCGATCATGACCGGTCTAACTTCTCTACATGAGACGAGACGGACCGTCTCGTCGGATTCATCGGGAACACGGTCGCTAGGAGCGAACAATGACCACTCTCACCACCACCGCCGCAGTCACCACCGCGAATGTCGCAACCCCCGCCGCGATGCCGTCGGTGCACCGGCGCGCCGTCATCACCTGGCTGGCCGTGTACCCGACCATCACCCTCGCGCTGGCCCTGCTCGGCCCTCTGATGACGGGCCTGCCGCTGATGGTCCGCACCCTGGCCCTGACCGCCGTCGTGGTCCCGGCCACCGCCTACGTGCTGATCCCCATGCTGATGAAGGCCAACCACCACCTGACCCTGCGGCTGCACCGCTGACCGTGTCTCGAAACCCGCACACCCCCAACGGATTCGAAGGAACCATCATGACCGACACCGCAACCACCGCCGCCGACCGCTTCGAGCGTGGCCTGTCCGTCCTCGACGAGGTCGGCGGGCCGAGCGGCCGCGCGGTGGTCGGCGGCCTGGCCGATATCGCCCCGGACCTGGGCCGCTACGTCGTCGAATTCGGTTACGGCGACGTCTATTCCGGCCCCGGCCTGACCCTGGCGCAACGGCAGCTCGCCACCATCGCGGCGCTGACCGGAATGGGTACCGCCGCACCGCAATTGCGCTGGCACATCGGCGGCGCGCTGAATGTCGGGGTTACCCCCGCCGAGGTGGTCGAGACCATCGTCCACATCGGCGTCTACGCCGGATTCCCGGCCGTGCTCAACGCGCTGGCCGAGGCCCGTGCGGTCTTCGCCGAGCGGCCCGAGGCCGGAAACCCGGTGACCGCCAGTGAGATTCGCCCGGACGAGACCACCCAGCAGCGCTACGAGCGTGGCCTGGCCAAGCTCGCCGAGGTCGACGGCGATGCCGCCGACCACATCTTCGAGACGCTCGGCGCGACCTCGCCGGACCTGGCGCGCTACCTCGTCGAATTCGCCTTCGCCGATGTGTATTCGCGCCCCGGACTGGATCTGAAGACCCGCGAGCTCGCGACCGTCGCCGCCTGTACGGCCATGGGCACCGCGGCTCCCCAGCTCCGCGTGCACCTGCACGGCCTGCTCAATGTCGGCGGCACGGTGGAGGAGGCCGTCGCGGTCATCACCCAGATGGCGTCCTACGCCGGATTCCCGGCCGCGATCAATGGCATCGCCGCGCTGCGCGAGGTGCTGGCCCAGCGTTAGGCGGCTTCGGCAACCGATTCGTTATCCGCCGGTCAGTATCTGACCGGCGGATCTTCTTTCGAGGTGATCTGGGTCTCGAGACACGCCAGCCCAGGTTCTCTTGTGGCTCATGTTGCGCGTGGGATACAACGGCTATCAGCTAGCAAATTGATCTTTGGCTGAAGCAGTTCCCGCGGTACCGCCGATGAAGGGGCGCGCACATGGCTCGAAGGCAGCTAGGCAGACTCAGAACATTCATCACCGCGATGGTGGCAATGGGGGTGACGGGGGCATTGGGTGTCGGTGCGGCCCACGCGGACAGCGGATCGGCGTCCGGATCCTCGTCGGGTAGCGGCACCGGTTCGTTCTCCGGAAGCGCCAGCGGCTCGGCGCAATTGCCGCTGGCCAGCCCGCGGGCCATGGCCGCGCTGGCATTGGCGGGCACTCAGACCGGCAAGCCCTACGAATGGGGCGGCACGGGCCCGGACACCTGGGACTGCTCGGGTCTGGTGCAGTGGGCCTTCCGCAGCGTCGGCATCAATCTGCCGCGCACCACGTGGCAGCAGGCCGAGACCGGGCTCGAGGTCCCCTTCGGCGCACTGCAGCCCGGCGATGTGCTCATCCTCAACGACGACGCCTCCCACGAAGGTATCTACGCGGGAGGCGGCAACGTGTTGAACGCGTACGACTGGGGTGTGCCCGTCGGTCTGACTCCGCTGAGTCAGTTCGACATCTACACCATTCGCCGGTACTTCTGAATCCTCTTACTCGACAACGAGTTCCACGGGGATGTTGCCCCGGGTGGCCTTCGAGTACGGGCACACCTGGTGCGCGGCCTCGACGAGCTCGCGGCCCTGCTCGTTCTGCAGCTCCTCGGGCAGCTCGACGCGCAGCACGACGGAGATGCCGAAACCGGTCTCCTCGTCCTTGTTCAGGCTGACGTCGGCGGTCACCGAGGCGTCGCCGATAGAGACACCCGCGTTGCGGGCGACGACCTGCAGCGCACCCGCGAAGCAGGCCGAGTAGCCCACCGCGAACAGCTGCTCCGGGTTGGTGCCGTCACCGCTGCCGCCGGCCTCCTTGGGCTGGGCCAGCTTCAGGTCGAGGTAACCGTCGGAGCTGACCGAGCGGCCCTCGCGGCCGACGGAGGTAGCGGACGAGGTGAAGAGCTTAGCCATTTCGAATCTCCCTAGACAGACTTGTCTGTTCAGACGTTGCCCAGAGTAGACAGACCTGTCTGCTATCGTCAATACCGTAATCCCGTGCAGGGGGAAGGAGTGCAGGTCAGCATGAGCGAAGCGCGTGATCGCCTGCTGGACACCGCGACTCGGCTGTTCTACGCCGAGGGCATCCACACGGTGGGCATCGACCGCATCATCGCCGAGGCGGGGATCGCGAAGGCGACGTTCTACCGGCACTTCAAGACCAAGGAAGACCTGGTCGTCGCGTATCTGGTGCGCGAATACGCCCGCCAGCGCGAGACTTTGGAAGCCATCCCCGGCGAGGGGACCGACTCCATCGTCGGCATTTTCGATCGGCTCGGCGAACTCAGTCGCGGGCCCGGTTTCCGCGGCTGCCCGTTCCTCAATGCGGCCGTCGAGTTCCCGAAGCCCGATCACGCCGTACGTCAGGTGGTCGACGACTACCGCGGCTGGTTCCGCGACCTCATGGCCGACCGGCTGCGCGCGGCCGGGTACACCGACGTCGACGACGCCGCGCGGATGTTGCTGATGACCCGCGACGGCGTGACCATCAGCGGGGGTGTGGGAGACAGCGAGACGGTCCGGGTGGGCATCCGGACCGCCTTGTCGCAGTTGGGCATTCGGCCGAGCTAGACCCCGACGGTCTCCTCCATTTCCTCTTCGGCCTCTTCGCGAGTCTCGACCGCGGCCGCGTGGCGTGGGCCGAGTTCGGCTGCGCGCCGGCGCTTCTCGGCCAATCCGGCGATGGCCATGAGCGCCACGCCCGCCGCGAACCACAGGATCAGGCTGGTGATGCGACCGCCGAATCCCGCGCCGTCGAAGTACATCAGGCTGCGCGCGCCCTCGACGAAGCCCGCGCCGTTCCAGAAGTCGTGCAGCGTCCCGAAGAAGTCGTTCTGCAGCCACGGGCTGTAGACGCCGCCGGAGCTGGTGAAGTTCAGCATCACGAACAGCACCATCATGGCCAGCGTGGTCCAGCGCTTCAGGAAGGTGTGCAGGCCGATGCCGATGGCCATGATGCCGGCCGAGTACAGCCACGACATGGCCCACACCGCGCCCGCGTCATGGTCGACCACGTGGAAGACCGGGCCCGAGAGCGCCAGGCCGATCAGGCTGACCAGCAGCGAGGTGATCAGGCCCAGGAGTCCGCGCGTCCACATGGGCAGGCCCGCGCCCGCCGCGCCGATGGCGGCCACGCTGCCGTAGGAGCCGATGCTCAGGGCGACAAGGAGGAAGAAGATGCCCTGCGCGGTCGGATCGCCGGAGGCCGGGCTGGTCACGTCGGTGACCGTCATCGGCACGTTCTGCTTGGCCGCGACCTGACCGAAGACGGCCTCGACCGCCATGGCGGTGGTGTCGGATCCGGCCTTGGCGACGAGCAATTCGGGCTTTTGCGGATCGGGCACGTAGGCGCCCGCCAGATCCCGGTCGCGCAGCTGGCTCACCGCGTCGTCGCGGGTGGGCACGGTGATCACGTCGAGGGCATTGCCGCCCTTGTCCTTCATGGTCTGCGCCAGCACCTTGACCTGCGGGCTGTCGCCGACCACGGCCACGGCCAGGTGGTTGGGCTCGGGCTGGTGGAACGCGCCCAGGTAGGCCAGGCCCATGCCCAGGCACATGAGCAGCGGGGTCAGCAGGTGGACGGCGACGTGCCGGATCTGGTGGGAGGCCATCAACTCATCTCCAATAGTTGGTAAATGCAACCAAGCGAAGTTGTAGTCTACAACCATGGACGGTTCACCCGCATTCCCCGGACGCGCCGATGCGATCGAGGTCATACAGCGCGAGCTCACCGCGTTCGCCCGCCGCGCCCGCGGGCGCGCCACCGAACTGCATCCGGAGCTGTCGCTGGTGGCGTCGAGCATCCTGGATCTGGTGATCGAGCGGAACGGCTGCCTGGCCGCGGACCTGGCCGGGCACTTCCACCTCGACAAGTCCACGGTCAGCCGCCAGGTGGCCGCGCTGGAACGCGACGGCTACCTCGCGCGCGAGGTCGATCCCACCAACCGCCGCAACCTGGTCCTCCACGCGACCCCGGAAGGCAAGCGGGTGGCGCGCGCCGCCGCCCGCAGCCGCGCCGCCGCCTTCGCCGAACGTTTCCGGGACTGGGACGACGCGGACGTGGAGCGAATGGCCGAATATCTGGTCCGCTACAACGCCGCCGACGAATGACCACCCGTCATCCCGGCGACGAGCGATCACTCGTCATCCCGGCGTGTATTTGGCCGGGATCCACACCGACGCAGTGGATTCCGGCCAAAAGCGCGCCGGAATGACGGGGGCTCAGGCTGTCTCGGGCAGTCCGAGGCCCTTGGCCAGGGTCGGCCACGAGGTGCGCAGCGCGTCCTGCCAGTAGCCCCAGGAGTGGGTGCCGGGCTTGGCGATATCGAAGGTCGCCGGAATGTCCAACTGCCGCAGGCGGGTTTTGAGGTTGCGCGCGCACCAGTCGCTGGCCGCCTCCAGGATGCCACCGACCAGGATCTGGTTCGGCAGACCGCCGTCGAAGGGGCCGAGGCTGCGCACGTCGGCGATGTTGTCGTGGCGGCCGGGTAGACCCGAACCGTTGGAGACGTAGATCCCGAGCCCGCGCAAGGCATCCGCGTGCACGTAGGGGTCGTTGGCGGCCCACTCCGGATCGTCGGCGGGGCCGTACATGTTCACCGGATTGCCGCCGCCGATGGAGATCACCAGGTTGGCGAACTTCTGCCCGACCGGATCGCTGATCTGCGCGCATCCGCTGTAGGCGGCGACCGCCGTGTACAGGCCGGGCGCGGCGATCGGCAGCTGCAGTACCGAGGTGCCGGACATGGACATGCCCGCGATGGCGTGAATCCCGTTGGTGTCCAGGGCCGTATCGACGAGCGGAGGCAGTTCCTCGGTGAGGAAGGTCTTCCATTTGGGCAGCCCGAATCGGGGATCCGGTGTGCGCCAATCGGTGTAGTAGGTGAATGCGCCGCCGATGGGCATCACCACGTTCACGTTCTTGTCGTCGAAGAACTCGCTGGAGTCGGTGTTTCGCTTCCAGGTGGCCGTATCCTGGCCGCCCCCGGCGCCATTGAGCAGGTAGAGCACCGGCCGCGGTTCGGAGGTGTCGGCGGGGCGCTGCACCTCGACCGCGATCTCGGTGTCCATGGCCGCCGAGTGCACGTGCAGCGTCAGATTGCGGTCGTCGCGAATCTCGAAGGAGCGGATGGTGGATCCGTCGTCGGAGACGGCGGTCCCGGCCAGGGTGGCGGTGCTGGTGATGGGATCGGGCGGTGCTCCGGAGGCCGCCCCCGCGGGGACCACTATCGAGAATGTGGTGACAACAGAACATCCTGCCGCCGCGAGCATCGCCGCTCGGGTGCCCAATCCGCCTAGCAAAATCGACCTTCGATCAACCGGGTGTCCCGACCCGCATGGATGATCGTCGAAACATGCCCCTATGTTTCGGGTTTCGACAAAATCGGTGATGTGATCTATTCGGCGACGAGCTGACGCAGCAGCGGCCCGTACTCCGGATGCGCCAGCGCCGAGGCGAATTGGGCGGTCAGGTAGTCGGCCGGGTTGCCGGTGTCGTACCAGCGGCCGCGAATCACCTGGCCGTACACCGGGTTCGAGGCGGCGAAGATATTGATGGCATCGGTCAGGTAGACCTCGCCGGTGCGGTGGGTGTACCAGTCGTCGACCTGCTTGCGCAGCTCGGCGATGATGCCGGGGGTGACCACGTAGCCGCCGATGGCCGCGAAGGACGAGGGTGCGTCGCTGGGCTTGGGCTTCTCCTTGAGGCCGCTGATCCGCATCAGGCCCTCGCCGACGGTCTCCTCCACCACCGGCACGCCGTAGCGCTGGGATTCGGACGGATCCATGGGCATGAGCGCCAGCACGGGCGCGCCGGTCTTCTCGTAGGCGTCCACCAGCTGCTGGGCGCGCGGCACCTCGGCGACGAAGACGTCGTCGGGCCACAGCACCAGCATGGGCTCGTCGCCCAGGTGGCGGGCGGCATTGAGCACGGGGGTGCCGTTGCCGTAGGGGCCGTGCTGGTCCAGATAGGTGATGTGCCCGGCGCGGCCGAGCTCACCGACCTCCTCGACGGCGTCGGCATAGGCGGCCTTGCCGTCGGCGCGCAGCTGGGCGACCAGGGCCGGATTGGGGCGGAAGTGGTCCTGGATCAAGGACTTTCCACCGCTGACCACGATGGTGATATCGGTGATGCCCGAGTCCACCAGCTCACGCACCGTGTGTTCGATGACCGGCTTGTCGCCGACCGGGAGCATTTCCTTCGGAATCGCCTTGGTCAACGGCAGCAGCCGCGAGCCGATGCCGGCGGCGGGAATCACGGCCTTGCGAATCGTCATGGCTCGATCATCACACAGATGAATGGACGTACCTGTCGGTAGCCGGTTGTAGATTTCCCGTTGTGAACACGTCCGCCGACCTCGAGGCGCAGGTCATCGAGCCTGCTCGCGGGCAACGTCGGTGGGTGCTGCACATCGATATGGACGCCTTTTTCGCCTCCGTCGAGCAGTTGACGCGGCCGACCTTGCGCGGGCGGCCGGTGCTGGTCGGCGGCATGGGCGGGCGCGGCGTGGTGGCGGGAGCCAGCTATGAGGCGCGGGTGTTCGGGGCCCGGTCGGCCATGCCGATGCATCAGGCGCGGCGGCTGGTCGGGGTCTCGGCGGTGGTGATCCCGCCGCGCGGGGCGGTGTACGGGGAGCTCAGCGGGCAGGTCTTCGACACCCTGCGGTCGCGGATCCCGGTGCTGGAGACGTTGTCGTTCGACGAGGCGTTCGGGGAACCGGCGGAACTGGCGGGGGCGACGCCGGATCGGGTGCTCGAATTCTGTGAGGAGCTGCGCGCGGCGGTGCTGGCGCGCACCGGGCTGGTGGCCTCGGTGGGCGCGGGCGGCGGCAAGCAGCTCGCCAAGATCGCATCCGGCTTGGCCAAACCCGATGGGGTGCGGGTGATCTCGGCGGCCGAGCAGGACAAGTTCCTGTCCGCGCTGCCGGTGCGCAAACTCTGGGGGATCGGCCCGGTCGCCGAAAGTCGTTTGCGCTCACTGGGAATCGAGACGGTGGGTGCGCTGGCCGCACTGCCGGAATCGGAGGCGTCCTCGATTCTGGGCGGCAGCATCGGGGTGGCCCTGCACCGGCTGGCCCGCGGCATCGACGACCGGCCGGTGGCCGAACGGGCCGAGGCCAAGCAGATCAGCGCCGAAACCACCTATGAGACCGACATTCTCAACCTCGCCCAGCTGCGCCCGGCCATCGAGGCCATGGCCGCCTCGGCGCACCGGCGGCTGACCGAGGACGGCCGGGCCGCGCGCACCGTGGTGCTCAAATTGAAGAAGACCGATATGAGCATCCTGACCCGGTCCTCCACTTTGCCCTATGCCACCGAGGATCTGGTGACACTCACCGCCGCCGCCCAGCGCTCGGCCCTCGATCCGGCCGAGATCGGCCCGATTCGCCTGGTGGGCGTGGGTTTCGCGGGTTTGTCGGAGATCCGGCAGGAATCGCTGTTCCCCGAACTGGATCAGACCGTCGACCCCGGCGGCGCGGTCTCCGACGAGCCGACCTTCGCGATGCCGCAGGCCCCGGATCCCGTGGTGCCGCCCGCAACTCGCTCCTACGCCGTCGGAACCTGGTATCCCGGACTCGATGTCGAGCACCCTGAATACGGCCACGGCTGGGTGCAGGGCGCGGGGCACGGCGTGGTGACCGTCAGGTTCGAAACCCGTTCCACCGGACCGGGTCCCGCGCGCACCTTCCCCGCCGAGGACCCGGATCTGCAGCGCGCGGATCCCCTCGACAGCCTGCGGTGATGCGGTTAAGACATATTTGCGCGAATTATGAGGATTCGGACTGAAAATGCCGCGTCATCGGCGACGAAGGGGGTTTCCGAGACCCTGCGTTGGTAGTCTCGCGAGTCGTCGAACGGATCTCCACGAATGCAAAGGACGAGCAGTTGAAGCTTCAGAAAACTGGACGCATCGCGGTTGCCGCTCTCGCGGTGGTCACCGTACTCGGGCTGTCGGCGTGTGGGAGCGATGACAAGAAGGACAGCAAGCCCAAGACCACCACCTCCAAGGCCACGACCTCGCAGACGGCCTACCCGCCGGCCCCGACCGCCGCGGACCTGAACGCCCAGCTGCAGAAGGCCCTCGACCCGAGCGTGCCGGATTCGGAGAAGCTGGACATGATGCAGGGCGTCTCGGCCGACCCGACGCTGCCCAACCGCCTGGCCGAGGCCTACAAGCAGAACAACGCCACCATCACCGTCACCAATGTGACCGATCTCGGCAACGGCACCCTCACCGCCGACGCTCAGGTGGCGGTCAACGGCGGCCAGCCGCAGCAGGCGGTCGTGCCGTTCGTGGCCGAGGACGGCAAGTGGAAGGTCCAGAAGGAATGGATCTGCAACGCCCTCTCGCTGGCCAACCAGACCTCCCCGGCCTGCAGCTAGGCCCCTAATGAGCGACCCGGCATCCCCTAACCCGGTGCCGGGTCGCTCCTCTCTTGGCGCGTGATCATGAGTTCCGCTTAGGATCGGCGGTCGTGACCGACGTGTTGGAGAAGGCGGGGCAGGATTCCGCCGGGAGTGCTGATGCCGAACCCGAGAGACGAATTCGAGGGGGATGGGCCCGGCCGCTCGCTCTGATCGCCGGCCTGGTGGCCGTGGTATCCGCGCTGGCCGTGCCGCTGCTACCCGTCGTGGTCGACAACACGACTCTGACCTGGCCGCAAGGCAATTCGACACAGAGCATCGAAGCTCCGCTGGTGACGTACGCGCCGTTGACCTTCGACGCCAGCATTCCCTGTACAGCCGTGACACAGCTCGGTTCGAAGGGCGGCACGCTCGCCGCCACCGCGCCCAATGGTGCGCCGGACCTCGAGCGCTACGGGTTCGTGGCCCGGGTCACGGCGGCCTCCACCGCCGACGGGGTGGCCACTCCGGGCAAGTTGGAGGCGATCACCCACCACAAGACGCTGGTGAGTGTTCCCACAGATCAGCTCCCGGCCGGGTGCGCTCTCATCGTCCACTCGGATATGACCGCCACCACCGCGACGCTGAGCGGCTCGTCGGTCGCGCCGGTCACGCTGAACGGTGATTACCGGCCGCAGCTGGTCGGGGTGTTCAGCGATCTGGGCGTCTCGGACGGGGCCAAGGTCACCGCGCAGGTGGACAGCCGCTTCACCTCGGTGCCTTCCACGATCAAGAAGATCGCCATCTGGACCGCGATCCTCGGCACGCTGGTCGCCTTGTTCGCGCTGTACCGGCTGGACCGCCTCGACGGTCGCCGCAGCCGCCGCTTCCTGCCGCAGCACTGGTGGAGTTTCAAACCGGTCGACGCGGTCGTGCTGGGGACACTGCTGCTGTGGCACTTCATCGGCGCGACCACGTCCGATGACGGCTACCAGTACGGCATGGGCCGGGCGTCCATTCACGCCGGGTACATGGCCAACTACTTCGGCTACTTGGGTGTGCCCGAAACCCCGGTCGGCACACCGTATTACGACCTGATCGGCCATATGGCGCAGATCAGCCCGGCCAGCCCGTGGATGCGGCTGCCGGCGCTGCTGTGCGGCATCGTGATCTGGCTGGTGCTCAGCCGCGAGGTGATTCCCCGGCTGGGCGCGCGGATCCGGCGGGATCGGATCGCGGTGTGGACCGGTGCGCTGGGCTTCCTGGCCATCTGGCTGCCGTACAACAACGGCCTGCGGCCGGAACCGCTGGTGGCGCTTGGGCTTCTGCTCACCTGGGTCTCGGTGGAGCGGGCCATTGCCACGGGCCGACTATTGCCTTACGGCATCGCCATCACGATCGGCGCGCTGAGCTGTACCGTCGGCCCGTCCGGCATCATCTGTTTCGCGCCGCTGCTCGCCGGTGTCCGGCCGATATGGCGGATTCTCAACAGGCGCGCAAGCGAATTGAGCAAGCCGGTGCCCGAGGGCTCGAATGGATTCACCGTGCTGCGCACCCGGTTCGGCGCGTATCTGAGTCTGTCGGCTCCGCTGGTGGCGGCCGGTGCGGTGGTGCTGGCGATCATGTTCGCGGATCAGCCGCTGGCCTCGATGTTCGAGATGCGGCGGGTGCACGATCTCATCGGGCCGAATGTGCACTGGGACGCCGAATACATTCGCTACCAGTACCTGTTCATGCCGACCATCGACGGTTCGCTGGCGCGGCGGTTCGGGATGCTGGCGTTCTGGATCGGGCTGCTCGCATGCACTTTCGTGCTGCTGCGCAAGGGCGGGCGGATTCCGTTCACCGCGCCCGGACCGGTGAAGCGCGTGTTGGGCACCGCTGTCGGCGTCATGCTGCTGATGATGACGACGCCCACCAAGTGGACCCACCACAATGGCATCTACGCCGGAATCGCCGGTGTCGTAGCCGTTCTGGCCGCGGTGGCCCTCGGTCCGCTCGTGCTGCGCTCGCCGCGTAACCGCGCGCTGTTCGCCTCGGTGATGAGCTTCGCCCTCGCGATCTCGTTCGCCAGTTGGAACGGCTACTGGTACGTGTCGAACTGGTCGATCTCCTGGAACGACAAGTCTCCTGTGATCGCGGGGACCGAGTTCTCCAAGATCTTCCTGGCGCTCTCGCTGGCGTTGCTGGGCCTGGCCGGTTGGTTCCACGTGCGCGCGCCGCATCAGCCTGGTCCGCACCGGATCTCGAAGTTCGGCTGGCGCTTCGTCGCCCTGCCGCCGCTGACCGTGGCGGCCGCGTTCATGGTGTTGTTCGAGATGGCATCGCTAGCCAAGGGCGCCGTGGCGCAGTACCCGGCGTTCTCGCTGGCGCGCTCGAATGTCGATGCGGTGCTGGGCAAGCCGTGCGGTCTGGCCAATGACGTGCTGGTGGAAGAGAATCCGAACAAGGGCATGCTGAAGCCGCTGAACGGCGACGCGCTCAGCGCCTTCACCGCGGACGCGGTCGGCTTCTCGCCCAAGGGTGTGTCTTCCGACCTGCGCACCGACGACGAGGCCGATACGGGCGGCAACGTGGGTACGGCGGTCAGCGGCCGCTCGTCCACGACGGTGGACGGAACCACCACCGCGCCACTGCCTTTCGGCCTCGAAGCGAACACCCCGATGCTGGGCAGCTACGGCAGCACCGAGGCCGTCTCCACCCTGACCACGGGCTGGTACTCCCTGCCCGCGGCCCAGGATCGTTCCGGCATCATCGCCATCGCCGCGGCCGGGCGCATTCGCTCGGTGGACAAGGACGGCGTCGTCACCCCCGGCCAGTCGGTCGAGGTGGAATACGGTGTGCCGGGCGCCGACGGCGTCGACGCGCAGGGCCGGGTGACGCCGATCGATATCGGTCCCGCGCCGACGTGGCGCAATCTGCGGGTGCCGCTCAGCGATATTCCCGCCGATGCCACCGCGATTCGCATTGTCGCCTCCGATCGCGACAGCGACGGCAAGCAGTGGGTGGCGCTCACCCCGCCGCGCATTCCGCAGACCGTCACGCTCGAGGATTACGTCGGCCGGTCCAAGCCGGTCCTGCTGGATTGGGAAGTGGGCCTGCAGTTCCCGTGCCAGCGGCCGTTCGATCACCTCGACGGCATTGCCGAGGTGCCGGACTTCCGCATCCTGCCCGACCGGGGCGGAGCGGCCATGACCACGCTGTGGCAGAGCCACGACGGCGGCGGTGCGCTGGGCTGGAGTTCGATGCTGCTGCGGCCGGTCACGCTGGCGACGTTCCTCGACAACGATCCGCGCCGGGACTGGGGTGAGCTCCAGCGGCTGGAGCGCATCGACGGTTCCGCGCAGACCGCGAAGCCGGTGGTGACCACCGAAACCCATTCGGGCCGTTGGAATCCCGGACCGATCAACGTGACCGGCTGGCAGTAACTCGCGGTCAGCCCTGCATCTCGGCCATGCGCTTCTGCATCTCCTCGGGGCTCACGTCCTCGACGTGCAGGGCCAGGGTCCAGCGGTGGCCCCACGGGTCCTCGAGGGCCGAGGTGCGGTCACCGTAGAACTGGTTGGCGGGCGGCTGGAGCTCCTGTGCTCCGGCCGCCAGCGCCGTCGAGTGGGCGGCGTCGACGTCATCGACATAGATGTAGAGGTTGACCGGCGTGCCGCCGATCGAGCGCGGATCCAGGAAGCCCATGGACGGTGCCGGGTCGCCGAGCATGATCACCGAAGTGCCGAACTGCATTTCGCAGTGGGCCACCTTGCCGTCCGGACCGGGCATGCGATAGCGCTCGTCGGCGCCGAACACATGCTTGTAGAAATCGATCGCCTGGGCCGCGCCGTTGCAGGCCAGGGCCGGGCTGACGGTCGGGTAACCATCGGGAATGGGTTTGACATCGGACATCGGAAACCTCCGATCGAGGTTATCGAGGTTGTTGTCGGACGCCCCGAGCCTATTCCCGGGTACCGGCGGGAAATACGCGAATATCCCGATGATCACCCGAAAAGAGTTGGGTACCGGAAATATTCCGGGAGCTACGGCCCGGCCGCGCCGCGCAGCTTGCGGACCTGCGCCGCGGTCATGGCGCTGAGCTGCTGCGGATCGGGTTCCTTGGCATCGGAGTAGGCGATCTGCACGACCGTCGAACCGACCAGGGTAATGCTTACATCGGTATAGAGCGTGAGCCCGTCACTGGTGGTGCGCACCTGGAATGCGGTCGATCCGTCACCGGCCTGCGGCTGATTCAAACCGCCCAGCCGGAATTCGACTTTGGTGTTGTCGGCATCCTTACCGGAATATTTCGTGCAGCCCTGCAGTAGTCCTTGCACGGCGGAAAAGGCCTGCGCCGCTCCGCCGTTCGCGTACGACGCGGCGTCGATGTCGATGGTGGCGAAATCGGATCCGGCGAACTGGGCCGCCGCCTGCGCGGCCGAGCCGGGAGCCTGATTGGCGATGGACGCCAGGATCTTCGCGCACTGCGCCGGATCGGTCTTGGCGCCCGCGCCGCCACCGCTGCCCGGCGGCGGATCATCGAGGGCGGTGAACCCATTGGGCAGCTGCGACGCGTCCAGCAGATCCGAGCGCAGCGTGTACTGATCCAGCACCGGCGCGTTACCCGGCGATTGCGAAGGCTGTACGGTCGGGCCGAGACTCGGCAGGGCGGGCGCGGAATCCTTGTTCCCGCAGGCGGTCACCGTCAGCGCGAGCGCGCCGAACAGCAGCGCCAGCCGCGTCACGCTCCCCACTGCACCTCCGTGCGCAGGGTCTGCCGCAGCGTCACCGCGCTACGCGGGTCGCGGTAGGTCTGGTTGCCGCCGACTTGGACGGTGCCCGAAACCGGCAGCGGCAGGCCCAGATCCACCGCGATGGTGCCGGTGCCGTGCATGAGGTAGTCGACGATCTCCAGCTGGCCCGCCTCGTTGGGCAGATGCCAGACAGTGGATTTCGGGGTCTGCACCACATTCAGTTCGATGGTGAGCTGGTTGCCGTCGCGGGCGGTCAGGGTCGCGGTGGTCACCTGCTCGAGCGGCACACTGCCGGAAACCTGTTGGCGCACCGTCCACACCGCGCCCACGCCGACCGGCTCCTGCGGGAACGCGATCGACTGGTACACCGCCTGATAGAAGGACTGTTCCAGCGCGGCGCGCGCGGTATCGGAGGTGGCGGGCTTGGGGGCCAGCTTGAGCGCGGTGATCGCGCCGAGTTCGTTGACGTCGAAGCCGACCTGCGACCCGTCGGCGGACAGCAGCGCCTTGGCGAGGGTCGGATCGGGGGAGGTGACATTGCCGAGGGTCAGCGCGACGCCGTCATTGCCGGTCTGCGCGATGAGCGGAATCGTCACCGAGGGCGGGGAGATGTCGCGCAGCGCCTGATTGTTGATCTGCTGCTCGATGTGATGCTCGGTGCTGAGCGTGACCTGCTGGGTGCAGCCCGGCTCGAGCGTGCGGCGCAGCTGTGCGCGGGGTTCGGCGCCCGGGTCGACGACGGTGGTGGTCACCGCCTCGATGGGCATGGTGACCTCTTTGTTGATGCCGACCGGCTCGGTGCCGTCGGCCTCGACCGTGCGCTCGGTGACATCGCTGCAGCCGACGCCGAAGGCCGTCAATGTCATCGCGAGAACTACCAGCAGAACACCCGAGCGCCCGCTGCCTCGCCGCGGTGGGCGCGGGGTGCCGGAACAGGGTGCGGTGGCGTTCGCCGAGCTGGGGGATGAAGACAACACCGTCACGTCGAACAGGTTACGGCGCGTTCCTGAAAAACAGCTGGGATCACGAGGGGGACGGCCATTCGAAGTCGCTGGGCGGGGATGAGGAATGATGGGCAGGGTGAGTACCGACCGCCCGCGCGAATCCGGCGCAGAGGAACCCGATATCGCAGCGGAACCCGAGACGTCGCCAGAGTCCGAGGACGCTGCCTCGTCGAAGGCCGAGTCGCAGGACGCCGAGGCCGCATCGAAGGAGACCGCGGCATCGCAGCCGCTACGGCTGCGCAACCTGCTGGTGATCGCCGCGGTGGTGCTGGCGCTGGACCTGCTGACCAAGACCATCGTGGTCGCGACCATGACCCCCGGCAAGCCGATCTATCTCATCGGTGACTGGGCGCGCCTGACCCTGGTCCGCAATCCGGGCGCGGCGTTCTCCATGGCCACCGGCATGACCTGGCTGCTGACCCTGGTCGCGGCCGCCGTGGTGATCGGTGTCGTCCGGATCGGCCGCACGCTGCGCTCGCTGCCGTGGGCCATCGGCCTGGGCATGGTGCTGGGCGGCGCGCTCGGCAATCTCATCGACCGGTTGTTCCGCGCGCCCGGGCCGCTGCAGGGACATGTGGTGGATTTCGTGGCCGTCGGCTGGTGGCCGGTGTTCAATGTGGCCGATTCCTCGATCGTGTGCGGCGCGATCCTGCTGGTGGCGTTGACCGTGTTCGGTTACGAACCCGACGGCAGCCGCATGCACCGCGAGCACGCGACGAGCGCGAAGGGGGAGACCGCATGAGGGAGACCCGCAGTATGCCGGTGCCCGACGGGCTGGACGGCATGCGTGTCGATGCCGGACTGTCGCGGCTGCTGGGGCTGTCGCGCACGGCGGTGGCCTCGATGGCCGAGGAAGGCGCGGTCCAGCTGGACGGCGTCGCGGCCGGGAAGTCGGATCGGCTGAGCGCCGGGGCGTGGCTGGAGGTCGAATTCCCCGAACCCAAGCGCGAACTCACGGTCGAGGCGACGCCGGTGGACGGGATGAAGATCCTCTACGCCGATGACGACATCGTGGCGGTCGACAAACCCGTTGGGGTGGCGGCGCATACGGGTGTCGGCTGGAGCGGGCCGACCGTGGTCGGCGGGCTGGCGGCCATGGGGTACCGCATCTCGACCTCGGGAGCCCATGAGCGGCAAGGGATCGTGCACCGGTTGGACGTCGGCACCTCCGGTGTGATGGTGGTGGCGCAGTCCGAGCACGCGTACACGCAGCTGAAGCGGGCGTTCAAGTACCGGACGGTGGAGAAGAAGTATCACGCGCTGGTGCAGGGGCATCCGGATCCGTCGAGCGGCACCATCGACGCGCCGATCGGGCGGGCGCGGGGCAACGACTGGAAGTTCGCGGTTACCGCGGACGGGCGGCCGTCGGTGACGCACTACGACACGATCGAGGCGTTCCAGGCCGCGAGCCTGCTCGACATCCACCTGGAAACCGGTCGCACCCACCAGATTCGCGTGCACTTCTCGGCCGTGCGGCATCCCTGCTGCGGTGACCTGACCTACGGCGCGGACCCGCGCCTGGCCGAGCGGCTGGGGCTGGAACGGCAGTGGCTGCACGCGCGGCAGCTGGGCTTCAATCATCCGGCCGACGGGCGCTGGGTGGAGATCACCAGCGAGTACCCGGCCGACCTGGAACATGCTCTTGACGTGCTGCGCGCACACTGATCGGATTCCTGGGTGGATGCAACGACGCTGCGCCGCGCCGGGATCGCCACGGCGGTCGTACTTTTCGCGGTTCTGATCGTCGTCCTGGGGTGGGCCATCCCGCCCCGGGCGGCGATCATCGCCACGGACCGGCTGGGGCCGGAGGGCGGCGAGCCGGTCGCGCAGTATCTGGCGCGGGCGCAGATGTCGTTGGAGGGCAGCGATTCCGGTGAGCACTGGGCGCTGATGTCCTTCAGCCCGGGCATCACCGCCGAGCGGATTCCCGAATTCAGCGGCGGCCTGCGGATTTCACAGGTCGAGTACCACGTGTCCGTCGACCGGGTCGCGACCCCGATTCTGGCTGTCGGCGTGCCGGCCGGTGATGCGGCCGCGGTCGCCTCGATCAAATCGGCTGCGGGGCAGGTGGAAACGACACCGACCTTCGACGATCGGTCGGCGCGGGTCAAGAAGCTCGTCGCCGCCCGCTTGAATGCCAACTGTCCGTGCGTCGTCGGTGTGGTCCTGCACGGCACCCTCCCGCAACTCCGAAACCTGGCCTCCCACCCAGGAGTTCGCGCCGTCGAGGCCCTCCCCGAAGACGCCCCGGCGGGCGTCTTCGCCGTATCACCGCTGCTCCCAGAACAACTCGACACGGCCAGCCCCACACCCGACGACGCACCCGTCCCCGAGCCCTGATGCTCCTGTTCCTACTGGCCCTGGCGGGCTTCGCGTTCCTCGACTCGCTCGACATGCTCCTGGTCGGCGTCACCACCGCGGTGGTCTTCGACAGCCGCCTGAGCCGCCGCTCGCCACTCCCCGGCGCCCTCAGCTTCCTAGCCGGAGTCTTCGCTGTCACAACGACTTTCGGCATCACCTTCGTCCTGGGCCTCCACTTCCTGACCAATCTGGTCAGCTTCGACATCACTCCGACGATGCGCTACTGGGCCGAACTCCTGGTCGGCGCAATCCTGCTGTTTCTGGGCAGCGTGCGTCTATCGAAGGGCGGCGGTGACGCCCCGGTCGTCCCGCCCTGGGCGCTGGAGGCCCGCCGAAAACCGCTGCTACTAGGCCTCGTCGGCATAGTTATCGGCCTGGCGCAGTCCCCGACCGCAGTCCCGTACCTAGCGGCCCTGACCATGATCTCGGCCCGCGACCCCCACCCGCCCCTGTGGCCTCTGATCATCGTCATCTACTGCGGGATCGCCCTCCTACCACCGACCCTGATCCTGTTGACCTCCCTCATGCCCTCGACCCGCGCACGCAAGTTCTATCGATCGCTGATCCGAGCCCTGAAACGCTTCGGCCCATGTCGATCCGCCTCCTGCTTCTACTGGCAGGCGTAGCCCTGATCACCGACGCCCTGATCCACCACGCCGCTCTCTAGCTCTCGCCGCGCGTGATGATGCCGAGCAATCGGCCATGGGTATCGGCGTCGGCGGCAGCGATCAGACCGTGCGGGGGAGTGTGCAGGGGTTGGCCGCCGAGTCCGCTGAGGGCGCACCCGGCCGCGCGGCAGACGGCGATGCCCGCCGCGAAGTGGACGTCGTCCCGTAGATCGCGGTCGACGACGTAGGCAGCCCGACGCCCCGCCGCGACCCAGGCCAACGCCAGCGAAGTGGAGAGGACGCGGGGATAGAAGTCGGCGGTGAACGCGGTGTCGCCGAACAGCTTCGCCGCGGAGAACCAATCCGTGTACGGGGTTGGATTGTCGGCGTCGACTTCCACCAGGCGGCTCGCGGCTCGAGGCCGCAGCGGATGGTCCTCGCCGTCGCGTCGGACGGCGGCGGTTGCGCCGTCGGTCCAAGAAGACCTCGGCGGCAAAGGGGTCCGCTACGGCAGCGGCGGTGATCGTGTCTCCCACCTTCAGTGCGATATTCACGGCCACGAGTGGGGTGGCGGCGGCGAAATTACGTGTGCCGCACAGAGGGTCGATCAGCCAGGTTCGGTCCGAGATCTCACCGGTGTTGCCGGACTCCTCGGCCAGGAAGTGGTCGGTGGGGCGTGCTGCCCGCAGGATATCGAGGATCGTTCGTTCGGCCTCGAGATCGGCTTGGGTCGCGAAGTCGTCGGAGCCCTTGTCATGGCGGGTGATCGGGGCGTGGAATTGGCTGCGGATCACGCCGGCGGCGGCTTCGGCTGCTCGGATGGCAAGTGCGACATCGGGTTCGTTCACGGAACGAACATTACCTCGGCTCTGAAATGCGCGAAGTTCTGAAATGTGTTGTATCACAATGGAATTCGGCTTCCGTGGCGATCTTTGGGGGCGTAGAATTAGCACATGGGTTCGAAAGGGGAGACACTCGACAGCTGCGGGCTTACCGAATTGGAAGCCGCAGTCCGCAACTGCGCCGACCGGGTGCAGTACGGCGACCTGTCCTCGCTGTCCGGTGAGGATGTGGTGGCGGTGATGCAGCGCGTGGAGACCTGCCAGCGTCAGCTTTCGGCGTTGGGGTCCAAGCTGATCATCGAGGCCAGCGACCGTGGTCTGCCCGAATCCAGCGGTGCGGGTTCGCCGGTGGCGTTCCTGCGTCATACCCTGCATTTGACCCGTCACGACGCCTCGACCCGCATCAAGATCGCTGCGCAGGTCGGGGAATTCCACCAGGCGAACGGACAGCTCGCCCCGCCGGTGCTGGAGGTGACCGCCGAAGCCTATGAGGCAGGCGACATCTCACGCGATCATGTCCGCAACATCGTCGACGTCATGAACCACCTGCCCGCTGATGTGCCGGTCGAAACCCGTGCCGAGACCGAGCAGATCCTGGTCAACTACTGCTGCGAGGGCTGGCCCGACGACCTGCCCCGCATGGGCCGCGAAATCCTGGCCCGCCTGGATCCCGAAGGCACGGTGGTCAGTGACGCGGATCGTCACCGCCGTCGCGGGATCAAGGTGGGCCGCCCGGGTATTGACGGGATGTCGTGGATCGAGGGCTGGATCACCCCGCAGTTGCGGGCGTTGTTGGATGCGTTCTTCGCCAAGTACGCCCGCCCGGGCATGTGCAACAGCGACGACGCCGACAGCCCGCACGTGTCGGATGCTTTGATCGACTCGAAGGTGCTGGACGCGGCCGCGCGCCGGGATCGCCGTGATGCGGGGCAGCGGGTGCATGATGCGTTCATCGCCCTGTTGCAGCCCGACTTGGATCTGCGCAAGCTCGGCTCCCATCGCGGCATGCCGGTGCAGGTCACCTTGCAGATGAATCTGGCGGATTTGGAGCGGGGTTCGGGTCTTGCGACCACCGCCTCCGGTGTCCAGATGTCGATCAACGAAGCGTTGAAGATGGCGGGCGGTACTCGCCCGGTGTTGATCGTGAACGATGACAAGGGGATTCCGCTCTACCTCGGGTACGGGCAGCGCATCGCGTCCTGCGGGCAGCGGTGGGGATTGCTGGCGCGCGATCGGGGCTGCACCTTCCCGGGTTGCGATGCCCCGGCGGATATGTGCGCGGCGCACCATGTCACCGACTGGGTCAAGGGTGGCCCGACCGACTTGGACAACCTGGCGCTGGTCTGTGATCACCACCACGCGTTGGTGAACGACAGCGTGAACGGGTGGAAGACGGTGATGTTGGGTAAGGAATCCCGGCATAGCGGTCGGATCGGGTGGATCGCGCCGAAGGCCCTCGACCCCACGGCCACACCGCGAGTCAACGAGAAGCATCACGTCGGGCAGCGGGTCGCCGCTGCGGTGGAAGCCAGTTGCCGGGAGTGGGGTTCAACGGCTGCGTGAGGCCCGGCTGCTCGTCTACGTCTGGTGTGCGCAGGGACGGGGAAGTGTGGTTGCTTCGCCTGCCCTACCGGACTGGGGCTGACGCCAAGTTGGGAGCCGCCCCCGCCGATCCCGGCCCACGGACTGCACGCATCACCTTCACAGACAACAGAACAAGAACCAAACCCCCAAGCACCAGTGATCATTGACAACTCCACAGGGTTTCTCACCCCGTCTGTTCGTCGAGCGGCACATCCTGGAGGGCCTTTGTCCGGCTCCTCCCTAATCCCGCCTCCAGGATGTTCCTCTCGATGACAGCAACCGGGCGAATCGGACACGCGCCGGGCGTCTTTGAGTGTTCTTCCCCGGGCCGCTGCGCGCCCGAGCCTCGAGGAGGCTGGTCCCGCCACCGAGGTGCCCAACCCAGCCCCCTCCCCACCCCTCCTCCTGGCGTCTTTTGTCTTTGTTTCTTTTCTCTCTTTATCTTTTCTTCTTTTGTCTCTTGGTCTTTTCAGTGATCGAACTGCCAGCGGGTGGCGCCGTGGGGGTCTGTCAGGGCAAGCCCGACCGCTGTGTGAATGGTGAAGCGGTACAGGTCCCACGGTCCCGGCCCGGCGCTCTGCGCGCTGTAAGGCGCGGTTATCGCATTGCCGGATCGTTCTGCGGGCCAGCCGGACTCGCGGAAGACGGCGGCGACCCGGTCGATCTCTCCGGGGTCGACAACGCGTTGCGCGACACCGGAGAGGACGAGGTCCACTTCGGGGAAGCGGAACGACAGCGTGCAGTACGGGTTTCCGGCCAGGTTCCGGGACTTCTTGGTACCCGGTCCGCTGGTGAAGTACAGGGTGCCGCCGGTTTCGATGCAGCCGATACCGGCGGAACTGGGTTTGCCGCTGGGGCTGACGGTTCCGAGGAACGCGGCCGTTTCGGCCAACCCGATGCCGGCTTCGGCGGCTTTGCGGACGAGGTCCCAAGGTAGTTGGCCGGTGCCGTAGATATTGAGGTCCTGCGCTGATATCGGATCATTGAGCATGGTGTCTCCTCAGCCCGCGGGCCGGAGCTGGGCTATGGCTCGCGGATCGTGGTCTACGGAGAACCAGAGGGTCAGTGCGTCTGACGTCCGGGTGGTGTGGATGTCGAGGGGTTCGCCGTAGCGGATGGGCTTGTTGTATTCCAGCACGAAGCGGTGGGGGGATTGGGTGAGTTCGGCGTCGTCGGCGGTGAATTCGTGGACGGCGTGCCAGTAGGCGGTGTTGGTGATGTGCTGGAAATGGTCGGTGTCGGTGCGGCGCAGGGGGAATCGGGTGCCGGGGCCGTCGGGGAGGGGTGCGTCGAGCCATTGCTTCCAGCGCAGGCGGTGTTCGTCGGTGGTGGTGCACATGAGGTCGAAGAACTCGTCGTGGACGCGGGACGGGCTCATCGTGTCCTTGTTCATGTGGATCCAGAAACCCTCGGTCTCGATCAACCCGCCGTTGTCGGAGTCGATGCGGGCCCGCATGGTGCACCAGCGCGGGGAGATGCCGGAGCACCAGCGGCGGATGCGGAGTTGGGCGGGCCAGGTGATGGGGCTGAGCACGTCGATGACGGTGCGGCGGCAGATCCAGTGCGGGTGGGATTCGAGGGCGTCCATGTGGACGAGGTGGTCGACGCCCGCGTCCTGTAGGTGCCGCGCGATGCCGTCGATGCGCAGGTACTGGTTCTCGTCCATATCGACGGTGCCGAGGCGGCGGGTGACGTCGAAGATATGGCCCGAACCGGGCACCGGCGCCAGGGGCCGGGTGAGCGGGTGGGGTTCGATCGGGGTGGGACGGTCTACGAGCTGGTTCATCATCGGCAGAACCTCCGGATCATCCATCCGAGTAAGTGCCCCCGAGCGTAGTGCGGAACCCGTAAAGACCACGGCTGGCCGGGTCGGCGTGCCCGCGAAGTGAGTAACGTCGTGATAGATCGATGTGGACGCATCGGAGCGGAAGAGGCGAGCACAGATGGAATTGACGCCGGAGCAGGCCGACCGGGCCGCGGGGGTACTGCTGGGCACAGCGGCCGGTGACGCGCTGGGGGCGGGCTACGAGTTCACCTATCCAGGCCCGGACGCGGAGATCCACATGAAGGGCGGCGGCTCGTTCATGTGGGCCCCGGGCGAGTGGACCGATGACACCGCCATGGCGGTCGCGGTGGCGCGGGCGGCCGCGAAGCAGGGCGACATCTGTAATCCGGAGGGCCTGGATGCGGTGGCCGCCGAGTTCGTCGCCTGGTGGGATTCCCAGCCCAAGGACATCGGCAACCAGACCCGGCAGGTCCTGGAGTGGCGTGACCAGACCGGCCGCGCCATGCAGATGCGAGCTCACGACCTCACCGGCCTGAAGGCGGGCAACGGCTCGCTCATGCGCACCGCCCCGGTGGCACTGGCCTACCTCGACGATGCCGAGAAGTGCGGCAAGGCAGCCAAACTCGTCAGCTCCCTCACTCACTACGACATGCAAGCCATGCAGGCGTGCAAGGTGTGGACCCTCGCCATTCGCCACGCCGTCATCCACGGCACCTACGACGGCCTCCGCGAGGCGCTGTCCCAGGTCGACACTGGATTCTGGGAACCCTTGCTGGACAAGGCCGAAACCGGCAGCCCGGCCGACTTCCCCAAGAACGGCTGGGTGGTCCACGCCCTGCAGACGGCCTGGTGGGCTATCACCCACGCCGAAACCCTGCCCGCGGCACTGGAACTCGCGGTTCGGGCGGGCGGCGACACCGATACGACCGCCGCCATCGCGGGCGGTCTGCTGGGCGCACGCTGGGGCGCGTCGGCCATCCCGGCCGAATGGCTGTCGGTGCTGCACGGCTACCCGGGCTACCGCACCGAGGACCTGCTGACGTTGACCCGCCAGATCACAGATCGCCGAGTTCCCTAGTCCGGCAGGCGAACTACCCCGTCGAGATAGCGGCGGCAGCGCCCGGTCAGCCGGACGCGGTCGTCGCTGAGGGTGCAGCGGAGCGAACCGCCGCGGCGGGAGAGCTGCCGGGCGGTGAGTGCGGTGCGGCCGAGCTCCTTGCTCCATAACGGCGCGAGCTGGGCATGCGCGGAACCGGTGACGGGATCCTCCGGGATCCCCTGGCCGGGTGCGAAGACCCGGGACACGAAGTCGACCTCATCGCCTTCGGCGGTGAGGATGGCGGCACGCTTCATTGCCGGGAACGCCGAGAAGTTCGGGCGTGATTCGCGCACTTCGTGTTCGGCGGTCACGAACAAAACGACATCGGTGCCCTCGAAGGCGCGCAGCGGGCGCACACCGAGCGCCTTGGCCAACATGTGCGGAATGTCTTCGTGAACATCGATTTCCACCGATGACACCGACGGCAGATCCAGCACCAGATCATCGCGGTCGCGATCCACGCGCAACCATCCGCTGCGCGTGTAGAAGTGGACGCGATCCGCACCGGGATGCATATCGTCGAGAATCTGGGCCGCCGCGGCCATGGTGGCGTGCCCGCACAGGTCGACCTCCACGGTCGGGGTGAACCAGCGCAGGTGGAACGCGGGCGAGTTGTCCGGCGGCGCACCCGCTTCCGGCGGCAGCGCGGACGTGTAGAAGGCGGTCTCCGCGAGATTGTTCTCCTCCGCTAGCCGCTGCAGCAGTTCGTCCGGCAGCCAGGACAACAGCGGCATGACCGCCGCGGGATTGCCTGAGAAGGGTGCGTCGGCGAATGCGTCGAGCTGATGCAGCAAGACCTCCATGAGCCACAAGGTACCTGCGAATTCGGTACCTGCCCAGCACGGTAAAGCCCCCGGCGAGCCAAACCATGCGACCAGTTTGGATGTAAAAGACGGCGGCACACCGGATGGTGTACCGCCGTCGTGGAAGGTGCTGAGGGTCAGTCGGTTTCGACCGGCTCAGCGGTTTGCGTGTGCGGCGACTCGCCCAGGTACTTGGCGCTCAGCCACCAAGCCACCTCGACGAGCACGATGCCGATGCCGCCGCAGATGACCGCCGAGGTCGTCAGCGCCACGTTGGACGGATCCAGTTTGAAGAAGTGGCGCGTGAACGGCACCGAGAACAGGATCAGGTACCCCGCAACGGAACCCGCGACGAGCAGGATCTTCCACCAGTTCCACGGCCGCGCCACGATCGCCAGCACCCACACAGCGATGATGAGCAGTGTGATGAGCGCACTGGTGCTCACCTGCACCTTCTCGGTCTCCCCGGGGTTGGGCCCCTTGTAGGCGATCATGTACGAGATGAAGGTCATCACGCCGATCACCAGTCCCGACGGCACCGCCAAACGCATGACGCGCCCGACGAATCCGCTGCGGGCACGCTCATTGTTGGGCGCCAGCGAGAGGATGAAGGCCGGGATGCCGATGGTGAACCAGGCCGCGATCGTCACATGACGTGGCAGGAACGGATAGCCGATCGCCTTGTAGTGGAAGATCTGTGAACCGATGCCCGCGATGCCGACCAGGAACGCCAGCACCACCGAGTACACGGTCTTGGTCAGGAACAGGTTGGAGACCCGCTCGATATTGCCGATCACCCGGCGGCCCTCGCCGACGACGTAGGGCAGGGTCGCGAACTTGTTGTCCAGCAGCACGATCTGCGCCACCGAGCGGGTGGCCGGGCTACCCGAGCCCATGGCGACGCCGATATCGGCATCCTTCAGCGCGAGCACGTCGTTGACGCCGTCGCCGGTCATGGCGACCGTGTGCCCGCGCGACTGCAACGCTCCGACCATGGCGCGCTTCTGATCCGGGCGGACCCGTCCGAAGACGGTCTTGTGCTCCAGCACATCCGCGAGTTCGTTCTGGTCGGTCGGCAAGGTGCGGGCGTCGACCGCGTCATGACCGCCGGCCAGCCCCAGCGAGGAAGCCACGGCCCCGACCGACACCGCATTGTCGCCGGAGATGACCTTCGTCGAAACATGCTGGGACGCGAAGTATTCGAGCGTGCCCTTGGCGTCGGGCCGCACCTTCTGCTCGAGCACCACCAGCGCGGCAGGCGTCACGGTGCCGGGTGCGTCGGGGGCGTCGACCGACCGGTCGCTCCGCGCCAGCAGCAGCACGCGCAGACCCTTGGCTCCGATTTCTTGTGCGGTGTCGGCTATTTCGGAGGCGGGATCCAGAAGGACGTCGGGCGCGCCGATGAGCCAGTTGCCGTGCTCGCCATAGGACATGCCCGACCACTTCTTGGCGGAAGAGAACGGCGCGACGCCGGTGGACTGCCAGCCGGGCGCGTCGGGCAGGGCCTCCTTGATGGCGAGCATGCTCGCGTTCGGCCGCGGATCATCGCCGGCCAGCGCGGCGAGAACCGGCTTCAGGTCCTCACCGTCCGTGTCGCCGACCGGTCGAATCTCGGAGAGCCGCATGCCGTTCTCGGTCAGCGTGCCGGTCTTGTCCGCGCACACCACATCCACCCGGGCCAGCCCCTCGATGGCGGGCAGCTCCTGCACCAGGCACTTGCGCGCGCCCAGCCGCACCACGCCGACCGCGAAGGCGATCGAGGTCATCAGCACCAGGCCCTCGGGCACCATCGGCACCAGCGCGGCCACCATGCCGTTGACGGCGGGCCGCCAGGATTCCTTGGACGACACCAGCTGGTTGTAAATGGATAACAGCCCCGCCGGAATCAGCAGGTAGGTAATGACTTTCAGAATGGTGTCGATACCGCTGCGCAGTTCCGACTTCACCAGCGTGAACTTGCTGGCCTCCTCGGCGAGCTTGGCCGCGTAGGCGTCCTTGCCGACCTTGGTGGCCCGGTACGCGCCGCTGCCGGACACCACGAAACTACCCGACATGATCTGCGCGCCAACGGTTTTGTCGATCGGATCGGCCTCACCGGTGAGCAGCGACTCGTCGACCTCGAGCAGTTCGCATTCGACTGCCTCGCCGTCGACGACGACCTGATCGCCGGGTCCGAGCTCGATGATGTCGTCGAGCACGATCTCCTGCGGCGCCACCGCCACGGCCTTGCCCTCGCGGCGCACCATCGGTTTGGCCTGGCCGACAATGGCCAGCCGGTCCAGGGTCTGCTTGGCGCGGACCTCCTGGATGATGCCGACCGCGCTGTTGGCGACGATCAGCAGGCCGAACATGCCGTCGATGATCGATCCGGTGGCCAGCACCAGAATGAACAGCACACCCAGGATGGCGTTGATCCGGGTGAACACATTTGCCCGGACGATGTCGCGGACCGACCGGCTGGCCCGCTCCGGCACGTCATTGGTGAGCCCGTCGCGCCGCCGCTGCTCCACCTCGGCGGAGCTGAGGCCCAGGGCGGGTGGGCTCGGTGGACTAGCTGCCTGCGCAGTAATCGACATGCCCTCCACAGTAAAGGGCGATCAAAGAAACTGGCCCGTAGCTGTTCGTCACGCGCCGGGCAGGTGTGAGGATCATCCGATGTATTGACTGTCGGGCCGATAGTTGCGCGGGCTAACGTAGTCGAGTGGCCCAAGGACATGGAACCTCAGACGCGGCGCTCGAGACAAAGCAGCGCGAGGGGCACGACGTCACCCGGGACAGCGGTATCGCCTTCGGTATCGGGGCCTATTTCATGTGGGGCCTGTTCCCCGCGTTCTTCGGGCTGCTGTCCTTCGCGAGCGCGGGGGAGGTGCTGGTCGAGCGGATCCTCTGGACGCTGGTCGTCTCGCTGCTGGTGATGGCGCTGGCCGGGCGGCTGGGCGAACTGCGGCGGATCGATGCGCGCACCTGGCGGCTGGCCGCGGTCGCCTCGGCGGCGATCTCGTTGAACTGGGGCGTCTACGTCTACGGCGTGATCTCGCATCACGTGGTCGAGTGCGCGCTGGGCTATTTCATCAACCCGCTGGTGACGGTCGCGTTCGGTGTCCTCATCTTCCGCGAGAAGCTGCGGGCCGCGCAGTGGGTCGCGCTGGGGCTCGGCGCGACCGCGGTGATCGTGCTGACCATCGATTACGGCCGCCCGCCCTGGATCGCCTTGATCCTGGCCTGTTCGTTCGCCACCTACGGTCTGGTCAAGAAGGTGATCCGCCTCGACGCGCTGCCCGGTCTGGCGGCCGAGGGGCTGGCGGCCGCGCCGTTCGCGTTGATCGCGGTGATCGTCATCGCCCTGACCGGCAACGCGACCTTCGGTTCGTCGGTGCCGCATACCGGCCTGCTCATGCTGACCGGCCCCGTCACCCTCGTACCCCTGGTCCTGTTCGCGCTGGCCGCCCCGCGAGTCCCGTTGTCCACCATGGGAATCCTGCAGTATCTGACCCCCGCGCTACAGCTGACCTGGGGCGTGGCGGTCGGCCACGAAGCGATGCCCGCCTCGCGCTGGGCCGGTTTCGCACTCATCTGGCTGGCCCTGGCGATCTTCACCATCGACGCCCTGCGCCGAGCCCGCCGCACTCCGGTAACCGTCCCCGAATAACGCGAAACCGCACACCCCTCACGTGATGTGCGGTTCCGCGTGGGCCGGTCAGGGCTTGCTCGCCCCCTGGGCCTTCTCCACGAATTCGTTGGTGTAGGTCGCGTTCAGGTCGATGCGATCCTTCACCGGGGAGACATTGCGCGAGTACTGCCCGAGGATGCGCAGGACGTTCTGCGCGCCTTCGCGTTTCATCAGGCCGTCGCCGTTGAACATGCTGATCGAATCGCCGATGGACTTGACGTAGAGCTTGGGGTCGCCGCCCGCGTACTGGCTGGGCATCTTGGCGGCGATCTCCTCCGGCGTGTGGGTCTTGATCCAGCGCAGGGTCTGGACGAAGGAGGTCGCCAGCTTCTGCACGATGTCCGGATGGTTCTCGACGGTCTCGCAGCGCATGTAGAGCGAGGCCGCGGGGTAGAGGCCGCCCAGCGCGGCGCGGGTGCCCTGCTCATTGCGCATGTCGACCAGGATCTGGGCGTCGCCGGAGGTGGTCATCTTGGCGACGGTCGGATCGGTGGTCATGCCCGCGTCGATGCCGTTGTGGTTCATGCCCGCGATGAAGGTCTGGCCCGCACCGACTTTCACGCGCGTGTAGTCGGAAGTCTGCAGACCGGCCTGCCCGGCCAGGGCCTGGGTGAGGAAGTCGGTGGAGGAGCCCAGCGACGTGACACCCAGATTGCGGCCCCGGAAGTCCTTGGGAGACTTGATGGTATCGGCGTCCTGCTTGGACACCAGCTCGACCTCACCGGGCACATCGGCGAACTGCACGACCGTCTTCAAGCACTGATCCTTGGCCTGCAGGTCGATGGTGTGGTCGTAGAAGCCCACCACGCCCTGCACATCGCCGGTGAGCAGCGCGGTCTCGGCGTTGGCGCCGGACTGCTCGCCCAGCAGCTGCACGTCGATATCGTTGTCCTTGAAGAAGCCCAGCTTCTCGGTGAGCATGGCCGGCAGGTAGATGACCTTCTCCAGACCGCCCACCATGATGGTGATCTGGGGCCGCCCGTTCTTCGCGGGAATGGTGCGCGAATCGCGGCAGCCGGTCACCAGCAGCAGCGAGCTGATCGCCAGCAGGACCACGGCAATATGCTTGCGGTACTTCATGGCTCAGATCCCGTGCGCCGAAGACGACTGCGACGGACGCCACTTCAGCAAGCGGTTCTCCGCCAGGCCGATCAGCCATTCCGCGACCAGGGCCACCACGGTGATGATGATCATGCCCGCGTAGATGCCGGCCGCGTCGAAGGTGCCCTGGGCATTGCTGATCAGCAGGCCCAGACCCTTGCTGGCGCCGGCGTATTCACCGACCACCGCGCCGATCAGCGCGAAGCCGAAAGCGGTGTGCAGCGAGGACAGAATCCAGGTGGTGGCGCTGGGCAGCACGATGGAGCCCAGTACCTGGCCGCGGCTCGCACCCAGGATGCGGGCATTGTTGATGACATTGCCGTCGACTTCGCGGGCACCGGTGAAGGCGTTGAAGAACACCGCGAAGAACACCAGCACGACGACGGTCGCCACCTTGGACTGCAGTCCCAGGCCGAACCAGATGATGAACAGCGAGGCCAGCACGATGCGGGGAACCGCGTTGAGCGCCTTGATGAACGGGGCCAGCACATCGGCCCAGTAGCGGGAGCGGCCCAGCAGCACACCCAGCACGACACCGGCGACGGTGCCGATGACGAAGCCGAGCACGGCCTCCTGCACGGTGGTGTAGAGCTGCAGCCAGATGGAGCCGAACTGCGTTCCCTTGGTGAACCATTCGACCAGGCGGTCCCAGATCAGGGAGGGCTTGGAGTAGAAGAACGGGTCGATCCAGTAGGTGGCGGTCAGCTGCCAGGAGCCCAGCCAGGCGACCACGATCAGGGCGCGCAGGCCCCAGGTGCGGATCTTGTTCCGGCGGGACTGCGAGCGGACCCGCGCGAGGATCTGCTCCTCGGTCTCGACCTCGAACTCCGGTGAGTTAGCAGCGGTTTTCTGAATTGTATTAAGCGACACGAGACGCTCCCTTGGTGCGAGCCGCCTCGACCTGATCGCGCAGCGTTTCCCAGATTTCCTTGTAGAGGTCGCGGAACTCCTCGGTGAGCCGCACCTCCTCGACATTGCGGGGACGATCGAGGGTGACCTTGAAGTCGCCGCAGACCGTCGCGGGGCTGGCGGTCATGACGACGACCCGGTCGGCGAGCGCGATGGCCTCCTCCAGATCGTGGGTCACGAAAATCACCGCGGCGCGGGGCTTTTCCCCGTCGGTGCCGGACCACACGCGCAGCAGCTCGTCCTGCATGAGCCCGCGGGTCTGCACATCCAGCGCGCTGAACGGCTCGTCCATGAGGATTATCTCGGGATCGTTCACCAACGTCTGCGCCAGCGCCACCCGCTTGCGCATACCGCCCGAGAGCTGATGCGGGTAGTAGTTCTCGAACCCGCCCAGCCCGACCGTGCGCACCCAGCGGCCCGCGCGCTCGCGCGCCTCGGCCTTGGACACGCCCCGGAACTTCGGGCCCAGCGCCACATTCTCGAGGACCGACTTCCACGGCAGCACGGCGTCCTGCTGGAACATGTAGCCGACACCGTCCGGGATACCGCGAACATCCTTGCCGCGCACCAGGGTTCGCCCGGCCGAGGCGGGCTCCAGGCCCGAGACCAGCGACAGCGTCGTCGACTTGCCGCAGCCGGTCGGCCCGACGACGGCGACGAACTCGCCCGCCGCGACGGTGAAGTTCAGATCGCGGACCGCGGTGTGGATCCCGCCGTTGTTCCCGGGGAACCGCTTGGTCGCACCGCGCAGTTCGATCAAAGGCGCCTCATTGCGCTCAGTGGTCGTTGTACTCATTACTGCTCCTGTCCAGTGCCGCAACTGCGGCGTTGGACAGAAGCTACGTGTGCCGGGTCACACTCGGCCCGCTTGTGCGCGCAAGTCACACAACTGACGATCCGCCCGTTTTGTGCATTCTGCTCATCGGTTTGCGGACCGTTGTCTACACTGTGCCCCGTGTTCTCGCTCGGCCCCCGCTCCGTCCGTCTCCGGACCCAGATCCTGCTCCTGCAGATCGCCGTGGTGGGCCTGACCCTCGGACTCGCCTTCGGCGTCTTCGCCTACGTCAGTGGGCAGCGGCTGTCGGACGAATACGGCCAGCGCGCGCTCGCCGTCGCCCGCACGGTCGCCTCCGACCCGGAGGTGCGCGCGGAGGTATCGCGCTACGCGGGCATCGCTCTGCAACCCGGGCCCGCGCTGAAGAACGAACTCGCGCACGGTGACCTCGAACGGGTCGCCGACGACGCCAGGCTCCGCACCGACGCATTGTTCGTGGTGATCACCGATGACGCCGGAATCCGCCTGGCCCATCCCGACCGCGACCGACTCGGCGAAATGGTGAGCACCGACCCGACGAAGGCGCTCGGCGGCACCGAGTTCGTCATCCGGGAACACGGCACCCTGGGGGAGTCCGTGCGCGCCAAGGTTCCGGTCTTCGCGCCCAATGGCGAATCGGTGGTCGGCGAAGTCAGCGTGGGCATTTCGACCGCGGCGGTGCGCGACCAACTGCTGCGCGACCTCCGCCGCGCGGGCCTGCTGATCGGCGGCGCACTGCTGGCGGGCATTGCCGGATCGGTTTTGCTGGCTCGTCGCTGGCACGGCCTGACCCTCGGCCTGGAGCCATCGGATCTGGCCGACCTGGTCCGCGAACAGGACGCCGTTCTACACGGCATCGGCGAAGGCGTGGTCGCCGTGGATGCCCGATGGCGGATCACGGTCGTCAACGACGAGGCTCGCCGCCTGCTCGCCATCGACCCCGAACCCGGCAGCGCCCTCGACGCCATCGGCTTGACTCCTCGTGTCCTACAAGCCTTCCGAGCCGCGGACGGCCAACCCGTCCAGGCCGCCGTCGGCGATCGCATCGTCGTCGTCACCGCCCGCGCCGTCGCCCGCGACAACCGCCCACTCGGCGCGGTCCTGTCCGTCCGCGACCGCACCGACGTCGAATCCCTGACCCGCCAACTCGACGCGGTCTCCACCATGAGCACCGTCCTGCGCGCCCAGCGCCACGAATTCGCCAATCGCCTCCACCTGCTCTCCGGCCTACTGCACACCGACCGCCCCGACGAGGCCGCGCGCTACCTCGAGGAACTTCTCGGCACCGGCCCATTGGGCGCGACCCTTCCGGGTCTGGAAACCATCCGCGACCCCTACCTGCAAGCATTCCTCGCCGCCAAGTCCGCCCACGCCCGTGAACGCGGCGTCCATCTCCGCCTCGGCCCCAACACCTGGGTCGAAGCGAATCTCGCCGCCCCCGTTGACGTAACGACCGTCCTGGGCAACCTGCTCGACAACGCCATCGACGCCGCGGCGGCCGTGAGCTCCGCCGACTCTGAGCGTGCGGCCGGGTCGTCCACCCGTCATTCCGGCGTGCTCTTGGCCGGAATCCACCCTGCCGGTGTGGATCCCGGCCAAAAGAACGCCGGGATGACGAAGCAGCATTCCGCGGCCGGGGGATCGGGGCCGGTCGTCGAGGTGGAGTTGGTGCAGGAAGGGGACACCCTGCATATCGCGGTCGCCGACAACGGGGCGGGCGTTGCGCCCGATCTGGTGGATTCGGTCTTTGCCGAGGGCGTCTCGACCAAGTCGGGTGGTGGGCCCGGCGGGCGCGGGCTGGGGTTGGCGCTGTCGCGGCAGGTGGCGCGGGCGCGCGGCGGGGATGTGTGGCTGGCGGACCCGGGCGGTGCCGAGACGGCTGCGGGTGGGGAAGTCGAAGGCGAGAAGGCTTTGGGGGGAGCGGAATTCATTGCCCGGATGCCGGGTGTGTTGTCGGAAGAGGAAATGGTGTGGGAGAGCTGAGCGTGCTGGTGGTCGATGATGACTTCCGGGTGGCGAATATGCATGCGGGGATCGTGGCGGCATTGCCGGGGTTCGCGGTGGCGGCGACGGTGAACAGTTTGGCGGGGGCTCGGGCCGCTATTGCCGGGGCGCAGGTGGATTTGGCGTTGGTGGATGTCTATCTGCCGGACGGGTCGGGGATCGAGTTGGTCCGGGAGGTTCGGTTCGATGCCATGATGCTCACTGCCGCAACGGAATCGGAGACGGTGCGGGCGGCGCTGGCGGCGGGGGCGCTGGGGTATCTGGTGAAGCCGTTCGATCATGCGGTGCTGGCGGCGCGGCTGGCGGGGTATGCGCGATACCGGCGGATCCTCGCGGCGCCGGAGGTGACGGCGGGGGACGTGGACGCGGCGTTGGCGGCGCTGCGTCCGGCGGTGGTGGCCGCAGCGTCGGCGGCCGGTGCGGTGGCGGCTGCTTCGCCGACGAAAGACCTGGTGCTGCAGGCGGTTCAGGCCGCCGACGCGCCCATGTCCGCGGCGCAGGTCTCGGCCGCGATCGGCATCTCCCGCGCCACCGCCCAGCGCTATCTGGCGACCCTGGTCGGCGCGGGCGACCTGCGCATGCAACTGCGCTACGGCAGCACCGGCCGCCCGGAGCAGGAGTACTCCGCGCCCCGCCGCCCGCTGTGAAGGCACGCACAGGGGGCTTGGCAAATTCGGCGGTTTCTGGTTAACGTCGTAGGCGTGGCGGTGCTCCTGTCGGCCGACTTGTACCGGTCCAGGGTCGGGATCGTCACGAGTACAGGAGAATTCCTATCACTATCCAGTTCAACCACACCATCGTCGCGTGCGTCGACAATCAGGTTTCCGCCGAATTCTGGGCGGATATTCTCGGGGTGGAGGTGGGTAAGCCGTATGGTCCGTTCATTCCGATCACGGTCGGCAATGGCGTAACCTTCGACTTTTCCAATATGCCACCGGGATTCGAGGGCGAGCCGCAACCGCAGCACTACGCCTTCCTGGTGTCGGAGGAAGAATTCGACGCGGCCTACGAGAAGATCAAGCGGTACGGCATGACCTATTGGGCCGATCCGCGGCAGCAGGGCGTGAACGAGATCAACCACAATGACGGCGGCCGGGGGATCTATTTCCTCGATCCCGTCGGCCATTACATGGAGCTGATCACCGTCCCGTACGGCGGCTGGCCCCAACAGGTTTCATGACGCGGTAGATCTCAGGCGGACACCGCGACGCCCAGCGAGAGCGCACCCCAAGGCTTGGGGCCGTCCTTCTGGTAATAGCGGTCGATTTCGCGGATCTCGAACCCCGCCGATTCGACCAGGCCGCGAATATCGCGATTGAGGTGGCAGCCACCGGCCACGGCCTTCTGGATCGGGTTCAACCGGTTCTGCCACTTCACCACGCCGGGATCCGGTGCGAGACCGTGCTCGACGAAATGAAAAGTGCCGCCGGGCACCAATACTCGGCGCACTTCGGCGAGCGCGGTCTCGACATCGGGAATGGTGCACAGCGTCCAGGTGGACAGCGCCGAATCGAAGCTGTCGTCCTCGAACGGCAGGTGCTGCCCGTCCAGTCCGGCTCGCTCCACCGGCACCGTCGACGCGGCGACCCGTTCGGCCGCCATCTTCCAGCCGAGATCGGCGGGCTCGACCGCGCTGACCGACTTCACGGTGTCCGGATAGAACGGCACATTGCGTCCGGAGCCGAATCCGATCTCGACCACGCGCCCGTGCAGGTCGGCGCAGACCCGCTCACGCTCGCGGTTCAGGTATTTCGTCCCGCAGCACATGTCCACGAGCCGCGGCAGCACCCGGTCTTCGTAAATTCCCACCCCACCACTCTTCCCGCCGAAGTGCCCGCGCGCCATGTGCACGTGCACGAACGCTCATCGTGTCGGCGGGAAGCGCTGGGTCAGCCAGCCGGTCACGAAGGTCAGCACCTGCGGATCGATGGTGGTCTCGATACCGGCGTATTCCTTGGGGCTGCCGGTATCGGCGGGCTGCATCAGGTGATTGAGTCCGTCGAAGACGTGCACGGTGGCATCCGGGTCGGCGGCCAGCAGGCTGCGTGCGGGGCCCTCGCTCTGGGACGCGGCCACCTGCAGATCCTTGGTGCCGTAGAAGGCCAGCACCGGCATGCGCAGCGCCTGCAGTGCCGGGGCCGGGTCGTAGCCGATGAGCGCGGCCATATACGGGGTCACCAGTGCGGCGATATCGTCCTCGGAGAGCTTCTGCTCGGCGGGCAGCTCGTCATTGTGCTGGCGCACATAGGTCTTGGCGGCCTCCAGATCGCCCGAGCGCATGAGGGTCGACAGGGTCGAATTGAAGGCGACCGCCTTGTCGATCTCCTCGGGGGTCGCGCCCTGGGCGGTGAGGATGAGCCGGTTCTGCAGCACCAGGACATCCGAGCCGGGCACCGCCGGGCCCGCCATCATGATGACGAAGGCGACGCCGCTGTCCGGACGCGAGGCGTAGAGCGGGCCGACATAGCCGCCCTCGCTGTGCCCGAGCAGACCGATCCGTTTGGCATCGATCTCGGAACGTCCGCGCAGGAACGTCATTCCGGCGCCGATATCGTCGGCCAGATCCTTGTAGTCCGAGGTGTCGAGGTTGCCGCCGGTCTTGCCGACCCCGCGCTTGTCGGTGCGCAGGACCGCGTATCCGGCGCGGGTGAGGGTGTCGGCCAGCAGCAGGAACGGCTTGTGGCCGAGGATTTCCTCATTGCGGTCATTGGCCCCGCTGCCGTTGATCAGCACGACGGTCGGGAACGGGCCGCCGCTGTTCGGCTCGGTCAGCGTCCCGGCGATGGTGATGTCGCCGCTGCGGTAGGTGACGTCCTCGGATTTGTACGGGAACGGCGGCTTGGGCTCCTGCGGCCGCGACGGGCCCTCGACCTTGCCGCGCGTCAGCGTCAACGGGAAGCTCTGCCCGGCTTGGGTGAACTGCCCGGTGATGGTGTCCGAGCCCTTATCGTATTTACCCTGGTACGAGGGGTCTCCGGGGATCTTGGTAATGGCCCAGGAGACGCCGTCGGCATCGGCCTGCACCGCGCTGAGCGACTTGCCCTGCAACCCCTGCGCCGGAATGTCGATGGTCGCCTTGCCATCCTCGGCGAAGCTGACACCCACCGCCAGCGGATGATCGGGAATCTCGATGTTCCCGTGGAAGTCGCCGGTGACGCGCGGCGGCGCGGTCTCCTGCTTGGTCGCGCACCCGGCAACCAGGGCGACCCCCGCAACCAGAGAGACGATGGCGAGCACAGCCAGGAGTACCGACCGCAGCGTACGCATGATGCCCAGCCTACGCACCGACTCGCGATAACGACCCCATCCCGACTCGGACACTCCAAATAACCACTGGGCCAATGCGAATAACTCTCCCGTCCAGATCATTGCCCGGTGTGACCCATCGCTCGTACCGTGTAAAAGGTGAGCAATGATGCTTCCCGCACGGGTCTCGTGGACCTGCCCACCTCGGTGAGCGGCTACGCGACCAGCGAATTCGGTCCGCTGGTACGTACTTTCGCGCGAATGGTGGGTGGTCGCCCGGGGGCGGGCGGCGGGCTCACGGTGCATCTGCGCGGGGAGCCGCTGGTCGAGATCTGGGCCGGTGAGGCCGCGCCGGGGGTGGGCTGGGACGCCGACACCGGATCGATCGTCTTCTCCGCCACCAAAGGCATTGCGGCCACGGTCATCCACCGGCTCGCCGACCGGGGACTCATCGACTACGACGCTCCCGTCGCGCACTACTGGCCCGAGTTCGCGGCCAATGGCAAGCAGCGGATCACGGTGCGCGAGGTCATGTCCCACCGGGCCGGGCTGTACGGGCTGCCGGCGATCGCGCGCGGGCTCGACGACGTGCTCGATCACCGGATGATGGAAGAGCAGCTGGCCGCGGCGAAACCCGATCATCTGCTGGGCATTCCGACCTATCACGCGCTGACCTACGGCTGGCTGCTGGCGGGTCTGGCGCGCGCGGTGACCGGGCGGGGGATGGCCGAGTTGTTCCGCAGCGAGGTCGCCGAACCGCTGGGGGCCGAGGGCATTCACCTGGGCCTGCCGCCTTCCGGATCACCGACCAGCGCGGCCGTGCTGCAGGGCAACAAGCTCTCGGCGGTCGGCACGAATTACGTGTCGCTGGTGCTGGGCCGGGCCTACTCACTGCCCGGTGCGCTCGGCGCGGCAGCTCGCGCGCTGTTCCTGCCCGGCCTGGATCTGCTGCTCGAGGGCGAGGATCCGCCGATCCTGCACACCGAGCTCGGGGCGGGCAATGGCGTCTGCACCGCGACCGGACTGGCCACCGTGTACGGCGCGCTCGCTAATGACGGCATGCATCAGGGCCGCCGGTTCCTGTCGCCGCAGACCATCAAGGCGATGCGGCATGTCGAGACCTATCGGCTCGATCACGCCTTGTTCTACATCCCGATGATGTGGCACATGGGCTATCACTCCCTGCCGATCCCGGGCGCCCGCGCGGGCTTCGGGCACATCGGCCTCGGCGGCTCGTTCGGCTGGGCCGATCCGGGCCTGGGGCTTTCGGTCGGGTTCGTGCACAACCGGCTCGGCATCGGCGCCGCGAGTCTGGATCAAATCGCGTCGGCATGGGTGCTGCCGCTGGTGGTGCGGGGCGCTCACGCGGCGCGCCGCACCACTACCCATGTCGAACCGGCGGCCGCGTCCGTCGCCTGATCGCGAGTCGCTGATCGCCCGAGGGCGGTTCAGCGCCGGGCGATCGCGGCGAACACGCCGGGATCCACCAGGGTCGAGGTGTCACCGAGTTCGCGACCCTCGGCCACGTCGCGCAGCAGGCGGCGCATGATCTTGCCGGAGCGGGTCTTGGGCAGCTCCGGCACCACGTGGATGTCACGCGGGCGGGCGATCGGGCTGATCTCGCGGGAGACCTCGGCCTTCAGCTCGCGCACCAGATCGGTTCCGGTGTCGGTGGTTTCGGCGGTCAGGATGACGAAGGCGACAATGCCCTGACCGGTGGTCTCGTCCGAGGCGCCGACGACCGCGGCCTCGGCCACGCCGGAGTGACCGACCAGCGCGGACTCCACCTCGGCGGTGGAGATGCGGTGGCCCGACACGTTCATGACATCGTCGACCCGGCCCATGATCCACAGGTCGCCGTCGGCATCCAGGCGTGCGCCGTCACCCGCGAAATACCAACCGGTGGAAGCGAATCGATCCCAGTAGGTCTCGCGGAAGCGCTGCGGATCGCCCCAGATGCCGCGGGCCATGGAAGGCCAGGGCTGGGTCAGCACCAGCAGGCCGTCGGCGTCGCGGTCGCCCAGGTCGGTGCCGTCCTCGTCCACGACCTTGGCGGAGATGCCCGGAATCGGGGTCATGGCCGCGCCGGGTTTGGCGTCGGGTGTATCGGGTAGCGGAGCGATCATGATGGCCCCGGTCTCGGTCTGCCACCAAGTGTCCACGATGGGGGTTCGGTTGCCGCCGATGACTTCCCGGTACCAGCGCCAGGCTTCCGGGTTGATCGGTTCGCCGACCGAGCCCAGCAGTCGCAGGCTCGACAAGTCGTGGGCGCCGGGGATCTCGCGGCCCCACTTCATGAAGGTGCGCACCAGCGTCGGAGCGGTGTAATAGATGGTGACGCCGTACTTTTCGATGATCTGGAAGTGGCGGTGCTCGTCCGGGAAGTTCGGGGTGCCCTCGTACACGACCTGGGTGACGCGGTTCGACAGCGGTCCGTACACGATGTAGCTGTGCCCGGTGACCCAGCCGATATCGGCGGTGCACCAGTGCACATCCTGGCCGGGCTGGTGGTCGAAGACGATGTCGTGGGTGTAGGACGCCTGGGTCAGGTAGCCGCCCGACGTGTGCAGAATTCCCTTGGGTTTTCCGGTGGTGCCGGAGGTGTAGAGGATGAACAGCGGGTGCTCGGCGTCGAAGGGCTGCGCCTGATGCTCGGCCGGTGCCTGTGCGACCGTGTCGTGCCACCACAGATCCCGGCCCGTGGTCATCGGAGTTTCGATTCCCGTGCGCTGCACCACGAGTACGTGCTCGACGGTCGAATTACCCTCGGCCAGCGCCTCATCCACGGCCGCCTTGAGCGGAGCCGCAGTGCCGCGCCGCCATTGCCCGTCGGTGGTGATGACCATTCTGGCCCCGGCATCGTCGACCCGCTGTCGCAGCGCGCTCGCCGAGAACCCGGCGAACACCACCGAATGCACCAGCCCGAGCCGGGCACACGCCAGCATCGAGACGATGGCCTCGGGAATCATCGGCATGTAGATGGCCACCCGATCACCGGATCGCAGACCGAGCGCCGTGAGAGTGTTGGCGGCCCTGGACACTTCGGCCAGCAGGTCGGCGTAGGTGAGGTCGCGGCTGTCGCCGGGCTCGCCCTCCCAATGGATGGCGACCTGGTCGCCGTGCCCATCGAGGACGTGGCGGTCCACGCAGTTGTAGGCGACATTCAGCTGCCCGTCGGCGAACCACTCGGCGAACGGCGCGTCCTGCCAATCCAGCACCCGGGTGAAGGGTCGATGCCAATGCAGGCGGCGGGCCTGGTCGGCCCAGAATCCCTCCCGGTCCGATGCCGCCCGGTCGGTTTCGGTCGTGCTGGTCACTGCGCTTTCTCCTGTCGAATGATGGTGGGGGACAATGCCGTTCCCCGGGGCGGGCCGCGCGGTGCCCGCCCCGGGGCGGGTCAGTGCGCGACGGCCTTCTCGGCTCCGACGCCGGTGAGGGCGCGCACCTCCATTTCGGCGGCCTTGGCGGGGTCCTCGTCGGCCTTGCCGAGGAAGGTGCCCACGATGCCGAGCACGAAGGCCAGCGGGATGGACACGATGCCCGGGTTGGACAGCGGGAACCAGTCGAAGTCCAGCTTGGGCAGCATCGCCGTCTTGGAACCGGAGACGGCGGGGGAGAAGACGATCAGCACGATGGTCGAGATCAGGCCGCCGTACATGCTCCACAGCGCGCCGGTGGTGTTGAAGCGCTTCCAGAACAGCGAGTACAGGATGGTCGGCAGGTTCGCCGAGGCCGCCACCGCGAAGGCGAGCGCCACCAGGAACGCGACGTTCTGACCGTTGGCCAGGATGCCGAGGCCGATGGCCAGCAGGCCCACCACGACCGCGGTGATGCGCGAGACCCGCACCTGCTCGCTGTCGGAGACCTTGCCGCGCTTGATGACTCCGGCGTAGATGTCGTGCGCGAAGGATGCCGAGGCGGTGATGGTCAGACCGGCGACCACCGCCAGGATGGTGGCGAAGGCGACGGCGGAGATGACCGCCAGCAGCACCACGCCGCCGAGCTCGTAGGCCAGCAGCGGGGCGGCGGAGTTCTGTCCACCGGCCGCGCCCAGGATCTTGTCCGGGCCCACGATGGCGGCCGCGCCGTAGCCGAGCACCAGCGTGAACAGATAGAACGCGCCGATCAGGCCGATCGCCCAAACCACCGAGCGGCGCGCCTCTTTCGCGGTCGGCACGGTGTAGAAGCGCATGAGCACGTGCGGCAGACCGGCCGTGCCGAGCACCAGGGCCAGGCCCAGGGAGACGAAGTTCAGCTTGGAGGTGCCGTTCGCGCCGTACTGCGCGCCCGGTGCCAGCACATCACGCTTGGCCACGGCCTTGGCGGTCGACTCCGACACGTGCTGCTGCGCCGAGCCGAGGATGTCGGAGAAGTGGAATCCGAACTTGCCCAGCACCATCACGGTCATGAACGCCGCGCCCGCGATCAGCAGCACGGCCTTGATGATCTGCACCCAGGTGGTGCCCTTCATGCCGCCGACCAGCACGTAGACGATCATGAGAACGCCGGCGACCGCGATCACGATCGACTGCCCGGTGCGGCTCTTGATATCCAGCAGCAGCGCCACCAGACCGCCCGCGCCTGCCATCTGCGCCAGCAGATAGAACAGCGACACCGCGAGCGTCGACAGCGCCGCGGCCGTCCGTACCGGCCCCTGCTTGAGCCGGAAGCTCAGCACATCGGCCATGGTGAATTTGCCGGTGTTCCTGAGCATTTCGGCGACCAGCAGCAGCGCGACCAGCCATGCCACCAGGAAGCCGATGGAGTACAGGAACCCGTCGTACCCGTACACGGCGACGGCCCCCGCAATGCCGAGAAAGCTTGCGGCCGAAAGATAATCGCCCGCGATGGCGATCCCGTTCTGCGGCCCTGAGAACCCGCGCCCACCGGTGAAGAAGTCCGCCGCACCGGCATTGGACCGACTGGCCCGCACCACCACGACCATGGTGACGGCCACGAACAGCGCGAAGATCGCGATATTGACCGCGGGCTTGCCGACGGTCTCGGCCGCGGCATAGGTCAGCGTATTCACGCCCGATCCCCCTCCAACTCGGCGCGCAGCGCGGCCGCACGCGGATCCAGCTCCCGATTGGCGAACCGCACATACAGCCCGGTTATCACAAAGGTCGACACGAACTGCCCGAGCCCGAGCAGCAGTCCGGTATTCACATTCCCGAACACCTTGTGCGCCATGAAGTCATGGGCATACGCCCCCAGCAGCACATAGGTCAGATACCAGGTGAGAAACAGGGCGGTCATGGGAAACACGAATCGGCGCAACCGGTTCCGAAGCTCCTGAAACTCCGGACTGGCCTGCACGGCGACGAACTCCGCCGCCGTGGGCGCGGCCGGCGGAGTCCCGCCAACCTCAATACTGCTGCTCATCGAACGTTCCTAGCGTGTGACGTGGCTTACTTGCCGCGAAACGCTAGCCAGGACTTCATGATCAACACATGATGTGGCCCCGGTCACTCGCCGAAGGCCCCGCTCCGTGCGCCGAACGGTCGATCCCACGCGCCGAGCGGTCAGCCATCCAAGCGGCGCCGATGCTCGGCCACGTGCACCCGAGTCGAGCAGCGGGTGGTGCAGAAGCGACGCCTGCCGTTGCGCGAGGTGTCGACGAAAACAACGTCGCAGCCCTCCCGGGCGCAGCGGCCGATCCGGGTCGGGTCCTCGCAGAACAGTGCCGCGAGACCGAAGGCGGTGTACGCCTTCACCCGCTCGTCCACCGGGGCCGTTTCTTCGGCGTAGTGCAAGTGCGGGGCCCGACCGTCGTGCACCGAAATGTATGGGCGGCCGGTCGTCTTGGCCAGCAGCGCATTGAGCAGCTCAACCGACGGATTCGTGAACACCGCATCGAGTTCCCTTATCCACCGCCGCAATTCGGCATCCTGCCGTGCGTCGATCGGTCCGACCGGCTGGTAACCACTGCTCACGAGCAGCCGGCTGAGATCCTCGCCGGGTGCCGCGTTCACCAGCCGCACCGCAATCTCGGCGGCCACCCCGCCGTAAGGGTTGAAATGCACTAACTCATTACATCACTGTGAAGGCATGCCCGCTACCTGCCCCGCCTGCTCCTGGCCGACCCCGACCACCGTCTCCACCCACGGCGATATCCGCTACCTGCGCTGCGTTTGCGGCAAATGGCTGATCCAAGACCGTAACGAAGTACTGGCGACAGCGGGCCCCAGCACCTTCGCCGACCCGCACGAAACCCCTGCGCCCCGGTAAGCAGCAACCGCGAACGGGCCTGGACCTGCACTGAGACACCGAAATTGACGGAAATCCGAGATCAGCCCTCGGGGTAGAAGAGGAAAAGGGTGCAGCCGGTTGCGGTTGCGGGGATGTGCCAGGATCCGGCCGGGGCGTGGAGGAAGGTTCCGGCGGGGTAGTCGCGGGCGCCGTCGTTGAAGACGCCGGAGAGTACGTAGACCTCTTCCGGGCCGGGCTCGTGGATGTCGCGGTGGGGCCAAGAGGTGCCCGGGTCCATTTCCAAGATATTCGCGTGTGCGCCTGATTCTCCGGTCCATAGGTGGCGGACTCTGATTCCCGGGAAGAGTTCGCGGACAGGGGATTCGGCGGCGGGGACGGCGATGTAGCCGATCTGGTCGAGGATCTCGGAGTGCATGTCTGCCACCCTGCCGGGCGCGAGGCGTACCGGGCCAGTGTCGGGGAAGACACCATGGGGTACTTTCTTGCCATGCATCGTGTGGTGGCTCTGGTGCGGCCGGTGCAGCCGGTCTTCGAACTCGGGTGTGCCGTCGAGGTATTCGGTACGCGGCGGGGCGGGGTGGCGCAGCACTACGAGTTCGAGGTCTGCACCGAGAAACCCGGCCCGGTACCGAGTTCGGCCGGGTACGCGATGTTCGTTGAACGTGACCTGTCGGCGCTGGAGACCGCGGATACCGTCCTCATCCCGGGCTGGCATCCGCCCGAGGAACCGTTGTCCGACCGAGTGCGTGCAGCGCTGCTGCGCGCCCACGCCCGCGGGGCGCGACTCGCCACCATTTGCTCCGGAGTGTTCGCGCTGGCCCGCACCGGATTACTCGACGGTCGTTCGGCCACCACCCATTGGGCGGCGGCCGCGAACCTACAGCGCGAATTCCCTGCCGTACGGGTGGAGCCGGACCGTCTGTATATCGACCACGGCGACGTCGCCACCAGCGCCGGAGCCGGCGCGGGCATCGACCTGTGCCTGCATCTGGTCCGGCAAGACCATGGCCCCGCCCATGCCGCCCTGCTCGCCCGCCACATGGTGATGCCCCCGCACCGCGAGGGCGGCCAACTCCAATACGCCCCGACGCCACCACCGGGCGAGTCCCTCGACGGCCTGCTCGACTGGGCGGAAACCCGGCTCGCAACGCCACTCTCGGTAGCCGACATGGCCGCCCACCTCAACATCTCCCCGCGCACCCTGGCCCGCCGCTTCACCGACCAACTCGGCACCAGCCCCGGTGCATGGCTGCTGAGTCGCCGTGTGTCCCAGGCCCGCACCCTCCTCGAGGAGACCGACCTCCCGGTCGAGGCCATTGCCGCCCGAGTCGGCCTCGCCTCGCCGGTCAACCTCCGCCGCCGCTTCCGCGCTCAGGTGGGCACCACCCCGGCCGCCTACCGCCGCGCATTCCGCACATCGTGATTCACCGGCGCGGCCGGTCAGGTCGAGTGGAGGCCAGGCTCACGGTCGGCGCTCAGGCCTAGGACTTCGGGGGCGTGGAGGCGGACGAAGATTCGGGCGACTTCGGGGGTGGGCTGGGCTCGGGTCAGGCGGCTGACGGCGATCATGGTCAGGAAAGACAGAGGGACACTTACGGCTGCGGGGTAGCTCAGGATTGCGGCGGGCCAGCCGTTGGCGATTCGGTCCGGGATGCCGCCTGCTACCGAAATTGCTGTTGCTGCACCGGAAGTGAGGCCGCCGGTGATCAAGCCTGCTGCTGCACCTGGGGCGGTGAGGCCGCGCCACCAGATGCCCAGGGTGAGCAGGGGACAGAGGGTCGATGCCGCTACCGAGAAGGCCAGGCCGACTGTGCGGGAGAGGTCGAGGGAGACTACGACCAGTGAAAGGGCCAGGGGGACAGCGCCTGCGATGAGGGCCGCCAGTCGGAAATCGCGGATTCGGCCGCGGAGGAGGTCGGTGCTGACTACGCCCGCGATGCTGACCAGTAGGCCGGATGAAGTGGATAGAAAAGCGGCCAGAGCACCTGCGGCGACGAGCGCGCCCAGCAGTTGACCTGCCAATCCGCCCAGTACTGATTCGGGGAGGAGTAGGACGGCGGCGTCTGAGGCGTCGGAGCCTAGGACCTGGGGTGTGAAGACTCTGGCGAAAGCGCCTAGCAGGGTGGGGAACAGGTAGAAGACGCCGACCATGCCGATTACCGTTGCGGCCGTTGCGCGGGCGGCGCGGCCGTCGGGGTTTGTGTAGAAGCGGACCAGGACGTGGGGGAGACCCATGGTGCCCAGGAAGGTCGCGACGATCAGGGAGTAGACCGCGTAGAGGGGGTGGGGGCCGCCGAAGCCGCCGCCGGGGCGCAGCCAGGGGCCGAGATCGGTTGTCGCCGGGCGGTTGCCGAGGAAGTGGGCGGCCAGCACCAGGGCGGGGAGGGCGACGGCGGTCAGCTTCAGCCAGTACTGGAAGGCTTGGACGAAGGTGATCGAGCGCATCCCGCCGCCGGCGACGGTGGCGATGACGATGGCCGCGACCGCGACCGCCCCCACCCAGCCGGGTACGCCCAGCAGGATTCGCAGTGTCAGGCCCGCGCCCTGGAACTGCGGGATCAGGTACACCGCGCAGACGAGCACCACGACAAGCGCTGCCAAACGTCGCAAACGCAAAGAGCCGAGCCGGAATTCGGTGAAATCCGGGACCGTGTACGCCCCCGAGCGTCGTAGGGGTGCCGCGACGAAGAGCAGCAAGCCCAGATAGCCCGCCGTGAAACCGACCGGGTACCACAGGGCGTCCGCTCCGTATTTGGCGATCAGCCCGGCGACGCCGAGAAATGAGGCGGCGGAGAGGTATTCACCCGAGATGGCCGCCGCGTTCCACCGGGGCCCCACACTGCGGGAGGCGACCAGGAAGTCGGAGGTGGTGCGCGCCAGCCGCACTCCGTACACGGCGATCCCGACTGTCGCCACGGCGGCGGCCAGCAGTGCGATCAGCGTGATAGGCGAGGTGTGCGAATCCATCTCAGAGTCCGGTCCAATCCATCTCAGTCCCTGGTCAATTCGTTGAAGTCGCGTTCATTGCGCTCGGCCAGCCGGGTGTAGATCCTGCCCACGACGTACAACAGCGGATACGCCGCCGCTCCCAACAACAGCCACGGCAGCCGGATTCCGAACACCGTCGCCGTCCCGAGCGGCCCCAGAAAAACCAGCGGCAGCGCACCCAGCACGACCACGGTCACCAACCCCAGCCGCGCCGCCAGCCCGAATTGCGCCCGGATCAACCCCCCGATCAGCACCGCCCCCACCTCGGTCTGCTCGGCCACCTCCACTCGCGCCCGCACCACCCGCGCCCCCCGCCGCTCGGCCAACACCACCCGTTCCCGCACCGGCTTCCGCTGCTCAGCGTTCATCGCCCGCCTCGGGTGCGGGGCGATGCGGGGATGAGGCGTTGCTTGAGTTCGCGGACCTGGCGGCGGGCTACCGGCAACTCGACGGCGGGGGAGGGGCCGACGGCGCGGAGACAGACGACCGTGCTGGTGCCGACGGTGCGGAGGCCGGTGACCTCGCGGAGGGCGACCAGGTAGGAGCGGTGGACTCGGACGAAACCTGCCTCGCGCCAGCGGTTCTCCAGTTCGGAGAGGGGGATTCGGACCAGATGGGAGGCGGATTCGGTGTGTAGGCGGGCGTAGTCGCCGTCGGCTTCTACCCAGTTCACGCTGTCGCGGGCGACCAGGGTGGTGACGCCGCCGAGTTCGACGGGGATGACGGCGTGGGGGTCGGTTGGTTCGGGCTGTGGGCGTTCGGTTGTGCGGGCGGACGGGGCGTGGCCGGTGGCGATTCGGCGGACCGATTCGGCCAGGCGGGCTTCGCGGATGGGTTTCAGGAGGTAGTCGACCGCGCCCAGGTCGAAGGCGGCCACCGCGCGGTCGTCGTGGGCGGTTACGAAAACCACGGCGGGCGGCGACGCGAATTCCGAGAGGATTCCGGCCAATTCCATGCCGTCGAGGCCGGGCATGTTGATGTCGAGGAAGACCGCGTCGACGGGGTGGGCGCGCAGGACGCGCAGGGCCGAGGTGGCGTCGGCGGCCTGGTGGATTTCGCCGACCTCGGGGCGAGTGCGCAGCAGGTAGACCAGCTCGTCCAGAGCGGGCTTCTCGTCGTCGACGGCCAGTACGCGCAGTGCGCCCGGCCCATTCACGGTGGTCTGAGTCACAACGGGGTCATCGTACGGTGCGGTTTGTCCGATAGGAGAGGGGTGGGCGAACCGTCAGGGGTGGATGCCGGCGCGGAATTTAGGAATGCGCATGATGACCTTGGTGCCTGCCCGGGGCGCGGTTTCGACGATCAAGCCGTAGTCGTCGCCGAAGGCGGCGCGCAGGCGGTCGTCCACATTGGCCAGGCCGATATGGGCGGATTCGCCGGAAGGGGCGTCGGCGGAGTTCTTTTCGACGGCATCGAGCGCGCCGGAGCGGAGCAGGTCGGGATCCATGCCGACGCCGTCGTCCTCGATGGTGATGACGCAGTCGGTGCCTTCGTCGGCGGCGATGAGGGTCAAGGTGCCGCCGGACGGTTGCGGAGCCAGGCCGTGGCGGACCGCGTTCTCGACCAGCGGCTGCAAGGCCAGGAACGGCAGGACCACGCCCAGCACCTCCGGAGCTACCTGGAGCCGGACCTGCAGGGCGTCGCCGAATCGGGCGCGCTCGAGCACCAGGTACCGGTCGATGTTCTTCAATTCGTCGGCCAGCACGGTGAATTCGCCCGCGGTGCGGAAGGAATACCGGGTGAAGTCGGCGAAATCGAGGATGAGCTCCCGCGCCCGCGCCGGATCGGTGCGCACGAACGACGCGATCGTGTTCAACGCGTTGTAGATGAAATGCGGGCTGATCTGCGCCCGCAGCGCCCGCACCTCCGCGCGGTCGAGCCGGGCGCGGGAGGCGTCGAGTTCGGCCAATTCGATGTGCCCGCAGGCATATCGGGCCACCTCCGCGACCGCGCCCAGCATCCCTGGATCGGGCTGCCCGGTGACGACCGCGCCCAGCGCACCCGCCATACCCCCGTATTCGGTGGACAGCGGCTGGGCGATGACGGTGTGCGCCCCCGCGCCGGGACCGGCGACCAGCAGCGGTCGCGCGGTGGAAATGGCCCGCCGCGCCGCATCGATGAAGATGTCCGCCAACTCCGGATGCGGCCCCTCCCAAGCCAGCAACGTGCCCTCGGCATCGGCGATGCCCAGCGCCTGCGCCCCGGTCAACGCGCGCAGATGCGGTGCGGCCTCGGCCGCGGAGTCGGCGGTCAATCCCCGCCGCAGCGGGCGCGCCGCCTCGGAGGCGGTGTGCAGGACCGTGTGCACCGCGCGTTCGGCGGGCGTGGTCACCGTGCGCCGGGTGCGCGGCCAGGCCAGCAGCGCGCCCGCGATCAGCACACCCGAGACCAGGATGGCGGCGGTAGTCATGCCGTCCCGCGCGGGCCGGTCATGCCACTCGCGCGCGGGCGATTGCGCCGCAACCTGTTCATGGCCTGATTATCACTGAGCCGTTGCCGCAGTGGCATTCACCACCTCCGGTGCGGAGTTCGCCACGTCCGCCGCCGCTGAACTGGCGACACGCGAGGACGCCACGCCGATCTTGCGACCCGCCCCGCGTGCCTTCGGAACCTGTCGGCGGGTGCACTTAAGATGGCCGGGTGTCAGCCTCGTCGGGATCATTCGTCCATCTCCACAACCACACCGAGTACTCGATGCTCGACGGCGCGGCGAAGATCACGCCCTTGTTCAAAGAGGCGACACGACTGGGCATGACCGCCGTCGGCATGTCCGACCACGGCAATATGTACGGCGCCTCGGAGTTCTACAACTCCGCCAAGAAGCAGGGCATCAAGCCGATCATCGGCATCGAGGCCTACATCGCGCCGGAGTCCCGGTTCAACACCAAGCGCGTGCTGTGGGGCGACCCGTCGCAGAAGTCCGATGACGTCTCCGGTTCGGGTTCCTACACCCACATGACCATGGTCGCCGAGAACGCGACCGGTCTGCGCAACCTGTTCAAGCTGTCGAGCCTCGCCTCCATCGAGGGCCAGCTCGGCAAGTGGGCGCGCATGGACGCCGACATCATCGCCGAGCACGCCGAGGGCATCATCGCCACCACCGGCTGCCCCTCGGGCGAGGTGCAGACCCGCCTGCGCCTGGGCCACGAACGCGAGGCCCTCGAAGCCGCGGCCAAGTGGCAGGAGATCTTCGGCCCGGAGAACTTCTTCCTCGAGATCATGGACCACGGCCTGTCCATCGAACGCCGGGTGCGCGAGGGCCTGCTCGAGGTCGGCAAGAAGCTCGGCATCCCGCCGCTGGCCACCAACGACTGCCACTACGTGCACGAGCACGACGCGGCCAATCACGAAGCGCTGCTGTGCATTCAGACCGGCAAGACGCTCTCGGACCCGACCCGCTTCAAGTTCGACGGCTCCGGCTACTACCTGAAGTCCGCCGAGGAGATGCGCGCCATCTGGGACGCGGAAGTCCCCGGCGCCTGCGACAACACGGTCCTCATCGGTGAGCGCGTCCAGTCCTACGAGGATGTCTGGGCCCACCGCGACCGGATGCCGATCTTCCCGGTCCCCGAGGGCGAGACGCAGGCCAGCTGGCTGCGCAAGGAGGTCATGCGCGGCCTGGACCGGCGCTTCCTCAAGGGTGTTCCGCCCGAGTACATCACGCGCGCCGACTACGAGATCGGCGTCATCAACGAGATGGGCTTCCCGGCCTACTTCCTCATCGTCGCCGACCTCATCACCTACGCCCGCAGCGTCGGCATCAATGTCGGCCCGGGCCGTGGTTCGGCGGCCGGCTCGCTGGTCGCCTACGCCATGGGCATCACGAACATCGACCCGATTCCGCACGGTCTGCTGTTCGAGCGCTTCCTCAACCCGGAGCGCGTGTCCATGCCCGATATCGATATCGACTTCGACGATCGCCGCCGCGGTGAGATGGTCCGCTACGCCACCGAGAAGTGGGGTACCGACCGGGTCGCCCAGGTGATCACCTTCGGTACCATTAAAACCAAAGCGGCGCTGAAGGACTCGGCGCGCGTGCAGTTCGGTCAGCCGGGCTTCGCCATCGCGGATCAGATCTCCAAGGCGCTGCCGCCGCCGATCATGGCCAAGGACATTCCGCTCTCGGGCATCATGGACCCGGAGCACGAGCGGTACAAAGAGGCCGCCGAGGTCCGCGAGCTCATCAATACGAACCCGGACGTCAACAAGATCTACGAGACCGCGCGCGGTCTGGAAGGTCTGATCCGCAACGCCGGTGTGCACGCCTGTGCCGTGATCATGTCCAGCGAGCCGCTGACCGACGCGATCCCGGTGTGGAAGCGCGCGCAGGACGGCGCGATCATCACCGGCTGGGACTACCCGTCGTGTGAGGCCATCGGCCTGTTGAAGATGGACTTCCTGGGCCTGCGCAACCTGACGGTCATCGGTGACGCGCTGGTCAATATCAAGAACAACCGCGGCATCGAACTCGACCTCGACACGCTGCCCCTGGAAGATCCCGCCACCTACGAATTGCTCGCGCGCGGTGACACTCTCGGCGTCTTCCAGCTCGACGGTGGCGCCATGCGAGACCTGCTGCGCCGCATGATCCCCACCGGCTTCGAGGACATCGTCGCCGTGCTCGCGCTGTACCGCCCCGGCCCCATGGGCATGAACGCGCACAACGACTACGCCGACCGCAAGAACGGGCGGCAAGAGGTCAAGCCGATTCACCCCGAATTGGAAGAGCCTCTGAAGGACATCCTGCGTGATACCTACGGCCTGATCGTGTATCAGGAGCAGATCATGCAGATCGCGCAGAAGGTGGCCGGGTACTCCCTCGGCCGAGCAGACATTCTGCGTCGCGCCATGGGTAAGAAGAAGGCCGAGGTCCTCGAGGCCGAATTCGAGGGCTTCGAAAAGGGCATGCTGGAGAACGGTTTCTCCAAGCCCGCCATCAAGGCGCTGTGGGACACGATTCTCCCGTTCGCCGGTTACGCGTTCAACAAATCGCACGCCGCGGGCTACGGCCTGGTGTCGTTCTGGACCGCGTACCTCAAGGCCAACTACCCCGCCGAGTACATGGCCGGTCTGCTCACCTCCGTCGGTGACGACAAGGACAAGGCCGCCGTCTATCTCGCCGACTGCCGCCGCCTGGGCATCCAGGTGCTGCCGCCCGACGTCAACGAGTCCGAGATCGAATTCGCCTCCGTGGGCAATGACATTCGCTTCGGCATGGGCGCGGTGCGCAATGTCGGCGCGAACGTGGTGTCCTCGATCATTCAGGCACGCAAGGAGAAGTCGAAGTTCACCGACTTCTCCGACTACCTGAACAAGATCGACGCCGTGGCCTGCACCAAGAAGGTCACCGAATCCCTCATCAAGGCAGGCGCTTTCGACTCGCTCGGGCACCCGCGCAAGGGCCTGCTGCTGGTGCACTCCGACGCCATCGACGCGGTCATGTCGACCAAGAAGGCCGAGGCCATCGGCCAGTTCGACCTGTTCGGCGGGCTCGACGAGGGTGACGAGTCGATCGCCAGCGTCTTCAATGTGAAGGTCCCCGACGAGGAATGGGAGACCAAGCACAAGCTCGCCCTGGAGCGGGAAATGCTGGGCCTGTACGTGTCCGGGCATCCGCTCAACGGCGTCGAACACGTGCTGGCCGCCCAGTCCGACACCCAGATCCCCGCCATCCTCGAAGGTGATGTCAAGGACGGCGCGCAGGTCACCATCGGCGGCATCTTCGCCAATGTCACCCGCCGCGTGAACAAGAACGGCCTGCCCTGGGCTTCGGCGCAGCTCGAGGACCTCTCCGGTGGCATCGAGGTGCTGTTCTTCCCGCAGTCCTACTCGGTCTACGGCATGGACGTCACCGAGGACGCCATCGTCCTGGTGAAGGCGCGCGTCAGCGCCCGCGACGATCGCGTGTCGCTGATCGCCAACGATCTTGTGGTGCCGGATCTTTCGTCCATCGGCGTGGACAAGCCGGTGTCGGTGGTCATCCCGACGCGGCTGTGCACCCCGGACAAGATCGGTGAGCTCAAGCGCGTGCTGAACCGCCATCCGGGCACCGCCGACGTCCACATCCGCCACGTCGGCTCCCGCGACCGCACCACCACGCTGAAGGTCGCCGACAACCTACGGGTCTCCCCGTCGAGCGCCCTGATGGGTGACCTCAAGGCGCTGCTCGGCCCGGGCTGCCTCGGCGGCTGATCCCCCTGATCTTCTTGGGGTGGGCTCGCCTCCGCGATTCGGGTCGATTGCGGCGGTAGGGTGCGCGGCATGCTGCGTTTGCCGCGTGTTCGCCGAATTGGGGTGCTGCTCGCTGCCGGGCTGCTGGTCGCATCCACGGCCTGCGGGCACAGCGGACCGCATTCGGTCCCGGTGAGCCCTTCGGCCGGCCCGAACGGCCGGGCGGCCGCGCCGATCCCGGAGGGTGCGCCCGCCGCGCCGGCAGCCGTCGCGGCCACGCCGACCGGGCTGCTGCTGTATGGGAAGCCCTGGTGGCCCGCGGGATTCAACGGTCCGCAGCTGGCGACCGACTATGCCGTCAACTTCGGTTGTGGGGCCGAGGTCGACCTCGACGCGTTCTTCGCCAAGGTGCCGGAGCATTCCCTCACCCGTTTCGCCATGTTCCAGGCCCTGGCGGTGAACAAGAACACTGGCGCGCTCGACTTCACCGCGGCGGATGCGGTGTTCGCGGCGGCCGAGAAATACGGCCGCATCGTGTTGCCGGTGCTGGCCGCGCAGACCGGCGACTGCGGTGACGAGATCTTCAAACAACAGCAGTGGTACGCCGAGGACTGGAAGAAGGACATTCTCGTGCCCGGCCGGACCGTCATGAGCTTTCGGGATTGGGTGCGCACCGCGGTCAATCGCTGGCGGGGTTCACCGGTGCTGGCCGGGTGGGAGCTCATCGGTGAGCCGGAGCCGAGCAATTGTCTTGGCAGCCAGTGCGACCTGCGGCTGCGCACCTGTCCCAAGGACGCCGCCCAGGTCCTGCGCACGTTCATGGACGAATCCGGGCAGATCGTGCGGGAGCTGGACCCCCGGCGGTTGATCTTCGCCGGGTACGTGGGCGGAAGCCAGTGCGGCATCGCCGGAGACGCCTTCGGCCATGTAAGCAGATCCCCGAATATCGACGTGGTGGAGTACCACGACTACAGCGAGGACGGCGACCCGCTGCCGGGCGGCCCGAACAACGGGTTGGCGCGCCGGCTGCAACAGGCGCGGGAGATCGGAAAACCCTTGCTGGTCGGGGAGATCGGCGAATATGCCGGATCCTGCGACACACTGGAGAATCGGCGAGACATCATGGACCGGCGCATCACCGGCCAGCGTGCCGCCGGGACGGCGGGCGCGCTGGTCTGGGCCTATGTTCCCGATCCACGCCCGGACCAGTGCACCTACGATGTGGGTCCCGATGATCCGCTCTGGCAGGTCGTGGAGCGGCAGACCACGTTCGGCTGAACCGATCCGGTTCTCGTGCGGGAGAATTCGGTCAGCTCCCGATCACCCGATACAGCCGCCAGTCCGGCTGACCGGCACCGTCATTGGGGATCTCCAGCTCCAAGGTGGCGATCTGCGCGCCGTTCTCGTACATGGTCGGGTAGCGGCGGTTCACCGCGTCGGAGGTGCCGCGGCCGCTATTCGGCACCGACAGAATGTATTTCACGCCGCGTTCCAGGGGGTGGTTCAGGGTATGCACGAAGTCGCGGTCGGAGGGGATGACGAAGCGATCCGGGTGTTTCGAGGCGATCTGCACCGCGAAGCCGTAGACGGTGTCCATGACGATGGAATCGCGCGGCAGGTTCATGGCGTCGATATGGTCGGCCAGGCGGCGTTCGGCGGCGAAGGTGTAGGCGATGTGCTCGGCGTCGAGGTATTTGTCGCTCGTATCCTCCGGGTCCGGGAAGAGCACCGCGCGTAATGCGTACTCCTGCACGGCCATCAGCTGGCTGTTCATGCCGCGCGCCGTGACCGGCAGCGAGACGACGAGCAGCAGGCCCGCCAGGGTGGCCCCGACGGCGCCGGTCACTCGACCGCGAGCGGCGCGCCTCGGGGGAGTGGCCGGATCGGGAGTGCCGCGCTCCTCCGCGCTCGCGAACGCCCCCAGCCTGCGACTGGGCACGACGCCCCGCGCCGGTGCGATAGTCAATGCCAGGATCGCGGTCAGCGGAATCACCGCCACATAGAACCTCAGGAACGCGAAGGTGGAACCGCTTGCGTAACTGAGCATCTGGAACCCGAGCACCGACCCGCACAGCAGCATCGGCACCAGCGGTGTCAGCTCGCGCCGCCGGATGGCCAGCGCCCCGGCGATCGGCAGCAGCAGCGGCAGCGCGGGCGCGAGGATGAGCATCGCCCCGATCGAGTACTGCGCGGCCGCGAGCGGATGGTGCGGGGCGCTCGCCCCCTCCTGCGCCAGGATCGCCGAATTGCCGTACTGCGAGGTGAACTGCTGGAACCCCTGCCCGGTAATGAGCCAGCTGGTGCCCGCCCACACCACGAACGCCAGCGCGACCGGGGCCGCGACCAGCACCAGATCCATTGCCGCACCGCTGAATCGATATTGCGCCGAGCGCCGCCGGTAATAGCTGAGCGCGAACACGAACACCCCCGCGGTGGCGGCGGGCGCCAGCGCGTCATATCGGGTCAGATAGCCCAGCCCCAGCGCGATCCCGCAGGCCACCAGATCGTGCACCCCGTCCGTGGTCACCCAGCGCATGAGCCGTCGCACCGCCCAGCACAGGCAGAACAGGAACAGCGCCTCGCTCATCCCGTTGCCGCCGTAGAACACCACCATCGGATTCAGCGCGAACACGGCGGTGACCAAGGCGCACAACCACACCGGCACACCGCGATCGCGGCCGATGCCCCACACCATGACCACCGCCCCGGCCATGAACAGCGCGGTCATCACCACACCCGAGAGCCCCCACCGGGTAATCGCCGGAACCCAGCGCCCGAGCGCCACGAACGGCAACTGCGCCAGCGCGGTCAGCGGAGTGAACACGAACCCGATGGCCGACAGATGCGGATCCCGGCTGAACAGCGCCGATTCCGTGGCCGAGACGCGACTGAGCGCATCGCCCATCAGATAGCCGCGCCCGGCGGTGAGGTACCCGCCCGTGATCACGTACAGCAGCGTCGAAGCGGCGAAGATCGCGCGCGGCACCCGGTCCATGCTCACTCGGCCGCCTCCGTGGACGTGCCCAGCCCGTGAAATGTCTTCTCCCAGTAAGACGGATTCCGGATCAGCTGCCAGCAGCCCTTGGTCGCGGCGATGGCCATCAACAGCCAGTACGCGGGCGAGAGCAGACACGCCACCAGCAGATCGGGGCGGCCGTTCTCGCGGCACGCGATCAGATTCATGTACACCGTCGTGGCATTGCCGAGCACCAGCGCGACGAGCGCCGGGAAGTACACCGCGGCCGGGAACACCTCCTCGATGATCTGCGGCTGACCGAAGATCCAGGTCAGGGTGACGAACCAGAACAGCAGATTCAGGCAGGCGATGATCGGCGTGCCCGCCAGGAACAGCGTGAACCGCAGGAACGCGATCGGCCCGATCTTGCGCCACAACTGGACCGGCCGCCGGGCGTGCACCAGCCAGCTCTGCAAATAGCCCTTGTACCAACGGGATCGCTGCCGGATCCAGTTGATCGGATCCGGATTGGCCTCCTCCAGCGTGGTCGAATCGATGACGGCCGTGGAGTAGCCGCGCGCCGCGATACGCACCCCCAGGTCCGCGTCCTCGGTGACGTTGTACGGATCCCACGCGCCGATCGCGGTGAGCACATTGCGCCGGAAGTGATTCGAGGTGCCGCCCAGCGGAATCGGCGCGCTGCTGCGCATCAGTCCCGGCAGCAGAAACCCGAACCAGAGCCCGTAATCCATGGTGAACCAGGCCGTGAGCAGATTCTGCCGGGCATTGTGGAACGCCAGCTTCGCCTGGATGCACACCACCGAGCGCGGCAGCTCCTCGAAAGCGGCGACCACCCGGCGCAATTGGAGCGGATCCGGGATGTCCTCGGCGTCGTAGATGGTGACGATATCGCCGGTCGCGGCATGCAGTCCGTAATTGCACGCCTTCGGTTTGGTGCGCGGGTCGGCGGCGGGCACCAGCACGATGGTGATGTGTTCGCTTCCGGCGGAACCGATTCCGGCGGCATGCGCGGCCTCGATGGTCGGGGTGTCGTCCTGCTCGAGCAGCAGCAGTGCCTGCAACCGGTCGCGCGGGTAGTCCAGGCCGTTGAGCGCCGCGATGAGATCGCCGACCACCTCGGGCTCACCGTAGGCCGGGACCAGGATGGTGTAGGGCGGCAGCCGATCCTCCGGAAACGCCCGGGCACGCTCGTCGTCGACATGCAGGATGGCGTCGCGCGGCATACCCCGCGCGAAGATCAGCACCCGGTCCACCAGGACCGCGGTATAGCCGAGCGTGCACGCCGCGACCAGGACGATCAGGGTCCATCGCGGCGCGAACACCGCGCACACCACCGCGACCGCGACGCCCGCGAGCAGCGTATTGCGTTGCCAGGGTAGGAAAGCCACCGCGGCGGAGGCCATCGGGTCGGTCTCGCGCAGCCCTTGCACGGCCGCGTGCAGGGCCCGCGCGCGCTCGGATTCCGTGGCGAGGCCGGGCAGTTCGGCGGTCATCCGCCGACTCCGATCCGGACGATCTCCCGGGCCACGAGGGTGAGCATGTCGCGGTCCTTGTACTCCGATTCCGCGTCGTCCTTCTCCGATTCCGGATCGAGGCTCACCGCATTGCCGCGCAGGATCTGATGCAGCAGGTTCTCGGTATTGCGCGCTACCGAGGGTTGGGGCTGGGGGAATTCCGCGTCCGGCAGGTGGTTGTCGGCGGAGATGAGGCTGACGAGTTCCGCGCCGTCCCGGCCGCGCCAGCGCCAGCTCAACCAGGTCCAGCTCAGCAGCCGCCGATCGTCGACCACGGTGTTGAGCCGCCCGGTGATGCCGTGGCCCAGGTCGATCCGGATCGGCGGGCTGATGCGCGGCTGGATGAGCGAGTACAGCGTGAACTGCGGATGCCGCTCGAGATGGTTGGGGTTGGACGAACGCGCGAAGTCGACCACCATCCGGCGGCGACGGGATTCCTTGTCCCAGTCGGGGTTACCGCGCAGCGCCACCATGGAACGGCGCGTCCACGAGGTGCCCGGTCCGAAGAAGCGCGGGGCCCAGGGATATTCGCGCTCGCTGAATACCTGCCAGCCGGGCGGCACCGCGGGCGCGTCCGCGATCATCAGCGCGGCGAACTCTGGATAGTCGACGCCGTATTCGTGCGGGATCGGAATCGGTGCGATCAAGGCCGTGGCCACCACCGCCGTCGCCAGCGCGGCGCGCGAATGCGCCGCCGTGAGCGGGCGCACCGGCCGGTCCAGCGGCTTCATCGTCGACCAGTTCCGATGGTTCAGATACATGATCGTCGTCGACAGGTACACCGCCAGAATGGTCGGCACCGCCTGATACGCCAGCGGCGACGCGCTCGGGAACCAGCGCCACAGCACCACCAGCGCGACCGCACCCAGCGCGAGGGTGAGGACCGCGGCCACCAGCGCTCGCCTCCAGGTACGGCCGGCCCCGATCGCCGCGGCCGCCGCCCCGAGCAGCAAGGTGACGACGCCGTCGGCGACCTCGCTGCCGCCCAGGGCGGCGACCAGCTCACGGTAGGGCGAGGGGAACGCCGCGAGCAGCAGCAGCCAAGCCGGCCAGAACCGGAACACCGGCCGCAGCCCGAACGCCAGGATGCTCACGCTCATCATGAACAGCGGGGCCGCGACCAGATCCCAATGCAGGACCTCGTATTGGTAGGGGTAGCGCAAGACCAGCAGACCGAGCAGCGCAGCCGTCAGCGCCAGCCCGATCAACCCCACGATGATGTCGGTCTGCCGGTCGTAGATGGGCAGCTCGTCGCGGTGCCGCAGGGCGATCCCGATCGCCGCGAAGACCGCGACCACGGCCAGCACGAAGACATAGCCGATATCGGAGTCGTGCCGCAGGTCGCCGATCAGCTCGAGCCAGGTGTAGCCGAACGCGACCAGCGTGCACAGCAGCACCACCATGAGACGCACCATGGTGCGCCACCCCACCCCGTCCCACAGGTGACGGGCCCGGGCCTGGGCCTCCAGGCTCGCGGTCACGCTCATGTCAGCGAGAACGCTTGCGCGGCAACAGGATCACCAGCGCGGCGAGCAAGCCGACCGCCAGCACGACTGCGCCCGCCAACGCGAGGCGGGCGGCCACCGGGATGGGGGAGTCGCTCTTGTCCGTCGCCGCGATCTGCTCGGCGAGCCCGGCGGCTGGATCGAAGAACTCCGGATCCCGATCGCCGGCCTGCAGCAGCACCGGACCGGAGAGGCGGAAGGACCGATCCGGGTCCGCCAGCAGCCAATTCAGCAGGCGGTCCAGGTGTTCGGGCGCCTGGGTCGAGGTGCCGACCACCACCATGCGCTTACCGGTCCAGGTGGCCTGGAGTGAACCGAACGAGAGCGGCGGCCGCAGCTCGATCTTCGTCTCCAGGTCGGCGTCGTCGCCGTAGACGATCAGGGTGTCGCCGCTGCGGTCCAGCGGCAGCACGATCGAACCCGGGACGCCGCCGTTGGTCGCCACCAGCACGGCCGGTTGGTCACTGCCCGCCGCGGTGTCGAAGGACACCAGCTCGGGCCGCAGCGGCACTGCGGTCAGCCGCTGCACCGCCACCAGAATCTGGGTGGCGCGCACGGTATCGGCGAAACCGGGCGTCTGCAGGCCCACCTGCACTTGCGGCAGCAGCGCCTGTGGCACCGCGCCCAGTCCGCCGGGCACCGGCGGCCGCGCCGCGTCGCTCTGCACCTCGCCGTCGGGCTCGATGGTCAGCGTGACCGGCTGCTCCAACCCGCACCCGTGGGTCAGACCGGCCTGCTGCAAGGTCACCGACACCGTCGTGAACCGCGACAGCAGCTCGTTGGGAATACTGACCCACTGGTCGAATCGTCCCGAGGGATCGACCGGCCACGCCGCGATCTGACGGTCGCCGACGGTCACGGCGAGCTGGCCGTTGAGGGTCTCCGGCAGCGGAGTGTGGTTGCCGTGCAGGTTCACCCGGACATTGCGGGACGGGCGGCCCAGCCGGGTCATATCCAGGGTGAAGTTCACCCGGACGTATCCGACGGCGGTGGCGCTGAGCTGGCTCTGGCCGAGCGCGGCAAGCGATATCGAATCCGGCGCGAGCTGCGGGACGGACGGAACACCCAGTGCCACCGCCGAACCGGCCATGGCCGCACGGGCCAGATCGCTGGTGATCAGGCGGATCTGGATGGGCAGCGACTTCTCGTCACCGGAGATGGTCAACGCGGGCGCGGGTCCGCCGGTGATCCGCAACCCGGGATCGGAGCCCTCACGGATCACCACCTGCCGCTCCAGGAAAGCCGGGGGATGGTCGGGAACCGTTGCGCCCGAATCGATCCGGCGCACCTCCACCGCGACCGGCTGATTGGTGTAGCGGGCGGCGGCAGCCGTGCTCAGGGCGAGCACCGCGGCGCTCTCGGTCCGCGAGGGGCTCGACGGGAGGTACACGGTGAGCTTCTGCAGCACCGGCGGCAGGAACTCGGCCACGGTGCTCGGCTGCTGTTCCTCGCCGAAGTAGGTGACCGCCGCGTCGCCGAGGGTCAGCGGCTGTCCCAACCAGTCATCGGGGCAGATGCCGGGTTCGGGCGAGAGCGCGGAGGTCAGCGTCACCGCGACCGTATTGCCCCGAACCTCCGCGCCCGCCAACGAGATCCGGATGGGGGCGCGCGGATCCCGGGGCAGCTCCACCCGATCCAGCAGCCGCTGCGCCGAACGAGCCTCCAGGGTTCCCCGCGCCAGCTGCGGCGGCAGCTGCACCGTGCCGGTGAGCGCGGCCGGTGTCAGCCCGGGCAGGATCGGCAGGGTCAGCGAGACCTCGTGCGACCGGCCCGGGAACAGCACGCTCTTGCCGAAACCCAAGCCCGCCAGGGGAATCGAGTGATCGCCCGGATCGGCCGTGGCCGATGTCGGAGCGGCGATCGGCGCCAGCGTGGCCACCAGCAGGGTGAGCAGGACAGCACGCACTCTCATGAATGGTCTCCTGTGTGGGCCGAGCGTGACGGTGTCAGAGCCAGGTGGGGTCGCCGAAAACCGCTCCGCTGTCATCGGTTTCGGCGGATTTGGCGTAGATGTAGGTGTACTGGCGGATGGAAACCGGTCCGGCGCACTGGTTCACGGCGATATGGAAATCGCGAATGATGATCTGCACCTGCTTGCCCGGAATCAGGTCTTTGTCCGCGACCGCGAGGTCCTTCACCTCGCCGGGGGCGAGGTTGATGCTCATGGGCACCTGGATATTGGGCCCGATCAGCGTGAGCGAGGGTGTGGGCAGCTGCGCGGTGGGCACGTAGACCTGGGGGATCACGCCGAGGTTGCCGGTGGGCAGGGTGACCGAGCAGCCGACGTGATAGCCGGTCTTGAGCTGGCCGCCCGCGATACCGTCTACCCGGGCGTAGGACATATTGCTGACCATGGCTTCGCGGGTGGTGCCCACTTGGTTCAGGGGCGCGATGCGGTTGACGAACTCGTCGCGGTTGCCGACGGTGAAGCTGCCGAAGGTGGATTGGTAGGTCCGCTCGTGCGGGGCGAGCGTCACGATATCGGCGCGCGCGGGGGGTGTGCAGCACAGCGCGGCCCCGAGAGACAACAGCAGAACGCCGAGGGTGGACAGCCGCATGCGGATCAAGTTAATAGATAAACCGCATAAATCGCCCGAAAGACACGAACAGACTGGTCTGAATTAGCCGAATGGAGACCGGAGATCAGCGGCGGATCATGCCGAGGACCCAGCGCAGCGCCGCGACGGTCGCGCCGCCCAGGATCGCGGCCTGGACCGAACCGGTGATGAGCGCGAGCATCAGGCAGACCACGACACCGGCGAACAAGGCTTCCAGCTTGTAGACCGGCCACGCCGTTCCGGCGATATCCACGGTGGGACGCGCGGCAACCCGCTCGGTGTCCGTAGGGTGAACCACTGCCATACGGTCAGGGTAGACGGCGACCCAAAGTTCGGGCAACCGAACTTGCTGTCGGGAACAACACACGAACCGGAGCGGTTGAGCACGTCATGCCACTAAACGGAGAGTACGAACCCAGCACGTCCGGATGGGCTCGCGAACAGGCCGAACAGTACGACGACTCCAATGGCGCCGAGGGGCACGAACTGCGCGGCGTGCCGATCATCCTGCTCACCACCCGCGGCAACAAGTCCGGCAAACTCCGCAAGACCCCGCTCATGCGCGTCGAGCACAACGGCGAATACGCCGCGGTCGCCTCGCTGGGCGGCGCTCCCAAGCATCCGGTCTGGTACTGGAACATCAAGGCCGATCCGCACGTCGAGCTCCGCGACCGCGACCAGGTCCGCGACTACGACGCCCGCGAGGTCACCGGCGACGAGAAGGCTCTGTGGTGGAAGCGTGCCACCGAGGTCTGGCCGGACTACGACGAGTACCAGAAGAAGACCACCCGCGAGATCCCCGTCTTCGTCCTGACGCCCCGCCCCTGAATCTCGCCCGCCGCGGCGCCGGGAAGCGCGACGGTCGATAAGAAGATGCCCCGGTCACGTTGTGACCGGGGCATCTTCGCGGTTGTACACCTACCGGATCACCGGTGTTGCCGCGTCATGCGGGGCGAGGCCTCAGGGCAGGATCTGCGGCACGACGTCCGGGGCGACCGCACCGGTGACCGCGCCGACGACGCCGCCGACGACCGCGCCGTTGAGCGCCGCGCTGCCCACCGCGGCCGAGCCGATGCCAGGGACGATGATGGCCGGCAGGGAGAGGATCGCGCCCGAGGCGGCGCCGATGCCGGCGCCCGCGGCGGCGCCGTTGGCCAGCGGATCGTGGTTCTGGGCGTCGGGGTTGGTGGCGACCGGCTGCAGATCCAGGGGTGCGGCGGAGGCGGTCGCGGTGCCCGCGGCGATACCGGCCGTGATGGCGGCTGCGGTCAGCGTAATGGCAACGGGCTTACGGAAATTCATCAGGCTTGTGGCTTTCTGGTTGATTCTCGGGTAGAGCAAGCGAATCGACGTTAGCTATCGATTTGCGCTGGTCGCAAAGCGGAGCGGGGACCTCCCCGCCTCAACCTGAACATTCGTCCAGCTCGGCGCGGGGTTGCGAGTTCAATCACGTCCGGCGCTTGGCAAATAAGGTCGAACCCGGCCCTTTTCGGCTCCGAGCGCAGGTCGCCGCATGCCCCCGGCTAGCATGTTCGGGTGTCTGATCCGCTTGCTGTAGCAACGAAGGTGTCCGGTCCGCTGCCCGAACTGACGGCGGATGAGATCGACGCGGCTGCCAAGCGAATTTCGGAGATTATCGAGCCGACGCCGCTGCAACGGATTCCGCGGCTGTCGGCGCTGACCGGGGCCGAGGTCTACCTCAAGCGCGAGGACCTCACCGCCGTCCGCTCCTACAAGCTGCGCGGCGCCTACAACCTCATGGTGCAGCTCACCGAGGCCGAGAAGGCCGCCGGCGTGGTCACCGCCAGCGCCGGAAACCACGCCCAGGGCGTGGCTTTCGCGTGCAAGGCGATGGGCGTGCGGGGCCGCATCTACGTGCCGACCACCACCCCGAAGCAGAAGCGCGACCGAATCCGCGTGCACGGCGGCGAGTTCGTGCAGCTCATCGCCATCGGCGATACCTACGACGCGGCCGCCGCGGCCGCCGCCGACGATGTGGCACGCACCGGGGCCACCATGGTCCCGCCCTTCGACGATCCGCGCACCGCGGCCGGGCAGGGCACCATCGCCGCGGAGTTCCTCGAACAGCTCGGCAGCCAGCCCGATCTGGTGGTGGTCCCGGTCGGCGGCGGTGGCTGCCTCGCCGGCATCGCGACCTACCTGCGCGAGCGCGCGCCACAGACCGCGATCCTGGCGGCCGAGCCCACGGGCGCGGCGTCCATGACCGCGGCGCTGGTGGCCGGGGGGCCGGTGACGCTGCCCGAGATCGATCCCTTCGTCGACGGCGCGGCCGTGCGCCGGGTCGGCGCGGTCGGGTATCAGGCGGTGGTGCGCTTCGGCGGGCAGGTCCGCTCGCACGCCTCGCTGCCCTTACTGACCAGCACCGAAACCCGTTCGGGCGCAGGCTCTTTCCGCATGATGCACGTGGACGAGGGCGCGATCTGCACGGCCATGCTGGAGCTGTACCAGAACGAGGGCATCGTCGCCGAGCCCGCGGGCGCGCTCGCGGCGGCGGCATTGCGCGAGGTCGAGGTGGAGCCGGGCTCGACGGTGGTGGTGCTGCTCTCCGGCGGCAACAACGACGTCTCCCGCTACGGCGAGGTCATCGAGCGCTCACTGGTGCATCAGGGGCTGAAACACTATTTCCTGGTGGACTTTCCGCAGGAGCCCGGCGCGCTGCGCCGCTTCCTGGACGAGGTCCTGGGCCCCGATGACGACATCACGCTGTTCGAGTACGTCAAGCGCAACAACCGGGAGACCGGGGCCGCGCTGGTCGGCATCGAGCTGGGTGCGCCGGACGGGCTCGAGTCGCTGCTCAAGCGCATGGACGAGGCCCCGATCCAGTGCGAGCGCCTGGATCCGAACTCACCCGCGTACCGCTACCTGACCTAGCTCTCGTCATCCCAGCATGTTTTTGGCTGGGATCCATACCCCGGGTGTGGATTCCGGCCAAAAGCACGCCGGAATGACGGGGGTGATGTCGTTGCCCCAGTTGGGGATTCACGCGTGCAGCAGATATCCGGCCGCGGAAGTATGGATGATCTGCGGCTCGCCGAGCTTGCGGTCCAGCCGCGTGATCATCTCGTCGACGGTCGCGGTCGAGCCGGGATTGTCGCTGCAGAACGCGGCGATCTCGGCCGGGGTGACCAGGGTGCCCGCCCGCGCGGCCAGCAGTTCCAGCGCGCAGAATTCGCGGGTGGTCATGGTCAGCAGGATGCCGCTGCGCCGGACCCGGCGGCGAATGCGGTCCACCACCAGGTCGCCGATGGTGAGTACCGGCGTCGGCTGCGGCCGGCTCAGGGAGGACAGCGCCAGCACCCGCGCGGCCAGCTCGCTCAGCGAGAACGGCTTGGCCAGGTAGTCGTCCGCGCCGCCCGCGTAGCTCTCGCTGCGATCGGTGGCGCTCTCGCGGGCGGTGATCAACAATGCGGGTGTGCGATCACCCGATTCCCGTTGCCGCCGAACCAGATCCAGTCCGTCGCCGTCGGGTAGCCCGCGGTCCACGATGAGGCAGTCGTAGAGTCGCGCACCGCACTGCTCGCCGGCCTCGCCGAGATTGCGGGTCAGATCGACGTGGAATCCGGCGCTGCGCAGTCCGTCCGCGACGCGTGCGCCCAGCTGCTCGTCGTCCTCACACACCAGGACCCATACGCTGCGGGCGCTCACTCCATCGTCGGACATGAAACCACGGTGCCACATGGATCGTGAACGATTCATGAGCGATCGCCGAGCGACCGGGAAGTGTTAACGCCGGGCGGGCGGGTACTTGTGGGGGCACGTGCGCGGGTTAACGAGCGCGCGGCGGGGCCGGGATAAACGGGTAGTTCACTACGCGTGAAACCGAATGGTCAGAACGGGAGGCTGGCATTCATGAAAAGGCTGGTGGTGTGCTGTGACGGCACGTGGAAAGCCGAGTCGAGCACGACGGTGTCGAACATCGTCAAGATCGCCGAGACGGTGCGGCTGACCGGAGCGGACCGGGAGGGGAAGTCCGTAGGTCAGCGCGTGTTCTACGTGTCGGGGCCCGGCTCACGGGGATTCATGTCGGACCGAGTGCTGGGCGGGGCCTTCGGGCTCGGCCTCGAGGCCAATCTGTCGGCGGCCTACTGGCAGTTGGCGCTGAACTGGGAGCCCGGGGACGAGATCTACATCTTCGGGTTCAGCCGGGGCGCATACACCGCGCGCAGTCTGGCGGGGATGATCAACCGGCTCGGAATCCTGAAGTACGACGCCATGATTCACGGCATGTACCCCAGGGCGCTCGAGATCTACAAGACCCGCAAGGCGCATCCGGACGATCCGGATCCGGTGGAGTGGGACGAGTTCCGCGACGAGTACTGCTACGCGCAGCGGCCGACGATCAACTTCCTGGGCGTGTTCGACACCGTCGGCGCGATGGGCGTGCCCGGGCTGACGTCGTGGAAGCATCGCTTCCACGACGTGCGGCTGGGTCCCATCGTGCTGTGTGCGCGGCAGGCGCTCGCGATCGATGAGCGGCGCCGGGAATTCGCGCCGTGCCTGTGGGAGGTGCCCGCCGAGCAGAAGGAACTGCACCGCCGCTCCGACCGGGTGAAGCAGGTCTGGTTCGAGGGCGTGCACAGCGATATCGGCGGCGGCTACGCGGATTGCGGGCTGTCCGATATCACCCTGCGCTGGATGATTGCCGAGGCCGAGGCGGAGGGGTTGAGCTTCGACCACGACCGTCTCGACACGCTGCTGCGCGACTGCCCGTTCGACGCCACGCACCTGCACGATTCGCTCAGCCCCGCATTCCGGGTGCTGAATCTGGTTCGCCTGGCGCTGACTTGGCGCAATCCGCGCTTCTACTGGGATTCCTGGCGCAAGCTGCTGCAGCCGGGCGACGAGGGCAGCTACCTGGCCTCGACCGTCCCGGACCGAAAGGGCTACCGCCCGGCCAATATTCGCCGGTGGTGCGAGGACGGCGAGCGCCCGGTGCCGCCGGAACTCATCGAGCCCGTCGAACTGGTTCCACTCCCGGATGTCCGGGTGCTCACGAGCTGATCGCCATGTTGCTCTCCTCTTACCGGACGTTCGCCGCGGCGCTATCCTCGCATCGGCGGACTTCGGGAGGAGGTGCGCGCAGGGTGGTCGCCACGGAGTTGGTCGCGGGGTCGGTGTTCGCGGGATACGTGATCGAACGGCGGCTGGGTGCTGGCGGGATGGGCACGGTCTACCTGGCCAAGCATCCGGGGCTGGAGATGTCGGTCGCGCTGAAGGTGCTCAAACCGGTGGTGGCCGATTCCGCCGGAACCGCGCAGTTCCGCCGCGAGGCGCAACTGGTGGCGAACCTGCAGCATCCGAATGTCGTCGATATCAAGGACTTCGGCGAAGAGGGCGGCACGCTCTGGATGGCCATGCAGTACGTGCCGGGCGGCGACCTGGTCAGCCTCATCGAGGAGAACCCGTGCGGCATCGACCCCGACCGCGCGGTCCGCATGGTGGCCGCCGTCGCCGACGCCCTGGACTACGCCCACGCCAACCAGGTCGTCCACCGGGACGTGAAGCCCGCCAACATCTTCCGCACCACCGGCACCGGCGGCGCGGACTGGGTCCTGATCGGCGACTTCGGCATCGCCCGCAGCCTCGCCGCGGACGAAACCCTCACCGCCACCGGCCGCTGGGCCTTCTCCCAGCCCTACGCACCCCCGGAACAGCAGGTGGGCCGCCCGGCCGGCCCACGCGCCGACGTCCATGCCCTCGCCGTCACGCTGTATCAGCTGGTGACCGGCGAGCTACCCGGCGAACTACCTGTCCCCGTGAAGGATTCGAGGCTGCCGGGCAAACTCGGGGCGGTGCTGGCCAAGGCCACCGCCTGGAACCCGGCCGAACGCCACGCCAGCTGCGGCGAGCTGGCGGCGTCCGCGGCCCGCGCCCTGCATGCGCGCAGATGGAGAGATCGCTCCGCCGGACATATCGGCAGCCGGGACCGCGTGGCCTCGGTGGCGCGGCGAATCACCGGACGAGGCGACCGGTGACGGCGGCCCCGATAACACCCAATCCCCTTGCCGCACGGTCCCGAACTGACCATCGCTCTCCTCGGTCCAGATCTATACGCCACCGTATATCAGGAGTAGCCTCCGATGTATACGGCACCGTATATATCCGAGGAGGCACTTCGCATGACTTCGATCGACACGCCCACCGCCGTTCAGCTGCATACGATTCCGGCGGAGTCGCGCGCCTATGTCACCTTCGCCGAGCCGTACTACATCGACGTGTTCGCGCTCCCGATCGACGCGGTGGCGCAGGGTTCGCCCGAGCAGTGGGCCCGGGCGCTGTTCGAACAGGCGGCGGGGAAGGGCGGTCAGTTCATCTGGGGAATTCTGCTGACCATGCGGCTGGCGCGGCCCGGCACGCCCGGGCATGTGGCGGGCTGGCGGATCGGGGATCGGGGCCCGGACTGGATTCGGCTCGAGGTCGAGGGGTGGATGTTGGACGGGCAGCTCGTGGTTCGCGCCGGGGAGCGGGAACTGATCATGGTCACCGCCGTCCGCTATCCGTTGCCGATCGGCCGACCGGTGTGGAACGTGCTGTCGCGCGTACACCGAAGGCTGACGCCCGGCCTGCTCGCAAACGGGTTCCGGATCATGACCCGGAACCGGGCGGCCGAGGCCGCAGCCGGTCGCTGAACCGGGGTTCACCGCGCGCCGACCGCGCGGTCAGCGGACGAGCAGGGCCACGGGCAGGCGGGCGAAGAGTTTCTCCAGGCGCGCGCGGCCGGAGAAGGTGTGGCCGGTGAGGCGGTCGGTCCAATGTCCTTGGGGGAGATCGAGAACCGTGTCGGCCCAGCCGCCCGCCTCATCGAGGCGGATGCTGTGCCGGGTGACCGCGACGATCACCTCGGGGGTCTCGCCGGTGCGGCCGCGCGCGTAGGAGATCAGGTGGTGGGCGCGGTCGCCGGAGGCGAAGAGTGGGATGTAGGTGCCGCCGACGAAGCAGTCGGGGCGTTCGCGGCGGAGCCAGAGGGCGTAGGCGGCGATCCACATCTTGACCGCGCCGGAGGGGTCGAGATCGGGTGTGCCGGTGAGGGATTGCAGGAGGAGGGAGCGGTGGGTGAAGTCGACCGGGCGGCGGTTGTCGGGGTCGACGAGGGAGTCCTCCCACAGTTCGCAGCCCTGGTAGATGTCAGGGATGCCGGGGCCGCACAGCTGTAGCAGCTTTTGCGCCAGTGAGTCGGTCCAGGCGTGGGTGGCCAGATCGTTGACGAATTCACCCAATTCGGCCCCGACCGGCCCGTCGAGGACGGTGTCGATCCAGCGGTGCACCGCCGTCTCGAACTCGATATCCGGTTCCTCCCAGGAGGATTGGGTGCCCGCCTCGCGAACGGCCTTCTCCGCGAACTGATGCAGCCGCTCCCGTAGCCCGGGCACGGCCGCGGCCGGACGCCCGTCGGCGGGCCAGACGCCGAACATGTTCTGCAACAGGAACAGTGTGGTCGCGCCGTCGGGCCCGGGCGCGATCTCCTCCCAGGTGCTCACCGACCGCGCCCAGATATCGGGCACCTGCGAGAGCATCCCGATGCGGGCGCGCACATCCTCGCCGCGCTTGGTGTCATGGGTGGACAGCGTGGTCATGGTGGCGGGCCAGCGCGCGGCACGCTCGGCATTGGCGAGATGGAATTCGATGACGGAGCAGCCGAAGCGAGCCGGATCCGAGCCCATCTCCTGCAGTGACACCAGCCGCGCGGCGCGGTAGAACATGGTGTCCTCCACGGCTTTCGCGGTCATCGCCCCGCCCACCTGATGGAAGCGGGTGGCCGCCTCGCCGCCGAGTGACAGCGCGGTCACCAGCACCTGCAGCGGCGCGGTCAGCTCGGCATTGCGCCGGGCCACCTCGGCCACCACCGCGCCGACCATCCCGGCCAGCGGCGCGTAATCGGTGCGGTAGACCGGCATGAACGAGAGCACCTCGATGGTGGCATTGGTGAGCGCCATGGTGTCGAAGGCGTCGGCGCGGGCATCGCGCTTGATCGCGGCCACCAGCCGCCGCACCTCGGGCACCAGCATGGTCTCGGCGACCGCGCGGCGAATTCGGTGCTCCTGCTCGATGAACCAGGCGCGATCGCTGCCGTGCCCGGTGAACTGCCGCGACAGCTCGGTCAGGTGCTTCTCGCCGTCCGGATCGATGAGCACGCCGCCGATATCGGCGAGAGCGTCATACCCGGTGGTGCCGTCGATGGGCAGGGTGGCGTCGAGCGGCTCGCGATTGGAGAGCACCTTCTCGACCAGCAGCAGCCGCTGCGGCCCGATGAGCTGGCGCAGCCGCCGCAGATACTCGCCCGGATCGGTCAGCCCGTCCGGATGATCCACGCGCACACCGTCGATCAGGTCGTGCTCGCACCAGGCGGCCAGTTCGCGATGGGTGGCCTCGAAGACGTCCGGATTCTCCTGCCGGATCGCGGCCAGCCCGCCGACGGTGAAGTAGCGGCGATACCCGCACAGCCCGGACTTCCAGTTGACCAGCCGATAGTGCTGCTTGTCGTGGATGCGCAAAGCGTTCTCGCCGTCGGTGCCCGGCGCGATGGGGAAGCGCATATCGTGCAGCGCCAGCATGGGTTCGATGCCCGAGCGGTCCACGGTGAGCGCCGCGGGATCGTTCTCCCCGGCCAGCACCGGCAGCGCGATGCGCCCGCCCGCGCCGTTGCCCGGCGTCCAGTCGATATCGAACCAGGAGGCGTACTTGGACTCCTTGCCGTTCTGGAGGACGTCCCACCACCACTGGTTCTGCCGCGGATCGGCCACGCCCACATGGTTGGGCACCAGATCCACGATCAAACCCATGCCGCGGCTGCGCACCTCGTCCGACAGCGCCTTGAATCCGGTCGGCCCACCGAGTCCGACCGACACCGAGGCCGGGTCGGTGACGTCGTAGCCGTGGGTGGATCCGCGCGCCGCGGTCATCACGGGCGACAGGTACAGATGCGAAATGCCCAGCTGCTGCAGGTATTCGGCGATACCGCGCGCGTCGGCGAAGGTGAGCGCGTCGGGTCGCAGCTGCAGGCGATAGGTGCTGCGCACGGTCGTCTGCCGGGCAATGGGGCCGGTGTGGTGTTCGGGCGAGCTGGTCATGGCGGTATCGATCATGCCGTACGGCGGAGAGCGAGTAGACAGCGTGCGGGCACTTGCACCGTCGAGGCGGCGGGGCGGACGGTCTCGACGGCCGGGCGACCGGTCGGTGTGGAGCAGTCCAGGGCGACCGACCAGGAGTTGCCGTGCGCGGCATCGGGCAGCGTGAAGTCCAACGGTTCGTCATGTGCGTTGAAACACAGCAGGAACGAGTCGTCGGTGATGCGCTCCCCGCGCGGGCCCGCCTCGCGAATGCCCTCCCCATTGAGGAACACCGCGAGCGAGCGGGCGAAGCTGGTTTTCCAGTCGGCGTCGGTCATCTCGGTGCCGCCGGGCGTGAACCAGGCGATATCGCCGGGGTGCCCGTGATCCGGCGCCGGATCGAAGAAACGGCGGCGGCGGAAGATCGGGTGCGCGGCCCGCAGTGCGACGGTCCGCGAGGTGAATTCGAGCAGATCGGCATTGGTATGCATGAGCGTCCAGTCCATCCACGACAGCGGTGAATCCTGACAGTAGGCATTGTTGTTGCCCTGCTGGGTGCGGCCGAATTCGTCGCCGTGCAGCAGCATGGGCGTGCCCTGGGAGAGCATCAGCGTGGCGAGCAGATTGCGGATCTGGCGGGCGCGCAGGGCGAGGATCTCCGAATCGTCGGTCGGGCCCTCGACACCGCAGTTCCAGGAGCGGTTGTAATTCTCGCCGTCGCGATTGCCCTCGCCATTGGCTTCGTTGTGTTTGTCGTTGTAGGACACCAGATCCGCGAGGGTGAAACCGTCGTGCGCGGTCACGAAATTGATGCTCGCGCAGGGCCGGCGACCGGTGGCCTCGTACAGATCCGAGGAGCCGGTGAGCCGGGAGGCGAACTCGCTCAAGGTCGCCGGTTGCCCGCGCCAGTAATCCCGCACGGTGTCACGGTATTTACCGTTCCATTCGGTCCAGGCGACCGGGAAATTGCCGACCTGATAGCCGCCCTCGCCGACATCCCACGGCTCGGCGATGAGCTTCACCTGGCTCACCACCGGATCCTGCTGCACCATGTCGAAGAACGTGGAAAGCCGGTCCACATCGTGCAATTCGCGGGCCAGGGTGGCGGCCAGGTCGAAACGGAAACCGTCCACGTGCATGTCCAGGACCCAGTAGCGCAGCGAATCCATGATCAGTTGCAGCGCGTGCGGGTGGGCCATGTTGAAGCTGTTGCCGGTGCCGGTGTAATCCATGTAATGCTGCGGATCATCGTCCACCAGACGGTAATACGCGGCATTGTCGATACCGCGGAAGCTCAGGGTCGGTCCGAATTCATTGCCCTCGGCGGTGTGGTTGTAGACCACATCGAGAATGACCTCGATGTCCGCGGCGTGGAACGCGCGCACCATGGCCTTGAATTCGTTGACCTCGGCGGCGGGGGAGGAGCCCGCCGCATAGCCGCGGTGCGGGGCGAAATAGCCGAAACTGTTGTAGCCCCAATAGTTTCGCAGGCCGCGATCGAGCAGGATGCGGTCGTCGAGGAATTGGTGCACGGGCATCAGCTCGATCGCGGTCACGCCGAGCTTCCGCAGATGCTCGATGATCGCGGGATGCGCCATGCCCGAGAAGGTTCCGCGCAATTCCGGCGGCACCTCGGGGTGGGTGAAGGTCATGCCCTTCACGTGCGCCTCGTAGATGACCGTCTCGTGATACGGCCGCCGCGGCGCGCGGTCGTCGGCCCAGTCGAAATACGGGTTGATGACCACCCCGGTCATGGTGTGCCCGAGCGAATTCTGGCCGTAGTTGTAGGGCGCGGAGTCGGTGCCGAAATCGCCCTCGAACGCCTTGCCGTACGGGTCGAGCAGCAGCTTGCTGGGATCGCAGCGCAAGCCCTCGGCCGGATCGAAGCGGCCGTGCACCCGGAATCCGTAGCGCTGGCCCGGCGTGATGCCCGGCAGGTAGGCGTGCCACACATACCCGTCGACCTCATCGAGCGCGATCCGCGTCTCGCGGTGGTCGGCGTCGATCAGGCACAGCTCCACGCGCCGGGCCACCTCGGAGAACACCGAGAAGTTCGTCCCGGCGCCGTCGTAGGTCGCGCCCAGCGGGTAGGCGGTCCCCGGCCACACACCGAGCGCGGTGGTGCCGGGGGTCGCGGGAGCCATGCTGGAGACGATATAGCCCGCCGTCGTCGCGGCCCTATCGACCCGGTTCGCGGTCCGGACCGAGGGGGCGCCGCCAGGTCTGACCGACCAGATCCACGCCGAAGCTGTGATGCGGATTCGACTCGGCGAGCGTGAAACCGGCGCGTTCGTAGATGTGGCGGGCGGCGGTCAGCACGCTGTTGGTCCACAGCACCATCTCGCGGTACCCCGCCTCGGTGGCGAAGCGCAGACACTCGTCCACGAGCGCGCTGCCCACGCCCAGCCCGCGCGCCGACGGTTCGACGAGCAGCAGTCGCAGCCGGGCGGTGGTGTCGTCGTCGCGCATGCAGTACACGCAGCCGACCGGCTCGCCGTCGTATTCGGCGATCCAGGCCCGTTCACGTTGCGGGTCATGGGAATTCATCCAGTCGGCGACGATCTTGGCGACCAGCGCCTCGTACTCACCGTTCCAGCCGTACTCCTCGGCGTAGAGCTCGGCATTGCGCTGGATCACCCAGCCGTGCTCGCCCGGGCGGGGTGCGCGCAGCAGGACGCCGGCCGGATCGGCCTCGGAATCGGTGTCGAGGATTCGCTCGATGGTCCGCATAGCGCCGACGAGTCGGGTGCGCACGCCGGGGGAGTGTGGGACCAGCAGGCCGCCGATCTGCTCCTGGGTCCGCTGATTCAGGACCTCGAACGCGGCGCGCCCGACGTCGGTCAGCTCCACCACCTGGCGTCGGCCGTCGGTGTCGGATCTCCGGCGGGCCACGATCCCGCGCTCCTCGAACCGGGCCAGGATGCGGCTCAGATAGCCCGCGTCCAGATCCAGTTCCAGCCGCAGATCCACCACTTCGGCGGCCCCGAAGTTGGCCAGCTCGAACAGGATTCGGCCCTCGGTGAGGGAGTATTCGGTGCCCACCATCTGGCCCTGCAGGACGCCGATGATGCGGGTATAGCGCCGGTTGAACGCGCGTACGGCGTCGATGTGCCGGGCCTCGACGAGGTCGTCGGCAGTGCTGATCGTCATCTCGGCTCCAATCCTTTGACCGAGTCAAAGAATACTCGGGCGGATTGGTCTCCGCTCGGCTTTCGCCGATGACGACGCGATCGGGTCAGGCGGTGTTGCGGAGTGTGGTGCCCGGTTCCGATCTGTCGTCTCCGACAGCGGGATTCGGCCGGACGGGAGCCGCGGCGGGGAGTGTCAGCGGGGCCAGCGGGCTCGAGATCAGTGGGGCGGGAACGCGCTCGCCCATGGTCTCCCACCAGGTGCGCACGCGGATCGCGAGCGCGTCGTAGAGCCGCAGGTACGGTGCGGCGCTCAGCCCGGCCGCGATCATGACCGCCGCGCCCGCGAGACCGTCCACGAGGTAGTGATTGCCCGTTCCCATCACGACCAGCAGGATCAGGATCGGATAGGCCAAGCCCGCGGCGCGGACCGTGCGATGGCGCGCGTAGCGGAACAGCATGAGTCCGCACCACAGCGCCCAGCCCACGTGCAGGCTGGGCATGGCGGCGAAATCGTTGGTCATGGCTTCCAGGCCGCGCGGTGTGCTGGCGTCACCGGCCCACCAGCCCGCGCTCGAGTACTGGGCCATCACATCGGTGAAGCCGGACGACGAATCCAGCAGGCGCGGTGGCGCGGTCGGGAACGTCAGGAAGCCGATGAGTCCGGCGGCCGTCGCGAGCCCGAGTTGGGTGCGGGCGAGTCGGTAGTCCGGTTTGTGCTCGCGCCACATCCAGATCAGCACCAGCGGGGTGACCAGGTAGTGCAGGGTGGCGTAGATGTAGTCCGCGGGCAGTCCCAGCGAAATGTGCTGGGAGAACAGGTTATTGAGCCACGGCTCCGGATTCAGCCGCGCCCAGCCTTCCCAGCGCAGCAGCGCGTTCCCGTGGGCCATCGCCGGATCCGGTGCGCCGTTGGCGAGCAACCGGCTGCCGTCATAGGCGAAGTAGACCACCACGACGAGCAGGATTTCCCGCAGCCATCCGTGGTCTCGCCGCGAGACCTCCGCTTCGGGCAGCGCCACTGCTGCATCGGGCATGTGCCGACCTCCACCTGCACTGTCGTACGCCGTACGGTACGACGTACGCAATACTACAATGGTCTCGGAACCTGCCCTTATTCCGTCGTCGAGGACCAGACATGAAACACGAACCGGACGTGCGGCCCGCACCGCGCGCCCGCGTCGCCCGCAATACCGTCAGCGAGGACCTCGTCGTCGACGCGGCCCTGCGGCTACTCGACGATCAGGACTTCGAGCAGATATCGATGCGCGCGCTGGCCGCCGAGCTCGGCGTCGGCACGATGACCGTCTACACCTACTTCCGCAGCAAGGACGAGCTACTCCAGGCCGTCCGCAACCGCGTGCTCGGCGGCTTCCATCCGCCGGCCGCCACCGGCTCATGGCACGAGCGCGTCGCCGCCTGCTGCCTGGCGCTCTACGAATGGCTCGTCGAACGTCCCGCGGTGCTGCGCGTCCTGTTCGCCTGCCCGCCGACCGAGGGCGATTTCGCCGCGACCGCGACCACCGCCCTCGAACTCATCCTCTTCGAACTGCGCAGGGCCGGACTCGACCGTCTCGACTCCGCGCGCGGCTACGTGACCCTGCTGCAGTACACCTTCGGCGCGGCCTTGCGTCAGCTCTATGCCAACGACGCCGTCGAGAAGGCCGGTTCTGTGCGGGCACGCCTCGACGCCCTGTCCCCGGAGTCGCACCCGACGATCGTGGATCTGGCTCCGGAGCTGGCTCGGACACACGAAAACAGCACCGAGCAATACGTTTTCGGGCTCGACCTGATCGTGACCGGGCTGCGGGTGAAGGCCGCCGGGTTGTCCGGGGAAATCGAGTAGTCGAATACGCGGGACCGGCAGCCGGTATGCCGCCACCATGAACCTCGGCGCAGCAGCGCGTCTCGGAACGAAGGGGCAGGCTCATGCTCGGAGTGACGGCGAGAGTTCCCATGCATCGGGGTCCGGCGGGGGTCGCGGTCACTCCCGACGGGAGATACGCGTATGTGCCGCATTATGATTCGGCCGATGTGCTGGTGGTCGATCTAATCACCCGGGTGGTGACGCAAACCATCGAGGTGGGGAAGAGTCCCTCCGCGCCCGCCGTCACTCCGGATGGTCGCAAGGCTTACGTGGCCCTCTACCAGCGCCCGGCGATCGCGGTGATCGACATCGCGAGCAACAAAGTCCTGACCGAGATCCAGCTCGCGGGGATTCCGTATGCGGTGGCGGCGGATCCCACGGGCGACCGTGTTTACGCGACCTGCTACCACGCGAACGGCTCGACGATCGTGGCCATCGACACCGTCGGCGATACCGTGGACGGGTCGATCCCCATCGCCTCGAACCAAGCGAACCAAATCGCGGTCAGCCCCGACGGATCGCGGGTGTACGTCACCGACGCGGCGGGCAAGGCGAGCGAGGTCATCGATACGGCTGCCCGCGTGGTCACCGCGAGCCTGATCCTCGGAGCGAGCGCGGTGGCCGTACACCCGGACGGCAGCCGCGCGTATTTCGGCCGGGCCAGCGGTGCGACGACCGCGGTGCTGGTCGTCGACACCGCAACACTTTTCGTCACGGCGGTCGTACCAGTTCCGGCCAGTCCGGTGCACATCGCGGTCAGTCAGGACGGCGCGTACGCGTACGTGGTCTGTTCGAACGGTGAGGCCTTGTCGGTGATCGACACCGCCACCAACTCCGTTGTCGCGTCGATCGCGATCAAGGGCGCGCCGATCGGTGTGGCGGTCGGCCCCGGCCGCACTCCGGCGTATGTCACCAACGCCTATTTCGGCATAGACGACCTCGAATTCGTTTCCGAGGTGGTCACATTGCCGCACCCGGGTCGGGACTATCTGGTCGGCAAGCTCTTCGGCGGCGTCGCCGTGGACGGGGGCGGCTGGATCGTGATCGGCAACCACATATTCAAGGTGCCCCCGCGACCGGGCGATGCGGCCGCGTTCGTCGACGCGATCGCACCGTTCCTCGAGCAGTCGATCGAAAACCCGGAACTCGGTGCGCGACTGCGCGATTCCTTCTAGCGTCCGGCGAGCTCGGCGACGACCGGAGCGAACCGCTCGGCCCAGTCGGCGCCGATGACGAAGTAGGAGAAGCCGATTTCCTCGCGCCGCCGCTGGATCTCGTCGATAGCGGCCGCCGGATCCTCCGGCAGCACGGTCACCGCATCCGCCGCCCGCCACTCCGCCGGATCGGTGCCGGGTCCCGCCATGTGCGCCGCGACCGTATCGCCGATGACCGGAACCGCCAGCGCGAGTTCGACATCCCGGCCGGTGAGATCGGTCTGGGCGCGGAAGTCACGCGCTAGCTTCTCGACTTCCCCGCGCGACTGCGGACCCAGCACGAAGGTCACCGTATCTGCGATCTCCGCCGCCAACGCCCGCGCTTTCGGCCCGTAGACAGCCATCGCCACCGGCGTATGCACCTCGGTCCCGTCGTATTCCCGCAACCGCCTTACGGTCTCTCGGATGTCGTCCAGCCGCTTCCCTGGCGACGGCGCCTCGGGCATCCCATACCCTCGCACCTCCTCCTCGATCCCCGGCCGCCCCGTCCCGATCCCCATCTCGAACCGCCCCTCGGTCAGCCGTGTCAGCGAATGCGCCTCCCAAGCCGTCTGCCACGCCGCCCGAAACGGAGTCGCATAAACCCAACTCCCCACCCGCAGATCGGTAATGGCCGCCACGGTCGCCAACATTGCCGCCGGCGCCGGCTGCGTCATCGGAAAGTCCGGCACCAACAACGTCGAATACCCGCAGTCAGCAACCCTCCGGACCTTCTCCCGCCAAGCCGCCACATCACTCATCAGCGGAGCAACCACCCCGAACCGAAACGCCTTAGTCATCCTGTACTCCTGTCATCCGGTCATCCAGAGGTACCGACGCCACCCGCCCCCAAAACTAATCGGAATGGGAAGCAATCCCCATCCCCCAGGGTTGACCCCACCCATGACACTCACCTCCATCTCCACCCTGCAAGCCCGCCCCGGCAAGGAACCCCAAGTCCGAGCCCAGGCCCTCTCCCTGATCGACCCCTCCCTGTCCGAACCCGGCTGCCTGTCCTACCAGCCCTACCAACACCCCACCGATCCCTCCCGCTGGGTCGTCATCGAATCCTGGTCCACCCGAGCCGCTTTCGAGGCCCACCTGCGCAGCCCCCACCTACAGGAGGCCTTCGAAGCAGGAGCCGAGTTGCTCACCGGTCCACCCCAGGAACAGCTCTTCGAACTTCCCGACGCCCTTGGACCGCAATCGGTGAGGGAAGCAATCGAGGAAGAAGGGGCGCAGGTACTCGACTCTCGGGGCAACTACTACTTGACAAAAAGGGAGACGCGAAGGTTTCCGGCCCTGAGCATCCAGGGTGACAGCCTCCATATCTTGCGAAAGGACTTGGAGGAAGCGGAATCTGAACTATCCGGCGGAAGCGTCGAGGATGCGCTGTTCTCCCTCAGAGAGGTGCTGGAGACAGTCGTCGGTATGGATCTCTCCTACCAGGAAATGATGGAGAACCAGGGCCTGAAACTGCCCTATTTCGACTCCGGAGACACGGGGGCGGATCGTTAGGCGTGCGGGTGGAGGTGGCGGGCGGTCCATTCGGGGGTGAACCAGGTGGGGGCGGTGGACTGGAAGGTGGGGGCGGGCAGGGTGCCGATATTGGCGGGGATGGTGGCGATCAGGTCGATGCCGGTTACGGCGGGGAGGTCGATGCGGTTGCATTCGGAGGCGAGGTCGGGGGTGGTGGGCCAGGAGCCGATTACGAGGCCAGAGCATTCGACGCCTGCGGCCGACAGTGCGCGGGTGGTTAGTTCGGTGTGGTTGAGGGTGCCGAGGCCCGCGGCGGTTACGAGGAGGACGGGGGCGTTCATCTTCTGGGCGAGGTCGAGGAGGGTGAAGTCGCCTATGCGGACGAGGAGGCCGCCTGCGCCTTCTACGAGGACGAGGTCTGCGTCGGCGCAGGATTCGATGCCGGCGACGGTTTCGGACAGGGTCAGCAGGGGTTGGCCGGAGCGGCGGGCGGCGGTGTCGGGGGCCAGGGGGTCGGGGTAGCGGGCCAGTTCGAGGGTGCGGGTGACGCCGCTCAGGCGGGTGATTTCGGCGAGGTCGCCGGGTTCGCCGGGGGCTACGCCGGTTTGGGCGGGCTTGCAGACGGCGACTTCGAGACCGGCCGCGCGGGCGGTTGCGGCCAGCGCGGCGGTGACTATCGTCTTGCCGACGTCGGTGGAGGTGCCGGTGATGAACAGGAGGCGGGTCATGCCGGAACGACCTCTCGGGCGCGGGCTTCGGTGAGGACTTCGCCGAGAATGGTTGCGATGGTGGCGAGTTCGGCTTCGGTGAGGTCGGCTCGGGCGGTGAGGCGGAGGCGGGAGGTGCCTTCGGGGACCGATGGGGGGCGGAAGCAGCCGACGGAGAGGCCGCGGGCGCGGCAGGCCTGGGCGGCGTCGTAGGCGACCTGGGCCTCGCCGAGTACGACCGAGACGACGGCCGAATCCGGTTGGGCGACACCGGCGATGCGGGCGAGATCGGCGGCGCGGTCCAGGACTCGCTGGGCGATTTCGGGTTCGCGACGCAGCAGGTGGAGGGCGGCGCGGGCCGCGCCCACGGCTGCCGGGGCCAGGCCGGTGTCGAAGATGAAGGTGCGGGCCGTGTCGATGAGGTGGGCGCGGACGCGTTCACTGGCCAGCACCACACCGCCTTGGGCGGCAAAGGCTTTCGACAGGGTCGCGGTGATGATCAGGTCCGGTTCCCCGGCCAGCCCGCACTCGTGCACCAGCCCGCGCCCGCCCGCGCCGCGCACACCCAGCCCGTGCGCCTCGTCCACGATCAGCACGGCCCCGTTCGCGCGAGTCACCTTGTGCAGCTCCACGAGTGGTGCGAGATCCCCGTCGGCGCTGAACACCGAATCCGTCAAGACCACTGCACGGTCCTCGTGGCGTTCGGACAGCAATCGATCCACCGCCGCCGGATCGCGATGGGCGGCGATCTCCACCCGCGCCCGCGACAACCGGCAGGCATCGACCAGCGACGCGTGGCTACCGGCATCCGAAACCACCAGCGTCCCACGCCCGGCCAGCGCGGTGACCGCGCCGAGGTTGGCCGCGTACCCGGAGGCGAACACCAATCCGGCCTCCGCGCCGACGAATTCGGCCAGTTCCGCCTCGAGCTGTTCGTGCTCGGCGGTGGTTCCGGTGACCAGGCGCGATCCCGTCGCACCCGCGCCCCAGCGCCGCACCGAGGCGATGGCCCCCTCGATCACCTCGGGGTGGCGCACCAGCCCGAGATAGTCGTTGGAGGCCAGGTCGATGTCGACCGTGTCGGCGGTGCGGGCGCGCAGTTCACGGCGCAGCCCGGCGTCCACGCGCTCCGCGGCGCGTGCGTCGAGCCAGCTCAAGGGATCGGCAGTCACAGCTCGGAAGCATACTTGAACGGCGTTCAGGAGACCATGGGTGTCGGTGAGCGGAGCTATGCTGGCAAGCGTAAGGAGGCTGCGCGATGCCACGATGGGCAATAGTGGTCGAGCAGACGACCGGCTTCGGCGACAGCAAAACCTGGAGTCCGAAGGTTCTGACCGAGGTGGTGGGCACCCGCGAACAAGCCCTCGCGAAGGTCCCCGACCTCGTCTCGAAATTCATTCCCGATCATCCGAAGTTGATCAGCCGCCGCACCATCCTGCGCGACGGCGACACCTTCATGTTGATCGCACGCGGGTGGTCCGACGACTACCACTGCGTCTTCAAAGTCTGGGAAGTCCTGTCTGACAGCGACAATTCAGACAAAGTGCGCGAAAAACGGGCCAACCGCTAGGGAATCCGGCATCCCTTCGGCATCCTCCGATCAGACCGCAGCAGCCGCGAGCATGGCGGTGGTGATCCGATGGACGTCCGCGGAGGTGCTGATGAACGGGGGCATGGCATAGACCAGGTTGCGAAAGGGCCGCAACCACGTCCCCGCGTCGACCGCGGCATGCGTCGCCTTGCGCATGTCCACGGGATGATCGAGCTCGATCACGCCGATGGCGCCGCGAATCCGGACCTCGGCCACACCGGGCAGATCCCGCGCCGGGGCGAGACCGGTCTTCAGCTCGTCCTCGATCCGCCGCACCTCACCCTGCCAGTCACGCGACAGCAACAGCTCGATCGAGGCCACCGCGACCGCGCAGGCGAGGGGATTGCCCATGAAGGTCGGCCCCTGCATGAGTCCGCCGTGCGAGCGGCTGATGGTCTCGGCGATCTCGGCGGTACACAGCGCGGCCGCGAGGGTCATGTAGCCGCCGGTGAGCGCCTTGCCGACGCACATCACGTCCGGCCGCACCCCCGCCTGCTCGGCGGCGAAAAGCGTTCCCGTGCGCCCGAATCCGGTCGCTATCTCGTCGAAGACGAGCAGCACGTCGTGCTCGTCGCAGAGGCGGCGGAGGTCGGCGAGATAGCGTGGGTCGTGGAATCGCATCCCGCCCGCGCCCTGGACGACGGGCTCGACGATGACGGCCGCCAACTCGTGAGCGTGCTCGGCGATCACTCGCTCCAGCTCCGAGACATACTGCGGCTCATAGTCTTCCGGGGGCGCGCTCGCGAAGACCTGCGGCACCAGCACATCGGTCCACAGCGAGTGCATGCCGCCTTCGGGGTCGCACACGCTCATGGGCGTGAAGGTGTCCCCGTGATAGCCCCCGCGCCAGGTCATCAGCCGATGCTTCTCCGGACGGCCCAGCGCCCGCTGATACTGCAGGCACATCTTGACCGCGACCTCCACCGACACCGACCCGGAATCGCAGAGGAAAACCTTGTCCAGCCCCTCGGGCGTCAGCTCCACCAACAGCTGTGAAAGCCGCACGGCCGGCTCGTGGGTGAGCCCGCCGAACATCACGTGACTCATCTTCCGCGACTGCGCCAGCAGCGCCGCGTCCAGCACCGGGTGCTGATACCCGTGCACCGCCGCCCACCACGAACTCATCCCGTCCACCAGCTCCCGGCCATCGGCGAGCGTGAGCCGGGTGCCCGATGCCAAGGCCACGATGAGCGGTTCCGTGCTGGCCGGAAATCCGCCGTAGGGATGCCACACATGCGCCGCGTCGAGTTCGGTGATCGCGTCGGGAGCCAATGCCATGGGAAGTCCTTACGAGGAGCAGGCTTGAACGCTGTTCAAGTTACCAGCTGTCGAGGCGATGACCCGATCGGGGCCGGAGTGACGCTCACAATTTCCTAATGGGTGCGCTGCCATCTTGGGGATATGGATGAGTTGGCGGGGGTGGCGCATGTGCTGCGCCGCACCACGTTCGGGCCTTTCCCGGGGCGGGTGGAGACACTTCGAGGCAAGGGCGCGAGCGGGGTTCTCGATCTGGTGCTGGCCGCGGAGCCGGTGACACCTACTGCGCCTGTGTTCGACGAGGAGGCCGATGCGGCGGCCGACGGGCCCGTGGGCCGCTGGTTGAAGGCCATGTCGGATCCGGCGGCCGGGGTGCACGAGAAGCTGGTGTGGTTCTGGCACGGGCATTTCACCTCCAGCCACGACAAGGTCGACACCTGGGAGCTGATGTGGCGGCAGCACCTGGTGATCCGGCGGCATGCGCTGGGGAACTTCCGGGAGCTGGCGCAGGCGATGACCGTCGACGGGGCGATGCTGCAGTGGCTGGACGGGGCGGGATCGGTTGTGCAGGCGCCCAATGAGAATCATGGGCGGGAGCTCATGGAGTTGTTCACGCTGGGCCGCGGGAACTACACGCAGCAGGATGTGAAGGCCGCGGCTGTGGCGTTGTCGGGGTGGAGCGTCGACGAGTACGGGGCGGTGAGCTTCGACGCGGAATCCGGGAACCAGCGGGCCGTGGAGCTGCTGGGACGGCGGGTGACCACGGTTCGCGACGCGGTGGACGTTCTGTGCGACCGGCCGGAGTGCGCGCGGTTCATCGCCGCGAAACTGCATCGGTACCTCGTCGGCGAGGAGGCCTCGGGGGATCGGCTCAGTGAACTGGCGGACGTATTCACGCAGGCGCGGTTGGAGATTCGACCCCTGGTGGAGGCGATCCTGCGGCATCCGTCGTTCACGTCGGCGGTGTACACGCGGCCCCGGTATCCGGTCGAATGGGTGACGGCGGCGCTGGCGGTTTGCGGGATCGACAATGCGACAACGGCTTTCGAGACAATGACCGCGCTCGGTCAGTCGCCGTTCTACCCGCCGAACGTGGCCGGGTGGCCGCCGGGTAATCGGTGGGTCGCGCCCGGCACCACGGTCGCACGGGCCGCGCTGGCAGTCGGCGCGCCCGCACTGGGCGAGATCGCGGGCGCGAAGGACCCGGTCGAAGCCGTATTCACCCGTGCCTCGATCTATGACCCGACTCCCGAAACCCGCACCGCGGCACGCGATCTCGCCTTCGAGCTGCGCCGCGAACCCGACAAGGCGGCGACGGCCCTGCTGGCGCTCGCCATCACCGCCCCGGAATTCACGCTGGCATGAATCGGAAAGGACAAACCATGGTCTCGGTGAATCGCCGCACCGTCTTGCGGGCCGGGGTCGGTGCGGGCGTGGTGGCCGCGGTCGGCGGGGTCGCCGGGTATCGGCTGCTGGGCGCGTCGGACGCGCCGAAGCGTTGGAGCCCACCCGCGCCGATCAAGGCGGCCGCGCTCGACCAGCGACGCTTGGTCGTCATCGAAATGGCCGGTGGCAGTGACGGATTGTCGATGACCGTGCCCTACGCCGACTCCCGATACCGGGATCTGCGGCGCGGCGCCGCCATCGCGGCCGAACGGGTGCATGCCATCGATGACACCCTCGGCCTGCATCCGGAGCTGGAAAGGCTTGCCGCATCGGGCGTCTCGGTGATTCCCGGCGTCGGCATCGCCAAACCCGACCTCTCCCATTTCGAGATGCTGCATCGCTGGCAGACCGGCGACCCCGAGGGCGCCACCCGACCGGACACCGGATTCCTCGGCCGCCTGTGCGACCACCTCGGCGACCCGGCCACACCCGCGGTCGGGGTGTCGCTGGGGACCGGTTCGTCACGGGCGTTGGCCTGCGAGCGGGTCACCACGCTGTCCGTGGACGCCGGAAACGACGGCCTGTTCCCGGTTTTCGACGACGAGAACGTCCGCGGCGCGTGGCTGGCGGCCCAGCGGGCCATGGCGCATCCGGACCGCGCGGACACGCCCCTGTTCGCCGCCGCCCGCGCGAGCAGCGCCGCCGCCCTGCGCTTCTCGGATATGGCGGCCACCCTCCCGGCCGCCGCCGACGGCTACCCCGACAGCGACCTGGCCATCCAATTGCGTTTGGCCGCAAGGCTGCTCGCCGATGACAATCACGGCCTGCGCATCGTGCACGTCCCCATGGGCGCGGACTTCGACACCCACACCGGACACCCCGCCCGCTACGCGCTGCTCATGCGGGAACTGGACGCCGCCCTCGCCGCCTTCCGCGCCGACCTGGCCGCCCGCGGCATCGCCGACCGCGTCCTCATCGCCGCCTACAGCGAATTCGGCCGCCGCGTACCCGTCAACGACTCCGACGGCCTGGACCACGGCGCGGCCGGAACCGCCCTGCTCCTCGGGCCCACCAGCCCCGGCGTCTACGGAGAGGTCCCGTCCCTGCGCAACCTCGACGCCGACGACAATCTCCGCGCCACCGTCGATATGACCGAGTTCTACGCCACTCTCGCCGAGAGCTGGTTCGGTATCCACGCCGGTGACATTCTGCCCGGCAACCCGCGCCCGCTGCCCGGGGTCGTGGTCGGATGACCGGACCGGATGCTGTAATTGCGCAGGTGAGGGTACTCGTGTGCGAGGACGACAAGAACCTGGGTGACGAGGTCGCCGCCGGGCTGCGAGCGGCGGGGTTCGCCGTGGATCTGGCGCGCGACTACGCCGACGCCGATCTGAAGATCGCCGTCAACACCTACGACTGCCTGGTCGTCGACCGCGGCCTGCCCGACGGCGACGGCCTGGATCTGGTGCGCGCCCAGCGCGAATCCGGGCAGCGCACCCCGGTCGTCATGCTGACCGCCCGTGACGCCCTCGCCGACCGACTCGACGGTTTCGCGAACGGCGCGGACGACTATGTTGTCAAGCCCTTCGCCATGGACGAACTCGCCGCCCGGGTGCGCGCGCTGTGCCGCCGTCAGGAGCTGCCCGCGGCCACCCGCACCGTCGTCGGCACCCTGGTGGTGGATCGTCCGCGCCGCCGCGTGCATCGCGCGGGCACGCTACTCACGTTGACCCCCAAGGAATTCGGCGTCCTGGAACTGCTGGCCGCACGCGCCGGAACCGTGGTGAGCCGCGCCGAACTCATCGAATGCTGCTGGGACGAAATGGCCGAACCGGCCTCCAATGTCGTCGACGTGGTGATCGCCCAATTGCGCCGAAAACTGGGCGACCCGCCGCTCATCGACACCGTGCGGGGCGTCGGCTTCACCATCGCGCCATGAGGCTACGAAGGCTGGGCGGATCCGGCGCGCGGCCCGGCGGCACCGCGGAGGAGCCGGGGCAGGTCGGTGCCGAATCCGAAACGGGCGGGGGAGATCCCAATCGAGGCGTGCGCGGGGTTGTATCCCGCCTGCGCAGGCGGGCGGCGACGCGGCCGACCACGCCCGGCCGGCTGCGGCGGACCCGTTGGCTGCTGACCGCACTCTTCACGGCGCTGACCGCGGTCTGTCTGATCGTGCTCGGCTCGATCGCGGCGGAGATCGACGGGCACTCGCGCGAGAAAGCGCTCGACGCGGAGGTCAATCGGGTGGTGACCGGGCTGGCGCGGGAGGTGTATTGGAATCCCGACGACGGCGCGGTCGATCTCGAAACCGTCCGCACCGACGACGATCTGGCGAGCGGCGCCATCGCGGTCGCCGTCCTGGTCCGGGATCCACAGGGTAGGTGGCAGGAACGGTTCGTGCACAAGCGATCCGAGCTGCCCGCCGCACTGACCGGGATCGCGCAGCAGGTGGCCGACGAGGAGGATACGCAGTGGCACGGCCTCACCGACCGCGACGGGAAGCCCGTGCGTATGGCGGCCGCCCCGGTGTGGGACACCGATTCCTCGGTCGGCGCGGTCATTTTCGCCGGTGGCGATCCCGCACCGGAGGCGAAGGATCATCGCCGCCTGGTGATGGCGCTGTGGGGCGGCGGGCTGGCGCTGGTCGCGCTCGCCGCGCTGGCCGGGCATCTGCTGTCCGGGGTGAGCATGCGCCCGGCGGTGCGGATGCTGGACGAACAGGAGCGCTTCCTGTCCGAGGCCTCGCACGAATTGCGCACGCCGCTCACCACTCTGCGCCTGTATCTCGATGCGGCGCTGCGCGATCCGGCCGACACTCGGCGCGCCATCACCGACGCGCGCTCGCTCACCGATCGGATGGGGCGGATGGTCGCGGGGCTGCTGGCCCGCACCCGCGCCGAAACCGGTATCGGTGAACTGGACAAGCAGCGGCTGCATCTCGATCAACTCGTCGAGGGTGTGGTGGCCGAATGTGGTGGGGAGATCACGCTCACCACGGAACCCACTGCGGTGCACGCGGATCCGGATCTGCTGGCCCTGGCGGTCCGCAATCTCATCGACAACGCGCAGGTGCACGGCCGCCCGCCGATCGAGGTGCGGGTGGCGGCCGGGCAGGTCGTGGTGCGCGATCACGGCTCCGGCCTGGACCCGGCGCTGTCCGACCCCTTCCGGCGCGGCGCGATCGGGACACGCGGGCAGCACGGCATCGGCTTGTCGCTCGTGCGCTGGGTCGCCGAGATCCATTCCGGTTCCGCCACACTGACTTCCGCGCCCGGCGGCGGCACCCTGGCCACCCTGACCCTGCCGGAGGCGCCACCGGACTCGCCGAACGGCGCGTGAAGTTGTCGTGATCTTCATCACATGCGGCGTAGGGTGGCGGCGTGCCCTCCACCCATGTCGAGAAGTTCGTCGGTGCCCCGCGTCCGAATGTCTTCCGGGCGCTCCTGGATCCCCGTTCGGTGCGAACGTGGATGGTCCCCGACGGAATGACCAGCCGCATCCACGAATTCGATCCGCGCGTGGGCGGCCGCTTCCGCATCTCGCTCACCTACGACCTGCCCACCGAGGCCGGTAAGACGACCGCGCACACCGACACCTTCCACGGTGTGTTCGCCCGGGTCGTCCCGGACCGGGAGGTGGTGCAGACCGTCGAATTCGAAACCGAGGACCCGGATCTGAGCGGCGAGATGACCCTCACCTACACCCTGGTCGACGCGCCCGGCGGCACCACCGTCACCGCGCGCCACGAGAATCTGCCGCCGGGACTGTCCCCGACCGATAACGAGGTCGGGTTCCGGATGTCGCTGGCCAAGCTCGCCGAACTCACCGAACACGCCGCCAAGCACTGAGAGTTCAGCCTCGGAGCGCATCCTGTTGAGCGGTGCCGTGCCCGCGCCGACTTCCCCGTCCGCGCCCGCATGACCGGTGCCGTATCAGGAGATGGCCGCCAGGACAAGCCTGGATGAACGGCCGGAAATTCGTACTCTTGATTGGTATGGCGCTGCCGGGTTTTCCGAATCCGTCCGGTGTCGCCGCGTATGACGACCGACTGCGTCGAGAACGCCTGCGCGCGACCCGGCTCGGCGCCGGGTGGGTGCGCTGGCGGCGTACCCGGGTGCTGCTGATGCGGCTGAGCCTGGTTCCCCTCGTCGCGCTGGGCGTTTTTGCCGAATACCTGGGCGTGGACGTGCTGCACGAACAGGAGCGGCTGGCCCAGACCGAGCCCGCGGTGCTGCCCATCGCGGGCCCCTCGGATCCGAAGGCGAACGATACCGCGGTCTTCGATCTGGTCGGGCTCGGCGTCCTCGACGCCAGCAACACCGCGCGGGCGCTGCCGTCGCTGTCGCGGCTCGGCTCGGTGTGGGCGGTGCGCTACGACAACACCGGTATCGACACCAAGGTCATCGCCGACCTGATCGTGAAGGTCACCGAGGCCGCCAAGGTGCCGAACGTGGTGCTGGCCGGGCACAGCATGGGCGGGGTGATCGCCCTCGAGGTCGCCAAACACCTGTACACCGACAGCGCCGAGAAGGTGCAGGCGGTGCTGCTGGACTGCACGCCCGTGGATCTCGAGGCCGTCCGGCCCGAGAGCCGGGATCAGGGTGAGGAGATGCTGCGCTGGATGGGCTGGGTGCCCGGGGCGCGCGAGAGCCGGATCCTGCGGCTCACCGTGGAAATGTATGCGCGCCATGACCGTTTCGTGGGCGGGCCGTACCTGGTCCGCGGCACCGAATTCCGGGAAACCATGCGCGATGTGCTGCGCAACAAGATCCTGAACACCGACGCCGCCAGCAACGGACTGATCGAGGCGCAGTTCAAGGCGATCGTGGCGGGCGGCGCGGTGGACGATCTGCGCGCCCTCGCGAAACCCGTTGCGGGCAAACCGCGTCCGGCCATCGTCTTCATCCGCCCGCACGACCCGTACCACGATCCGATCGTGGATGTGGAGTACTCGCACCAGGTGCTGGTCGATCAGGTCGGCGGGGTGGGCGGGACGCTGCTGGTGGTGACCACGCGGACGACCGGGCACGCCAATCCGATCGAGCGGCCGCAGGAGTACAACACGGTGATCGAGAATCAGGTGGTGCCGTTCGTGCGGGAGTTACAGCGGGAGCACGCGGCGGCCACGGCCCGCTGAATCCCCGATCTATCCCTCAGTGCACGATGTCGTCGGAGGCGGGTCGAATTCCCGAGGGCGGCACCAGATTCCAGCGCTCCAGCTGGGCCCGCACCTGCTCTGCGGCATCGATGTTCAGCGGACCGCTGGTCCACAACGCGTACGGCAGATTCAGGAAACGGCCCTCGCGCACCGCGCGCAGATTCTGGATGCCGGGCTTGCCGCGCAGCAGATCCACCTTCTGCTGGAAGCTCTGCGGTGGATAGTCCACGAACACGATGGCATCCGGATCGGCGGCCGCCACCCGCTCCCACGATACCTGCGACCAGGTGTCGGAGACGTCCTCCAGCGCGTTGCGCGCACCCGCAGCCTCCAGAATCACCTGCGGCGCACCGAATTTACCGCTGGACATGACGGTGTCGGAAGCGCTGTCGAAGACGAAGACGGTGGGCCGCTTATCGGCCTGTGGCGCCGCCTGCAACGCGGACAGCCTGCGATCGAGCTCGCTGGTCACCTGCGTCGCCCGATCCTGATGGCCCGTGATCGCACCCAGCGCGGTGAGATCCGTGCGCAGCGCCGTCCACGGATCCACCACACCCCGCTCACCGTCGGGTCGACGGCAGCTCTCGGTCAGCACATACGGTGCGACCCCGGCCGCCCGCAGCGAATCCGGCGTCAGATTGGCCGACTCCGAATACCCGTAATTCCACCCCGCAACCATCACATCCGGCCGCTGCGCCAGCACCGTCTCCCGCGAAGGATAATCCGGCGCAACGGAATTCAACTTGTCGACGGCGTCGCCATAATGCTTGCGCAAGGTCTCCGCATCCCGCTTCAAACTGGAAACCGCAACCGTCTGCTCCTGCGCCCCCAACGCCAGCACCATCGAGATCAGATTCCCGTCATTGACGAACATCCGCTGCGCGGGCGACGGAAACTTCTGCTCCACACCACAATTCCGCACCGCCAGATTCCCCGACGCCGCCTGCGGCGACCCGCAGGCCGCCAGCCCACCGGCCGCCGCCGCGACCGCGAGCACGGTCCGCATCGTCCGGTTCATCGAAACCTTGCTCAAGAGTGTGCCTTTCGTGCCGTGATCACCAGATGTGTTCCGTCGGAGTGTGGATCCGCCATCCGATGCGCCCGCACCCCGAACACCGCGTCGAGCACCTCGGCGCGTAACGCCGTCACCGGCGGTTCGAGCGGATGAGCCCGGCCTTCGTGAACCACCAGCACCCGATCGCAATACCGATCCGCCAACGCCAGATCATGCAGACTCATCACCACCGTCTGCTCCAATTCCCGAGCCAGCGCCAGCAATTCGAGCTGATGCGTGATGTCCAGATGATTGGTCGGCTCATCCAGCAACAACACCGGCGTCTCCTGCGCCAACGCCCGCGCCAGCAGCACCCGCTGCCGCTCCCCACCGGACAGACGCCCAACCGCGCGCTCCTCGAAGCCCGCGAGATCCACCAGCCGCAGCGCCCGCTCCACGGCCGCGCGTTCCTGCGGTCCGCCCGCACCCCACGGCGGCAGATACGGACTTCGCCCCAACGCCACCAGCTCCCCGACCAGCAAATCCGCGGGCGGCTGCTCATCCTGCCCAACCAAACTCACCAGCCGAGCACGGTCCCGCGCCGAAACCGCATGCAGCGGAACGTCGTCCACCAAAACCTCACCCGCACCCGGCGTGATCAGCCCCGCCAGCGTCCGCAACAGCGTGGTCTTCCCCGCCCCATTGGGCCCCACGATCCCGACGGTCTCTCCCGGCCGCACCTCGAAGTCCACACCGCTCAGCACGCTCCGCCGCCCCGCCACGCAATCCATGCGCCGCACCCGCAGCGATCCGCCGGTGCCCGCCGCGCTTCCCCGCCTCGTGACATGCGCGGTGTCCGACCTTCGGTCGCGGGCATCGTTCCGTTCGGGACGCGGCCCGAACCCCCACCAGCGACCGGGATGCGCTGGCGCCGCCACTGCGTTGGTGTCGACTGGCGCCGGCTTCTCGCCTGCGTCGCCCGGATTCGCGCCGTCGCGCGAACCCGTCGTACCGCTGGCGCAGGTGGTCCGGGTCGGTACCGGGTTGGCTGGCATTTCGTCCGCAGCCGCTGTCGAAGGTGGATTGTCGGGCCTCATGCGGCACCGAAGTTGTAGCGGCGCCGGCCCATGAGCAGGAGGAAGGCCGGGGCTCCGATGAGGCCGGTCAGGACGCCGACGGGGATCTCGGTGGGGCGGACCAGGACTCGGGTAGCGGCGTCGGCGACCACCAGGAACGCCGCTCCGCAGAGGGCGCTCGCCGGGAGGAGGGCGCGGTGGCGGGGGCCGACCAGTAGCCGTGCCGCGTGGGGGACCACCAGGCCGACGAAGCCGATGCCGCCGGAGACCGCTACCAGGACTCCGACCAGGACGGCGAGCAGGATGAACAAGGCGATTCGCAGCTCGCGCACGGGAATTCCGAGGGAGGCGGCAGTGTCGGGGCCGAGCTCGAGGGCGTCGAGCCAGTTCGCGGCGAGCAGCAGAGCCGTCAGCGCGGCGGCAACCACGGTGGCGGGAAAGAGGATTCGGGTCCAGTCCGCGCCTGAGAGGCTGCCGAGGAGCCAGAACAGGACGGATTGGGCGGCGGCGGGCTCGCTGCTGCGGAAGATCAGATAGCTGCTGAAGGCGGCGAAGGCGGAACCGAGAACGGTTCCGGTGAGCACCAAACGCAGTGGGGTGAGCCCACCTTGGGCCATGGCGATCAGGAAGACGGCCGCGGCGGCGGCCAACGCCCCGGCGAGCGCGCCCGCCGACAATGCCCACAGTCCGGCCCCGGCGAACAGACCGGAGGTGATGACCGCCGCCGCGCCGACACCCGCGCCGGAGGAGACGCCCAGCAGGTAGGGATCGGCGAGCGGGTTGCGCACCAGGGTCTGCATAGCCGCCCCGGCGACGGCCAGCCCGGCCCCGACGATCGCCGCGAGAATCGTTCGCGGCACCCGCAATTGCCACACGATGGTGTCGAGCCCGAGATCCGCGGACACTCCGCCGCCGATCCGATGCGCCAGCACGCCGACCACATCGCGCACCGGAATGTTCTCCGACCCGAACCCGGTCGCCACCACCATGGCGGCGAGCAGCGCAATCCCCATGACGGGCAGGGCGATCGATGCGCGCGCACGCCTCATCGATGAACCTCCACAGGCAAATCGCGGCCTCTCCAGAGTTCTACGCGGCGGGGGAGGTCTGACTCGCACGGCTCGAAAGCCGTACTCACAGTGGCGCGACCGTCCCGGAATTACACCGGATTCCCACACCCACCGACGATGACGCCGAAACTCTACCGTCCGGAATCTTTACACCCTCCAGCCGCCCGGGGCTCGAGACATTCTCGCCATCCGGCTGCCCGTGCTTCGCGGTAGTTTGGTGCGCATGAACGTGGTTCGCGGCCTGGTCGGCGTCCTCACCGCCGCGGTGTTCCTGGCCACCGGGCTGACGTGGCAGGCGGCGGACGACGGGGCCTGGACGGGTGCACCCTCTACGTCATGCCCTAGGCCGATTTCAGCGGACGCGGCTGCCCAACAGGTGGCGGACGCCGCTGATGAAGAGTTGGAGGCCGAAGTCGAAGCGGGAGGTGGCGTCGGTGGTGTCGTACAGCGGGGAATGTTCTTCCGCGAGTGCGCCTACGGAGTCCATTTGGATGCGGGACTGTTCGTCGACGGTTTGGCCGAGGACGTAGTAGAGCAGGGTGTAGGCCGAGAGGTCGGCTTCCTCGCGGGTCATGCCGGCGCGAATCGCGGCGCTGGCCAGGCGTTCCCGGCCCTTGCTGGTGGTGAGGCGGGACGCGTAGGTGGCCGAGACCAGTTCCGCGCCGTCGCGGTAGGCGAGCAGGCATTCGCGCAGTCGATGCGCCAATTCGGTGATCTGCTTGGACCATTCGTCGGCGGCGACCGGCTCGTCCATGGGCGCGAGGATGCGGTCGGCGACCGCGCCGAGCAGCGCCTGCTTGTTGGGGAAGTGCCAGTACAGCGCGCCCGGCTGGACGTGCAGTGACGTCGCCAGGCGGCGCATGGTCAGATCGGCCAGTCCGTACTGGTCGAGAATGGCGATTGCCCCGTCGACCACGTCCGTGCGGTGGAGTTGCACTGAAAAACCCGACCCTCTCGTGTTCCCGCTCACGTTCCGGACTGCTAGCCTACCCTGAACACCGTTCAAGTTGCTCGGCCACACGGCCGCACGAAGGGATTCGCACGGACATGACCCAGGCAGCCGTCACCACCGAAGCCGCTAGCACCGCAGGCGATGACATTCTCGCCATCGCCCGCGAGCAGGTGCTCGAGCGCGGCGTCGGCCTGACCCAGGAGCAGACCCTCGAGGTGCTGCGGCTCGGCGACGACCGGCTCGAGGAGCTGCTCGGCCTGGCCCACGACGTGCGCATGAAGTGGTGCGGTCCGGAGGTCGAGGTCGAGGGCATCATCTCACTCAAGACCGGCGGCTGCCCCGAGGACTGCCACTTCTGTTCGCAGTCCGGCCTTTTCCAGTCGCCCGTGCGCGCCGCCTGGCTCGACATCCCCTCCCTCGTCGAGGCCGCCAAGCAGACCGCGAAGACCGGCGCCACCGAATTCTGCATCGTGGCCGCGGTGCGCGGTCCGGACGAGCGCCTGATGGCGCAGGTCGCCGCGGGCGTGGAGGCCATCCGCAATGAGGTCGACATCCAGGTCGCCTGCTCGCTGGGCATGCTCAACCAGGAGCAGGTCGATCAGCTGGCGGCCATGGGCGTGCACCGCTACAACCACAACCTCGAGACCGCGCGCTCGCACTTCCCGAACGTGGTCACCACCCACACTTACGACGAGCGCTGGGAGACCCTGCGCATGGTGCGCGAGGCCGGCATGGAGGTCTGCTGCGGCGGCATCCTCGGCATGGGCGAATCCCTGGAGCAGCGTGCGGAATTCGCCGCCGACCTGGCCTCGCTCCAGCCCGACGAGGTGCCGCTGAACTTCCTCAACCCGCGCCCGGGCACCCCGTTCGGCGATCTCGAGGTGCTGCCCGCGTCCGACGCGCTGCGCGCCGTCGCCGCCTTCCGCCTCGCCATGCCGCGCACCATCCTGCGCTTCGCCGGCGGCCGCGAGATCACCCTCGGCGACCTGGGCGCCAAGCAGGGCATTCTGGGCGGCATCAACGCCGTCATCGTCGGCAACTACCTGACCACCCTGGGCCGCCCGGCCGAGTCGGATATCGATCTGCTCGGCGAGCTGAAGATGCCGATCAAGGCGCTCAACGAAACCCTCTGAGATATAACGGGGTGCGGGGGTTCGGCCGCCGCACCCATCCCATAACGTAGTGGGTGGGGGGTTTGCCCCAGGATGCTGCCCGAGTTCGAGACACGAAGGATCCATCGAGGTGGTCGTGGAGATCGAGGAGCGCTACAACCCGTTCACCGGGAAGCGGGTCGTGCCGGGTCTGGAGGATCCGGTCCCGCCCGCCGCCGCATTGGGCTTGGAGCCGCCGCGTTTCTGTGAGCAGTGTGGTCGCCGCATGATCGTGCAGGTCAGTCCAGACGGCTGGTGGGCGAAATGCTCCCGCCACGGGGTGCTCGACTCCACGAGCCTGGAACACCGCTAGTGGCAACCGCACTCACCGCCGAGCCGGGCGGGCTACGCGTCGCTGTCGTGATGCGGGAAGTGCGCGCGGCGGCGGTGGTGTTCGCCGCGCTGGCCGCGGTGAGCGCGCTGGCCGGTGTGGTCTGGGCGTTTCTGGCGCCCGCCGAGCAGTTGCTGGTGGTCGAGCCGGACCGCGGCACCGCCCTGACCGGTGAGAGCATGCACCGGTTCGACGCCCTGGCGATCTTCGTGCTGATCGGCATCGTGCTCGGTGTGGTCGGGACGGCGGCGGTGTGGCGCTGGCGCAAGGTGCGCGGCCCGATTCTGTTGCTGGGCATCCTGTTCGGGTCGCTGGTGGGTGCGTTCCTCACCAAGGTCGTGGGTGAGGCGGTCGCCGAGCAGCTGCACACCCGGCCCAAGCATCCGGCGGTGCACACCATCGTGGAATTCGCGCCGTCGGTGGAGGGGTGGGCCGCGCTCATCGCCCAGCCGCTCGCGGCTTCGGTGGTGGTGCTGCTGCTCACCGCGCTGAGCACCTCCGATGATCTGGGCACCGGCGAATACCTGCCCCTCGGCGGGCAGCGACCGGAACCGGTGATCATCGCACCGCCGCAATACGGTTCGGCCATCAGCTACGGCCCGTACCCGGGTTCCAACGGCGGTACCCAGTTCACCCCGCGCGATCCCGTCGTGCCTTTCGAGTCGCCGGGCTCGGTCCCGGAATCCGACACCACTCGCTGAGCCTGTACTCCGGGCCTCGGCAATATTCGCTGGAGCTCCGGCGTTGTACCCCTTACCGTGTTCGAGTTCACCGAACCGAATCACCCTGGGGGACCCCATGAAGACCGCACCCGCCGATCGCGGCGCGCCCGCACCGGCGGAGCGCCCGGATCTCACGGCCTGGCGCCAACGCCACGAACTCCGCAGATCCAATGCCGCCCAGCCCATCCCGAACGGGCGCCGCTACAAGCGCACCACCAAGCATCGCAATCGCGACCAGTAGCGTCCTGACCTGCGCATAGCTTATTTCGGTGGCCGTGGACCGTCATAACGGTCATGACCAAAGCCATGTGCACGTCGGTGCTGACCATCGCCATTCCCGTCTCCGACCAGGATCGGACCAAGGAGTTGCTCGAGGCGCTCGGACTGAAGACCCGGCTCGACGCCGAACTCCAGCCCGGATTCCGCTGGGTCGAACTGGAATTGCCCGGCGGCGGCGCCTCGCTCTCCCTGGTCCGGGCCGACTCGAACCTGCCGCTGGGCATCGACACCGGAATCCGCCTGGCCACCCCCGACGCCCGCGCCGTCCACGCCGCCCTCTCCGATCTCGGCTGCCGCGTCGGCGAGCTGCTCGAGTGGGAGACCGCGCCGCTGATGTTCGCGTTCACCGATCCGGACGGGAATCGCTTCTACGTCACGCAGGACGACGCTGATCGGTAGCCGAAACAGCCCCTCGGCGAAGAGGTTTCACCGAGGGGCGTCCAGGCTGATCGCCGCGTCCAGGCGGCTCCACATGCGCGCGACCGTCTCGTTTCCGGGGAGCAGGCCGCCGAGTCGTCCCCGGAATTCCAGATACTCGGCCTGATACATCGGCAGGAAGCGGGTTCCCGCGCTCGCTTCGACATTGGCGATCCGGTCAGCCAATTTGACGATGACCGCCGACGGGTAGAGGCCGATCTTGCGATAGATCTCTCCGTTGCGCTCCTGCCGGTTCTCGCCGATTCCCGTTACGGCCCAGACGAGTTCGGTGACGGTCTCCCCGAACGCCGCCTCGAGCTCGGTCTTGGTGACGTCCGTGTCCTCCAGCACGTCGTGCAGCCAGGCGGCGACTCCGAAATCGCCTTCGATCCCGAAGTCCGCCAACACGGCGCGCACCGCCGTCAGATGAACCACGTACGGTTGTCCGCCATACTTCTGATCCCCGTGTGCCGCTTCGGCATAACTACGAGCGATACCTTCGATTCCCCCGATATCCATGCCGCCGAACCTACCGGACTCCGGGATGACCTACCCGGCAATAAATTTCGGGGTGGGGGGCGGCGCCACCCACCCCGCTCGAGCCTCGGCCGCTCAGCGGCCGGGCCTCACTTCAAATGTCGGGCGAAGAACTGGTTTCCGGCTTCTCCCGCCCACGGCGGAACGCCGGTGTGCCCGCCCATATTCGCGTTCAGCGCTTTCTCCTTGGAGCCGAAGGCGTCGAACAGATCCAGGGCCATCTGCCGGTCGTTGCCTTCGTCGTCCCACTGCAGCAGGACGTGTAGCGGGATGGTGACCTGCCGGGCCTCCTCGAAAATCACACGGGGAACGTAGCTTCCGGCGAACAGGACGGCGGCCGAGATACGCGGTTCGACCACGGCCAGCCGGGTGCCGACCGAGATCACCCCGCCCGAGTATCCGACCGGGCCGCCGATCTCGGGTAGTTCGAGCAGGGCGTCCAGGGTGGCCCGCCATTCCGCGACCGCGGGATCGAGCAGTGGGAGGACGAGCCGGTCGACGATGTCGTCGGTGACCGGCTCGCCCGCCGCCAACGCCCGGTGCAGGTCAGCGACGGCCTGGTCGACCACGGGAATCCGGGGCCGGTCTCCGTTGCCGGGGAGTTCGATGGTGGCCGCGGCATAACCCTCCGCGACGGTGTGCCGCGCCCGGCCCGCCAGTCGCGGGTACGCCTTGCGCAGTCCGAGGGGAGGGGGTCCGAGCAGGATCAGCGGGACCGGAGCGGAGACGGACGCAGGCGTCCACAGGATGCCGGTGATCTCGCCGAGAGTGAATTCGCGCTCGACAACCCCGTCATCGAACCGCTTCTCAGAAATGAATTGCATGGTCGTGCCTTTCAGGAGTGCACATGAACGGCGCTCCCGGACGACCTACCGCCCGACCATGACCCCAGAGAGGAGCACCCACGTCGATACAGCATTCACGGGTACCACCTCCTCGTTCTCTTGCACGGCCTCGGGAACCGTAGCAGCACCCTCCACCCTCCGCCAAGCCATTTACAACCAGCTCACAAGATCAACCGGCCTGAGCCGACACTATCGCCGCGTAGATGGCGAAAATCGCAGTTGAACGGCGAATAGTGTGCGCTCAGGCCGGCTCCCACTACTTCTTGCCCGGCACCTTCATACCCGCCTTGAACCCCAGCCCACCCACCTTGGCAGCGGGCGGCTCGGTCACACCGTTGCCGTCGAAGGCGTCGGTCGCGGCGGAGATGCCATTGCTCCCCGAATCCCTCGGGCCGGGTCGCTTCAGTCCGGACTTCATGGCCAGACCCTTGGCCGCGATGGCCGGCTTGACCGCGGCGGCGGGCGCGGTCTGAGCGGGAGTCGTGGCGGCGGAAGCGGATTCGTCGGCCTTCGCGCCGGGAGCCTTGGTGGCGCCCTTCATCTGCAGGCCCTTTCCGCCGGGTGCCTTGAGCCCGCTCTTCATACCGAGTCCGGCGGGCTTGGCGGTCGGACTCGGGTGAGCCTTCTCGGCGGCCGGGGTGGATTCGGTGGGAGGTTCGGCGACCGCGGCCTCGGCCTTGACGGGTTCGGGTGCGGCAGTATCGGATTCGCGGCTCGCCGCGGCC
>NZ_BAFX01000060.1 GCF_000308815.1 Nocardia concava NBRC 100430
ACCCCGGTGCCCTGATCATCGAGTGGGCGTGAGGGAGCGGCCTTTCCAGGTGAGGGCGGAATCGCGCCGGTCGCGGTGAGAGCGGGCGGACAGGGCCAGATAGGCGGCCACGGACACCGGATGTGCCAGGGCGGCACGGACATCCGCGCCGTCGAGCGGCCCGCCGTTCTCCGTCGAGCGGGCCAGCAGACGCGCGGACACCGCGGCGGCGTAACCCAGCAGGCCGATCCGCCGAGTTCGTCCGCGTCCGAACAGCGCGGCCAGGGGTGGCACCCAGAACGCCAGCGCCGCAACCGAACCGACCGCGAGACTGCCCGCCGGGCCGCCGTACGCGGACCACAGCCAGCGGGTGTAGCCCTCGGTGAGTTCGGTGGCGTCGCGGTACATGCGGGTTTCGGCGAGGGGACCGGCCGCGGCCAGGGCGGTGCGTCTGCCGCTGCGGCGCAGTTCGCGGGCGATGGCCAGGTCCTCGGTGACGCTGTCGGCCACCGCCGCGTGGCCGCCGATCGCGCGGTAGGCGGCGGCGTCGAAGACCAGGAATTGGCCGCACGCCACGGCCATCGAGGGCAGCAGGGTGCGATTCGCCAGGGCGACAGGCAGAGTCGAGGCCCAGGACCACCCCAGCAGCGGTTGGATCAGCTGTTCGGCTGCGGATTCGGCGCGCTGTCGCGGCCACGGGCACAGCAACGCGGCACGCGCCGAACGCAATTCGCGGACCGCGGCGGCCAGGGCGTCGGGGGCCAGGCGGATATCGGCGTCGAGGAAGATCAGCACGTCGTCGCCGGAGGTGAGCTCCTCCAGGCGGGCGCAGGCGGCGGTCTTGCCGGTCCAGCCCGCCGGGGGATCGATCTCGTTGCGCGACACCAGGAATCGCTCGTCGTCGCCGATGGCGGCCAGCGCGGCCGCGGAGGTGCCGTCCGTGGAACCGTCGTCGAGGATGATCACCCCGAGATCGGCGATACCCCGCTGGGCGCGCAGATCGGCGATGAGGCCCGGCAGGCGGTCCGCCTCGTCGCGGGCCGGGATCAGAACGGTGACCGGCTCGGTGACCTCGGTATCGGAGGCCCGAAGTCGCCGGAGGCTCAGTCGATTCGCGAGTGCGGTGGCCGCGCCGAAGGCGGCGACGGCGCTACCGGCCGTGACCACCTTCGCCGCGAGACTCATCGGATCTTGGTGCGATCGGGGCGCAGCCAGCGCGCGGCCCGCACATAGGCCGGCGGATCGGGATTGCGGGTCATGTAGGCCAGCACCGCGACCACGGCCGCCACCGCCAGGGTGATGCCGCCGACAATGCCCGCCCAGCCGGCGAAGGAGCGCGTATTCGGGTCCGCGTAGCCGACTTCCGCGCGCAGCGTGCTGACGTCGCCGGCGGGCAGCTTCCAGGTCACCACCGAATCGCCCTCGCGGGTGCCGTTGGTGGTGGCCACCCGCGCCGGGAAGGCGACGGTCAGCTGCACGTCGGAGCCCTGCGGCGGCAGGCTTTTCAGGTCGACGCGGCCGGTCAGGGTGACCAGGTCGCCGACCCGGTTGAAGACCAGGTTGAACATGCCGGAGGTCTGATCCGACATGGCGCCCAGCTGCTGCACCTCGCCGAAGGACAGGTCGTCGAAATACACCTGGCTGCCGACGTATCCGTCCTGCGTGTACGGGTCCACCCGCACCTTGGACTGCAATCCGTCGGGCGCCTTCAGCTGCGGGCCCTTGTCCTTGTCGTTCTGCGGCACGGCCGCCGCGACGAAGCGGCCCGACACCCGGTCATTGGAGGACACGCCCATCGACACCTGCACCCGCAGGCATCCGGTCAGCATGACGGCCAGCCCCGCGAACAGGACCACCGCCAGCATCCGCACCCACCGGCGCGGCCGCCTCACCGGCATTGACGCGGGTGTTTCCTCTGCTGTCGACATGATCGGACTCGGCTGCACGGCTCACATCGTGCCATGCGCGCCCGCCCCCAGGGTGATTCGACGGGCGCTCAGCTGCCGAACCAGCGGAAACCCCAGCACCCCGAGCCCCACGAACCCGTACCCCGCCGACACCGGCAACCCCAGAAACACCGCATGCGCCAACGCCGACCCCAACCAAGTCCACAGAAACACCCCCACCGGAACCACCCGCGCCGCCCCCGTATCCGGAGCCGTCCGATCCCACCACTCCAGCAACCCCGCCATCACCACCGCTACCCCGAACCAGCCCACATAGTTGGTCACCGGAATCGCGCCCAGCCCCGGCAGGCCCGCAACCGTCGAGCGCCACGTCCATTGCCCATCCGCGACCATCTGCGGATCCAGGAAGAGATCCCATCCGACGGCCCCGAGCGCGGTCAGCAGGATTCGCCCGGCAACCGGCGAAATCCAGCTCGCTGCACTACGACCCATAATCCCCGCCACGATCCACACCGGATACAGCCCGCCGGTCCACGCCAACGGCACCACCAGCGGCACACCCAACAGCTCCGGCCCCAGCCGCCCACTCGCATAGTCATAGCAACCGAACGGAAACCCTGTCGCGGTCCCCAGCACTTCGGCTCCGAACCCGATCCCGGACACGATCACCAGCAGCCCTGCGGCCCACCGCGCGCTCCGCGTGACCACCGCGTGCGCCAAAGCCGTACCGGCCGACAGCAACACGACCACAACCGTGACCCGATCCCGCGCCACCCCGTGCGCCAGCGGATACGCGATCTGCACCAACACCAGCACGACCGCGGGCACCGCCGCGATCACCGCCGCCCGCCTCGCCACCATCACGCGCGTCCGTCCGGCCTTGCCGCGGCGGCTCACCTCGTCATTCCGGCGTGCTTTTGGCCGGAATCCAGCCTGCTCGCATGGATCCCGGCCAAAAGCACGCCGGGATGACGGACGGGCGCAGTGGGATTCGCGGGCGGTACGTGTAGCGCTGGCGTCGTCATCGCCGGGGGCGCAGTCGGCGGCGAGGGCGCAGATCGCGCTCCACCAGGCGGGCGGCGCTGCGGCCGCTAGCGCCGGATACTCCGCCGCCGGGGTGGGTGGACGCGCCGGTCAGGTAGAGACCGGGTGCGCCCGGGACGCGCTGGCCTGCCAGTTCCGGCAGCGGTCGCCACATGAACATCTGGTCGATGGACATCTCGATGTGCATGACATTGCCGCCGAGCAGGCCCATTTCGCGTTCGAGGTCGGCGGGGGTCTGGATGAAGCGGTGGCGGACGGTGTCGGCGAAACCCGGTGCGTGGGCGTCGAGTTCGGCGATGATGCGGTCGCCCTCACGCTCGGCGTGGTCGGACCACTTCGTTCCGTCGGACAGGTCGTAGGGGTGCCATTGGGACCAGAGCGTGAGGTTGTGTTCGCCCACGGGGGCGATGGTCGGGTCGAGGGCGCTGAAGCTCATGGCCAGGACTACCGGGCGCGGGGGGAGGTCACCGGCGAGGGCGGCGCCGTGGGCGCGGCGCAGGTCGCGGCGGTCGGTGACGAGAAGTTGCAGGCCGTGGGCGGATTCGGTGGTTTCCGCGCCGGGGTAGTGGGGGAGGGCGGTGGTGGCCGCGCGGACCACCATGCCGATACCCGGGCCGACGCGGATGCGGCGACGCCAGTCGGCGATCACTCCGGCGTCGAAACCGCCGTGTTCCAGCAGGTTCAGGGTGGTGAGGATGTGGCAGCCCGCGATGACGGTGTCGGCGTGGATATTTCGGCCGCTCTCGGTGCGGACCTCCCAGCGGTCGCCCACCCGGGTGAGGGAGGTGACCGCGTCCCCGGCGCCGACGGTGCCGCCGTCGGATTTCAGGCGTGCCACCAATGCCGAGCTCAGCGCCCCGCTGCCGCCGACCGCGCGCCCGGGCGGGAGCGTGTGCATGAGCGCCGCGAATCCCACCATGGGTGCGGACCCCGGCTCCGACATGGGCGGACCGGATTGCGCGCCGAACCAGGCCAGCGCCGCCTTCAGCCGCTCACTGTCGAAGAGGCTGTCCAGCAGCGCGTCTCCGGTCTGCATCATCTCCCGCGACAGGGCCCCGCCGCTGGCGCGCCCGGTCGCCCCGGCGGCCTCGCGAGGATCCATACCCCAGAACGACTTCAACAGGTGCCCGCCCGTCGGCGTCCCGGAGAACGCCCGCATCACCCGGGCGCTGCGCGGACCCCACACGGTCGCGAACCGCCGATACGCCTCGGCGTCGCGCTCACCGCAGGCCGCGGCGATGGACGCGCAGGTCCGGTCCAGATCCCGGTGGAACACGATGGGCGGCAGCTCGGTGCCCGGCGGCGCGGGCGCGAAAGCCCAAGGATCGCAGTCGATGTACCGCAGCCCGAACCGGGCCAGTTCCAGCTCCTCGATGATCCCGGTGTGCCGGATCATGATGTGCGCCGACGACCCGCGGTCGACCAGATGCCCCGGGAACCGCTCGACCGTCGAGACCGCCCCGCCCAGCACGGTGTCGCGCTCGAGCACCTCCACCCGATGCCCGGCCCGCGCCAGATAGCAGGCCGCGACCAGCGCATTGTGCCCGGAGCCGACAACGACGACGCTCCGAGATCCGGTATTCGCCTTGCTCACCGGTACTTGCTTGCTCACTGGGTCTTGTCCGGCCACAGCGGCAGCCGCCGCCCGAGCACCGCGAACCGCCGGGTGTCCCCGGAGAAGATGAAGTGCCGCACCACATCCCCGAACCCCTGCCGCCGATACAGCCGCCAGGCCCGGTTCTCCTCCCGTTCCACCTCGGGCGTGGACAGCAGCACCGTCCGCTCGGGCCGGTTCTGCAGTAATCGGGTGAGCAGGATCTCCCCGAGCCCGCGCCCCTGCGCGGCCGGGTGCACGTGCAGCTCGGTGAGCTCGAAGTAGTCCGAAAGCAGTTCCCGCGCCGCGTGTTCGGGCCATCCGGTGCGCCGCATGCCGCTGTACACCTGCTGATGCCACCACTGGTGCGGCGCGCCGTGATACCCGTAGGCGATGGCCACGATGGGCGCGGTGCGCAGGTCCAGCCGCCCGTCGTCGTCGGGCAGCACCGCGGCCACGGCCTGCCAGCCGGGGCGGGTGGTGTGCTCGGTCCACATGGGCGCGCGCTGATGTTCGGTGCCGCGCGGATAGTCCATGGCCGCGACATAGACCGCGAGGGCATCGTGCAGCCGATGGCGCAGGGTCGCGGCCGACAGGTCGACCACCACGGGTGCGGGTGTCGGTTTGGGGGTGACTGCGGTCATCGGCGGGACGCAACTCTCCGTTGGCGCGGACAGATGGATTCGACAGTAGCGCCACGGCGGTCGCCGCAACTTGTCGGTGGGTCTCTCTATATTCAAACCCACGAGAAACCTTCGAATGCCTGTTCGATCTTGCATTGGGTGCTCTGCCGCTTGTCGAAGGCAGTGCCCAATGGGGACCGGATGTCCTTTATATAGAGACGAATCGGGTGTGCGAGTGGGGAGGTACCCGAAATGAGCGGGAAAACTGAACGTCAGGGCCATCCCGGCCGCGCCGGCGACCTACTGCGCAAGGCCGACGGCTTGCTGATGCAAGCCCAGGGGGAGTTGGACCCGGTGGAGCGCTTCCGCACCGCCTACCTCGCCGCCCTGCGCGGCGCGGGCGCGGTGCTGGCCCTCGCCGGTGCAGACCGCGCGCCCCGCGCGCGTTCTCGCAACGCCTGGGTCCTGATGCAGCGCGCGGCACCGGAATTCGTGATGTGGGCGGACTACTTCACCGGGCAGTCCGAGACGCGTGCGGCCCTCGAAGCGGGCTTGCCGAGGCCCGTTGATGATCGCCGCGCCGACGAGTTCGCTTCGCGGGTAGGCGCATTCCTGCATGACGTCGAGGATCTGCTCTCGGCGGCGGCCCGGCTGCGCCCCAGTTCAGGGTGGGTGAACGGAATGCTGGCGTGAGTATCGGCGAGTAGGTGGTCGCGCTCTGATCGAACTCGTATTATTGGTGGCAGACAGCCGCCAAGGTCGGCTATCCGTCGTCTACCCGGAGGCGACAGCCACCACCTAGTGCCGGGGGAGGTACCGTGCCACTCTCCGAGCACGAGCAGCGCATGCTCGAACAGATCGAGAGCGCGCTCTATGCTGAGGATCCGAAGTTCGCCTCGACTGTTCGGGGTGGACGGTTACGTTCTGCCACCGGTCGACGCAGACTTCAGGCGGCCGCCCTGTTCGTCCTCGGTCTGTTCCTATTGGTGGCGGGCATCGCCGCACCGTTCAAGCCCGGCGGTTTCCCGATCATCAGTCTGGTCGGGTTCGTCGTCATGTTCGCGGCCGGCGTGCTGTTGCTGATCGGTGGCCCCCGCATGGGCGGGCCGGCGAGTCGCGGTAGCGACGCGCATCCCAGTTCCGGCGGCGCACCCGGTGCCCCGCGCGGTAAGCAGCGCAAGCCGGGCGGTTTCTCCGCTCGAATGGAGGACCGCTTCCGCAAGCGGTTCGAACAGGACAATTGACCTGGTCATCGTGCAGCCGAGTCGCTTCGGCGCCGCACGGTGGCCACTCATGGTCGACTAACTGAAACACTCGCGACACGCCGTGGCGCCACACCGATTTCAGGTGTGGCGCCACGGCGTTTCGCGTAGGTGCGTCTTCGGCGTGTCGGACTGATTCCACGATTCCCCACACCTCCCCACGGGTGCTCCCCACCCCGCCCCACACGTGCCTGGTATGCCCGCTATCTGCGGGTTTGCTGGCGGTTGTCGGGTGCTCTCCGCTGCGCGTCGCGCGTGTCGGGGGAACTGCGCGAAATCTTCCCCACCACCGTGATAGCTGGTGTGACCTGCGAAGTTCGCCAAGCGGGGACCGAGATCACCGACGCTTTCGATTGAAAGTGGGGGAAAGTGGGGTAATGTGGAGCCCGCACTACAGGAGGCCGAACAGTCGAGAGGGTGATCCGGCAGGAGGTGTCGAGGCTTGTTTCTCGGTACCTATACCCCTCGGTTGGACGACAAAGGGCGACTGACGTTGCCTGCGAAGTTTCGGGACGAGCTGGCGGGAGGGTTGATGGTCACGAAGGGACAAGACCACAGCCTTGCCGTGTATCCGAAGGACGAGTTCACCGCGCTCGCGCGGAGAGCCGCGGCGGCATCCCGATCCAACCCGCAGGCCCGCGCATTCGTTCGGGCCTTGGCGGCTTCCTCCGATGAGCAACGTCCGGACGCACAGGGCCGGATCATGCTGTCGGCCGAACACCGCCGCTACGCCAACCTTTCCAAGGATTGCGTGGTGATCGGCTCGGTCGACTTCCTCGAGATATGGGACAAGACGGCGTGGGATTCCTACCTCGCCGAGCACGAGGAGGATTACTCGCAGGCCAGAGACGAGTCGCTGGGCGGGATCTTCTAGCCCGCAGCGAGGCGAGTGCCCTGCGGCCTCTGCCCGACACCGACCCTGACGTACTTCCCCAACGCCAGGTGCGGTGCTTCGGTCAGAGACCACGGGGCATTCCCCTTAACTTCGAAGGTCCAATTCGCAAGCGACCCGTCGGCGGCCGTGCGAAAGAACGTGAGGCAGGAAATCCGGGAGGTCCAGGTGCACCGAGGCAATGACGGCCCCCGCCATGTTCCGGTTCTCCTGCACCGCGCCGATGAAATCCTCGGTCCCGCACTGCATTCCGAGGGCGCGGTCTATATGGACTGCACCCTGGGTCTCGGCGGTCACGCCGAATACTTCCTGCAGACCTATCCCAACATCCGGCTGGTCGGTCTGGATCGCGACACCTCCGCGCTGAAGCTGGCGGGGGAGCGACTATCGCCGTTCCAGGACCGGATCACCCTGGTGCACACCAGGTATGACGGCATACCGCACGCACTCGAACAAGCCGGACTACCCGAGAAGTCCTCGGTCCACGCGATTCTCATGGACCTGGGTGTGTCCTCCATGCAGCTGGACGAGGCCGAGCGCGGCTTCGCCTACTCCATCGACGCGCCCCTGGACATGCGGATGGACTCCAGCACCGGCCCCACCGCCGCCGACGTGCTCAATACCTACAGCCACGGCGAGCTCGCCCGGGTCCTGAAAACCTATGGCGAGGAACGATTCGCGGGCAAGATCGCCTCCGAGATCGTCCGCCGTCGCCAGCGCACCCCGTTCACCACCAGCGCGCAACTGGTGGAGGTGCTCTACGACACCATCCCGGCCGCGGCCCGGCGCACCGGCGGGCATCCCGCCAAGCGCACCTTCCAGGCCCTGCGCGTCGAGGTGAACCGCGAACTGGAATCCCTCGAGGCCGCCCTGCCCGCCGCGCTGGACGCGCTGGCTCCGGGCGGGCGGATCGTGGTCATGAGCTATCAGTCCCTCGAGGACCGGGTGGTGAAGGCGGAGCTGGCCAAGCGGTCGGCCTCGCGCACGCCCCTGGACCTGCCGGTCGAATTGCCCGGCATGGGACCGGAATTCAAGATCCTGACCCGGGGCGCGGAGAAGGCGACCGAGCAGGAGATCGAGGAGAACCCGCGGGCCGCTCCGGTGCGCATGCGGGCGGCGGAACGGATTGCAGGGGAGGCGCAAACGTGAAGTTCCGGGTGCAGGATCGGCCGGCCGAGCCCTACGGGATCGGGCGAGCGGTGTCCCGCGGGTGCGGGGCCGCCCTATGACGATCCAGAAGCAGGCGACGGGCCGGGGGGCTCGCCGGGTGCAGGCCGCCGAACGCGTGAAATCGGGTGCGGCGCAACGCGCCTACGCCCGCCGCCGCAATCGTGAGGGCGGCGGGGCCGAGGTCCCGGGCGCGCGCCGCGGCCGGCGCAGCGACGCCATCCCGCGCGGCCGAATGTCGTTCGTGGCCACCATCATCGCCCTGCTGGGCTGCGGTCTGGCCCTGACCCTGCTGCTCACCACCCGCGCCACCGAGGACTCCTATCAGCTCGGCGATCAGCGCCGCGCCAATCAGAAGCTCTCCGATGAGCGCGACGCCCTGCAGCGCGAGGTCGCCGCGGCCGACTCGGCCCCCGAATTGGCCCAGCGCGCCGCCGAACTCGGCATGATCCCGGCCAAGGATCCGGCCCGCCTGCTGATCGGCCCCGACGGCCAGGTCATCGTGGTGGGCAATCCGCAACCGGCGCAGGGCAGCCCGGCCCCGCCGCTCAACACCACCCCGCCCGCCGCGGCCCAGCCGCCGAAACCGGGCCAGCCGCAGGCCGATCGCGTGGTCCCGGTGACCACCACCCCGGCGGCCCCCGCCGCCCCGCCGACCACCAGCGCCGCGAATCCCGTTCCGGCAGCACCGGCTCCGACCCCGCAGAACCCGCAGGTCCAGGCGAACGGGGCACCGCGGTGACCAATGCCCGGACACCCGCGCACACCGCGGTAGCCGCACCCGGTCATTCCGGCGCGCTTTTGGCCGGAATCCACACGGTCGCGGTGGATCCCGGCCAAAAGCACGCCGGGATGACGGGTGAGCTGCTGGTGAGCCGGGGTGGCCGATGAGTCCGGGCCGCGCCGGACGCGGGCGCGATTCAGGCCGGGGCCGAGGGGATTCCGGCCGCGGCCGCGGCAATCCCGCCCGGAGCCGGAGTGCTTCTGGGCGGGCGAGTTCGGGGCCGGGGCGGCAGTCCAGACCGCGGCCCGCTCCGGGACTGGATTCGGGCACCCGATTCCGGTTCGGGGTGGGGCGGCTGGTGATGTTGGTCGCGCTCGCCGTGGCGGCCATCCAATTGCTGTGGGTGCAGAGTGTTTCCGCGCCGAAGCTCTCGGCGGAGGCGGCGAGTCAGCGGACCGTGAAGATCGCCGATCCCGCGACCCGCGGCGCCATTCTGGATCGATACGGGAAATCGCTGGCGTTCACCATCGCGGCGAAGGCGTTGACCTTCCAGCCGGTGCGGGTGCGCAAGGAATTGGCCGACGCGCACGACCAGAAGCCGAAGACCGCGCCGAATCCCGATGACCGGCTCGCGGCCATCGCCAAATACATGCACGAGAAGCTGGGCAAGCTGGCCCCCGAGAAGGACATTCTCGACAAGCTGAAGAGCGACGAGCCGTTCGTGTACCTGGTGCGGAATGTGGATCCCCGAGTCGCGGCGGATATCGGCCTGCAGTTCCCGGAGGTCGGGCAGGAACGCCAGGACATGCGCGAATATCCCGGAGGCGCGTTGGCCGCCAATGTGATCGGCGCGACCGGTTGGGACGGGCACGGCCAGATCGGCCTGGAATCCTCGATGGACGCGCTGCTGGCCGGCTCCGACGGCTCGCTCACCTACGACCGCGGCTCCGACGGCGCGGTGATCCCGGGCTCCTGGCGCGACCGCCAGCCCGCGGTCAACGGCTCGGGCGTGGAACTGACCCTCGACTCGGATCTGCAGTACTACGTGCAGCAGCAGGTACAGCAGGCCAAGGACCTCTCGGGCGCGGGCGCGGCCTCGGCGGTGGTGCTGGACGTGCACACCGGCCAGGTGCTGGCCATGGCCAACGACAACACCTTCAACCCCTCGATGGACCCGCAGTCCTGGACCACCACCGACCTGGGCAACCCGTCGGTGCAGGAGGTCTTCGAGCCGGGCTCGGTGAACAAGCTGGTCACCGCGGCCGCCGCCATCGAGTACGGCGTCACCAATCCCGATGAGGTGCTGGAGGTTCCGGGCAGCATCAATATGGGCGGCGTCACCGTGCACGACGCCTGGGTGCACGGCCTCGCGCCGTACACCACCACCGGCGTCTTCGGTAAGTCGTCCAATGTGGGCACGCTCATGCTGGCCCAGCGCGTCGGCGAGGACCGCTGGTACGACATGGTCAAGAAGTTCGGCATCGGCCAGCGCACCGGCGTGGGACTGCCCGGCGAGAGCGCGGGCGTGCTGCCCGCGCGCGACCAGTGGTCGGGTTCCACCTTCGCGAACCTGCCCATCGGACAGGGTCTTTCGATGACGACCCTGCAGATGACGGCCATGTACCAGGCCATCGCCAATGACGGCGTGCGGATTCCGCCGCGCATCGTGAAGGCCAAGGTCGCCCCGGACGGCACCCGCACCGAGGAGGAGCCGCCGGACGGGGTGAAGGTGGTGAGCCCGCAGACCGCGCGCACCCTGCGGCAGATGTTCCAGGCCGTGGTGCAGAAGGACCCCAACGGCGGCAACCAGGGCGGCACCGGAATCCCGGCCGCGATCGAGGGCTATCAGATCGCGGGCAAGACCGGCACCGCCCAGCAGGTCGATCCGAAGTGCCACTGCTATTCCAGTGACCGCTACTGGATCACCTTCGCGGGCATGGCCCCCGCCGACAATCCGCGCTACGTGATCGGCATGATGCTGGACGCCCCGGTGCGCAGCTCCGACGGCAGCGGCGGCGGCTCGGTCGCGCCGCTGTTCCACAGCATCGCGTCGTGGCTGCTGCAGCGGGACCGCATCCCGCCGTCGCCGCCCGCCAAACAGCTGGTTCTGCAGGCGAGTTAGAGCAGGGATCGGATGGTAGTGACCCGTGCCGCCACCGGCGCGCACCGCGCCGGATGACCGAACTGCGCCGTGCCGATCGCGCGGCGATCCAACACAGGTAACCTGACACGTCGATCCGGTCAGCCGGACGATTTCTGCATATGACCGTCACCCGGAGAGGAGCTTCGTGCCCGCGCAGTCCAGCCCGCAGGTGCTTCGGCCCGCTGCCCCCGCAGCGACCAGCCTGCGTCAGGTGGAGGAACTCACGGGCGCGCGCAGCGCCACCGCGGCGGAGGGGCTGGAGAACATCCAGGTCACCGGGATCGAGCAGCGGTCGAATGCCGTTCAGCCGGGCGATCTTTTCGCCGGGCTCGCGGGCGCGCATTCGCACGGCGCCCGGTTCGCCGCCGATGCCGTCGAGCGCGGCGCGGTCGCGATCCTGACCGATCCGGCCGGGGCCGAGCTGATCGGCGAGATCGGCGTCCCGGTGCTGGTGCACGACGCGCCCCGGAGCATTCTCGGCGAGTTGTCCTCCGCCCTTTACGGTGACCCGTCTCGCAAACTCCGCATCGTCGGCATCACCGGCACTTCCGGCAAAACGACCACCTCGTATCTGGTGGAGGCCGGACTCGCCGCCGCCGGACTGCGCACCGCGCTCATCGGCACCATCGAGACCCGCATCGGCGGCGTCCGGGTGCCCTCGGCGCTGACCACCCCCGAGGCCCCGCAGCTGCACGCCATGTTCGCGCTCATGGTCGAGCAGGGCGTGGACGCGGTGGTCATGGAGGTCTCGAGCCACGCCCTGGCACTCGGCCGGGTGGACGGTGTGCGTTTCGCGGTCGGCGCGTTCACCAACCTGTCCCAGGACCACCTCGACTTCCACGCCGACTTCGAGGATTACTTCGCCGCCAAGCGACGCCTGTTCATCCCGGACGGCCCGGATTCCGCCGGGTCGCCGCGACCGTCGGTGGCGGCGGCCGTTTCCGTGATCTGCGTGGACGACGAGTGGGGCCGACGCTTGGCTGACGAGATCGGTGACGACCTGCCGGAGTCGGACTCCCGGCTGCGGACCGTCGCGATCGGCGGTGGCGTGCGGGCCGACTGGCGGGCCGACGGCATCACGGCCGGACCGGGCGGCACCCAGGAGTTCATCGCGATGGGCCCCGATGTCAATGTGGATGTGCGCCTGCGGCTTCCGGGTACCTACAACATCGCCAACGGGCTGCTCGCCGTCGCGGTGTGCGTGGCGGCGGGAGTCGAGGCGGAGGCTGCCGCTGTGGCGCTCGGGGACGTCGATGTCCCGGGCCGCATGCAGCGGGTGGATGAGGGCCAGGATTTTCTGGCCGTGGTGGATTACGCGCACAAGCCCGCCGCGATCGAATCGGTCGTGGCGACCTTGCGCACGTGGTTGGCCGAACAAGGGGAGGGACGTCTGGCGGTAGTGGTGGGCGCGGGCGGTGATCGCGATACGGCAAAGCGGCCCTTGATGGGTGCGGCGGCGGCGCGCGGCAGCGACCTGGCCATCATTACCGACGACAATCCGCGCAGCGAGGATCCGGCCGCCATTCGCGCCGCGGTACTCGCCGGGGCCGAACAGGTGCCGGACGCGGAACGCGGAGAGGTCCGGGAGGTCGGGGACCGGGCGGCCGCGATCAAGGCCGCCGTCGCCTGGGCGCAACCCGGTGATGTGCTGCTGATCGCGGGCAAGGGACATGAGACAGGGCAGGAGATTTCAGGAGTGAAGCATCCGTTCGACGACCGCGAGGTACTCGCGGCCGCCCTGTCGGAAAAGACGAGGGACCTGACGCATTCATGATCGAGATGACTTTGCGGGAGCTCGCGGAGGTGGTCGGCGGCACGCTGCACGACGCCCCCGACCCCGAGGCGAAGGTCACCGGCGCGGCCGAATTCGATTCGCGCCGCATCGGTTCCGGTGACCTGTTCCTGGCGCTGCCGGGCGAGCGCGCCGACGGCCACGACTTCGCGGCGCAGGCCGTGGAGCGCGGCGCCGTCGCGGTGCTGGCGGCCCGGCCGGTCGGTGTGCCCGCCATCGTGGTGGCGCCCCGGCTCGGGAACACGCGCGCCATCGCGCTCGCCCACGACACCGACGGTTCGGGTGCGGCGGTGCTGGACGCGCTGGCCAAGCTCGCCCGGGTGAGCGTGGATCGCCTGGTGGCCGCGGGCACGCTGACCGTCGTCGGCGTGACCGGCTCCTCCGGCAAGACCTCCACCAAGGATCTGATCGCCGCGACGCTGGCCCCGCTGGGACCCGTTGTGGCCCCGCCCGGTTCGTTCAACAACGAGATCGGTCACCCCTGGACCGCCCTGCGCGCCGACGCCGACACCCGCTTCCTGGTGCTCGAGCTGTCCGCGCGCGGTACGGGACACATCAAGGCGCTCACCGAGATCGCCCCGCCCAGCGTCGGCGTCGTGCTCAATGTCGGCACCGCGCACCTGGGCGAGTTCGGCAGCCGCGAGGCCATCGCGCAGACCAAAGGCGAACTGGTGGAAGCCCTTCCGGCCTCCGGTTTCGCGGTGCTCAATGCCGACGACCATCTGGTCGCGAAGATGGCCGAGCGCACGCAGGCCCGCATCGTGACGGTCGGGCAGGCCGCAGGCGCCGATGTGCGCGCCTCCGATGTCGCCCTCGACGAACAGGCCCGGGCGCGATTCACCTTGCACGCCAACGGCGAATCCATCGATGTCCAGCTGGCCGTGCACGGCGAGCACCAGGTCGGCAACGCGCTGTCTGCGGCCGCCGTCGCTCTGAACCTCGGCGCGGACCTGGCCACCGTCGCCGCCGCGCTGTCCGGTGCGACCGCCGCCTCGGCCCGCCGCATGGATGTGCGCACCCGCGCCGACGGCGTCACCGTCGTCAACGACTCCTACAACGCCAACCCGGATTCGGTGCGCGCCGCCCTCAAAGCGCTCGTCACCATGTCCAAGGCCGGTTCCGACCCGCGCCCCAGCTGGGCGGTACTCGGCGAAATGGGTGAGCTGGGCGAGGAATCCGTCCTCGAGCATGACAAGATCGGCCGCCTGGTGGTGCGGCTGGATGTGGACCGGCTCATCGTCGTCGGCCAGGGCCGTCCCGTGCGCGCCATGTTCCAGGGCGCGGTTCAGGAGGGCTCCTGGGGCGAAGAGGCCATCCATGTCCCGGACATCGAGTCCGCCCTCGAACTGCTCGACGAGGAACTCGAGCCGGGTGCCGTGGTACTGGTGAAGGCCTCGAAATCCGTTGGCCTGTGGACTGTTGCCGAGCATCTGATCGGTGCGGACGAGGAGGCCGCGCGATGACCCAGATCCTGCTGTCGGCGGCCATTGCGCTCGCCGTTTCGATTCTGCTGACCCCGGTGGTGATCCGCTATTTCGCCAAACAGGGCTTCGGACAGGAGATCCGGGTCGACGGCCCGGAGAGCCACAAGGCCAAGCGCGGCACCCCCACCATGGGCGGCGTCGCCATCATCATCGGCATGTGGGCCGGTTACCTCGGCTCGCACCTGATCTCCATGACCTACGGCGAGCCGGGCCCCTCGGCCTCGGGCCTGCTGGTCATGGGCCTGGCCACCGCGCTGGGCTTCGTCGGCTTCCTCGACGACCTGATCAAGCTGCGCAAGCAGCGCAACCTGGGTCTGACCGCGGCCGGGAAGTACATCGGCCAGCTCACCTCGGCCATCGTCTTCGGCGTGCTGGCACTGCAATTCCGCAATATCCACGGCCTCACGCCCGCCGACAAGCACCTGTCCTACACGCGCGACATCAATACGGTGTCCATGGCCGTGGTGATCTTCCTGGCGTTCGTCTGCATCATCGTGGTGGCCTGGTCCAATGCGGTGAACCTGACCGACGGCCTGGACGGCCTGGCGGCCGGCTCCATGTCCCTGGTGCTCGGCGCGTACATGATCATCACCTTCTGGCAGTGGCGCAACGCCTGCTCCGCGCACGCGGTGGCGGGCTGCTACAACGTGCGCGACCCGCTGGACCTGGCGCTGGTGTGCGCCGCCGGCGGCGCCGCCTGCATCGGCTTCCTGTGGTGGAATGCCGCGCCCGCCAAGATCTTCATGGGCGACACCGGTTCGCTCATGCTGGGCGGTCTGCTCGCGGGCCTGTCCATCACCACCCGCACCGAACTGCTCATGGTCGTGATCGGCGCGCTGTTCGTGGCCGAGGCCGCGTCAGTGGTGTTGCAGGTGGCGGTCTTCCGCACCACGCGCAATCGCCTGTTCAAGATGGCACCGTTCCATCACCACTTCGAGCTGAGCGGGTGGGCCGAAACCTCGGTGATCATCCGGTTCTGGTTGCTGGCCGGTATGGCCTCGGCGATCGGGCTGGGCCTGTTCTACAGCGAATACCTCTCTGCGGCAGGGTGAGTGAGCAGCAATGTCCGAACATTCTCCGAGGGTCCTGCGTTCACCGGGGCCCATGCTCGAATTCCTGCGCGGCCGTGACGTGCTGGTGGCCGGTTGGGGCGTCTCCGGACGCTCGCTGATCGAGCCGCTGCAGGACATCGGCGCGCGACCGATCGTCACCGACGGCGGCGGCAAGGCGCTGGCCGAGGCCGCCGAACTCGGCCTGGGCACCGCCACCACCGACGATCTGCTCGAACCCGATGCGCTGCAACGCTTCGCGCTGGTCATCACCAGCCCGGGCTGGCGGCCGGACTCCCCGGTGCTGGTCTCGGCCGTCACCGAGGGCATCCCGGTGTGGGGCGATGTCGAGTTCGCGTGGTGGGTGGACCAGGCCCGCATCTACGGGCCGGTCCGCAAGTGGCTGGTGGTGACCGGCACCAACGGCAAGACCACCACCACCCAGATGACGCACTCGATCCTGCGCGCCGCCGGCATCCCGTCGGTGGCCTGCGGCAATATCGGCCTGCCCATCCTGGACGCGTTGCGCCGCAATCCGGGTCCGCAGATCCTGGCCGTGGAACTGTCCTCGTTCCAGCTGCATTGGGCACCCTCGGTGCGCCCCGAGGCCGGTGTGGTGCTGAATGTGGCCGAGGATCACCTGGATTGGCACGGCGGCCTGGACGCCTACGCCGCCGCCAAGGCCCGCGCGCTGACCGGACGGGTCGGCGTGGTCGGCCTGGACGATCAGGTCGCCGCGGCGCTGGCCCGAAAGTCCAAGGCGCGCCGCACCGTCGGCTTCCGCATCGGCGTTCCGGCCGACGGCGAGCTCGGCGTGGTGGACGGCAAGCTGCTGGACCGCGCCTTCACCAAGGCCGCGATCCTGGCCGAGGTCGGCGATATCAGCCCGCAGGGACCGGCCGGAGTGGCCGATGCGCTCGCCGCGTCCGCGCTCACCCGGTCCATCGACGTGGCGCCGCAGTTCGTGAAGGAAGGGCTGCAGGAGCACAAGGTCGGCCCGCATCGCGCCGCCTTCGTGCGCGAGCTGTCCGGCGTCGAATTCGTCGACGACTCCAAGGCCACCAACCCGCACGCCGCGCGCTCCTCGATCCTGGCCCACCCGAATGTGATCTGGGTANCGGGTGGACAGCTCAAGGGCGCCAGCGTCGAGGACCTGATCGAGGAGTGCCGCGAACACCTCGTCGCGGCCGTGCTTTTCGGCCAGGACGCGGCGGTGATCGCGGCCGCAATGGCGCGACACGCCCCCGATGTCCCGGTGGTGGAGCTGAATTCGGGGGACGATGCTCGGATGGGTGACCCCTTCACCGAGATCGAACC
>NZ_BAFX01000059.1 GCF_000308815.1 Nocardia concava NBRC 100430
GGGATCTCACTGCCCGAGATGGATTCCGGCCAAGAGCACGCCGGAATGACGATGGGAACTTTCGACCAGGCGGCTAGTCGGCGAAGGCGGCGCGGTGGGAGTCGCACCAGGTGGCGAAAGTTGTTGCTGGGCGGCCGAGTAGGTCTGCGACGGTGGTGGTGAGGGTGGCGACCGCGTCGGTGCGCAGGAGGGTGAAGCCTTCGAGGATGGCTTCGGCCAGGCGTGGGGGAGCGCCGTTGGGGTAGCGGGCGGCTACCGCCTCCTCGGGGGTGGCGGTCGGTCGGATCCGCAGGGGGCGTTGGAGGGTTCGGGAGAGGATTTCGACTTGGTCTGCGCAGGTGAGGAGTTCGGGGCCGGTGAGGTGGTAGGCCGTGTTTTCGTGGCCGGGGGTGGTCAGGCAGTGGGCGGCGACCGCGGCGATGTCGGCGGGGTCGATCGGGGCGTAGCGGCCGGGGCCGGAGGGGTCGAGGATCGGTTCGCCCGCGCGGAGGTTCGGGATCCATTCCAGGGCGTTGGACATGTAGCCGCCGGGGCGCAGGATCGTGAACGGGATTCCGCTGGCGCGCAGCAGTTCCTCGCGTTCGTGATGCCAGCTGCCCATGGCGGGGAGCGGCTCGACGAGGACGTGGGCCGAGGAGATGAGAACGATGCGGCCGACGCCTGCGCGCTCGGCGGCCTTCAAAGCGTTGCGGGTGTGGTCCATGCCGATGCCGGGGACCAGGAGGAACAGGGCCGAGACGCCGGTCATGGCCCGGTCGAGGGCGGCCGGGTCGTCCAGGTCGCCGAGGATTGGCCGGGCATGTGGCGGGAGGGTGGCCGCGCGGGCGGAATCGCGGACCAGGGCACGGAATTCGGTGCCGGTGGTGTCGAGGATGCGGGTGAGTTCGCGGCCGATGTTTCCGGTCGCGCCGGTGAACAGTAGCATGGGATCTCCAGATCGTTAGCCGTCTACCGAAAAACGTTAGACGGCTAACGATCAATGGTCAATACCCGTTCGCGCACTCTCGGAGGCACGGTGTCCGATTTCCTGGATCTGCACGGCCGCACGTCGAAAGCCTTGCGCGCCTTGGCTGATCGCGATATGCGCCGCCACGGCCTGCACCTCGGCCAGAATCATGTGCTGGCCGTGCTGTGGGAAAGCGACGGGCGCACGCCGGGGGAGATGGCCGCGGCGCTGGACGTCACTACGCCGACCGTCGTGAAGATGGCCACCCGTATGGCCGCCGCAGGGCTGCTCACCCGCCGCCGCGACGAGCACGACAACCGCCTGGTCCGGCTCTGGCTCACCGACCGCGGCCGGGAACTCCGGGGTCCCGTCGAGGCGGACCGGAAGGCGTTGTCGGACAAGCTCACCGCCGACCTCACCGGCGCCGAGCGTGCCCACCTCATGTCGGCGCTGACCAAGATTCAGCGCACCGCCGCCGGACTCCTGGGCGGTCCGCTCGACCACACCGATTCGATCCCGGATTGAGGCCGGGACGCCCGGCTACTTGGTGGGCAGCGCGTTCTGCAGCCCGCCGACCTCGGTGATCTTCCAGCCGGAATTGCGGTCGATGGTCATCGAATAGGTGACGGTGCTCTGGCTGCCGTCCGGGGTCTGCGCGCTGGTGGAGGTGACATTGAGGTAGGCGTTGACCTTGTAGATTCCACCGGCCTCGGAGGTCACCGCCGCCGAGAGCGGGGTGGCCTTGGAGGTCCACTGCAGGGGCAGCAGGATCCGTTCGAGTTGCGGTGCGGTGGCATCGAATTTGGCCGACAGTTGGGGTGTGGTGCCGGCTTGCAGGCGGCCGAGCCAGCCCTTCACGTCGTGGTAGTCGATGGTGGATGCGCCGAGGGCGTAGTCGGTGGCGATCTGTTCGGCGTGCCGGTTGTCGGCGGCGGTCGCATCGCGGTCCGACAGCTTCGACGAGGCCGAGGCGTACAGCACGCCGAACGTGATCGATACCGCCAGCAGCGCGGCGATCGTGGCGGCGACCAGGACGGTCGAGAGCCGAATCGACACGGTGAGTGCGGGTTTCGCGGTTTCGGACGACTTCTCCGGGGTCTTCGTGGTCGGTTCGATGGTGCTGGTCATGGCTGTCCTTTCGCCGAATCGGCTGGGGTGGCGGCTATTTGAGTCCGATTCGGAAATGCACCGCGCCGTCGTCGGCGACGCCGCGCAGGGCCTGGTCGATGAGCGCGCTGATATCGAGGGCGGGGGTGCGCTGCAGCGCGTCGCGCACCACGGGATCCAGGGCGGGCCCCAGCGGAGCCAGACTGGGGCCGATCTGCGCGATCAGGGAGTCCAGCGACTTCAGGAACGGAACCAGTCCGTCACCGGTGAAATACGAGTCCACCGGCCGACTTTCGGCCAGCGCGGCACCGTTGGCGACGATGTCGTTGAGGGTGACGCCGAATTGGCCGAGCGGAGGCCCGGCGGCGGCGAGTGAGGGGCCGAGCCAGTCCATATTGCTGCCCATCGCCTGCAGGTCGGTGAACAGCTGCCGGATGGCGGCGGTGCGGCTGAGCAGGGTGGCGGCCAGCAGATCGGTGGAACGCTGCAGCACCGCCACGGCCTGATCGGTCCCGGCCAAAGCGCGGTCGAAGGTGCCGACCAGGTGGCCGATCGACTCCGGATGCAATTGGTTCAGCAGATCCACCACCCGTGCCGCGAGATCGGTGACGGTGGTCGGAGCGTGTACCCGGTCGGCCGAGATGACCTGGCCGTCAGCCAAATACGGCCCCGCCGCCGACTTCGGCGCGAATTCCAGATACGGCTCGCCGAGCGCCGAGAGCTGTTCGATGCGCACCTCGCTGGCGATCGGGACGCGGTAGCGGTCGTCGATGCGCAATCGCAGCCGCACCCCGCGCGCCTGCTTGTCGACCGCCTCGGCGCGGCCGATCTGGATGCCGGTCAGCAGGACCGGCGAATTCACCCCGAGCCCACCCGAATTGTCCAGGCGCAGTTCGGCGGTGAAGTAGCCGCGCCGCGGATCGAGGTGCAGGACGCCGATGGTCATATAGGAGATGCCCAGCAGCAGCACCGCCGCGATGGCCGAGAACGACAGCAGCGTACGGATATTCATCGCACCGCTCCGATCATGCGCAGGGTGTCGACAATGCGTTCGGTGCGGTCCGCCGCCGACATGCCCGCGACAGTCACCCCGACCAGGTTCACCTTTGGTCCGCGTTCGGCGAACGGAACCAGCTTGTTCTGAATGAGATCGGTGAGCAGCTTCATGTTCGACGGCGAATCGCTGTCGAGCGGATGGCTGCCGAACAACATCGGCACCATCGCCCGCGCCGCGCCGTCCAGCGAACCGACCAGCAGGCCCAGCCAGCTGGCGGCCGGACCCAGCGGGCCGAGGGCGGTGAGCACGAAGATGACGCCGATCTCGGCATTGATGGCGTCGGTGGTGTGCTGGACGCCGTAGGGGGTGAGCAGGCCGTCGAGCATGGGCTCGTTCTTGGTGAGCCCCTCGTTCACCGTGGCCTGTAAGCCGTCCAGCAGGGCGTCGACCGAGGCGAGATGGTCACCGAGATCGGTGAAGTCGGCCCCCAGCACGCCGGCGATGCGCGCGGTGTCGGCCGGATCGCGCGGCATCACCCCGTTCATCTTGCGCACGATGTCCTGGAAGTCGGCGACCGCGCCGCTGCCGATGAACGTCGACAAACCGGCCAGCACATCCTCGATCGACGGTGAGCGGGTGGTGTCGGCGAGCGGGATGGTCGCACCCGGTTGTAGGTGCGCCGCAGCGGGTTTCGCGGGTCCGGACAGCGCGATGTGGACATCGCCGAGCGGAGTGTCCTGACGCAGCTCGGCGGTGGTGCCCACCGGCAGCCGCACCGAGGTGCGCACGGCGACATCGGCGATGGCGTAACCGGCCTTCGCGGGCCGATCGCCGTTCGCGGGCAGCGCGTCCACCAGGGTGACGTGGGTGAGCTGGCCGACCCGCACGCCGTCGGCGAGCACCTTCGCGCCTTGCGGCAGGTTGAGCACATCGGCGAATTCGATGTGCAGGGTGTAGGTGGGTCCCGAGACGCCCGAGCCGGGCACGGGGATGTCGCCGGGCTGCATATCGCAGGCGGTGGCGGCGAAAAGCAGGGTGAGACAGGTGATCACGTGCACTCCGGCACGACGCCAGGTCTTCATCGCGCGCTCACCGCCGCCAGCAATGCGGGTACCGCGGGCACGGTGACCACTCCGCCGTTCGTCTGACATCCCGTGCCGGTGAGGGCCTGGACCGCTGCGCACACCGCAACGGAATCGGCCTGCGCGAGCGCGAGTTTCGGTGGCGCGTACCCGATCGTGAACTGCCCGGTGTCCGGGTCGAGCGCGGTGGCGAAACCGGTCGCCACGGCCGGGGCCATGCCGATCACCTGGGTGAGCGAACCCACCCCCGCCGCGATCAGCCGGGAAAGGTTCGCGGCATCGATCTTCTTCAGCGCGGGCGCGGCCAGCATCATGATGGCGTCATTGGCCTGCGGCAGCACGTTCGTCAGCGCCGCCACCAGCTCGATGATGGGTGGGAAGGCCAGATTGACGATATCGGTGAACGCCTGCGGCAGACCGACGGACACCTCTTGCATATGCGGCCACCCATTGCGGGCGCGATGGGCGAGCTCGGTCAGCGCGTCCAGCAGCTTGCCGAGATGGCCGACGGCGGCGTCGGGTGCGGCGAGCGCCTTGGACAGCTGCTGGATCAGGCCATTGATCTCGTCGCCGGTGCCGCTGGTCGCGGCGTCGAGGGAGTCCAGGCCATTGGCGAGCGCGGTGCGCTGACCGGCGTCCCCGCTGCCGTTCAAACCGTCGACGAGGGCGGTGAGCGCGGCGAAGGTCTGCGTAAGACTCTTGGGCGTCAGGGTTTTGGTGATGCAGGTGCCCGGATCCCAGGCCGCGCCGATCGGTTCGGCCCCGATCAGGGTGAGGGTGCGGTCGGAGACGAGGGTGTCGCTCACGGTCACCGCGCCGACATCGGTCGGCAGCTTGCGGTCGGCCCGGACGGTGAAGCGCACCAGGGCCGTAGCGCCGTGGGGACTGATCTCGGTGACCCGGCCGACCGGTATGCCGAGAATGGCGACGGCGCTGCCCTTGTACAGGCCGATGGTGTCGGGCATCTCGGCGCAGTAGCCGCGCGTCGGCGGTTCGGGTTTGCTCAGGCGCAGGCCGATTCCGGCCGCCAGCACCAGGGTCAGCACCACCGTGATCGACATGAACCCGCGAGAGCCCAATACTCGCTTGAACATTCAGCATCCCCCTCCGGGCACGGGCACGCAGACCGAGGCGACCGGCACGGTCACACCCGACTGATCGACGCTCACCCCGCCGCCCGCGGGCAACAGCGGTTGCAGGCGCTGTTCCAGACCGCGGATCGAATCCAGCAGCGTGCCGAGCCGTTCGCCGAGTTCGCTCAACTGCGGGATGGCATCGGCCAGCGGCTGCGCGCGATCCTTCAGGCCGTTGTCCCAGGCCCGGCCCAGCGGGGTGAAATCGGTGGCCACGGCCGCCAGATCGCGCAGCGCCTGCGACACCACGACCTTGTTGTTGCGGATGAGCTCCTCGAGGGTGCCGAAGGTGTTCATCAGCGTGGCCAGCACATCGGAATTCGCATTGAGCGCCGAGAGATACTCGTCGGACATGGACATCGTTCGCGAGATGTCGGCGTTCTGCTTGTCCAGGATGCCGACCAGATCACCGGCCGCGCGCAGCACCGCGCGCACCGAATCCGGACTACCGGTGATCGATTGGGATACCGCGGCCATGTCCTGGCGCAGCATGCCGCCGTCGATCTTGGCGACCGGGTCGATGGCGTCCTGGAAGGCGCGGGTGAGGCTGTAGGGGAGTAGGACCCGATCCTGCGGAATCACCGTGTCGCCCAGTGGTTTCGTCCCGGTGGGGGAGAGCGCCAGGTAGTAGCCGCCGACCACGGTGAGCATGCGCACATCGAGGGTGCTCTGATCGCCGACGAAGGTGTCGGCATCGACGCTGAACTCCATGCGGACCCGATCCGCCAGCAGGGTCAGCGATTTCACCTTCCCCACCGGGATACCGGCCACCCGCACGTCGTCGCCGGTGCGGATCGTCCCGGCCTGAGACAGGTCGGCGCGGTAGGTGTGTTCGGGGGTGGTTCCGGTGGCGTACACCGCGCCGACGGCGATGACCAGCAGCACGACGACGGCCAATCCGGCTATGCCCCAGCGGATATCGTCGCGCGGTTCCGGATGGCTCGTCCGCTGCCGCCACGGTTTGAATGTCGGCCGCCACGCTCTCAGCTCTGGCCTCCGGAGTCTCAGTTCTGGCACAGCGTGATCCCCTGTCCGGCGATGAGCAGGCGCAGCGGCTCCGGCGCGGTGGCCGGGCCGTGCGAGCAGGTGAGTTCGGCGTCCGGACCGGTGCGCGGCACCGCGGCCGTCATGGCCTGGATCAGGCCCGGGAGTTGACCGAATACGGCCACCGCCTGCTGCGGATCCGGGAACGCCTGCTTCAGGACGGTGTCCAGGTCGCGGTCGCGGGCCCCGGTGACGCCGAGCGTGGTCAGCAGGTCCCGAAGCGGTTGCAGCACCGGCGGAATGGTGGCGGAGAAGGTGATCAGACCGGGCAGCTTGTCGCTGATGGTGACGAACAGGTCGGTCATATTGGTGAGCAGCTTGATGGCGTTGTTCGACCTGCCGCCCATGTGGTCGGAGATCTGCGACAGATTCGCGACCAGGGTGGACAGCACCGCCTGCCGATCGGTGGCGTAGTGGCTGAGCTTCTCGATACCGCCCAGCGCCGGGCCCAGGCCGGTGCCGTCGCCCTGGATCACCGCCAGCACGGAGGTCGCGAACTGGTTGAGGTCGTTCGGCTCCATCTGCGCCAGCACCGGTTGCAGACCCTTGAACAGCGTCGTGATGTCGAAGGCGGGCACGGTTTCCGCGGTGGTGAAGGTTTCTCCGGGGGAGCGGCGGCCCGCGGGCTGCCCGGGTTGCTCGAGGTCCAGATAGCGGAAGCCGGTGAGGTTCTGGAAGCGGACCGCGATCTTGGTATTGGCGAAGACCGGATGGTCACGGCTGACGGTGAACCGCACCCGGGCCAGAGTGCCCGACAGTCCCACCGTCTCGACCTTGCCGACCTGGACTCCGTACAGCCGCACATCATCGCCGGTCCTGACACCATTGGCATCGGTGAAAAGCGCTGTATAGGTGTCGGTTTCACCGCTCACCGGGCGCTCGACCACCCGGAACACGCCGATCAACACCAGCGTCATGACCGCGACCGCGGTGCCGACACGCAACAGCAGGGCGGGGGTTCTCATCGCTGTCCCTCCCCGGGGGTCTGACCGAGCCGGCCCGAAAGCGTTTGCGCCAGTGTGGGAACCAGCTCGATGGACGCATCGAGCACCGGCCCGTCCGGGCTGTCGTGGAAGGCCGCGCCCAGGCGGCCGAGCAATTCGGTGAGCTGCTGCGCCGAGCGCTCAGGCGTGCTCACCGAGGCGCTGATCCGATCCAGGATCAGACTGCCCATCGGCATCAACCCCTGGAAGTACTGCTGCGAGGTGCCGAGCATGGCGGTCGCCACCGGCAGCAGCTCGCTGGTGATCCGGTCGAACATCGAGCCGTAGTTCTTCACCTGCTCATCGGTCTTCAGGTGCTCGTTGGAGTAGGACGCCCACAGCACCGCCAGGCCGCCGGTCAGCATGGGCGGCAGCCCGGTCAGCGCGGACCCGTATCGGTCGAACAGCAGCGACGGCGGCAGCTGCTGGGTCTCGGCGAACGAGCGGGCGGTCGCGCCGATGGCCTGCAGCAGCGGGACGAAACCGTCGAGATCATGGGCGAATCGGCGCAACAGCTCGACCAGCTCGGGGGTCAGGACCTTGTCGGTGAGGGCGCCGGTCGACTTCAGCAGCGTGGCCAGGGTGGCGTCGCGAACCCGGGCGGAATCAGCGGTGAGGTCCACGGTCGTGCCATTGACCAGCGCCGACCCGCCCGCGCCCGAATGCAATTCGACCGAGCTGATCCCGAACAGGTTGCCGGGGGCGTAATCCAGCGCCAGCGCATCGGTCAGGCCGAACAACTGAGAACCACTGAGTTCCAGCGTCATTCGCTGTCGACCGACCCCGGAGGAGTCGATCGCGGTGACCGTGCCGACCCGCACACCGTCCAGGCGCACATCGGTCCCGGGCGCGACGCCCGCGCCGACCCGGCCGACCAGCAGGGCGACATGCAGCTCATCGGCGGGAGCGGATTCGGGCCAGGCGCGCCACCCGACAACGGTCAACAGCGCCAGTACCAGGGCGCAGACCCCGAGCACGCGTGCGCGACGCGGCCCCACTTCGGTTCCGGGCAGGGAGTATTCGGGCATGTCATCACCCCGTGAACGAGATCGGGGAGCGGAAGCCCCACAGCACGATGGTGGCCAGCATGTCCAGGGCGATGATCGCGACCAGGCTGGCGCGAATCGCCCGCCCCGACCCGATACCCACGCCCTCGGGGCCGCCGGTGGCGAAAAACCCCTGATAGCAATGGATCAGAACCACGGCCACCGCGAACACCATCACCTTGATGGTCGCGGCCACCACATCCCAGCCGGCCACGAACTGATCGAAATAGTGGTTGTAGGTGCCCGACGGGGTGCCGTGCACGGTCGTCACGATCAGCGCGCAGGAGGCATAGCTCAGGATCAGCGCCACCACGAAAGCCGGTGCCACCGCGATGATTCCGGCGATCACCCGGGTGGTGACCACGAACGGCACCGACCGGATGCCCAGCGACTCCAGGGCGTCGATCTCCTCCGAGATGCGCATGGAACCGATCTCGGCGGTCATCCGGCATCCGGCCTGCGCGGCGAACCCGATGCCCGCCGCGATCGGGGCCAGCTCCCGGGTCACGCCGAACGCCGAGATCAAACCGCTGAGCTGGCCCAGCGACAGCAGATTCAACGCGCTGAACGCCTCGATGCCGATGGACGCGCCCATGGCCGCACCCATCAGCAGCATGAGCGGCACCACGCCGCCGCCGATGATCACCGAACCGCGACCCCAGGTCATGTCCGTGATCACCGCCGCGGTCTGACGGCGGTAGTGGACCACGGTGTAGGGCACCGAGGACAGCACCTGCCACGCGAAACCTATGACGAATCCCAGGTTTTCGATCGGACCCATGGGACGCAGGCGACGGGTCCAGCCCAGCCCGGGCGGGGTGTAGGGGGCCGCCATCACGCCATCCGAACCGGGATGAACATGGTGACCACCTGGGTGATCGCGGTGTTCAACACCGTCACCGAGGCCACCGACATCACCACCGCGGCATTCACGCCGTCCGCGACCCCGCGCGGGCCGCCCTTGGCCTCGAGCCCGCGCTGACAGGCGATGACCACCACCAGGAATCCGAAGATCACCGATTTGATCAGCGACACCCAGATGTCGATGGGCATGGTGAACGAGCCGAACGACTGCCAGTACGAACCCGGCGTCACCCCCAGCGCCGTCACCGCCACCGCGAAACCGGAGGCGATGCCGATGAAGATGATCAGCACATTGAGCAGCGGCGCGACCAGCATCATGGCCGCGATGCGCGGAACCACCAGGCGCTGCACCGGATCCACGCCCATCACCCGCATGGCGTCGACCTCCTCGCGGATGGTGCGCGCCCCCAGATCCGCGGCGATCGCCGCCGCCCCGGCACCGCCCAGCAGCATGGCGGTGGCCAGCGGCGCGCCCTGTTTGATGACGCCCAGCCCGCCCGCCGCGCCGATCATGGAATCCGCGCCCAGCTGCGACACGATATTGCCGACCTGCGCAGAGACGATCACGCCGAACGGAATCGCCATCAGCACACTGGGAATCGCGGTGACCCGAATGAGAAACCAAGCCTGCGTGAGTGTTTCGTGCACCGGGAAGCGCATCCGGGTCAGATCCGCGCTGCCGATCCGAATCGCGTTCGCCGCCATGCGCAATGATCGGCCCAATGTCCCCAGGCTCGACAGCACCGTCTCGCCGAAATTCCGTCGTAGTACCTGTGCCCCGGACAATTCCGCGGCATCCGACCGATCCTCGATCTCAGTCGTCGACATCGAACCTCCTTGCGGCTCTTCGTCACTCCCCTGGACGATCACCCGCAGGTTCCGGCTGCCCCAACAGTCGTATGAATCCCACGCCGATCTTGGGGGCAGACGCTAACTGAGTGGAACAAGTTCTAGGCGCATTTTCGAAGAACTGCTATACGCATCCCCGGACATCCGGAGAAACGACGGCCGAGGCCCGGCTGTGTCGGAATCACATCATGTAACCGTGAATATCGGTGTAGGCCGTGCGGGTGCGTCGGGGCTCCGGGATTGCCGGGCTCGGGGGAACCGTGGGCGAGCGGTCCCGCGCTGACTAGAGTTGGGCGCATGATTACCGCGATTGTGCTGATCTCCGCCGAGGTGGATCGAATTCCCGAGACCGCGGAGGAGCTGGCCGACATCAAGGGTGTGGCCGAGGTCTACTCGTGCGCGGGAGACGTGGACCTGATCGCCGTGGTGAAGGTGCGCGACCACGAGGAGATCGCCGAGGTGGTGACCGGGCGGATCAACAAGACGCCCGGGGTGCTGCGGACCGCGACCCACATCGCGTTCAAGTCGTACTCGCGCGCCGATGTGGAAGCCGGATTCTCGATCGGCGAATAGCCGCTGGATCTCTCGGGCGGGCGATCGCCGGGGTCAGCGGGTCAGTACCGACGCGCCGAGGGCTGAGCCCGAATGGCCGGGCTCGATGGTGTGCGTGACGCCGCCCTTGCAGCCGGGGAACAGGTACACCCGGACCGGCGACGCGGTGCCGTTGTCGATGGTGAGCCGGCGCGGCACACTGCGGATGGTCAGGCAGTCGTCGGGGTTGCCGTAGTTGCGGCCGTCCACGATCAGGGATCCGGTCTGAGCGGTCTCCGCGCGTGCCGTGTGCGCCGCGGAGACCGGGATGCCCAGGCCCAGGAACACGACCACCAGGCCGGATAGCGCCACTCCGTATCGCATGACGAAACTGTAACGCCGAATTCTTTCCAGAGAGACCAGGAGGACTCATGTTCGTGAAGGTGTGTGGCCTGACCACCGAGGAACAGATCGACTGGGCTGTCGAACTCGGCTACTCCGCCATCGGCGTCATGGGCACGACCAAGAGCAAGCGCTATGTCGAACCGGCCCGGGCGCGGGAGCTGGCCGCGTACGCGCGCGGGAAGATCCCCAGTTTCGCGGTGGCCCTGGACGCGACCGAAATCGCCGACGTGATGGACGATTTCGATGTGGTTCAGCTCTACAAGTGGACCGACCTGCCGAATCTGGCCTACTGCTCGGCCGTCGAGCCCACGCCCGAGCAGAGCTACGAGTACTTCTTCTATGACGCCAGCGCCGGGTCCGGCGTCTTCGCCGAATTCCCGGACTGGGTCGACAAGGTCCCGGGCAAGCTCGTGCTGGCCGGTGGCCTCAGCGTCGCCAATGTCGCGGGCGTCATCGACGCCCATCGGCCCTACGGCGTCGACATCTCCAGCTCGGTCGAACTCGCGCCCGGCGTCAAGAGTTTCGACGCCATGCGCGACTTCATCCAGGCCACGAAGGGCTAGTTCGACCCGAGCTCGTTGGAGACGGTGACCCAGCGGTCCAGCAGGTTCGCCGCCGCACCGGAATCCACGGTCTCGGCGACCCGCTTCAACGCCACCGCCAGCTTGGCGTGCAGGTCGGACTCGACCTCCTCGGGGCGCAGATCGTAGGCCACCAGGGCGGCCGCGGAATTGAGCAGCACCGCATCGCGGACCGGGCCCGGATCACCGGCGAACATATTGCGGGCGATCACCGCGTTCATCTCCGCGTCGCCGCCCTTGAGCGCCGACGGATCCACCCGCTCGATGCCGAGTTCGGTTGGGTCGATGGTGGTTTCGTGCTGCAGGCCGCCCGCGACCACCCAGACGTCGGTGGTGTCGGCGGTGGTGATCTCGTCCAGGCCGTCATTGCCGCGCACCACCAGCGCCGAGGTGCCGCGCGCGGCGAACACGCCCGCGATCACCGGCACCAGATCGGCGAACGCGCAGCCGATCAGGCCCGAGGAGGGTTGGGCCGGATTGGTCAGCGGGCCCAGGATATTGAAGACCGTCGGAATGCCGATCTCACTGCGGGCCGGGCCCGCGTACCGCAGCGAGGGATGGAACACCGGCGCGAAGCAGAAGCCGATGCCGGTCTGCCGCACGCACTCGGCCACCGATTCCGGCCCCAGCGCGATCTTCACGCCGAGCGCCTCGAGGGTGTCCGCGCCGCCGCTCTTGGAGGTCGCCGCCCGGTTGCCGTGCTTGATCACCGGAATTCCGCTGGCCGCCACCACGATCGAGGACATGGTGGAGATGTTCACGCTGCCGGAGCGGTCGCCGCCGGTGCCGACGATGTCGATCGCGCCGCCCTCGTGCCGGACCCGGCGCGCGTGCGAGAGCATCCCGCTGGCCAGGCCGTTGAGCTCGGTCGGGGTCGGGCCCTTCATCTTCAGGGCCACGCCGAAGGCCGCGATCTGCGCGGAGGTGGCGTTATCGGTGAAGATCTCGTTCATCGCCCACGCGGCCTCGTCCTGGGACAGGTCGTTGCCGTCGGTGAGGATGCCGAGAACTTCTCGCCAGCTGCGCGCGCTCATTGCCTTCTCTTCCCGTTGCCGGTCCACGCCGGACACCAGTGTTTTCGTAAAGCCTAGTGTGCGGGGCTAGTTCTTATCGCCGGGACCGGCAGCGGGCTGCAGGGCATCCCAGCCCAGCACCGTGCCCTCGTGCCGGTGGGCGATGGCGGCCATGCGGGAACGCTCCTGGGAGCAGTGCAGGGCGTCGAGAACTTGCACTCGCTGCAAGACCAGCTGCGCGGGGTCGGAATCATCGACGGAGGCAGTGTTATAGCCGAGTTGTTCGGCCATGACTTGCACCGCATTCACCTGTGCGGCGGGGACCCGGAGGTGGTGGCGCAGGACCACCGGTTGGTCGGGGGACCAGTCCAGGGCCTTGCCGAGGGCGGCTGAACAGGCCTCCGCGTCATCGAAACTCGACGCGACCACCACCAGATCCGGGCGCGCCGGGTCCAGTTCCGTTGTCGCACTCCGACCGACCAGCTTCCGCCACCACGATTTGACACTCATAAGACCCTCTCAGCACGGCTCAGCTTCCTCTTACCTGCGCAATCTAGGCTCCACCGTGACACGCCGAGAGCCCCCGCGAGACGCTCGCTCGCCCTGGGCTTTACGACACGTACGACGAACTTTCCTACCCCGCTACACCTGTCGTACTACGACGAGTCATACTTACCGGCGTGACGACCGCAGTAGGGACCCCAGGATCGGCCATTACCCAGCGTGTGCATTCGCTGAACCGGCCCAACATGGTCAGCGTCGGTACCATCATCTGGCTGTCGAGCGAGCTGATGTTCTTCGCCGGCCTGTTCGCCATGTACTTCGTTGCTCGCGCGCAGGCGCACGGAAACTGGCCGCCGGAGCCGACCGAGCTGAACCTGAAGCTGGCCGTGCCGGTCACCCTGGTGCTGGTCGCTTCCTCCTTCACCTGCCAGATGGGCGTCTTCGCCGCCGAGCGCGGTGACGTGTTCGGCCTGCGCCGCTGGTACGTGCTGACCTTCCTGATGGGCGCGTTCTTCGTCGGCGGTCAGGCCACCGAGTACCACGCGCTGGTCACCGAGGGCACCTCGATCTCCAGCTCGGTGTACGGCTCGGTGTTCTACATCACCACCGGCTTCCACGGTCTGCACGTCATCGGCGGTCTCATCGCGTTCATCTTCCTGCTGGTGCGCACCAAGCTCAGCAAGTTCACCCCGGCCCAGGCCACCGCGGCGATCGTCGTGTCGTACTACTGGCACTTCGTCGACATCGTCTGGATCGCCCTGTTCGCGACGATCTACTTCGTCCGCTAACACCCGGACACGGCCGGTGCGGCAGCCCCGCGTCGGCAGCCAAAAACTTGTACAAGTCGGTTCCGTCTACTCCAAAGGGACACAGATGAGTTCATCTCCCCCGTCAGCGCCAGATCCCGAGGGGATCGGCCAGGCCACCAAGATCCGCAAGCAGCGCCGCACCCGGCGCAAGCTGGTCGGCGGTCTGGTCCTCCTGATGGGCCTCGTCGGAGCCGGCTTCGCGGCGTCGGCCCTGACCCCGCAGGCTCAGGTCGCGACCGCGCACGAGGACCAGTCCGCGCTGATCCGCGAGGGCAAGCAGATCTACGACACCTCCTGCGTCACCTGCCACGGTGCCAACCTGCAGGGCGTCCAGGATCGCGGCCCCAGCCTGATCGGCGTCGGTGAGGCCGCGGTCTACTTCCAGGTCTCCTCCGGCCGCATGCCCGCGGCCCGCAACGAGGCGCAGATCCAGCGCAAGCCCCCGAAGTTCGACGCGCACCAGACCGACGCGCTCGGCGCGTACGTCCAGTCCCAGGGCGGCGGTCCGACCGTGGTGCGCGACAGCAACGGTGAGATCGCGCAGGAGTCGATCATCGAGGACCGCGACCTCGGCCGCGGCGGCGAGCTGTTCCGCATGAACTGCGCCTCCTGCCACAACTTCACCGGCAAGGGTGGCGCGCTGTCGTCCGGCAAGTTCGCGCCCCCGCTGGAAGAGGCCAGCGAGCAGCAGATCTACCTGGCCATGCTCACCGGCCCGCAGAACATGCCCAAGTTCTCCGACCGGCAGCTGACGCCGGACGAGAAGAAGGACATCGTCGCCTACATCAAGGACCGCATGGAGACCAAGTCCGAGGGCGGCTACGGCCTCGGCGGCTTCGGTCCCGCGACCGAGGGCCTGGCCATCTGGGTCGTCGGCATCGTGGCCCTGGTCGGCTCCGCGATGTGGATCGGTTCCCGGTCATGAGTGAACAGGAGCGAAACAGCATGGGGGACAACCCCACCGAACCCACGGACGAGCAGCTCGACGCCATGTCGCGTGACGAGCTGGTCAAGCTCGGTACCGAGCTCGACGGCGTCGACGTCGCCTACCGCGCCCCCCGCTGGCCGGTCGAGGGCACCCGGGCCGAGAAGCGCGCCGAGCGCAAGGTGGCCTTGTGGTTCGGCATCTCCGCACTCGCGGGCGCCGCGCTCATCGGCATCTACCTGTTCTGGCCCTGGGAGTACAAGGGCCGGCACCAGGACGGGAACGCGCAGTACACGCTGACCACCCCGCTCTACGGCCTCACCCTCGGCATCGCCGTGCTGGCCGTCGGCATCGCGGTCGTGCTGATCCGCAAGCACTTCATCCCGGCCGAGATCTCCATCCAGGACCGCCACGACGGCGCGTCCTCGGAGGTCAACCGCCGCACCCTGGTCGCGCAGCTGCAGGACGCCGCGGAGACCTCCACCCTGGGCCGCCGCAAGCTCATCACCCGCACCGCGGGCCTGGGCGCCGGCCTGCTGGGTGTGGGCGCGCTGCTCGTCTTCGTCGGCGGCATGATCAAGAACCCGTGGGCCAAGGGCGACAAGTCGCCGCTGTGGGTCTCGGGCTGGACCCCGGACTACCCGGGCGAGACCGTCTTCCTGCGCCGCGACACCGGCCGTCCCGAGGACATCGTCCTGGTCAAGCCGGAGGATCTGGACGCGGGCGCCATGGAGACCGTCTTCCCGTGGAAGGAATCCTGGCGCGGTGACGAGCACAAGACGCTCGAGTCGCTGCGCGGTATCCGCAACGCGGTCATGCTGATTCGCCTGCGTACCCACGACGCCGAGCACGCCATCAAGCGCAAGGGCCAGGAGAGCTTCAACTACGGCGACTACTTCGCCTACTCGAAGATCTGCACCCACCTCGGCTGCCCCACCTCGCTGTTCGAGCAGCAGACCAACCGGATCCTGTGCCCCTGCCACCAGTCGCAGTTCTCCGCGACCGAATGGGGTAAGCCGGTCTTCGGTCCGGCCGCGCGTGCGCTGCCGCAGCTGCCGATCACCGTCAACGCCGATGGCTACCTGGTCGCCCAGCACGACTTCATCGAGCCCCTCGGCCCGGCCTACTGGGAGCGTCGTTCATGAGCCCGAGCAAAGCGGCCGTACAGGCCAACGAAATGGACGAGCGCTACCACCTGGCCGCGTTCGCCAAGCGATCGATCAACAAGGTCTTCCCGACCCACTGGTCCTTCCTGCTGGGTGAGATCGCGCTGTACGCGTTCATCATCCTGCTGCTGTCGGGTGTCTACCTGACGCTGTACTTCGACCCGTCCATGTCGGAGACCGTCTACCAGGGCGCCTACCAGCCCCTGCGCGGTGTCACCATGTCGCGGGCCTACGAGACCGCGCTGAACATCTCCTTCGAGGTGCGCGGCGGTCTGTTCGTGCGCCAGGTGCACCACTGGGCCGCACTGCTTTTCGCGTCGTCGATCATCATCCACCTGTTCCGCATCTTCTTCACCGGCGCGTTCCGCAAGCCGCGTGAGGCGAACTGGGTGATCGGCTCGCTGCTGCTGATCCTGGCCATGTTCGAGGGCTTCTTCGGCTACTCGATCCCGGACGACCTGCTCTCCGGCACCGGTCTGCGCGCCGCCTTCGGTGGTATCACCATGGGCGTGCCGGTCATCGGCACCTGGATGCACTGGCTGATCTTCGGCGGTGACTTCCCGGGCACCATCATCATTCCGCGCCTCTACATCGCGCACGTGCTGCTGCTGCCGGGCATCATCCTGGCCCTGATCGCCGCCCACGTGGCGCTGGTCTGGTACCAGAAGCACACCCAGTTCCCCGGACCGGGCCGCACCGAGAAGAACGTCGTCGGCGCCCGCATCATCCCGGTGTTCGCCGCCGACCAGGGCGCGTTCTTCGCGTTCACCCTCGGCATCGTCGCGATCATGGGTGGCGTCTTCCAGATCAACCCGATCTGGAACCTGGGTCCCTACAACCCGTCTCAGGTCTCCGCGGGTTCGCAGCCGGACTTCTACATGATGTGGACCGACGGCATGGCGCGTCTCATGCCGCCGTGGGAGCTGTACCTGGGCCGCTACACGGTCCCGGCGCCGTTCTGGGTCGCCCTGATCATGGGCCTGGTGTTCACCGTGCTGATCGCCTACCCGTGGATCGAGAAGCGCCTCACCGGCGACACCGCCCGCCACAACCTGCTGCAGCGTCCGCGCGACGTGCCGGTCCGCACCGCCATCGGTGCCATGGCCATCGCGTTCTACATGGTGCTGACGCTGGCGTGTGTCAACGACATCATCTCGCTGAAGTTCGACATCTCGCTGAACGCGACCACGTGGTTCTTCCGCATCGCGCTGCTGGTGGCCCCGCCGATCGCGTACTTCGCGGCCTACCGGTTCTGCATCGGCCTGCAGCGCAGCGACCGCGCGGTGCTCGAGCACGGCATCGAAACCGGTGTCATCAAGCGCCTTCCGCACGGTGAGTACATCGAGGTCCACCAGCCCCTCGGCCCGGTCGATTCGCACGGCCACCCGATCCCGCTGGAATACCAGGGCGCCCCGGTGCCCAAGAAGATGTCCAAGCTGGGCTCCGCCGGCAAGCCCGGCACGGGTTCGTTCCTCCGCGCCGACCCCGCCTCGGAGCAGGAGCAGAACGTGGCCCTGGGCCACGAGGAGGAGCACGCCATGCTCCACGCCCTCGAATCGGCCCAGAACGCCGCCAAGGGCGGCCAGTCCGATCACTGATCGAACGTCACCAGGCAAGGCCCCGAGTCGAATTCGACTCGGGGCCTTGCCCGTTTCCGGGCGGGTACGACGGCCTTCTCAGGGGCGGGGAGTGACGGCATGACGGGGATCGACGGGCGCCGTTGCCGCCTTCATGGCGTCGAGGGCGCCGGAGAGAACGCGACGCTGAGTCGCGGCGATGTGCGCGTCGGTGCCGAGTCTGCCGTTGCGGCGCAAGAGCTCCCGGGCCCGGGCGAGCCGGCGTAGCGACAGGATCAGGGGATGGTTGCGGGGCGGGACGCCGTCGGGGTCTGCGTAGGCGGTGACGATGCGGCCGGTGCCGCCCCAGACCAGGGTGGAGACGAGCGGGCGCAGGACCGGGGCGGTGAAACGCCGGAGCGGTTGTGGGAGCACGCGTTCGGGGCGCAGGCCGCCGCGCAGCAGGGCGCGGGTCAGGATCTCGGTGTCCTGGTCGGGCGGGGCGAAGACGATGGTCGCGGCGCGGGTGATGTTCCCGGCGTCCTCGACCGAATGCGCGAGCAGCTCGTCGGGGACGCCCATGAGAAAGCCGATCCAGCACCACAGTTGACGCATGGCCTCCACATCGTCGGCGCTGAACGGTATGTCGAACGCCTCGTACATGGATAAGGGCATGAGCAGGAAGGCGTTCGCGGTGACGGCCATGCCGGTGGTGTGGATCGGATCGCCCCAGACGGTGCGGTTCCACTTGCCGCCGGTGCGCAGTTGACGGCGGACCATGGCATGTACGAAGCGGATTCGGATGGTGGTGTCGAAACCGGTGCCGCCGGGGATCAGCATGCCGGGATCGGTGGCGGCCAGAACCCAGCGGGAGGTCTCCTCGTAGCGGCGAGCGGCCATGGTCTCCGAACGGGAATTCATGGCCTGCGGTTTGTTGAGGTCACCGAAGCGGTAGGCAGTCATCAGGGTTCCACCCAGGCCGATGATGACGGCCGGAGCGAAACGCCACCACAACTCCGCGCCGCGCCGGATCTGGACCGGATCGAACCAGTCCGGCAGATTCATCAAGGGGGTCAAGAGGTCTCGGAGTGAGTCCGGCGCGCCGGTCGGGCACGGATCACCATGGCGCAGGGCCTCACCGAGAAGTCGCCAGCCGGTGCCGGGACCGAGATTCTCGAAATCCTCGACGACCGCATCGATCACGGTGTCGGTCCGGAACATCCCCCGGACCACCCGATCCACCGCGTCCTCCGGGACACGTCGGCGTGCTCGGTCGATACGCTCGGCGCGGGCGGGGTCGAATGGAATTGTCGCGGCGATCATGGGTTCCCCTCTCCTCGAAGTGGCCTGCTGGTGGAGGTCGGTGACGGCGATGTACCCGCCGACGTGCGCCCGTTCCTCCTGGTCCGCGACCTGGTCTCAGGCTTCCGTGCGGCATCGCTGCTGCTCTCACCCGCGGTGCTGGAACTTGTCGAGGCCATGACCGAACCGGTCCGGCTCGAACTGACCGATACCGAGGAAGTCGACTACCTCACCGCCGCCCGAGCCCTGGTCGGGTCGTACGGCATCGACATAACAATCGAATTCGGTGCGTCCCGGAACGCTTTCACCATTCCGAGCATGTTCCTCGACCGCGCCACCCCGGCCCCCGACCCTGACACCGCCGCCCAGTGCGTCCACCAGTGCGAGACCCTGCTCGACGAACGCGTCCGCTTCACCGGCGCGGCCGCCCAGGTACGGCATCGGTTGCTGCGGAACCCGCCGACATGCCGACCTTGACCGAAATGGCTCGCGAACTGGCAATGTCAGAGCGCACCCTGCACCGCCGCCTGGCCGAGGAAGGCACGACCTTCCGCGCAGTCGTCGACCAGACCCGCCAACTTCTCGCCGAGGAACTCCTCGCCCAAGGTCTCACCGTCGAAGCGGTGTCCCGCCGCCTCGGCTACTCCGACACCGCCGCATTCAGCCACGCCTACCGCCGCTGGCACGGCCGCCCACCTGGCCGGAGCCAACAACGTGCGCGCTAGCCGGCTGGGTTCGACTCGGGGCCTTCGTTGTTCTCGCCTGGGCGATTATGTGCTGCAATGATGGTCCGCATGAGTGCTCCCGACGAACGAGACATTCTGCGCGTGACGGCTGAGCAGTTCGCCGACGGAGCGACGGCCGGGCTCGGCGATATCGAGATCGTGGACGGTCGTGTTGTCCGGATGATGGCTCAGAGTCCGCTGCACAGCCGGGTAGTACGGCGCTTGGCGGGACTGCTCGAGGCAGCGCGCCGCGAGGGTGGGCCGTGCATGGTGGTCGACTCCGACGTTGCTGCCCGATTCGCTGACGCCGAGACGGCCGCGGTGGATCGGCGACTGAACATTCGTTACCCCGACATCTGGATCCGCGACTGCGAGCCGTACGACGTCAATACCGTTCGCGATCATCTCCTGCTTATTCTCGAGGTGACCTCGGAATCGACTATCGACACCGACATCAACGAGAAGCGAATCCAGTACGCGGCGGCGGGGGTTCCTCGCTATCTGATCGTCCGTCTGGACCAGAAGGAAGATCGGATCGAGGAGATCGAGGAGTATCGCCTCGATTGGTCCGGTCGCCGTTACCGCGCCCATGACGTCCACCGTCGCGTGCTGCTGCTCGATGAACCCGTGGAGGCGACCATTCCGTTCGACGTCCTGGAACAGGCTTAGCGACTACCTCTGGGACGCGGCCGGATTCGGTTTGGTCCAGATCAAGGAGTAGCGCCATAGGAGGTGGCGGCGGTAGTGGACGCCGGGGAGGATCGACTCTGCTGTGCGGCGGGCCTCGCGGTAGGTCTGGGGTGGGGGCCAGACGACCGGGGAGGGGTGGGCCCATTGGGCGCGGAAGAGGCGGTCCTTGAAGCTGGTGAGGAGGGCGGCGGCTTCCCAGGGGAGATCCGCCGGGAGGGCGCTGCGGGCCATGCTGATGACGGCCAGGGTGCCGCCGGGGCGGAGGAGGTCGCGCATGCGGGTGAGGGCCTTGGTGGTGTCCATGTGGTGGAGGGCGGCGATGGAGACGATGCCGTCGAAGGAGGCCGGTTCGAAGGGGTACTCGAGGAAATCCGCCTGGAGGTAGGTGATGTCGCCCGGCGCCGATTGCTCGCGCGCCAGTTCGATGCTCGCCGGATCCGGATCGATGCCGGTCACTTCGGCGCCGGTGCGCCGAATCCGCCTGGCCAGCATGCCTTCCCCGCAGCCGACGTCCAGCACCTCGCGGGCGCCCGCGACCGCCGCGGCGAGCCGCGAGTGGTACTCGATGTTGTGGTTCCAGCGTTCGACGTCGGGAACGTACATGCCGCCATTCTGGCAGCGGGCGCCGATCACCGTCGGGGGCTTGGGGTTTCGCGAGGACGTTCAGATGTTGTCGGTGGGGTGGGCGGCGGCTTCGGCGCGGGCTACCCAGTCGAGCCAGGGGCCCGCGCCGAGGCGGGGTTCGGCGTAGCCGTCGGTGGTGCGGACTATGCGGGTGCCGGGTTGTTCGAGCCAGCGGACCAGGAGGCCCGCCTCTTCCGGAAGTGCGCCCCGCAGAGGGGGATAGGCGGGGGCTTCGCCCGGGGCGGAGAGCAGAGGTGGGATGACGGTTTCGGCGGAGGCAGCCAGGCGGTCGACGACCGCCATAGGGGAGATGCCGCGGACGGCGGTGCCTGCCGCGGCCAGGCGGGCGTGGCGGATTACCGCGAATTGCCAGCCACCGGCGCCGTCGGGGTGGGCAGCTATCAGTTCGGGGATGGCGGCCAGGGCGGTGAGGCGCTGGGTGCGGCGGAGGGCGCGGATCACTGCCACGGTGCGGTCCCGCAGGCGGGCTGCGGCCTCGAAATGTTCTGCGGTGGAGAGGGTTTCGAGCTTGGCCGCGATCGAGTGGAGGAGGGCGTCGTCCGTGCCGGTGAAGAGGGCACGGAGGGCGGCGGGGGCTCGTTCGTATTCCTTTATATATAGGGGGCTGTTTTCGGCGCTCGCGGGGCAACCGCCGACTATCGCGGGCTGGCAATCGTGGCGGCCGTCGCGCGGGATGCGGGTGGTGCAGGTGCGCAGGCCCGCCTGCTCGGCGAGCGTCGCGGCGATCTCCTGGGCGTCGGTACGAGAGGTGAACGGGCCCAGCGCGTCCCGGGTGGGGGTGCGCGAGACGGCGAAGCGGGGGAACGGCTCGTCGGTCAGCGTCAGCCACCACGCGCGCTGCGGGAACTTGGAGCGGCGGTTGTAGGGCGGGGTGTGGGCGAGCAGCAGCCGGAGCTCACGGACGCCCGCCTCGAGCCCGTGCGCGCACTCGACGTGATCGACCCGGGTGGCCAACTGCACCATCTCGCGCATGCGCGGGCGGGTGTCGGAACCGGTGAAGTAGTTGCGGACGCGGCGGCGCAGATTCACCGCCGTCCCTATATAGAGGACTTCGTCCGAGGGACCGCGGAACAGATACACCCCGGGCGTCGCCGGAAGGTCCGCTGCCATCACGCGTTTGGCGCGCTGCCGCCGCGTCACCTCGGGCAGATAGTCGAGCAGCTCGGTGAGACTGTGCACCCCTTGATTGCCCACGCGCGCGATGAGCGCGTGCAACACGTCCACGGTCGCCTTCGCGTCGTCGAGCGCCCGGTGCGTCGGCCGGGTCTCCGCGCCCAGCAGCTGCGCCAGATACCAGAGCTTGGCCGAGGGCGCCTCCTCGCGCGGCAGCACCCGCCGCGCCAGCAGCACCGTGCACACGGTTTGGAAAGCGGGCCAGGGCAATTCGCAGCGCGCCGCCGCGGCCTTCAGGAACCCGACATCGAAGCGGGCATTGTGGGCGACCAACACCGCGCCCCGCGCGAACTCCAGGAACCCGGGCAGCACCTGCTCGATGCGCGGGGCGTCCACGACCATGGCCGTGGTGATTCCGGTGATCTGGACGATCTGCGGCGGAATCGCGCAACCGGGGTTGACGAGCGTGGCGAACTCCCCGAGCACCTCCCCGCCGCGCACCTTCACCGCGCCGATCTCGGTGATCGAGTCGCCCTCGGGGCTGGTGCCGGTGGTCTCGAGATCGACCACCACGAACGTCGTGTCGTAGAGCGGTGTCTCGAGCTCGTCGAAGGCCAGCTGCGCGGCAGGGTCCGGTCTCGGTGGCACTGACGGCAAGCTCGAAGGCACGGACGGCAAGCGTAGGCGCAGGGTCCGACAACTCGCGCCGGATCCGCCGGTCAGGGCCCGGAAATTCGGAGAATCACCCGGTCATAACGCTGTTATGCCTGACCTGGGGAAATGTCTGTATATAAGGTTGAGATTTTCGAGGCGAAATCCCCGAATTGCTGAAATATGCCAGACTGTGACCAGGGTCACTTTGATTCAGATTGTGGATCAATTTTGTGGAAGAGGCCGTTTGGTCCGGATCGGCGGGCGCGGTGTGCTGCTCCGCTGTCCTGCGGTCGGGCGTGTCGATCAAGCGTGTCGCAGATCCCCAGGTCGGAGCCCATGGCTCTGACGTCGTGTTATGCGGAATTCGTCGAGGTCGCGAGGGTCTCGAGCGCACTTTGGCTACCCGCCGGTAGCCATCGGGACGCTCTCTCGAAAACGGCCGTTGTTATCGTTTCGTGATTGCTGTGACTTAAGTCGCACCGAAATGTAGCCGCGTAACAATTTCGGTTCACGTACCGACCACCTCGGCTTTACAAAGCACCGTTATGTCCTCGTAATCTTCCTGAGACCTCGCGGAGTCCGACGCACCACCGGGTGCGGCGTCGCGGGGCAGATTGGAAGTACCTCACCATGGCGACCACCTCCTCCCAGCGACAGGTCCGGGGCATCACGCGCACCGCGCGCCGTGCCGCAGCGGCCGGAGCCGTCGGCGCTGCCACGCTGAGTGCGCTGCTGCTGCCCGCAACTCCCGCGTCGGCCCAGCCGGTCAACACTCCGGTCGGCACCTTCGACGTGCCCGACTCGATCCAGCTGCCGGCCATCCCGGGCGCCCCGGCGTCCATCCCGGTGAACATCCCCGAGATCCCGGGCATCGTCACCCCGCAGGGCCCCGGCCCGGCCGCCCCGGCCCCGCAGAACAATGTGCACCAGGCCGCGGTCGACGCCGCCATGAGCCGCATCGGCGACCCGTACGTGTACGGCGCCTCGGGCCCGAACGCCTTCGACTGCTCGGGTCTGGTCCAGTGGTCCTACGCGCAGGCCGGTGTCAACCTGCCGCGCACCAGCTACGAGCAGGCCGGCGCGGGCGCGCCCGTCTCCTTCGACGATCTGCAGCCGGGCGACGTGGTGTCGTTCTACGGCGGCAGCCACTCGGGCATCTACATCGGCGACGGCAATGTCGTGCACGCCTCGACCTCCGGTCAGCCGGTGAAGGTCGCCCCGATCTCGTCCATGCCGTTCGCGGGCGCCGTCCGCATCTAGATTCCGCAGCGGATTTCGACGCGGCGACCGTAATGCTTCCGTGGCCTGCTGGACACAAGCGGTCGCCGTTTCGTAATCTTATCGAGACCTTCTTGACCAGCTCGGGGTAAGAGAACGGGACGACAGCAACCGTGGCAGCGCAGCAGCGACCTCATCGGACACACGGTCAGCGGACCAGGCGACTGGTGGGTGAAGCACTCACGGTGGGCGCCCTCATGGTCGCCTCCTACGGCACGCTCGGCATCGGACCGGCCACCGCCGACCCGGTCGCCGCACCGGCCACCGCGGGCGAGGCGGTCCAGAAGATGATCGACCTCTCCCGGCAATCCGAGCAGCTCAACCAGCAGGCGCTCAATGCGCAGGCCGATCTCGACACCAAGCTGGCCGCGGCCGCCGACGCCGATCAGAAGGCCGCCGACGCCGCCGCCGTGCTCGGCGCGGCCAAGGGCGAGATCGCCCGCTACCGGCCGGTCATCGATCGCGCCGCCACTTCCGCGCTGCTCGGTAGCCGCACCAACCGGCTCACCTCGCTACTGGTCAGCAACTCGCCGCAGCAGCTGCTCGATCAGATGTCCATCGTGGATCTGGTGGGCACGCGCACGAATGATCAACTGGGCCAGTATCAGAAGGCCACCGACGCCGCCTCCGTCGCCGATGCCGCGGCGCGCTCCGCCGCCGAGGCCGCCCGCGCCGCCAGTTCCGCGGCCGATGCGGTCCGCTCCGATCTGGAATCCAAACGCGCTGCGCTGCAAGGCTCCATGGCCGGTGTCATCGCCGCGTGGGGTCAGCTCTCCGCCGGTGACAAGTCCGCGCTGGCGGGCTCGATGTTCCCGCCCGGCTTCGATCGCGACAGCCTGCTGCGGGGTCTGGTTCCCGGTTCCGGCACCAGTGCGCTGGCCGCCGGTCTCACCCGCGTCGGCGATCCCTATGTCTGGGGTGCGACCGGTCCCGATCAGTTCGACTGCTCCGGCCTCGTGCAGTGGGCCTTCCGACAGGTCGGCAAGAGTGTCCCGCGCACCAGCCAGCAGCAGTCGAGCTTCGGCACGCCGGTGGCCGAGAAGGACCTGCAGCCCGGCGATGTCGTCTTCTTCTACTCTGACATCTCGCATGTGGGCATCTACGCCGGCAATGGATTGATGCTGCACGCTTCGACTTTCGGCGTTCCCGTGCAGGTCGCGCCGATGAGCTCCACACCGTTCCATTCGGCGCGCCGGTTCTGACCCTGGACCGCGCATGAGTACGAGGTGGCCGCGCATGAGTACGACGAGGTGGCGATGAGCGCTCTGCGGCGGATGCGCGGCTGGTTGTCGGCGCGACGGCGATTCCAGTTCGTCGCCACGCTGGTCATGGTCACCGGCCTGACCGCCGCCTGCGGTGCGCTGCTCATGCTGCCGAACTCGGTGCTGCCGACCCTGCGCGCGGTGGTGCCGGGCCAGGACGGTCTCACCGCGACCGATCCGCAGGTGCCGCTGGTCAAGCGGACCATGGATTACTACGGCAAGCTCGTCGCCGATCCGGTGTCCACGGGGTCGGGTCGCATCGGCGTGGTGCTCGGTCATCCGGCGCAGCGGGCCGATATCGATGTGCTGGCAAGCGAACTCGCGGCGGCCACCAACGCCGTGACCGCGCTGTGGGGTCCGGACTGGAATCAGGCGCCGGTCGTGGTGGTCGCCTCCAGCCCCGCCGAATTCGCCGCGCTCACCCACGCCGTCGGTGACGTGCCCGCCGAGGTCGCCGCTTCCACCGTCGCCGACCCGACCCGTCCCGGCGCCGAATTGACCGGTCAGCGTGTCGTTTTCGGCCCCCAGGCCGGTCACCGCCTCGGCCCCGACGGCCTGCGCTCGGTGCTGCGCCACGAGCTCACCCACATGGCCACCCGCAAGATCACCGTCGACGGCTCGCCGATGTGGATGCTCGAGGGCGCGGCCGAATACACCGCCCACCGCGGCATGCGCCACCCGGTCACCGATATCGCGCCTACGCTCACCGCGCGCGCTCGCACCGGTGACCTGCCCGCGGATCTCCCCGCGGACGCCATGTTCGCCCCCGCCAGCGGCCAGGCCTCCCTCGCCTACGAACAGGGTTGGTCCGTCTGCGCTTTCATTGCCGACAAGTACGGCGACCCCAAGCTCGTCGACCTCTATCACCAGCTGGCGTCGGGCCCGAAGGACCGTGCCGCCCTCGAATCGGCCTTCCGTTCCACTCTCGGCACCGGCTACCCGGACTTCGTCGCCGACTGGCGCGCCTGGATCACCTCCCGCACCGCCGCGGGCGCGTAACCCACTCCGACCGCAACCCTTCGCTGGACGCGGGGTGCAGTAGGTTTGAGGCATGGGGCGAACTCTGCTGGTTACCAATGATTTCCCGCCGCGACCGGGTGGAATTCAGTCGTATCTGCACGCCCTGGCCCTGCAGCTGCCCGCCGACGAACTGGTCGTCTACGCGCCGCGCTGGCGGGGCGACAGCCATTGGAAGTTCGACGCGGAGCAGCCGTTCCAGGTGGTCCGGCATCCCACGACGCTGATGCTGCCGACGCCGCTGGTCGCCCGGCGGGCCAAGAAGCTGATGCGCGACGAGAAATGCGACCGCGTGTGGTTCGGGGCCGCCGCGCCGCTGGCGCTCATGTCGCCGGTGCTGCGCAAGGCGGGTGCCGAACGGATCATCGCCTCGACGCACGGACACGAGGTCGGCTGGTCGATGCTGCCGGGTTCGCGGCAGGCGCTGCGGGTGATCGGCGACCACACCGATGTCGTCACCTATGTCAGTAAATACACGCGCCGCCGGTTCTCGACGGCGTTCGGCGCGCAGGCTGCGCTCGAATACCTGCCGCCCGCCGTGGATTCCGAGATCTTCAAGCCGGACCCGGCCGCTCGGGCCGAACTGCGCGAGCGCTACGGGCTGGGGGACCGGCCCACGATTCTGTGCCTGTCGCGGCTGGTCCCGCGCAAGGGCCAGGACATGCTGATCACCGCCATGCCCGAGATCAAGAAGCGGATAGACGGGGCCGTGCTGGTGATCGCGGGCAGCGGGCCCTACGAGCAGAAGCTGCGCGCCTTCACCGAGGCCATGGGCCTGCGCGACGATGTCATCTTCACCGGCCGCGTCCCGGCCAAGGAGCTCGCCGCCCACCACACCATCGCCGATGTCTTCGCCATGCCGTGCCGCACCCGCGGTTTCGGTCTGGACGTCGAGGGCCTGGGCATCGTGTTCCTGGAGGCCTCGGCCACGGGAGTGCCGGTGGTGGCGGGTGATTCGGGCGGCGCGCCGGAAACCGTGCGCGAGGGCGAGACCGGCCGGGTCGTCGGCGGCCGCGACATCCAGGCCCTCACCGACGCCATCGTCGACATCCTCTCCGACCGCGAGGCCGCCGCCGCCATGGGCGCGGCGGGCCGCCAGTGGGTACAGCAGCAGTGGCGCTGGGACCTGATGGGCAAGCGACTACAGGAACTGCTGGACCCGAGCCTGCGGGCGCGCCACCCCGCCTGAGCGGCGGCCCCGGTCGGCGCGGGTCTGAGACCATTCCCATCCTGCGCTAGGCTCAGCCGCGTGAGCAGTATCCAGGTTGCCGATCAGACCTTCGTCGCCGCGCCGGGCACGGCCGTGGCCGAGGTGCTGGCCGATCGCGCCCGCTGGCGCCGCTGGTTCCCCGACCTGCAGTTACAGGTGCGGGAAGACCGGGGCGACAAGGGGATTCGCTGGACCGTCAGCGGCGGTGCGGAGGGCACCATGGAGGTCTGGCTGGAGCCCATGCTGGACGGCGTCATCATGCATTTCTTCATGCACGCCGAACCGCGCGGCGGCATAGCCGGTATGTCCGGACGTGAGCTGCTGGCCCTGAACCGGACCCGCCGCGTCGCGGGCAAGGTGATGTCCTTCGAGATCAAGGCCCGCCTCGAGGCCGGGCGCAAGGCCGGGGTCGCGCCCGCCGCCGTGCACTGACCCGACTGCTCGACGTCACAGACCGATCGCTCCGCGTCACAGGCTGAAAGGAAGCGTTGCCGACCATGGCCGATCGAACTCAGAGGTCGATCGTGATCGACGCCCCCTCGGATCGAGTGATGGCCGTCATCGCCGACCTGGAGTCGTATCCGGAATGGGTCGCCGCGGCCCGCTCGGTGGAAGTGCTGGACAAGTTCCCGGACGGTCGCGCCCGCACCGCCCGTTTCGTGCTGGATGCCGGGGTCGTGAAGGACACCTACACCCTGTCCTACACCTGGCGGTCCGACGGCCGCGCGGTGAGCTGGAGTCTGGTCGGCGGTGATCTGCAGAAGGCGCAGGACGGCACCTACGAGTTGATCGCGCTGCCCGACGGCACCACCCAGGTCGTGTACGAGCTGACCGTGGACCTGAACATTCCGATGATCGGCATGTTCAAACGCAAGGCGGAGAAGGTCATCACCGATACCGCCCTCAAGGAACTCAAGAAACGGGTCGAAGGCTGACCACCGGCGGTACCGAACGCTCGCCGCGCCCCGCCACCCGCGTCGAGCTTTTCATCGGCAAGGGTGGCGTCGGAAAAACCACATTGGCCTGTGCGACCGCCCTCGCGTACGCGCGTGACGGGCAGCGGGTCCTGCTGGCCTCCCTCGATCAGGCCCATTCCCTCGGCGACGCCCTGGGCTACCACCTGCGCCATGGCGCGGAGGCGGCCGTCGCCAGCTTGCCGCTGACCGTGTTCGACAGTCCCGCACCGGCATTCGCCGATGTCCGGGAGCCGGGATTCGGCGCGGCCGAGGTCGGGTATGCAGGAAGCTCGAATACCGATGCCGCGCAGGCGATTCCGGAGCTCGACGTCATCGAGGTGGATTCGCTTGCGCTGCTGGAGGATCGATTCCGGCAGGTGCTGATCATGGCCTCCGGGGCCGGGCATGAACACGGATTCGATTTGGGGGCACTGGATCCCGCCGAGCTGACCGGGCTGCCCGGCGTGCAGGAACTGCTCGCGCTGCTCGAGATCACGCGGTTCGCCAAGGATGTGCGCTGGGACGTGATCGTGGTGGACTGCCCGCCGTCGGCGGACATGCTGCGCATCGTCACCGCACCCGACACCGTCCTCGGCTATCTGGAACGGGTGTGGCCCGCGCACTCCCGCACCATGGAGGCCATCGGCGCCGACTTCCGCAAGGCCGTGCTGGCGGTGACCGTCGAGCAGATCGTGGCGGCGGTGACCGACGCCCGCGATCTGCTGGTGGACCGGACCCGCACCGGCGCGCGGCTGGTGACCGCCGCCGAGCAGGTGGCCGTCGCCGAATCCGCGCGCGTGCGTTCGGCGGCCGCCCTGCTGGGTATCCGGCTGGATGCCGTGCTGGTCAACAAGGTGCTGCCGGAGATGCCGGCACCCGAGGCCGCCGAGCCGTCGCATCCGGCGGTGCAGTGGTACTTCAACCGGCGTGGCGAGCAACTCGACGTGGTGACCGAGCTCCGCAAGCGCCTGCGCGGCGTTCCGGTGCAGGTCGTGGGCCATGCCGGGGCGGAGCCGGTGGGACTGAGCTCGCTGGCCGCGCTGTCCTACGCGGTGGACGCGAGTGGTAACTGGGTGGGATGGCGTCCGATCCCTATGCTTGGCACAGATGCGGACGGTGTGCTGCCCGTCCCCGCGGAGCCGGTGGTGCGGCTCGAGTCGGGCGCGGGCGTGCACTCGCTGTTCGCGATGCGCATGCATCTGCCGGTGGTCGATCCGTCGACCCTGCGGCTGGGACGAGTGGAGGACGATTTGATCGTGGGAGCGGACGGGGTCCGGCGGCGCTTGCGGCTGGCCCCGGTATTGCGGCGGTGCACGGTCGAGACCGCCGAACTCGACGGCGACCAGCTGGTGGTCCGTTTCCGGCCCGATCCGGCGGTCTGGCCGAAATGACCACGACCCACCCGCGTCCCGGCCATCCGGAGGAGAACCTCGGCGAATTCGCCGAGGAACTGCGGCTGCTCGCCGAGGCCGTGCTCGAACGCGTCGAACCGGTCTTGCGCCGCACCGCCTCCGACGGGCGTGTCGAATGGTCCAGCTGCAGCTGGTGCCCGGTGTGCGCGGCCGCGGCCATCGTGCGCGGTGAGCACCACGATGTGGTGGCCGCCATCGCCGATCACGGCACCGCCATCGTCACCGTGCTGCGCGAGGCGCTCGCGGGTGTGCCGGTGGAACCGGTGATCCCGCCCGACCTGGACCCGGATTCGCCGGAATACCAAGCCTGGCATCGGCATTCGCACTTCGCCGGAACACAGTCCGAGGCAACGGATCTGCCGTTCGCCGACGCCTACGCCACCGCGCGCGGCGAGGCCGACGCGACCGGCGCGGGCGAATCCGCCCGGGGTGCAGCGGAATCGGCTCATGCTCCGGGCGCGGGTCTGGCCGCGGTGTTCGCCCGCTTCCTCGCCGGTGCGCAGGGCCGCGCCGCCGCGCGAAAGCAGCCCGGCGGCAACGACTTCGGCGCACCGCCCGAGACCGCTGAGGACCCCTTCGGCGACGGACCGGGCGCAGCGCGCCAGCCGTCCGGCGACCATCAGCCCTTCGGCCCGCCCGTCGCCCGCCCCGCCGACGACCCCGCCGGTCGCCCGGCACCCGGCCGCGCATCGCGCCCCGGGGGTGGTCGACGCGCCAAGTACCAGTCCATCGACGTGACCATCAAGGCATGAGAGAGGGTGAGGACGTGCCGCTGACCGTGGGTATCGATGTGGGCGGCACGAATATTCGGGCGTCGGTGGTGGACGGTTCGGGCGAGGTGCTCGACACCGTGACCGCGCCGACCCCGCACTCGGCCCGCGCCCTGGAGGACGCGCTGGCCCGCGCGGTGCGCGAACTGTGCGGCCGCCACGCCATCGGCGCGGTCGGCCTCGCGGTCGCCGGATTCGTCGACGAGGACCGTGCCACCGTGCGTTTCGCCCCGCACCTGCCGTGGGAGGACGCGCCCGTGGCGCAGCGGCTCACCGACCGCCTCGGCCTGCCGGTCATCCTCGAACACGACGCCAATGCCGCGCTGTGGGCGGAGTACCGCTTCGGTGCGGCGGCGGGCGGGCGCAATGTGGTGCTGGTGGCCATCGGCACCGGCATCGGCGCGGCGCTGCTGATCAACGGCCAGCTCTATCGCGGAAGCTTCGGCGTCGCACCGGAACTCGGCCATCTGACGGTGGTGCCCAACGGCCGCGCCTGCCCGTGCGGTAAGCGCGGATGCTGGGAAAGGTATTGCAGCGGAACGGCTCTGGTCGACACCGCGATCGAATTCCTGGCCACCGACCCGCAGCGCTCCACCCTGCTGGCTCGCGAGGCCGGCCGCGATCCGGGCTCGCTCACCGGCCGCCGGGTCGCGGGCGCGGCCGAGGACGGCGATCCCGTCGCCCAGGAGGTGCTGGCCGACTTCGCCCGCTGGCTGGGTCTGGGCCTGGCCTTCGTCAGCGACATCTTCGATCCGGACCTGATCGTGGTCGCCGGCGGCGTGAGCAGCTCGGCCCCGCTGTTCCTCGACGACGCCCGCGAGCACTACGCGGGCTCGATCACCGGCGCCCGCCACCGCCGCCTGGCCCGCATCCGCACCGCCCAACTCGGCGAGGCCGCGGGCATGATCGGCGCCGCCGAACTGGCCCGCGCCGCCGTGGCCGCGGACCAGGACGCGGTGCCGGCGCGCGGTTGATTCGGTGCCGGCGCAGCGTTGACGAATTCCGGCCGGTCCGCGATCAATTCCAAAACTCGGGACGAAAGTCCCGACATGGGAGAAACCCATCACCACCAGTTGGTTACGGTGAGGACTCGGCGGTAGGGTAGGCAAGCAGTGGTGGTGCCCGCAACGAGGCCGGTCCCGGGTATCGAAACAGGGGAAAGGACGCAATGTTCTACTGGCTGCTGAAGTATGTCTTGGTGGGGCCGCTGATGCATCTCATCAACCGGCCGAAGGTTGAGGGCGTCGAGAACATTCCCGCCAAGGGCGCGGCCATTCTGGCCGGCAACCATCTGTCCTTCACGGACTGGCTGTTCACCCCGTTGATGAGCCCGCGCCGGATCACCTATCTGGCCAAGGCCGAATACTTCACCACCCCGGGTCTCAAGGGTCGGCTGCAGAAGTTCTTCTTCTCCGGCACCGGCCAGTACCCGATCGACCGGTCCGGTGCGGACGCGGCCGAATCCGCCCTCAACACCGCGCGCAAACTGCTCGGTGAGGGCCGCCTGGTCGGGCTCTACCCCGAAGGCACCCGCTCCCCGGATGGTCGCCTCTACAAGGGCAAGACCGGTGTGGCACGCCTCGCCCTGGAGACCGGAGTGCCGGTGATCCCGGTGGCCCTGATCGGCACCGACGAGGTGTGCCCGCCCGGTCCCTTCCGCTGGCGGCCGCGCAAGGTCACCGTGAAATTCGGTGCCCCCATCGACTTCTCGCGCTACGAGGGCATGGGCGGCAACCGCTTCGTCGAGCGCGCCGTCACCGACGAGATCATGTACGAGCTCATGCAGATGGGCGACCAGGAATACGTCGACGTCTACGCCGCCTCCCTCAAGAAGGGCGTCCCCTCCGGCAGCCGCCCCGACGAGGACCGCATCCCCCAGACCATGGCGGGCTGATCCCGCCCCAATCACACGGGCCCCGAGCGACATTCGCTCGGGGCCCGTTTGTCATCCCGGCGTGCTTTTGGCCGGGATCCACAGCAGTAGCGATGGATTCCGGCCAAAAGCACGCCGGAATGACGGGGTGGGTCTCAGGACGCCTGAATGCGTCGATATGCCTCGATCGCCTCGAACTTGGCGAGATTGTGGCGGGCGTCGGCGAGGGCGTCGTGCGCGTCCTTCGGCACCGGCGGCAGCGGCGGGCGGCCGTGCTGGTCCCAATGCTGGCGCAACTCATTGGTGTAGCGGGGGAGCGCGTTGGGGAGGTCGACCATGGAACCCCACAGTTGGCACAGCGCGACGTGGTCGTACGCGCCGACCCACGCCCACAGCTCCGGCTCGACACCCGGGCGGGGGACCAGAAACTTGTAGAGGTCGTCGCGGATCCGCTGGCGCGACCGCCACAGCGGCGACGACGGCGGGGGTAGCTTGGGAAGCACATTGCGGCGGACGAACGGCCCGGCCTTCTCGGGGTCGAATTCGGTGGAGACCGCGTAGAACTCGCGTCCGTCCTCGCACACCACCGCGATGGAGACGAGGTCGATGGTCTTTCCGTCCTCGATGAATTCCGAATCGTAAAAGTACCGCAGTGAGATGGGTCTCTCCTGACCTCGAGCTCGGGAAATGGATCCGGCCTGATCATACGGCCGCCGGGTGTGAGCAATCCCAGCCCTGGGGGTGGTCCACCGCACCAAGGTCGATCCGTATTCTGAACGGGTGAACTGGACCGTCGACGTACCGATCGATCGCTTGCCGGAACTTCCTCCGCTGCCCGCCGAGCTTCGTCGGCGCCTCGACGACGCACTCGCTCGCCCGGCGCTGCAGCAGCCGTCCTGGGATCCGGAGCAGGCCGCCAAGATGCGCACCGTGCTCGAGAGCGTGCCGCCCATCTGCGTGCCCGCCGAGGTGGAGGAGCTGCGGCTACGGCTGGCCGAGGTGGCGCGGGGTGAGGCCTTCCTGATGCAGGGCGGCGACTGCGCGGAGACCTTCGCCGACAATACCGAGCCGCACATCCGCGGCAATATCCGCACGCTGCTCCAGATGGCCGTGGTGCTGACCTACGGCGCGAGCCTGCCGGTGGTGAAGGTGGCCCGCATCGCGGGGCAGTACGCCAAACCGCGCTCGGCCGACACCGATTCGCTGGGCCTCAAGTCCTACCGCGGTGACATGGTCAACTCCATCGTCGCCGAAGCCGGTGTCCGCGAGCACGATCCGTCGCGTCTGGTGCGCGCCTACGCCAACGCGTCGGCCGCCATGAACCTGGTGCGCGCGCTCACCTCCGCCGGCATGGCCGACCTGCACAAGGTGCACGACTGGAACCGCGAGTTCGTGGCGCAGTCCCCGGCCGGCGCCCGCTACGAGCAGATGGCCACCGAGATCGATCGCGCGCTCGCCTTCATGAAGGCCTGCCGCGTCAACGATCCGAACCTGGCCTCCGCGCGGCTCTACGCCAGCCACGAGGCGCTGGTCCTGGACTACGAGCGCGCCATGCTGCGCCTGAGCGAGCACCCGGTCACCGGCGAGCCGGTCCTCTACGACCTGTCGGCCCACTTCCTGTGGATCGGTGAGCGCACCCGTCAGCTCGACGGCGCGCACGTGGCGCTGGCCAGCCTGATCGCCAACCCGATCGGCCTCAAGATCGGCCCGACCACCACGCCCGAGCAGGCCGTGGAATACGTCGAGCGCCTGGATCCCAACAACGAGCCCGGCCGCCTGACCCTGGTCGCGCGCATGGGCAATGGCAAGGTCCGCGACGTGCTGCCCGCCATCATCGAGAAGGTGCAGGCGACCGGCCACCAGGTGATCTGGCAGTGCGACCCCATGCACGGCAACACCCACGAGTCCTCCACCGGCTACAAGACCCGCCACTTCGACCGCATCGTCGACGAGGTGCAGGGCTTCTTCGAGGTGCACCACGCGCTGGGCACCCACCCGGGCGGCCTGCACATCGAGCTCACCGGTGAGAACGTCACCGAATGCCTCGGTGGCGCACAGGACATCTCGGATCTGAACCTCGAGGAGCGCTACGAGACGGCGTGCGACCCGCGCCTGAACACCCAGCAGTCCCTCGAACTGGCGTTCCTGGTCGCGGAGATGCTGCGCTAGGACCCGCGCGACGTAACAGAGCCCGGACCGTTGAAAACGGTCCGGGCTCTTACGTTTCCGAGCTCTATGGGAGTTAGGGAATCGCTACCAGGGTGATCGTCGCGCCGGGTTCGACGGTGTCGCCGGGGGCGGTGCTCTGGGAGATGACGATCGAGCTGTCATTGCTGGCGAGCTGCCGGACGGTGACCTGTAAGCCCAGGGCCTGCAGCTTGCTGCGGGCGGTGGAGACGTTGGAGCCCAGCAGATTCGGCATCTCGATCGCGGTGTTCACGATGAGTACCACACCGGAGCCGGATTCGGCGCTGGATCCTGCGGCCGGATCGGTGCCGACCACCGAACCGGATTTGATCTTCGGATCGAACTGGTCTCTGGTGGAACTGACGGTGAGACCGGCCTTCTGGAGCGCCGTCTTGGCTTCTTCGGCGGTCTTGCCCCGCACATCGGGCACCTTGACCGGCTGGGATCCCTTGCTGCGGTAGACCTTCACCTGCGCATTGGCCGGGAGGATGGTGCCGGGGCCCGGATCCACCTTGGCGACAGTGCCTTTCGGCGCCGTACTGCCCACCTCGCCGCCGTCCACGGGTGTCAGTCCCGCGTCCTTGATGGCCTTGTTGACCGATTGAACGTCTTGCCCGGCCTGCACATCCGGCACCTTGGGCTTGCCGCTCGAGACCAGCACCGCGACCAGCGAGCCCTTGGTGATTCTGGTCCCGGCGGGCGGATCGGTCCCGACCACATTGCCGACCGGGATGGCGTCGGAGGCCTTGTTTCGGGTCTCGGTCTTGAACCCCGCCTCCTGCAGCGTGCTGATCGCCTTGTCCTGGTTCATCCCCGCGATGGACGGCACCGCCGAGAATCTGCCGACCCCGAGCCACCAGCCGCCGATGCCCAGCAGCAGCGCCAGCGCGATCACCACGCTCAACCAGACGATGACCTTGCGCCGGGACTTGCCGCGATCCTCGATCAATTCCGATTGATAGCCGTGGTTTCCGGGCGGTCCCGGGGGCGGCTGCGGGGAGTAGTCGGGACGGTAGTCCGGCGGTATCTCCCGCGCCGCGGTCATCACCCGGGTGTGCTGCTGCTGCGGCTGCACCTTCACCGTCGGCGGGTCCACCGGTAGTCGCGTGGTCATATCCGCCGCGCCGGGAACCGACCGCGCGGGCTGTGGGGCCGCGGGCGCGGGCGTCGGCCCGACCCGGTACTTGGCGCTGAGATGTTCGGCCGACTCGGTCGGCGCGGGCACCCGATAGTCGGGCAGCTGCAATTCCCGTGCGATGCGCCGCAGTTCGCCCGCCATCTCGGTGGCGTTCGCGAAGCGGTGCATGGGCTCGCGGGCGGTGGCGTGCGCGACCAGCTCGTCGATCTCGGGCGGGATGCCGCCGATGAACCGGCTCGGGGACGGCACATCCTTCTCGACCCGCTGCAGCGCGATCGACAGCGAGTTGTCGCCGGTGAACGGCGTACGCCCGGTGAGCATTTCGAAGATGAGCACGCCCGCGGAGTACACATCGCTGCGCGCGTCGGCGGTGCCGCTGGTGACCTGTTCGGGGGAGAGGTACGCGGCGGTGCCGAGGATCACGCTGTCGGAGGTGATCTTCGCCTCGGCTACCGCGCGCACGAGCCCGAAGTCGGCGATCTTGACCTCGCCCGAATCGGAGATCAGCACGTTCTCGGGCTTGATGTCGCGGTGCACCAGCCCCGCGGAATGCGCCACGCCGATGGCGTAGAGCACCGGTTCGGCCACGGCGCGCACCGCGTGCGGCGGCATGGGCCCGCGCTCGCGCAGCAGTTCGCGCAGCGTCCCGCCCTCGACGAGCTCCATGATGAGGAACGGATGGTCGCCGTCCACGCCCTGGTCGTACACCGCGACCAGCGACGGATGCTTGAGCTTGGCCACGGCCCGCGCCTCGAGTTCGAAGCGGGTGAGGAATTGCGGATCGGAGGCGAACTTCGGATCCATCACCTTGATGGCAACCGGTCGGTCCAATCTGGTGTCCACCCCCCGGAACACCATGGACATACCGCCGCGCGCGATCGGCGCATCGATGCGGTAGCGCCCTTCCAGCATCTGGCCGATCAACTGCAACCCTTCCGATTCTCCGAATTTTCCGATTGACCGCCCGTGCGGCTCACCCGATGGTAGCCGCGTCGGGGTGTGATGCGACGGTGGCGACGCGAGAGACTACCGTGGTCCGCGTGAGTGCCTTTCCTTGCAGCGAAGACGTCCTGCCGGATTCGGTGACGCTGATCCCGTTGCCCGACGTGGCCGAGCAGCTGGGCATGGTGGTTACGCGAGTTCATCAGATGCTGCGCGACCATCAGATAATCGCCGTGCGCCGCGATGGCGTTGCCGGAATCCCGAAGGAGTTCTTCGACTCCACCGGCGCCGTTACCAAGCACCTGACCGGTCTGATCACCGTCATGCGTGACGGCAAATACACCGACGAGGAAATCCTCGAGTGGATCTACACCGAGGACGACACCCTTCCGGGCCGCCCGATCGACGCCCTGCACGGCCCGCTGGCCCGCGAGGTCATCCGCCGGGCCGCCGCGGATCCCTTCTGATCCGCCTCGTCATCCCGGCGTGCTTTTGGCCGGGATCCAAATAGATTCCGGCCAAAAACGTGCCGGAATGACGGGTCGCGGTCAGTTCCGCAGTGGACTGGCCGCGACGAATTCCCGTGCCGCGACTCGCAATCGGCGGTGCTGCGGCACGACGGCGCGGCGTGTGAAGACTGCGTAGTCGGCCCGCTCGATCTCATCCAGAATTCCGCTGTAAAGGGTGGCCGCCGTGCGGATCGCCGGGCGCACCCGCGGTGTGAGCAGATCGATACCCGGGATCGCGCGCCTATAGATGCCCCGATTGATCGCGATCAGATGGGCCAGCGCCCGCCGCACCCGCGGATCGGTCCGCCCGGATTCCCGGCAGTGGAACAGCAGTTCGGCGTCCACCCCGAACACCGCCAGCTCGTCGGCGGGCAGATACACCCGCCCGCGATCCAGATCCTCGCCGATATCCCGCAGGAAGTTGGTGAGCTGGAACGCTTCTCCCAGCGCCGCCGCGGCCGGTTCGGCATCGGCGACCGGGACCACGGTCCCCAGCACCGGCAGCAATTGCAGCCCGATGGCCGCCGCCGAGCCGCGCATGTACTCGCCCAGCTCGGCCAGGCTGGCGTAGCGGTCGCGGTATTGCGGCCCGCCGGGGATGTCCATGCGCATGGAGTCGAGGAACACCCAGAAGTGTTCGGCGGCAATCGAATACCGCCGGATGGTGTCGGAGACCGCGAGCAGCACCCGGGTCTCGGCACTGTCGTCCGCGTCGACGGGCGCGTCCACCAGCCGGGCTCGCAGTTCGTGTTCGATCAGATCCAGCCGGGCCGCGGATTCGGCCGCCCGGCTCGGCGCGTCGGCCGCGTCCACGATGTCGTCGACCAGCCGTGCGAAGGCGTAGAGCGCGTGCACGGCCGGTCTTCGCTCCGGCTCCAGCAAGCGGGTGGCCAGGAAGTAGGTGCGGCCGTGGGCGGCGGCGATGCGGCGGCAGTCCCGGTAGGCGCGGTCGAGCGGCATGGGCCGGTTCACACCGGGCCGGGCGCGGCGGTGCCGAGCTTCTCGGTCTGCGGCAGCGTCTCGATATGCGATTGCGCCGCACGCAGTTTCAGCGGATCCACGGTGCGCAGCGACCGCGCCGCCACCACCGCCACGAAGATGGCCAGCGTGCCGTGCACATACCCGGTCACGGGCGCGCCGTCGGGCTGGAAGATCAGCATGAGCCAGGTGCACAGGCCGACCAGGATCTGCAGCGTCCGGGTGGACAGCGCGAACGCGGCGGCCAGCGCCAGCGGCCACGAGTAGTACCAGGGCAGCGCGGCCGGGGAGAGGATCACGATGGTGACGAACGCGACCAGGATGCCGAGCACGGCCTCCTTCTCGCTGCTCTTGAACCGCCACCAGGCCCACCCCAGCAGGCCCACCATGACCGCCGCGCAAATCAGGCGGGTCACGTTCAGCACCGGGTCCATCTGGAACGGCGTCACCCAGGTGACGATGTGCGCCATGATGGTCGGCAGCGAGAGCCAGTTGATGATCTTCTTCGAGCCGGACAGCGCGGTGAGCCAGCCGATCTGGTGATCGCGCAGCCCGGTGGCCCAGGTGGCCATGGCGAACACGGCCGCGAACACGGCCACGCCCAGCGCGCTGATCTTGGCGAAGGTCAGGACCGGATGGGGCATCTCGCCCTCGTTCTGCGCGGCTCGGCGCTCGCGTTCGTGAATCATCCAGATCCACACCAGGAACGGCAGCGCCACGCCCGCGGTCGCCTTCACCGCCACGCCGACGGCCACGACCACGATGCCGGCCACGTGATGGTGTTCGAGCACCAGCGCGATGCCCGCGCACATCAGGCCGACCATGAGCATCTCGTTGTGCACGCCGCCGATCAGGTGGACCAGGACCAGCGGGTTGAGCACCGCCAGCCACAGCGCCGTGGTCGGCTTGCCGCCCAGATGCTTGGTCAGATGCGGGATGGCCCACACCATGAGCGCCAGGCCGGGCAGCATGACCAGCCGCAGCGCGATCGTGCCCGCCACCACGTTGTCGCCGGTGATGCTGGTGATGGCCCGCCCGATGAGCAGGAAGACCGGTCCGTAGGGCGCGGTGGTGTTGAGCCAGACCGGGCTCACGTTGTCGAGCACGGTGGCGGCGTTGGCGTGCAGTTCGGTCGGCCCGAACTGGTACGGGTTGATGTGGTCGCGCAGCATGGCGCCCTGCGCCAGGTACGAGTAGGCGTCGCGGCTGAACAGCGGCACCGAGAACAGCAGCGGGAAGATCCAGACGCCGACGATCACGCGCAGCTCGTTGAGGGTGACCTCGATGCCCGGCTGCCGCCCGATCACGATGCGCCCCAACCGCACCCACGCGGTGATCATGGCGAGCACGCCGATCCACACGAACAGCGACGACAGCACCAGCCCGTGCCCGAACCGCAGCCACGACAGGTGCATGGCCTCCAACAGCGGATCGCTGCGCCGGGTGCTGCCGGCGCCGAAGCCGCCGAAGGTCATCAGCAGCGCGCCGAAGAAGCCGAGGGTGGCCGAGTGTCCGGCGGGGCCGCGGACGAAGTCGGCGGCATGGTGCAGCCAGCCGTGCGCGGCGGCGTCGAGGGAGCTCCGGGTGGCGGCGCGGTCGGCCGGATCGGCCTGCGCGACACCGCGGGCGGTCCGCGTGATCGTGGTGTTCGCGGCGTCCGGAGTGGCGGAGTCCGTCTCGGGGGTCGGCATCGGCGGTCGTTCCCCCCGAAAAGGTCGGCGGCGGCGGGCCGCGGGTGATCTAAGGACGCGGTCAGTCTAGTGCTTGCGCACCGGCGCCACCGCTCCGGTGTCAAGTGATCGACTCCCGGCATGTCGCGCGTCACCGGTGATGCGCGCCGCTGCCAGTCTGCCCGACAACAGCACGGTCGGCACGCCGACGCCGGGCACGGTGCCCGAGCCTGCGAGAACGACATTCGCGCGGCCGCGCACCAGGTTTCGAGTACGGAACGGACCGGTCTGCCGGAACAGGTGTGCGGCCGAGAACGGGGTGCCCGCGAGCATGCCCTGCGCCTTCCAGGTGCGCGGGGTGTCCACGTGGTCGATCCAGAAGTGCTCCGAAATCCCTTGGTAGCCGCGCTCTTCCAGGGTCTGCAGGAGTTCGCGCAGGTAGAAGGGGGTGAGCTGGTCCCAGCCGAGCGGTGCGGCATCGAGATTCGGGCACGGGGCCAGCAGCGACAGTGGCTCGTAGCGGACAGTGTCGCGTAGATGCCCGGTCGCATCGATGTGCTGTTCGGCACGGTCGATGTAGAGCGTGGGGTCGGTGAGGGCGGGGCGGGTGAGCAGCAGGGAGGGATCGCTCATCAGCCGTCCGCGCCCGGGCCGGGCAGCGATCTCGGTGAACGTCTTGTCCCATTCCTGCCCGAAGTCGATGGTGTGATGCGCCTGCACCGGCCAGCCCGCGGCCACCTCGGCCGGAATTGTGCCGTGCGCCACCACCGCCGACGGTGAGGCCCGCAGGCCGCGCCGGTGCCGCAGCCCGAAGCGCGGCAGCGAGCCGAGGTCGGCGGTGACCACGACGGCATCGCAGTCGAAGACGCGGCCGTCGGCGGTGCGCACCGCCTCGGCCCGCTTGCCCCGGTAGTCGATGCCGATCACCTCGGCGTTGAGTTCGAGGGTGCCGCCCGCCGCCGTGAACGCGCGCCCGAGCGCCGCGGCGATGGCCCGCATGCCGCCTTCGGGGTAGTAGACGCCCAGGCAGGTGTCCATGTAGGGAATCGCGCCGTACACCCCGAGCGCCTGATTCGGCGCCATCCCCGCGAACAGGGCCTGGAAGCTGAACAGCCGCGCGAGCTGCGAATCCCGCATGATCGACCCGACTTTGGGCCCGAGCCGCCCGAAGGCGCCCAGTCGCACCAGCTCCGCCAGCGCGACGCGCTTCTCCGGAATCCGCACCATGTCCAGCGGCGATTCGAAGTTGGTGTCCATGAACTGCCGGAACTCGGCCTCGTACACGTCCTTCAGCCAGCCCCGCAGCCGCCGATACCGCCGAGCGGCCTCAGGTCCGCGCACCTGCGCCACCTCGGCCGCCATCTGCGCCTCCTCGGAGTAGACGCCGACCACGGACCCATCCGCGAACCGCGCCCGATAGGCCGGTGCCATCTCCAGAATCCGCAGTCCCACCGACTCGCGGGTCTGCCCGACCACACCCAGCACCTCGTCGATCAGCTCGGGCAGTGTGAGAATCGTTGCCCCGGAATCGATCTCATAATCCGGCCCCCGGTACCGCCCGACCCGCCCGCCGGCGTGATCGGCCCGCTCCAGCACGGTCACCTGCCGCCCGGCCGCCACCAGATGCAGCGCCGCCGCCAGCCCGGACAACCCGGCTCCCACGACGACCACCCGATCGGTCGGTCCCGCAACAGTTCTCATGCCACCACCACTCCCGTCATCCCTGCCCCGTCATCCCTGCCCCGTCATACCGGCGTGCATCCCTGCCCCGTCATCCCGGCGTGCTTTTGGCCGGGATCCACACCATCCGCGCGGCTCCTGCGGGTGCGGACTCCGGCCAAGGACACGCCGGAATGACGATGTGAGCAGACGCCTAATACGTACGCGCGGTGGCGGCCAGCGCCATCGCACGAAGTTGCCGCTTTGCCTCTGGAGTCGCGGTGCTCGCGTCCAGGGCGGTGAGGGCCTGGTCGGTCAGCGAGCTGATGCGCTTCTCGACCGCGTCGACCGCGCCGAGTTCGGTGAGGGCCGTGCGCAATTCGGTGACCCGTTCGGGGGTGACGTCGGTGCCCAGGCTGGAGCGGATGAGGTCCGCGACGGCCGGGGCGTCGATATCGGCGCGCTGCAGGGCCTCGGCGATGAGGACGGTGCGCTTGCCCTCGCGCAGGTCGTCGCCGGACGGCTTGCCGGTGACGGCCGGATCGCCGAAGACGCCGAGCAGGTCGTCGCGCAGCTGGAAGGCGATGCCGATATCGGTGCCGAATTCGCGGTAGGCGGCGACCAGTTCGGGGGAGGCCCCGGCCAGCGCCGCGCCCATGTGCAGCGGGCGTTCGATGGTGTAGGCCGCGGTCTTGTACCGGTTGATGCGCAGCGCCGCCTCGACGGTCTCGTCCCCGGCGGACTCACCGTGGATGTCGAGCAGCTGCCCGCCCAGCACCTCGGTGCGCATGGCCGCCCACACCGGGGCGAACCGCGCGGCCGCGTCGTCGGGCAGGCCGGCGTCGCGGGTCATATCGTCGGCCCAGGCCAGCGCCAGATCGCCGATCAGCACCGCGACACTGATCCCGTAGTGGTCCGCGTCGCCCCGCCAGCGCTGATCCCGGTGCCGCCCTTCGTAATCCACGTGCACGGTCGGGAAGCCGCGCCGGGTGCGCGAGGAATCGATGATGTCGTCGTGGATCAGCGCGCACGCCTGCACCAGCTCCAGCGCCGAACACGCGGTCAGCACCGCGTCCGCCTCCGGATCCTCCGGGCTGCGCCCCGCACCCAGCCACCCGGTCCACGCGAACGACGGCCGCGTCCGCTTGCCGCCCCGGATCACGAAGTCCTGCAAGGCCCGTGCCGCGTCCACGAACACCGGCCCGAGCGGCTCCACGATGGGTTCCCGCGTCACGAAGAAGGCCCGCAGCCGCTCTTCCACGGCGGCGACGACAGAGCCCGCGCCGACCGGGTGGCGGGTCGGGGTACCAGGTCCGGCGGACAGGGGAGCCTCCTTGATGAGTGCCGTACTGCGGCGATGCCCGAGCCTCGCTGACCGGCTTTCCCCCCGGGGCCGACCTGATCGCGATCCGCTCGAGCCAGCGCGCGAGACTTCGCCCCCGACAATACCCAGCACCCACCCAGCCTCAGGAATCGGTCATACCGCCGCCCGGGCCGCTTCCGCCTGCTACCCCACCTCCCGTTGTCGCGAGCATCTCTCGACGTCCGGCCCGGAGCCGCGGCAGCCGAGGTGAGGATCGATTCGCCGAGTGGCACACCAGCGAGGGGATTTGTCGGATTCGGCCACACTGGTGTGCCACTCGGCGCAGGGGAGCGGGTCTCACCTGCTGGGATAGGTGCGGGGCGGGGTTCGGTGGCCGGTTTCGCCCCGTAAAATGTCGGCGTGAGTTTCGACAATGTACGGGGATATTCGACCCCTGGCCGAGTTTCCCGCACGCCTCGAGTGTCCGGAACTCGCTCCGTCCTCGAACAGCTGGGGCCGCGGCCCGATGGGTCGATCCCGTTCTCGGTCGAGTTCAATCCACCGCGTGACGCCGCCGGTGAGGCGCGGTTGTGGCGCGCGGCTCGGGAGTTCGAGCGGCTGCATCCGGCGTTCGTGTCCATGACCTACGGCGCTGGCGGGTCCACTCGCGACCGTACGATCCGGGTCACCGGGCAGCTGGCGCGCGAAACCACGCTGCTGACGGTCGCGCATCTGACCGCTGTCGATCACTCTGTCGCCGAGCTGCGTTCGATCGTGGGCGCGTACGCGGATTCGGGCATCCGGAATCTGCTGGTGCTGCGCGGCGATCCGCCGGGCGATGTGCTGGGGGAGTGGGTCAAGCATCCGGAGGGCGTCGAGTACGCCGAGGACCTGGTCCGCATGGTGCGTGATCTGGGCGACTTCCACGTCGGCGTGGCCTCGTTCCCGCAGGGGCACCCGCGTTCGGGCGACCTCGACGACGACACCCGCTTCCTGTGCGCGAAACTGCGTGCGGGCGCGGAGTATTCGATCACCCAGATGTTCTTCGACCCGGAGCACTATCTGCGCCTGCGGGATCGGGTCATCGCCTGCGATCCGGTCGAGGGCGCCAAGCCGATCATTCCGGAGCTCATGCCGATCACCTCGCTGCGCACCGTCGAGCGCGCGGTGGAGCTGTCGGGCCGCGAGCTGCCCGCCAAGGTGATGGAGCGGCTGCGCAAGGCCGCCGGTGACGGTCCGGAGGAGAATCGCGCCGCGGTCCGCGAGGTCGGCATCGAGATCGCCACCGAGATCGCCGAGACGCTCATCGCCGAGGGCGCGCCCTGCCTGCACTTCATCACCCTGAACTTCGCCAAGGCCACCGGCGAAGTGCTGGCGAACCTGGGCTACACCATGTCGCCCGCCCCGGCCCACGCCTGACCGATCCTCGACCAGGCCTGAACAAGTGACCGGCACACCGGATCAAATATCCGGTTTTCGCTGGTCAGCGGAGTAGCGTCCCCCTCGACCCGTGACCTCGAGGGGAGCCACCCATGTCCGCGTTCCACCACCTCGTCCGTCTCGCAGGCGCTTTCGGCGTCTGCGCGGTCCTGACAGCCACCGGTCCGGCAACCCTGACCGGCACCGCGGCCGCGGCCCCCGCCGACCGCCCGAACACCGGCGCCGCCGCGCTCACCGCCGACGCGGCCGCGGCATTGGCCGCGATCACCAGGGCTGACACCGCGGCCCCCACCGACTGGCTCTCGGCCTACGGCCAAACCGTCGATGGATTGCAGACTTTGGGCATCCAGCCCTTCCTCTATCCGACCGCCGCGCCTTTCTGCTTGGGCGGCACCACGCTGGGTCTGGCCCCCGCAGTCGCGGGCACCATCCCCGGCCCGTGGCCGCGTTACGCGGTTTCCATTCCCGGCCTTGATCTTTCGGCCGTCAAGGCGGGCCAGGCCATGTTCGCGTTCGTCCCTTACGGCATCAGCCCGGACAGTGCCGACACCTCCGGCATGCAGGTCGCCTGGGTCAACCTCACCACCGGCCGCGGCGGTTTCGTGCCCATGGGCCCGCTCTCGCAGGTCCTCAACGCGATGATCCCGCCGCAGGTCCCGAACGAGTTGCGCCCCATGGTCGAACAGGCCGTCCGCGATTACTTCACGGCGGCCCTGCCGGTCGGCGGCGTTCGCGTGGTCCCGGTCAATACCGGCTCCGGCACGGTGCTGGCCGCCATGTTCGGCACGGTCCGCAACGGGAACAC
>NZ_BAFX01000058.1 GCF_000308815.1 Nocardia concava NBRC 100430
GTCGGCGGCCTTCTTCTTGAACACGTCCCAGTGCGGCAGAGCGATGTCGTTCACACCGATACGCACCACATCATCGTGGTGTTCCTTGCCACAGGCGGCCGTCAGGGCCAGCGAGAGCAAGACCGGAATCACCAGGAAACGGCGCAGTTTTCGCATTTCACGCACCGTAGGTGAGATTTCGTGCCGTCCGGAACCGTTTGGCTCCCCGGGATCGCAATCATTGCCCGCCGATTGCCCGCACGGTTGCATGGCCGGGTTCGATTCTCTTCGGAGAACACAGTCACCAAGCAGTTCAAGAATGCGGGAGCACGAGTGAAATTCAATCGGGTACTGGCGATCCCGGTCCTGGTAGCAGCCGTCGCGAGCCTCACCCTCACGGCCTGCGGCAGCAGCGATGACTCCGCCGGCGGCAATACCGTCCGCATCGGCACCACCGAGTCCGACCCGCACTGGGACGTCTTCAAGGACGAGGCCAAGAAGCAGGGCATCAACCTCAACATCGTGCACTACTCGGACTACTCGCAGCCCAATACCGCGTTGGCGCAGAAGCAGATCGATGTGAATCTGTTCCAGCACCTGCAGTTCCTGGGCCAGTACAACGTGGCCAACAACCAGGATCTGACGCCCATCGGGGCGACGCAGATCGTGCCGCTGGGGCTGTACTCCAAGAAGCACAAGACCGTCGGCGAGATTCCGAACGGCGGCGAGATCGCGGTGCCGAACGATCCGACCAATCAGGCGCGGGCGCTGTTCGTGCTGCAGGCGGCCGGGCTGCTGAAGCTCAAGGACAATGTCAACCAGCCGACCCCGGCCGATATCGACAAGGGCGCGTCCAAGGTCAAGGTGACCCCGGTCGACGCGGCGCAGACGGCGCTGTCGCTGGAGTCGGTGGACGGCTCGGTCGTCAACAACACCTTCCTGCTCAAGTCCGGCATCGACCCGAAATCCGCGCTGTACAAGGATGATCCGGCCAACCCGGGCGCCCAGCCGTACATCAACGCGTTCGTCACGCGCGCGGCGGACAAGAACAATGCCACCTACCTGAAGCTGGTGGAGATCTTCCACGGCGCGGAGGTGCAGAAGTCGGTGCAGGAGGACTCCAAGGGCACCGCGCTCGAGGTGAAGAAGTCCGGGCCGGAGCTGGAGCCGATCCTGGCGCGGGTGCAGCAGACCATCCGCGACACCAAGTGAGCGAGGTCGCGGCCGTCGAATTCCGCGCGGTGACCAAGGTTTTCCGCACCGGGAAACAGCGGCACACCGCGCTCGACGGCATCGACCTGCGCATCGAGAAGGGCGAGATCTTCGGCGTGATCGGCTATTCCGGCGCGGGCAAGTCCACGCTGGTGCGGCTGATCAACGCGCTGGAGAAGCCGACCGACGGAACCGTGCTGATCTCCGGCGACCCCATCACCGGGGTCCCGGAGTCCCGGGTGCGGCAGCTGCGCCGCGATATCGGCATGATCTTCCAGCAGTTCAACCTGTTCCGCTCGCGCACCGCCGCGGGCAATATCGAGTACCCGCTGAAAGTGGCGGGCTGGCCACGTGCGCGGCGCAAGGCGCGCGTGGCCGAACTGCTGGAGTTCGTGGGCCTTTCGGACAAGGCGCGCAGCTACCCGGACCAGCTGTCGGGCGGGCAGAAGCAGCGCGTCGGCATCGCCCGCGCGCTGGCCACCTCGCCGTCCCTGCTGCTCGCCGACGAGGCCACCTCGGCCCTCGACCCGGAAACCACCGGTGAAGTGCTGCGGCTGCTGAAGAAGATCAACCGCGAACTCGGCGTCACCATCATCGTCATCACCCACGAGATGGATGTCATCCGCGAGGTGGCCGATCGCGTCGCGGTGCTGGCGGAGGGCCGAATCGTCGAACTGGCCAGCACCTTCGACGTCTTCGCCGCCCCGACAGCCGTACCCACCCGATCCTTCGTGGAGACGGTCCTGCACAACCGCCCGACCGCCGAGGAACTGGATCGCCTGGGGGAGCGGCACGCCGGTCACCTGGTCACGGTCGCCGTCGACGACGAGAACGGCATCGGCCCGGCCCTGACCGCCGCTGTAGCCGAGGGAGTTTCGGTCGAAATCGTTTTCGGCGGCGTAAGCGCCCTGCAGGACAAAAACCTTCGGCAGCCTCACCCTGGCCCTCACCGGCCCGGACGATGCGGTGCGACGGGCGGCCGAGCGGCTGGCCGAGCGCGCCACGCCGACACCCGGGGGCAGTTCCGAGGCGACAGCGGTGGCGACCGCTACCGAGGAATCGGAGGTTGAGAGCGGGGTTTCCGCGACGGTGGCGGCCGAGCGCGATCAGCGCACCGGTGGCCCCGACGGGGCCACGCACCAGGTGCCCGCGCCGGAGATCGAGAGCCAGGCAGCGGCGGTGGCCGAATCGGCGGGCTCGGTACCCGCGACCGACGCGGTGGGCACAGTGGAGGCAGCTGGTCGTGCCGGGGCTGCCGATGTGGTGGCCGCGGAGGTCGCGGCGGCGGCCGAGGGCGATCGGAGGAGCGCGTGAATCACACCGTGAGCAATCTGGCTGCCGTGCATACGGATTGGGAGCGGCTGCGGCCGGTGCTCGGTGAGGCTGTCGGCACCACGATCTACCTGGTGCTGCTGACCTTCGTGGTGGGCGGGACCATCGGGTTGGCGTTGGGGACGTTGCTGTACACCACCCGGAAGGGCGGATTGCTGGCCAACGCGCCCATCAATGTGGTGCTGAACGTGCTGGTGAATGTGGTGCGGCCGATTCCGTTCATCATTCTGCTGGCCGCGCTGGGGCCGGTGACGCTGAAGGTGATCGGGACGACGATCGGCACCGATGCGGCGGCGTTCGTCATGATCGTGGCCGCGTCCTTCGGGATCGCGCGGATCGTCGAGCAGAATCTGGTGACCGTCGATCCGGGGGTGATCGAGGCGGCCCGGGCGATGGGCGCCGGGCCGCTGCGCATCATTCTCACGCTGCTGATCCCGGAAGCGTTGGGCCCCTTGGTACTCGGCTACACCTTCGTGGTGATCGCCATTGTCGACATGTCCGCGATGGCGGGCACGGTCGGCGGCGGCGGGCTCGGCGACTTCGCGCTGGTGTACGGGTATCAGCGGTTCGACTGGCAGGTCACGCTGGTGGCGACGCTGATCATCATCGCCGGGGTGCAGGGCATTCAGTTCCTGGGGAACTGGCTGGCCCGCCGGGTGCTGCGGCGCTGACGACAGGCCGCGGCGCTGACGCCGCGGCCGGGCGGGTGCCGGATCAGGACAGCTTCTCCAGCTTCGGCACCTGCCACTTCCCGTTCAGCACAGTGTCTTTCGGGGCGTACAGCCGAAGGGTGAGGGAGAACTGGCCGGATTCCGGGATCGGCAGCCAGTGCCCGGCGGGCACGCTCGGGCCGGGATCGGCACTCTGGACGGCGATCTCGACCGTGCCGTCCGGGCCCGGGGCGAGCGGGACCAGGTGACCCACCGAGTAGATGCCCGCCGGGTTCTGCACCAGATAGGACTGGGCGTCGTATGCGGTGAGCGACCAGAACGCTCCGACGGGCGGCAGTTGATCCTTGGCGAAGGTCACCCGGAATCGACTGCCGCCCTCGGCATTCGCGTTGACGGTCGGATACACCGCGTCCCGGGGCAGGTTCGCGCCCAGACCGACGGCCGCGACCTGCGCGCGCAGAGGATAGTTCGTGCCGTAGCTGCCGACATTGAGATCGAAGGTCCAGCCGTTCTGGTTCTGGGCCTTGGGATCCCGGTAGCCGGCAATGCCCTTGCGGGCCTCGGTGGCCGCGGCCGTGAGCATGTCGGCGGGGGCGGTGGAGACATTCCCGCCCGCGGTGATGCCGATGGTGGCGAAGCGCTTCACGGCGTCCGCGTCCTCGGGCGCGGGCGGGTTGAGCGCCATTACCGCGCACATCCGGTTGAAGAAGGTGGGGCCGTCCATTTGCGCCACCATCTGGGCGGGTGAGCCGCCGCCTGCGGGCTGCGCGCCCGGTCCGCCCTGCACAGCAGCGGGGTCGGCGTTCCAGACACTGAGCGGGGCCAGCTTCAGCCGCTCCTGCAGCGCCCGCACGTTCTGAATGTCGTTGTCGCCCTTGTATTCGATCCGGCCGAGCAGCCAGGTGGTGCCCGTCGGCATGGCCAGCCGTGTCATCCCCGCGGGCACGCTGCCCTGCCACCCCGGCCCGGTGATCAGATAGGTGTACGGCGGCGTGGCATCGCCCTTCACGACGCGCGGATTCGTGCTGCTCGGATCGTGCACGGTATTCGTCCACGCATCCATGAACTGCATGAGCCAGTACCGCCCGGCCTCGATCTCCGGCACCTGTACCACCATCGGCTCCGCCCGCAGATCCAGCCACGCCTGCGAGTACAGCGTGTCGAGATTGAGCCGCACCACCTGCTTCTCGCTGGGCGTCGGCGGATTCTGGTGCACGAATTGATTGGCGGGACCGCCCGTTTCGCGGGTGACGTCCATCAGCACCAGCGGGAACCCGAACACGTAGGCGTCCGCGGCCACGGCCTTGGGATCGGTGGACGCCGGAGTCGTGCTGGTCGCGGTGGAGCTGCTGCTCGACTTGCCGCAGGCCGCCAACCCGATGGCGGCGGCCACGGCCGCGCTCAATCCGAGGGCCTGACGGCGGGACACGTTACGCGGAGACGGGAAATCCATTGATGCCGAATCCTTTCCGATCGGGGCGACGCGGCGGCCTTCCGGCCGTCCGTCACCCGACACCCACCTTATTGCAGTGTCGCTGCAAGCGTAGTAGCTAACGCATAGCAACCGTAGCGGGGGTGCGTCGAAAGACTCGGCATCTGAGGGGTCAGCCGTCGGAAACGGCGAGAGCCGCCCCCGAATTCACGGGGACGGCTCTCGGAACGGCTGCGATCAGAGGTTGACCGGGTAGGTCGGTTCCTGGATCTCCGGCTTGATGCGGTTCTCGACGAAGATGCCGTGCCAGATCATGAAGACGATCAGGGTCCACAGGCGGCGGCTGTGGTCGACCGGGCCGGTGCGGTGGGCGTCGAGCATGGCCAGGATGGCCTGCTTGTTGAGCAGGTGGTCGGTGCCCGACTCGGTGATCTGGGCGCGGGCCCAGTCGTAGAGTTCCGGACCGCGCAGCCAGTGCCGCAGCGGCACCGGGAAGCCCAGCTTGGCGCGGTTGAGCACGTGCGGCGGCACGATGTCGGTCAATGCCTGGCGCAGGGCGTATTTGGTGGTGTCCTTGGTGATCTTCTGGTCGAACGGGATCTTCTCCGCGACCTTGTAGACCTCGGGGTCGAGGAACGGGACGCGCAATTCCAGCGAGTTGGCCATGGTCATCTTGTCGGCCTTGACCAGGATGTCGCCGCGCAGCCAGGTGAACAGGTCCAGGTGCTGCATGCGCGCCACCGGATCCCAGTCGTAGCCCTGCATGGCGTAGATCGGCGCGGTGACGTCCTGATGCGTCCACTCGGGGCGGAATTCCCGCAGCACCGAACGCAATTGGGCGTCATTGAAGCTGCGGGCATTGCCGTAGTAGCGCTCCTCCAGGGTGAGCGAACCACGCTGCAGCAGGCTCTTGCCGCGGGTGCCCTCGGGAATGCGGTCCGACAGCTTGCCCGCCAGCTTGCGCAGCCCCTTGGGCAGGTACTCGAAGGGCTTGAGCGACAGCGGTTCCCGGTAGATCGTGTAACCGCCGAAGAGCTCGTCCGCGCCCTCGCCCGAGAGCACCACCTTGACGTGCTTGCGGGCCTCCTTGGCCACGAAGTACAGCGGCACCAGCGCCGGGTCGGCGACGGGTTCGTCGAGGTACCAGACGATCTCGGGGATCGCGGCCGCGTACTCCTCGGGCGAGACCATGCGCACGTAATGCTTGGCACCGATGGCCGCGGCGGTCTCGGCGGCCACATCGGCCTCCGAGTAACCCTGTCGCTCGAACGCCGAGGTGAAGGTCAGCAGGTTCGGGTTGTGCCGGATGGCCAGGGCCGCGGTGGCGGTGGAGTCGATGCCGCCGGACAGGAACGCGCCGACGGTCACATCCGCGCGCATGTGCTTGGCGACGGAGTCCTCGAGCGCCTCGGCGATCTCCTTGTAGCGCTTGGCCTCCGAACCCGGCGTGAACTTCTGCACCCGGAACTGCGGGTTGAAGTAGCGGGTCACCCGCGGGGCCTCGCCCGGCTCGACCCAGGCGTAGCAACCGGATTCGAGTCGGCGCACGTTCTTGTGCAGCGTCTCGGCCTCGGGCACGTACTGCAGCACGGTGTAGTGCTCGAGCGCGCGCGGGTCGAGTTCGTCGGAAAGCTCCAGCGCCGGAAGCAGACCCAGCAGGGACTTCTTCTCGCTGGAGAACGCGGTGCCGCCCTCGCCGGTGGCGATGAACAGCGGCTTGATGCCGAACGGGTCGCGCGCCAGGAACAGCTTGTTCAGCTCGGTATCCCAGATGGCGAAGGCGAACATGCCGCGCAGCCGGCTCGGGGCCTTGGCGCCCCAGTAGTGGAAGGCGGCCACGATGGCCTCGCCGTCACCCTCGGTGCGGAACATCGGCTGATCGCCGAATTCGGCCTCGTGCGCTTCCCTCAACTCGGCGCGCAGCTCGAGATAGTTGTAGATCTCGCCGTTGAAGGTCATGGCGTACCGCTCGGGGTTCTCCGGCGGACCCCAGCGCAGCGGCTGGTGCGAATGCTCGATATCGATGATCGACAGGCGGTTGAAGCCGAAGATCATGCGGTCGTCGGTCCAGGTCCCACGCTCGTCGGGGCCGCGATGACGCTGGCAGTGCAGCGCCTCGTACACCTGCGCCGCCGTGGTTTCGACCGTCCGCCCGTCCGGGGTTGTAGCCGTGCTAGCTGTCAGGAATCCGAGCAGTCCACACACTGCGGCAAGAACCTCTTTCCGGAATCAAAGGATTGGGGGCGCACCCGCACGGGCGCGCGACGCGAAACCTACTGCCCGAGTATGCCGTACCCGGGCAGATCCCGCCGCCAGAGGCCGTATCCAGTGCTTATGAGGTTTCCGGAGTGTCGAACCGGACCCGATCACAACGGGGGGCGTTTCTTGGTCTACGCTGCGTAGTACTTGGGAAACTCTCAGGGTCGGTTACGCGTTCGCGTGTACCCTCCCCGAGCCCCCAAACTGTGCTGAAGATGTGTCGCCCGGCGGAAGGGAGCCCGGGCGGCGCGGTGTCGAAATGACGACCAGGAAGGCGTTGAGCGTGGCGCACAAGACGAGCGAGGCGATTGGGGCACGACCCGCCCGGGGTCGGCGGGGCCGCATCCTTCGGCGGGCCGGGCTGGCGGTGTCCTTGGGGATGACCGCGATGCTCGTCTCCGGCTGCTCGATCGACAACGTTTGGCTTCGATTCGGCTGGCCCTCGGGCATCACGCCGCAGGCCACCAAGATGCGTGAGCTGTGGACCTGGTCCGTGCTCGCCGCCCTCGCGATGGGCGTGCTGGTCTGGGGCCTGACCTTCTGGACGATCGCGTTCCACCGCAAGAAGGCCGACTCCCCGGAGTTCCCCCGGCAGACCGGTTACAACGTGCCGCTGGAGCTGAGCTACACCGCGATCCCGTTCGTGATCATCGCGGTGCTGTTCTACTTCACCGTGGTCGTGCAGAACTACGTGCACGAGAAGGTCGCCGACCCGGACGTCACCATCGACGTGACCGCCTTCCAGTGGAACTGGAAGTTCGGCTACCAGCATGTCGACATGAAGGACGGCTACGTCTACGACGGCGTCGACCACGAGCGTCAGGACATGAACAAGGACATCCAGGAGCGCTACAAGGAAGCGACCAAGGATGGCCACCCGCAGCCGGGCCCGAACAACGGCCTGCCCGCCAATGACATCTCCTACCTGCACTACGACAAGGTCGAGACCGTCGGCACCTCCAACGAGGTCCCGGTCCTGGTCCTGCCGTCGGGCAAGAACATCGAATTCCAGCTGGCCGCCGCGGACGTCATCCACTCCTTCTGGGTGCCGGAGTTCCTGTTCAAGCGCGACGTGATGCCGAACCCGAAGCAGAACAACTCCGACAACGTCTTCCAGGTCACCAAGATCGAGAAGGAAGGCGCGTTCGTCGGCCGTTGCGCCGAGATGTGCGGCACCTTCCACTCGATGATGAACTTCGAGATCCGCGTGGTGTCCCCGGACGCCTTCAAGAAGTACATGGACGCGCGGGTCAAGGACCACAAGACCAACGCCGAGGCGCTGGCCAGCATCGGCCAGTCGCCGGTGGCGACCTCCACCAAGCCGTTCAACACCGACCGCAAGGCGCGCGGTAACGAACTCGCCGACGCCAAGTGAGGATGAACTGACATGAAGGTCGAAGCTCGCATCTTCGAACTGATCACGGTCTTCTTCGTGATCGTGGCCGTGGTCTACGGCTACTTCACCGGCCGCTCGCGCACCGGCGTCGAGTGGGCGGGTACCACCGCCATCGTGCTGTCGGCGGGGCTGGCCCTGATCGTGGCCACCTACTTCCGCTTCGTCGCCCGTCGTCTGGACCTGCGTCCCGAGGACTACGAAGAGGCGGAGATCGTCGACGGCGCCGGCGACCTGGGCTTCTTCTCGCCCGGCTCGTTCTGGCCCATCCTGCTCGCGGGCTCCGGCTCGATTGCCGCGCTGGGCTTCGCGTTCTTCCAGTACTGGCTGATCGCCATCGGCGTCATCTGCATCCTGGTCGCCGCGGGCGGGCTCGTGTTCGAGTACCACCTGGGACCGGAAAAGCACTGACGTAGCACGTTCCGAAGCGCCCCATCCGTTTCCGGGTGGGGCGCTTTGCTATTGACCCGTGCCCGCTGCGAGGGCAGCGGGCACGGGCTGGCGGGAGGGGTGGGGGATCAGCGCCTCCGGAGGTCCGGATCGCCGAACCCGCTGCCGCGCATCACCGGCCGACGGTCCGGCCGGGAATGATCCTGTGGGGGAGGGGGTTTCGAAAGGTGGGCCGTCCGAACGTCCTCCGGGCGGCCCACCTTCCCCTCATCGGATACCGCGCGTCATTCCGGCGCGCTTTTGGCCGGAATCCACTCTGCCCCGCTGTGGATCCCGGCCAACAGCATGCCGGGATGACGGGGTGGATGCTCAGATGCCCAGAGCGTGCTTGAGGCGCGTGGTGCGGGGAGCCATGGTGGCCAAGCCGAGGAGGGCGCGGGGGAAGCGGGGCTGGACTTGAGCGGGCCGGGTGCGGATGGCCGTTTCGATCCAGCGGGCGGCCTCGGCGGGGTCGAGGGTGGGGGATTCGGTTCGGTACGTGGGTGATTCGGCGTCGAGTTTGAAGGCCGGGTATTGGACCGTGGTGACGTGGATGCCGCGCGGGGAGAGCTCCGCGTCGGCGCATTGGCCGAAGGTGGTCCAGGCGGCCTGGGCGGCCGCGTAGGAGGCGAAATTGGGGGCCGCGCCGGTGGCCGCGCTCCAGGGGCCGACATTGACGACGTGGCCCGCGCCGCCGGCGAGCATGGCGGGGAGCAGGCCCAGGGTCAGGCGCAGCGGGCCGAAGTAGTAGGCCGACATCATGCGCTGGTAGTCGCGGAAACGGTCCAGCGACTGCAGGACCGGACGGCGGGTGGGGCGGCCGGTGTTGTTGACCAGCACGTCGATGGCGTCGAATTCGGTGAGCAGCCATTCGACCAGCTGATCCACATCGCCGAGGGCGGAGATGTCGCAGCGGAACCAGTGCGCGCGACCCCCGGCCTCGATGATGGTGGCGCACTCCTCGACCAGCTGAGAGCCGTTGCGCGCGATCAGGATTACCTCGGCGCCGTGAAACCCCAGTAGTCGCGCGGTTTCCCGCCCGATATCGGAGGTGGCGTCGGTGACGACAATGCGTTTGCCCGATATCGGTAGTTCCCCCGCGAGGGATCCGGCGGAGCGGGGGCGGCGGGCAGCACGGAATTCGATCATGGGACAGGCAACCTTCATCTGAGGATTGAGCATGAACCATGCATCAGTGCCCCGCCGACAGCACCGATACCGCCGCGCCGCCAGTGCTGTTCGAGTCGAGAAGCCGTGCTGTTGGAGAAGAGAACTCGGCTGCTAACCGATAGCTGGCAGTGCGGCGGAACACATTCTATTCGGTCGGGTCATAACGCCGGGCGCGTTCGGCGAGACAGATCTCGTCGATTCCGGAAACGATGTCGCGCAACAGTTCCGAGGGCAGCGCGGCCGGCCGCAAACGACAGGTGAACGTGATGAAGCCGTGGTCCTCGTCATCGAGTTCGCGCAGGTAGCGGGACCGAACGCCATAGGTCATGGCCGAGATGACGGTGAAGCAGCCGGTCCGCTCGCGGTGTCCGGCGAACAGGTCGTGCAGGCCGTGGAACACCCGGGCATAGTTCGACAACGGGGCGAAAACGGACACGCGGTAGGCCGGTCCGCGCTCCGAGGAGGAGATGACGGTATCGGCCAGGTACTCCGCATCGCGCAGGGTCAGCACCTTCGGAGCGAACATGAGCGCGCCCGCGGCGGCATTGCGGACGGGCATGCCCGCGCGGCCGCCCGCCGACGCGGCGATGGCGCCCAGCGACTTTCGGGCGCGGGCGCCGACCTCGCGGCGGGCGCGCAGCGAGAGGTTGGGGGTGGTGGGGTGCAGGCTCGACCACTGGCCGAAGCGCACGGTGCCCAGCTGCACGGTGCCGGTACCGACCGGTCGGGCCACCTTCAGGGGTGCGGTGTCGACCCAGCGGCCCACCTGCAGCAGCGAGTCGCCCGGCGACTGAATCTCCTTGTAGGAGTGCTCCACCCAGGTGTCGAAGTCCAGGAAGCGGTGCGCGTCGGTGGTGAGCCAGGTGCGGTCCTTGTCGATGCCGGTCACCTCGAGCGTCAGCGCGGTGATGATCCCGGTGCGCCCGCCGCCGCCCAGGATCCGGCGGAAGCGCTCGGCGTGATGGGTGCGCCCGCAGGTGCCGAATCGCCCGTCCTGATCGACGTATTCGAGCTCGACCACATTGTCGCTGAACATGCCGTAGCGGTGCGACGCCGCCGACAGCCCGCCCACCGCCGCGAATCCGCCCGCTGTGATGTCCCGGTGGTCGCCGACGATGGGCAGCCCGAGCCCGTGCGCGCCGAGGGTCCGGTCGATGTCGTAGAGGCGCGCCCCCGCCTGCACCCGCACCGTCCGGGCATCCGCGTCCACCACCTGCACCCGGTTCATCTTGCGCAGGCTCAGCACGCTGCCCTGATCCGGCAGCCCGAACTCCTCGTCCGGCCGTTCCCCACCCCGGATGATCAGCGGTTTCGTGGAACGTCGCGAATCCCGAACGGTCCGAACCACATCCGCGGTGTCGCGGGGCAGATATTCGTCGGGGTGGGTGGAGACGGGCGTGCTCATGGCGCTACAGCTAACCATAGTCACGCGCATTGTGCTCGTACTTGGACAGCCGTCTCATTGGGCACCGTGTGGACACCGTGTGAACAGCGTGTTTTCGGTTGTGGCGCATGGGTTCCCTGGGAATTTGCGGGCGACGATTGTCACCGGTCGGGCGTAGAGTCCGCGCCATGAGTTTCCTGGGCGGGGTGTTCGGGTCGGGGCGAAATCGGTTCGGCAAGAAGGTGTTGGAACAGGTGCTGGGGTACGACGCCGTGGAGTCCGCGCGATTCGATGCCGAGGCGTATGAGATCGCGTACCTGCTGAAGAACGGGTATGCGGCGAAGCTGAACCTGGACACGCTGTATCGGCGGTTCGACGGGAAGATCGGTGCGGGGTTGTTCGAGGCCGTCGACGCATTGTTGTTGCCGCCGGACGCGCCCGCCGGGTGGGAGCAGGTGGCGCCCAGACTGCGGCCAGTGCTGCGCAAGGCCGGGTACGGGGCGACGAAGCTCGACGGGGTCGACGGGCGCGATCTGGTGCTGGCGCGGCCCGCTCTGCCGTATCTGTCGGAATTGGTGGTCATCGATCTGCCCAGCACCGTGCAATTCGTGACCAGGCGGGATCTTTCGCGCTGGGGCGTGGACGCTGAGACGGTGTACTCCATCGCGCACGCCAACCTCGCCGAGCTTGCCATGAACACCATGGACGCGTTCGAGCCGGTGAACGGGGTGCGGGTGCTGGAGTTCGCCGATGACGACGGGGAGAGCTACGTCGGGTCGCTGCCGCTGATGGCGGGGTGGCTGGCGGGCGCGGCGGTTCGAAGTGGAACGCGCCCATTGCTTTTCCTACCCGGGCACCTGGGCATGTTCGTGGTGCTCGGTGCGACCCCCGAGATACTGGTGCAGCTCATGCACCTGGCCGAGGAGCGGTACGAGGCGGCGCTGCGGCCGCTGTCCACCGTTCCCTACACCATCGACGACGACGGGGAACTCGTCCCGTACCAGGTCGATTCGGACCATCCGGCCTACACCGCGGTCCGCCACGCCGAAATCCAGCTGGCCGTCAGCGCCTACCGCGCGCAGACCGAGCGGCTGCGCGCCGAACGCGAGGACGAGACCGGCATCCCGGAGCTCCTACACCTCCGCAACCCCGACGGCACCGAGACCACCATGACCTCCTGGCCCGACGGCACCCCCAACCTCCTACCCCGGGCCCACTACATCTGCTTCGTCGCCCACGACGGCGACGTCTTCCGAGTCGCCTGGGACCACGTCACCCGCCTCGTCCCCCTCGACCCCGCCCCCGACTACGACCCACCCCGCTACCGAGTCCACGACCACCCACCCGCCGAAATCATGAACCAGCTCCGCGCCCTGTCGAGTTGATCACTGCCACCGACGAAGTCGGCCGAGGCTCCGATCCGGCGAGGTCAGAGAATCGCGCCGAAATTGGCCGCGTTGCGCGATATGGCGGCGGCCTCGCGCGATTGTCGCGTGGTGTGGCGGAATGCCGGGCTAGCGAGGTTGCGACAGGTGCGGCGGAATGCGGGGCTCGCGACGTTGCGATGGGTGCGGCGGAGGGCGGGCTCGTGCGAAGTTTGGCGCGAGTTGTACGGTGTGGCGGCGCGTCGGGGCGGCGTGGCGGGATAAGGACGCGACCTTGTCATCTGGGTCGGCTAGGGTCTGGCGACGTGGACAGGGCGCAGCTGACAGCTGAGATGGCGGACGGGGCTAGACCGGAGTTTCTGTTCTTCTGGGGTCATACGCGCACCCCGGGTCACGAGGTGGGCAAGTGGGTGCTCAGCCAGTGGTGGCCGGTCGAATTCACTGTCGACGGTCAGACCTACCGCAGCGCCGAGCATTTCATGATGGCCGAGAAGGCCCGCCTCTTCGGTGACGAGCCCATGCGCACCCGTGTCCTCGCCGCCGACACCCCCGCCGATGCGAAACGCCTGGGCCGCGCCATCTCCGGCTTCGACCAGGACACCTGGGAAGCCCACCGCTTCGACATCGTCCTGCGCGGCTCCATCGCCAAATTCGGCCAGCACGACGTACTCCGCGACTTCCTCCTCGCCACCGCCGACAAGATCCTCGTCGAAGCCGCCCCCCCGCGACACCATCTGGGGCATCGGCCTCGGCGCCGAAAACCCCGCCGCCGCCGACCCTTCCCAATGGCGAGGCGAAAACCTCCTCGGCTTCGCCCTCATGGAAGCCCGCCACGCCCTCTCTCCCGCCCGCCACTCCTAGCCCGCAGCGATTCGTAGGGCCCCGCCTGCCGCCCTAGCCCGCGGCGAATCCATGGCGCGCTATCTGCCACTGCTAACCACTGCGATTCCTAGGGCCCTGTCGCCAGGGCCGGTGCCCAGAGGCCGCTCGCCCAGCCCGCACCGCCCAGCGGGGCACCCGCGCGGTCTCGTCAAGATCAGGGAGCTGTCAGTGCGGTGATTCGGGCAAAAATTCACGCTGACAGCTCCCTGATCTTGGTCGATCGTGGGGTGAGTGGGGCAGGATCGGGGCATGGAGACGGTCGGGAGTCGGGAGATCTACTCGAATCGGTGGATCACGCTGCGGGAGGACGTGGTTCGGCAGGGGGATGGGGAGGAGTCGATATACGCCTTCATTCGGAAGGCGGACTTCGCGGTGGTGATTCCGTGGGATGGGGAGCGGTTTCATCTGGTTGAGCAGTATCGGTATCCGCTGGGGCGGCGGTGCTGGGAGTTTCCGGGCGGGGCCGTCGCGGGGGAGGAGTTCGATCCGATCGCGGTGGCTCGGCAGGAACTGCGGGAGGAGACCGGGCTGCGGGCGGAGCGGCTGACCCTGCTGGGGAAGGTGTCGCCGGCACCGGCGACCAGCACGCAATACGGTCACGTCGTGCTTGCCACCGGATTGACCGAAGGTGCGCATGAGCGGGAGTGGTCCGAGCGGGATATGGAATCCGCCTGGTTCTCACGGGATCAGCTCGAGGACATGATCACCGAGGGCGTGATCGTCGATGCCCAGTCGATCGCCGCGTACTCACTCCTGCTGCTGCGCGAGCGGCGCACCGGAGTACTGGCCTAGCCCTGGGGTTTGGGCCGGCTCAAGGGGTTTGGGCTAGCCCTGGGCGTGTTTGATGAGGCCGGCGACCACCTCGGGGAAATCCGCGGTGATCTGGGGGCCGATCTCGGGGCCGAGGGTGTCGGCCGCGGGGCCGGTGATCTCGGTGCGGTAGACGACCCGCGTGGCACCGGAAGGCAGGGCGTCCAGTCGATGCTGGGTGAGGACCTCGAGGCCGTCGCCGACGAACAGGTCGCTCCACAGTTCGCCGTCGATGATCTCGACGAAGCGGAGTTCTACGGTGTCACCGTCCGGCGACGTCATCCGGAAGGTGGTGCCGGGCGCGAAAGGCCCGTCCAGCTCGAAGGATTCGATGCCGGGATTCCATTCGGGCCAGCGATTCGGGTCGGACCAGCTGCGCCACAGGGCTTCTCGGGGGACGGTGGTTTCGGCACTGTGTTCGTACTGCCACATGTCGGGTTGTCCTCGGGTCGAACTGTTCAGTCGGATTGACGGTTTATCACATTCGAGACCTGTGGCGTGGGGCGATCCGTCGTGGGATGGCTGGTAGGTCGGATGGGCCTATTCCTACATTTTCCGCCGCCTGCGGGCAGGAAACTGCCTGTGGCGGGCCGAAAATGTAGGCTCAGGCCCATTCTCACCACTCGATGGTCCCGTACTCCTCCTTGCCCCAGATGTGGCCGTAAAACGTCCCCGTCGGCCCGTCCGCGGGCAGGGTGGCGAGGTGGACGCTGGGTTCCGCGCCCTGCTCCGCGGTGCGGAATCCGCTGTTGCCGTTGAGGTCGGTGGCGGTGTAGCCGGGGTTGGCGGCGTTCACCTTGATCGGGGTGTCCTTCAGTTCCATCGCGTACAGGACCGTCACCATGTTCACAGCGGTCTTGGACGAGGTGTACGGGATCGCCGAAACCATTTGCGACAGTGGGCTGTTGGGGTTCGTGCGCCCGGCCAGCGAGCCGACCTCGCTGGACACGTTCACAATTCGTCCGGCTTCGGCGCGCCGCAGCAGCGGCAGCAGCGCATTGGTGACGGCCACCAGGCCGAACACATTGGTCTCGTACACCTGCCGCAGCGTGGCGACGGTTCCCGAAGACGGCTTCCCGTCACCCTCGAGACCGCCACCGATGGCGGCATTGTTGACGAGCACGTCGAGCCGACCGAATTCCGCCTCGATCCGCGCCGCGGCCCGCCCGACGGATTCCTCGTCACTGACGTCGATCTGGATGAAATGCGCGTCCGCGCCCTCGGCCCGCAGCTTCTCCGCGGCGGCCTGCCCGAGCCCGGGATCCCGCGCGCCGACGAGGACGGTCATGCCGCGCGCGCCCAGCTGCCGTGCGGTCTCGAATCCGATGCCCTTGTTGGCTCCGGTGATGAATGCTGTTCTGCTCATGCGAAAAGCATCGCCTCGCTGGGGATTCTGCGGGAGGACCAGGTTGTACCACCCAAAATTCGGGACAGCGGCCACACTGGAGTCATGGCTGACAAGAACGAACTCGCGGCCTTTTTGAGGGCTCGCCGGAATCGGCTGACACCCGGTGATGTCGGCTTGCCCAATGGACTCAACCGCCGGGCGCCGGGATTGCGTCGTCAGGAGGTGGCGCAGCTGGCCGGGATCTCGGTGGATTACTACATACGCATGGAACAGGCGCGGGGGTCGAAGCCGTCGCGGCAGGTGCTGGCGGCGTTGTCGCGGGCGCTCATGCTCACGGTGGACGAGCGGGATTACCTGTTCCGGATGGCGGGGGAGAATCCGCCGGTGGTGACGGGGCCGAATCGTACTGTGCAGCAGTCGGTTCGGACTATTCTCGATAACCTATCGACGCCCGCTTACGTCGTCGATGCGACTTATGAGGTGCTGGCGTGGAATCGGGCGGCCGGGCCGTTCATCGGTGATCTCGACACCGTTCCCGATCATGAACGGAACATGGTGCGCTGGATGTTCCGGGAGGCCGCGGACCATCCGCAATGGTCCGACGCCGATACCCGGGATTTCGCGCGCGCCATCGTCGCCGATCTGCGCGCCGCCTATGCCCGCTATCCCGGGAATGCGGCGCTGGCGGGCCTGGTGACCGAACTGCTCGGCACCTCCAAGCGATTCGCCGATATGTGGTCCACCCATGACGTGGAAGTCCGCCGCACCCACCGCAAGCGGATCCGCCATCCCGAATTCGGGCCGCTCGATTTCCAGTGCCAGGTGCTGCACATTTCCGATACCGACCAGCGGATCATCGTCTATTGCGCGGCCTCACATACGCGCACCGCCAACGTTTTTCACTCCCTCGCGCAAGGATGAGCGCGGGCCGAACCGCCCCGCCGTAAGCCCACTTGCCGGTAGGCTCACAGCGGAACCCAGTGGGAGGGCAGCGCACTGGACACGTTGTGGACCTATGTCGCGGACCATCGTCAGCAGCTGCTGACGGACTCCTACCTGCATGTCTCGGCGGTCGTGCAATCGGTGCTGATCGCCTCGCTCGTCTCGGTGATCATCGGCGTGCTGGTGTACCGCAGCCCGTTGGGGTCGGCGGCCGCCACCGCTGCCGCCAGCATCATTCTGACCATTCCTTCCTTCGCCCTGCTGGGCATCCTGATTCCCGTTCTGGGGCTCGGGGTTCCGCCCACGGTGACCGCGCTGGTGCTGTACGCGCTGCTGCCGATCCTGCGCAATACGATCGTCGGGCTGTCCTCGGTGGACCCGGCCGTGACCGATGCCGCGCGCGGCGTGGGTATGAACCGGCTGCGGGTGCTGACCGGCATCGAACTGCCCCTCGCATGGCCCGCGATTCTCGCCGGGATGCGGGTGAGCACCCAGTTGATCATGGGAATTCTGGCCATCGCGGCCTACGCGAAGGGCCCCGGGCTGGGCAATCTCATCTTCTCCGGGCTGGAGCGGCTGGGCACGCCGACCGCGGTGCCGCAGGCGTTGACCGGCACGGTGTTGATCGTGGTGCTGGCGCTGGTGCTCGACGCCCTGCTGGTCCTGCTCGGACGACTGACCACACCCGGAGGTAGCCGTGCCCGATAACGAGACCGCCGCCGTCTCCGGTGTCGAGATCGTGCTCGACTCGGTCACCAAACGCTATCCGGGACAGGATGATCCGGCGGTCGACAGCGTGTCCATGACGATTCCCGCCGGTGAGATCGTGGTGCTGGTCGGGCCTTCCGGCTGCGGCAAGACCACCACGCTGCGCATGATCAACCGGCTCATCGAGCCCAGCGCGGGCACCATCACCATCGGCGGGCGCGATGTGATGGCGGAGAACCCGGACCGATTGCGCCGCGGCATCGGGTATTCCATCCAGCAGGCCGGGCTGTTCCCGCACCTCACGGTGGCCAAGAATGTGGCGACAGTGCCCGGCCTGATGGGCTGGGACCGCAAGCGGGTCGCGGACCGGGTCGACGAGATGCTCGCGCTGGTCGGCCTCGACCCGGGCACCTTCCGCGGGCGCTACCCGCGCCAGCTCTCCGGCGGCCAGCAGCAGCGGGTCGGGGTCGCACGCGCTCTCGCCGCCGATCCTCCGGTGCTGCTCATGGACGAACCCTTCGGCGCGGTCGACCCGATCACACGCGGACTGCTGCAGGACGAATTACTGCGCCTGCAAGCGGAACTGCGCAAGACGATCGTCTTCGTCACCCACGACTTCAACGAGGCGGTCAAGCTCGGCGACCGGATCGCAGTGTTGGGCAACGGATCCCGCATCCTGCAATACGACACCCCGGCCGCCGTCCTCGCCGATCCCGCCGACGCGACCGTGGCCGGATTCGCCGGCGCGGACGCCGCCCTCAAACGCCTCACCCTGACCCGGGTCGGAGACGTCGAGCTCGGCGACTGCCCGACCGCGACGGAGGATGACTCGACCGAATCCCTGCGGAAAGCGCTGACCGAGCAGCATGGCGACTTCGGCCTCATCGTAGACGCCGACCGTCGCCCACTGCGATGGGTCACGCGCGCCCAGCTCGAACACGCGAAATCGCTACACACCGTGGGAACCACGGTGGGCAAGGGGGTTTCGCTGCGATCGACGTTGCAGGAGGCCTTGGCCGCCCTGCTGGCCGAGAGCACCGCGAACGCGGTCGTGACCGGCACCCGCGGCGCGTACGCGGGGCTGATCACGATCGACACCCTGGTCGCGCACCTCTCGGCGCTGCGCGCGGGGCAGAGCGAGGGCGTGCCGGGCGGGGAGGAATCGGCATGAGGTTGCGGACCGAGCGGTTGTGGCGCGGGCGCGCCGGACGAGAGGCGACAAGACGGCACAGTCCGAGCGGATGTGGCGCGGGCGGCGGGGAGTCCGCATGACGGCGCAGACCGAGCGGCGGGCGGAGCGGATTCGGTTGCTGGCGCAGCCGGTGCTGGCGGTGGCGCTCGGTGGGGGAGTGCTGGTGTGGGGGTTCGACCGCGATATGACGACTACGCAGCGGGCCAGTCTGACTGCTGACAATCTGGTTACCGTCATACGGCAGCATGTGTTGATCACGGTGACTGTGGTGGCGATCGTCGTCGCCATTGCGGTGCCGCTGGGCACGCTGCTGACGCGGCGTCGGTTTCGGTTGCTGGCACCGTTTTTCGTCGGTATCGCGAATATCGGTGCGGCGGCGCCCGCCATCGGGCTGATCGTGTTGTTCTACCTGATCACTCGTACGACCGGGTTCTGGATCGGGGTCGGGCCGATCGTGCTGGTGTCGCTGCTGCCGGTCCTGCGCAACACCATCCTCGGATATCAGCAGGTGGACCCGACGCTCATCGATGCCGGTCGGGGGCAAGGGATGTCGGCGTTGACGGTGTTACGGCGGATCGAACTGCCGCTGGCGGTGCCCTACATCCTGGCCGGCCTGCGGACCTCGCTGGTGCTGGCGGTCGGCACCGCGACGTTGTCGTTCCTGGTGAGCGCGGGCGGGCTGGGCATTCTCATCGATACCGGATACAAGCTGCGGGACAACGTCACCCTCTGGGTGGGCGCGCTGCTGGCGGTCGGGCTGGCGCTACTGGTCGACTGGCTCGGGGCGCTGGCCGAACGCTATCTCGGACCGAGGGGACTGCGGTGAGATCCCGAATTCGGTGCGGCTGTGCGGCATTCGCCTCGATCCTGGTGCTGCTGGTCGCCGCGTGCGGGCTGGAGGCGGGCAGCGCGGTGCCGCTGCGGGTGGGAGCGGGCAGCATCCGGCCGGTATCGGAGCTGAAGGGTGTGCGAATCACGGTCGGCTCCAAGGACTTCACCGAGCAGAGCATTCTCGGCTACCTCGTCGAATTCGCGCTCACCGCGGCGGGCGCGGAGGTGCGCGACCTGACCAATATCACCGGCTCCAACAGCCTGCGCGACGCCCAGCTGCACGGTCAGGTCGATATCGCCTACGACTACACCGGCACCGGCTGGATCAACTACCTGGGCAACGAATCTCCCGTCCCCGGCTCCCAGGAGCAGTTCGAGGCGGTCCGCGACGCCGATCTCGCCGCGCACGGAATGGTATGGGCCGCAATGGCTCCCATGAACAACACCTACGCGATCGTGACCAGCGCGAAAACCGCCACCGACACCGGCGTCACCACGCTGTCCCAATACGCGAACCTGGTCAATACCGATCCCGGGTCCGCCGCCACCTGCGTCGGCACCGAATTCAGTGTGCGCCAGGACGGATTCCCCGGCATGGCACGCAAATACGGCTTCGACGCCGGCAAGGCGAACAAGCAGATTGTCCAGGACGCCATCGTCTACCAGGCCGTCGCCGACGCCCGGCAGTGCCGCTTCGGCTCCGTCGCCGCGACCGACGGCCGCATCCCCGCCCTGGGCCTGCGCCTCCTCGACGACGACCACAGCTTCTTCCCGAAATACAATGCGGCCCTGGTCATGCGCAAGGACTTCGCCACCGCACACCCGCAAATCGTCGAGCTGCTGACTCCGATTTCTCGCCTGCTCACCAACGAGACCATCACCGACCTCAACCGCCAGGTCGACGTCGAAGGCCGCGAACCCGCCCAGGTAGCCCGCACCTGGATGGCCGCCCAGGGCTTCATCACCATCCCCTGACCTGCCCGCGCGGTACCCGGCGCGCCCGCGCAGGATCGAAAACGCAGGTCGTCGCGGAGCGCGGCTGGGGGTGCGCCGTGCTGGGAGCGGCCGCACCGGGTGGTGGGTGGCGGTGGTGGCTGTGCTGGGCGGTGTTCGGGGTGGTGCCGGAAGTCCTCTGTTTGGCGCGAAATGGGCAGGGGCGGGTGCGCCCGGACGCATACTGTCTGGTTTGCAGCGGGCCGCAAGTTGCCAACATTCGTTGGCCAACAAGTGTTGACATGGCCGCGAACGGGTCGTATCGTCTAATTCAACAGACGTTGGCCAACAGATGTTGGCAGAGCATCAGGAGTCGTCATGAACACCGTTCCCGCTACCGCCTCGGTCGTCATCGTCGGTGCCGGTCCCGCCGGAATGACCGCGGGCATCGCGCTCGCCGACGCCGGTGTGGACGTAGTGCTGCTGGACAAGCTGGCCGAGGGCGCCAACACCTCCCGCGCGGTGGTCGTGCACGCCCGCACCCTCGAGGTGCTCGAGCAGTTCGGCGTCACCGAGCAGCTGCACGAGCAGGGAATCGTGGTGCCCAACTTCGTCATGCACGACGGCGACCGCGTGCTGGCCCGCATCTCCTTCGACGGATTGCCCACCGAGTACCCCTACACCGTCATGATCGGTCAGGAATCCACCGAAGCGATCCTGCTGGCGCGGCTGGAGAAGGCAGGGGGAAAGGTGTTCCGGCACAACGAGGTAAGCTCCGTCGTCCAGGATGCCGACGGGGTCACCGTCGAGTACACCGGCGCGGACGTCACCGCGAATTCCATTCGGGCGGACTGGGTCATCGGCGCGGACGGCATGCACAGCAAGGTCCGCGAGGCCGCGCAGATCGGTTTCACCGGCGCCACCTACCCCGAATCCTTCGTCCTCGCCGACGTCCGCATGACCTGGCCGGACCCGCGTGACGAAGTCTCCCTGCACCTTTCGCCCGAGGGCGTCACCGTCGTCGCCCCGCTGCCGGATCCGGAGCCCAACCGCTACCGCATCGTCGCCACCGTCCCCGACGCCCCCGAGCACCAGGATCTGGCCTACGTGCAGGCGTTGGTCGACGCCCGCCGCCCCGGCGCGCAGGTCAAGGTCGAGGAGATCATCTGGAGCTCGCGCTTCCGCGTCCACCACCGGGTCGCCGACCACTACCGCGCCGGCCGCATCCTCCTCGCCGGCGACGCCGCCCACGTCCACAGCCCCGCCGGCGGCCAGGGCATGAACACCGGCATCCAGGACGCCGCCCTGCTCGGCCGTCTACTCGCCGCGGTCGTCGACGGCACCCCGGAATCCACCCTCGACGAATACGAGAAGACCCGCCGCCCTGTGGCTCTCGGCGTCGTGAAGTTCACCGACCGCGTCACCCGCATGGCCACCCTCCGCCCCCTCCCCGCCCGCCTGATCCGCAACCTGGTCATCACCAACGCCGCCCGCATCCCCGCCTTCCGTCACAAGCTGGCCTACCAGCTTTCGGAACTTGCCAACCGCTGAGGGCGAAACCCTCAGCGCAACACCAGAACCCCGTGGCCCGCACCCTCCGGTGCGGGCCACCGCTCGTCGGCTGCAATGAGTCGACATCGACGACCGCTGCCCCCCACGGCGCCGCCCAGTGGCACACCAGCGAGGGGTTTTGTCTGGATTCGCCGCGCTGGTGTGCCACTCGGCGGGCCGTTGGGGTCAGCGGGGTGGCGCGCTCTGGAGAGGGGATGTGTCCGGAGGGATCCTGCTCCGGCCTCCAGGATTGTTCGGCTCGGCGAAATGTCGGTCGGGGGTGGGAGACTACGGGCGGGGCGCGGAAGGTGTTGCCGTGCTGCGGTATCGGGGAGGGTGGATGGCTGGGTCTCAGCGGTGGCGGGACAGCTGGGTCGGGTACTTCGTGACGGTTGCGGCGCTGTTCGTCGGTGCGTTGTCACTCATCGGCGCGGTCGCGGCGGGGCAGCGGGGGCATTGGGTGCTGGTGGTGCTCTGCGTGCCCGTGATCGCGGTTTGTCTGCGTGTCGTCATACCCGCGATGCTCGAAGAGCTCATCGGGTCGGTGATGCTGGCGCTGATGGTGCTTTCGTTGCCCGCGCTGCTGTTCCCGCGGGGTCGCCGGTGGTGGGGACGAGTGTGGGGTGGGGCGACGCGGGACGTGGGGAAAGCGCTACTCGGGATGGATGATTCACGCCCGCAGGGCGGTGGTGACCGCGGTCGCGGCGGTGATGGTGGCGGCGGCGAGGTCGCGCAGGCGGGCGGCGGGGAGGTTGGTGTCGGGGCAGGAGACGATGGAGGCCATGACCGCGCCGTCGGGGGCGAAGATGGGGGCGGAGACGGAGACGACCGCGTTGTGGTCGGATAGTTCGTCGGGGAGGTAGTCGATGGTGATGAGGTCGGCGATCATGGCGGACAGGCGGTGTCGCAGGGGATCGGTGACGGGGGAGTGGCGCAGGCCCGCCAGGGCCTCGAGCATGGGTGCGGATTCGTCGGCCAGGCGTTCCACGGAGTAGCCGCGGGTTCGGATGGCGTCCAGGACGGCGGTGAGACGGGCGCGGTGGCGGGGGTCGGCGGACGCGAGCCAGGCGGCGCGCTCGGATTCCGGTGCCCAGGCGATGAATTCGCGGGCCACCGGCGGGGCCAGGGGCAAGCGGCGGGCGTGCCGGAGCCACGGCACCGAGGGGGTGCCGATGACCTCGGTGACGACGATGGCGTCCTGGCCGGTGTTTCCGGTTGACGCGTCGCCCCCTCCGGTCGTCGCGGACGGCGATGTCCCTTGGCGTTCCAGTTCGGCCAGGAAGACCGGGACGTTGTGTTCCCGGGCGAGTGCGCGCATGGGATCAAGCGCCAGGCCGCGCAGCGGGAAGGCGGTGTCGGCGCGGCGGGCGACGGTCACCAAACCCAGTCCGAGACTGTAGTTTCCGTCGCCGTCGCGCACGGTCCAGCCGTCCGTGGTGAGCTGGGTGAGCACGGCGTGCGCGGTGGCGCGGGACATGCCGGTGGCGCGGACGATCCGCGCCAGGGAGAGGCGTTCGCCCGGATGCCGCGACAGCAGTTCGATCGCCTGCACGACGCGGTGGGTCGGCGGCGAGGCGGGGGCTGGAGCTGGTTCGGCCGCCGTTCCCGGTTCGGAAGCTACTGGGGCGGTGGTGGATTCAGGCAACTCGGTCCCTGCTGAGGTCGGTCCCGTCGAGCGGGATGGTCGGGCCGATCGTATCGGTCGGGGTATCGGTCATCCACATCGGAGTGACTCGGGTGCGCGGGAATTCGGGCGCGGGTATTGACCGTCGCCCGGGTGCCGACCTATCGTCGGTGTCACATTATCGAACAATAGCGTCGAATATTCGACACCGCAAGCCTTCGGGCAACCCGGGTCGGCGACGCGGCGAGTGGGTTGAGAGATGCGCGCGGGATATGAGCTGTCGCACCTGAACGCCTTGGAGGCGGAATCGGTGCACATCATTCGGGAGGTGGCGGCCACCTTCGAGCGGCCGGTGCTGTTGTTCTCCGGCGGCAAGGATTCGGCGGTCATGCTGGAGTTGGCGCGGCGGGCGTTCTGGCCCGCGCCGCTGCCGTTCGCCCTGCTGCACATCGATACCGGGCGAAACTTCGACGAGGTCATCGACTTCCGGGATCGCACGGTGGCGCGGCTGGGCGCACAGTTGCTGGTCGGCAAGGTGCAGGACGATATCGACGCGGGGCGGGTGACCGAACGCCCGGGCGAGACCCGCAATCGGCTGCAGACCGCCACGCTGCTGCGCACCATCCGCGAGCACCGCTTCGACGCGGTGTTCGGCGGCGCGCGGCGCGACGAGGAGAAGGCGCGCGCCAAGGAGCGGGTGTTCAGCTTCCGCGACGAGTACGGCGCGTGGGATCCGCGGGCACAACGGCCGGAGGTGTGGAACCTCTACAACGGGCGGCATCAGAAGGGCGAGCACATTCGTGTGTTCCCGCTGTCGAACTGGACCGAGCTCGATATCTGGGAGTACATCGGCCAAGCCGAGGTGGAGCTGCCCTCGCTGTACTACGCGCACAAGCGCACCGTGGTCGAGCGCGACGGAATGCTGCTGGCGGACAACCGATTCCTGAGCTTCGGCCCGGACGAGCGGAAGTTCGAGGCCACTGTCCGCTTCCGCACGCTCGGTGACGCCGACTGCACCGGCTGCGTGGAATCCACCGCCGCCGACCCGGCCGAGGTGATCGCGGAGACCGCGGTCACCCGGCTGACCGAGCGCGGCGCCACCCGCGCCGACGACCGCATCTCCGAATCCGGCATGGAAGATCGCAAGCGAGAGGGTTACTTCTGATGCGCCGCAACCTTTTACGGCTTGCCACCGCCGGCAGCGTCGACGATGGGAAGTCGACGCTCATCGGGCGGCTGCTGTTCGATTCCAAGAGCCTGTTCAGCGATCAGCTGGATGCCATCGAGCGCGCCAGCCTCTCGCGCGGAGGTGACGGGCCGGATCTGTCGCTGGTCACAGACGGGCTGCGGGCCGAACGGGAGCAGGGCATCACCATCGATGTCGCGTACCGGTACTTCACCACGCCGCGTAGGAAATTCATCATCGCGGACACCCCGGGGCACGTGCAGTACACGCGGAACATGGTGACCGGCGCGTCCACCGCGGACCTGGCATTGATCCTGGTCGACGCGCGCAAGGGCGTGTCCGAGCAGACGCGCCGCCATGCCTTCCTGTCCTCGCTGCTGGGCGTCGGGCACCTGGTGCTGTGCGTGAACAAGATGGACCTGGTCGACTGGTCCGAGCAGCGGTTCGAGGAGATCCGGTCGGAATTCGCGGATTTCGCGACCAAGCTCGATGTCGGCGACCTCAGCTTCATCCCGGTCTCGGCGCTGCACGGCGACAATGTGGTGGATCCGTCCGCGCACACCGCCGACTGGTATCCGGGTCCGCCGCTGCTGCGGCATCTCGAGGAGGTGCACGTGGCCTCGGACCGCAACCTCATCGACAACCGGCTGCCGGTGCAGTACGTGATCCGCCCGCACGGGGAGACCCAGCGCAGTTACGCGGGCACGGTCGCGGGCGGCATCTTCAAGCCGGGCGACGAGGTCGTGGTGCTGCCGTCGGGGCGGACCAGCCGGGTGGCGCAGATCTGGGCACCGGGCGGCGACAAGGTCGAGGAGGCGTTCAGCGGTATGGCCGTCTCGCTCACCCTCGACGACGAAATCGATATCGGGCGTGGGGATATGCTCGCGCGGCCGGGCAACCAGCCGCACACCGATCGGGAACTCGACGCCATGGTGTGCTGGTTCTCCGACGACACCCAGTTGCGGGCCGGGAACTCCTATTCCATCCGCACCGCCACCCAGACCTCCAAGGTCGAGGTGAGCGAGCTGGACTACCGCCTGGACGTCAATACACTGCACCGGCAGACCGATGCGGATGCGTTGGGGCTCAACGACATCGGGCGGGTGAGTTTGAAGAGCCGCCAGCCGCTGCTGTTCGACCCGTACCGCGAGAACCGCGCCACCGGCAGCTTCATCCTCATCGACGAGACGACCAATCAGACCGTCGCGGCGGGCATGATCACCGGACGCTCCAGCGGCACACCGCGGGTCGAGCACAAGGCGTCGAATGTGGTGTGGCACAGCTCCGCCGTGGAGCGCGGGCAGCGACTGTCCACGGGCGCGACCGTGTGGCTGACCGGGCTGTCCGGATCCGGAAAGTCCACCATCGCAGTCGAATTGGAGCGGCAGCTGATCGCCTCCGGGCAGCCCGCCTATCTGCTCGACGGCGACAACCTGCGGCACGGGCTGAACAAGAATCTGGGCTTCACCGACGAGGACCGGCGCGAGAACATCCGCCGCGTTTCCGAGGTGGCCGCGCTGTTCGCGGATGCGGGTGTGGTCGCCATCGTCTCGCTCATCAGCCCGTTCCGCGCCGAGCGGCGGGAAGCGCGAAAACTGCATGACGGCAGGCATCTTCGGTTCCGCGAGGTCTTCGTGGACACCCCGCTCGAGGAATGCGAGCTGCGCGACCCGAAGGGCCTGTACAAGAAGGCGCGCGCCGGGGAGCTGCCGGAATTCACCGGTGTCAGCTCGCCGTACGAGCGGCCGGAGTTCGCCGATCTGACCATCACCCCCTCGGACGGGACGCCGGCCGAGATCGCCCATCGAATTCGAGAATCACTAGGGATCGCTGAAAGCTGATGACAGACATCGAAAAAGCCGAGCTGCCGCTCACCGAGCCGTTCCTCGCGGCCGTCGCCGAGGCGGAGAAGCTCATCGCCTCCGCCGATTTCATCCGGGATCCGCACGACCTGGCGGAGGGGTACGACTACCTGCAGGCCGGAATCGCCGCGGTATTGCAGCTGTCGCGGGCGCACGGGACCTCGCATCCGTACCTGGTCACCGCGACCGGGCCGTACACCAAGATGGGCCTGGATAATCCGGACACGCTGTACTACAGCGCCAATGTCGAGCCGGGCGCGGAATACCTGCTCACCGGCGTGCGCGGCAGCACCGTCGATCTGAGTTTCCAGGTGCTCAAGGGCGATTACACCGCCTCCGATGTGCCCAACGGGGACGACGCCTTCGACGACCGGCGGCTGCAGATCAACGAGGACGGCAGCTATCAGCTGCGGTTCGGGCCGCCCAAGGAGAACCCGGGGCCCAACTACTTCGTGCTCGGCGAGGGCGCGTCCATGCTGGCCGTGCGCGAGGTGTACGGAGACTGGAATGCCGAGCACAAGGGCACCATTCGCATCGAGCGGGTCGACACCATCGGCACCGCGCCGGTCGAAGCGGGCGTGGAGCAGCTGCGCAAGCGGTACCGGGCGGCCGGGCGCATGCTGCTGACCCGGGTGCACACCTGGTTCAACTTCCCGAAGTGGTTCTACCTGAATCTGCCGGTCAACACGCTGACCGAGCCGCGGCTCACGCCGGGCGGGTTGAGCACGCAGTACTCGTCGGTGGGGCATTTCGAGCTCGAGGACGATCAGGCGCTGATCATCACCGTGCCGAAATCCGATGCGCCGTATCAGGGTTTCCAGCTCGGTAGCCGCTGGTACATCTCGCTCGACTACGTCAACCATCAGACGTCGCTGAATCACCGGCAGGCACAGGTGGATCCGGACGGGATGATCCGGATGGTCGTGTCCGCACGAAACCCAGGCGTTGCCAACTGGATCGAGACCACCGGCCGCAAGCTGGGCATTCTCCAGTTCCGCTGGCAGCGGGTGGACCGGGTGATGACGCCCGAGGACGGGCCGACCATCGAGCTCGTGCCCTTCGACAAAGTGGCGGAACGACTGCCCAACTTCGAACACAATCGGATCGACGAGGCCGGATGGCGCGAGCGAATCGCCGCTCGTCAGCGCGGCTTCGCGGAAAGGATGCTCGGGTGAGCGACAACAACCGACTGAAGACCGGTCTGCTCGCGGACAAGGTTGTCGTCGTCAGCGGTATCGGGCCCGGGCTCGGTCGTTCCATCGCTTTGGAAGCCGCGGCCGCCGGTGCGAAGGTTGTGCTCGCGGCGCGTACCGAATCGAAGCTGAAGGAGGTCGCGGACGAGATCGCGGCCGAGGGCGGCGCGGAAACGCTCTGTGTGCCTACGGATATCACCGATCCGGCCACCGTGGAGAATCTGGCCAAGCGGACCCTCGAGACGCTCGGCCGGGTCGACGCGCTGATCAACAACGCGTTCAAGGTGCCGTCCATGAAGCCGTTGGCGCGCACCGACTTCGAGCAGATCCGCGAGAGCGTGGACCTGACCGTGCTCGGAAACCTGCGCATGACACAGGCGTTCACCGATGCGCTCGCCGAGACCAAGGGCTCGGTCGTCATGGTCAACTCCATGGTGCTGCGCCACAGCGAACCCCGTTACGGCAGCTACAAGATCGCCAAGGCGGCGCTGCTCGCCATGTCGCAGACCCTGGCGACCGAGCTGGGGGAGAAGGGGATCCGCGTCAACAGCGTGCTCCCCGGTTACATCTGGACCGATCAGCTGAAGTGGTATTTCGGCGAGATCGCCAAGAAGTACGGCATCACCGAGGAGCAGGTCTACCAGCAGACCGCGTCCAAATCCGACCTGAAGCGGCTGCCGCTGCCCGATGAGATCGCGCAGACCGTCGTCTTCCTGACCTCGCCGTGGGCCAATGCCATCACCGGGCAGACCATCGACGTCAACTGCGGCGAATACCACGTCTGAGCTAGGAGTTTCACCACCATGACCGGACGTACCAACGTCGGCACCGTCGAGGATCTGCACCATTCGGCGTCGAAGGTCTGCGGCCTGACCGATTTCGGGTCCGACGACTATCTGGAGGCGCTCGGCGTCCTGCTGGAGTCCTACCAGCGCGATGCCGGGCTCACCGAGCTCGGCTCCAAGATGAGCCGCTTCTTCCTGCGCGGGGCGCTCGTCGCCCGCGCGCTCAGCGAAGCCTCCTGGGCGGCGAATCCGACCCACACCGAAACCCGCATCACCAGGCCGATTTTCGTGACCGGCCTGCCGCGCACCGGCACCACCGCCCTGCACCGCCTGCTCGCCGCCGACCCGCAGCATCAGGCGCTGGAAATGTGGCTGGCCGACTTCCCGCAGCCGCGGCCGCCGCGCGAGACCTGGGCCGACAACCCCGTCTACCAGGCTGTCGACAAGGGCTTCGCCCAGCACCGGATCGAGAATCCGGAATACATGGGCCTGCACTACATGACCGCGGCCGAGCCCGAGGAATGCTGGCAGCTGCTGCGCCAGACGGTGAAATCCATTTCCTACGAATCACTGGCCTACCTGCCGACCTACTCGGAGTGGCTGCGCAAGCAGGATTGGACCGACGCCTACACGCGGCACAAGAAGAACCTGCAGCTGATCGGTCTCGACGACGAGCGGCGATGGATCCTGAAGAATCCCAGCCATTTGTTCGCCCTGGACGCGCTCATGAAGGTCTATCCGGACGCGCTGATCATCCAGACCCACCGCGACCCGGTCACCATCGTGGGCTCCTCGTGCAGCCTGTCCGAGGCGACCACGCAGGGCTGGTCCACCACGTTCGTGGGCGAGAAGATCGGCTCCTCGCAGCTCGAATTGTGGTCGCGCGGACTGCGGGAATTCAATGCCGCCCGGGCCCGCTACAACCCGGATCAGTTCCTGGACATCGAATTCGACGAACTGCGCGCCGACCCGTTCGCCACCATCGAGAAGATCTACTCGAAATTCGGCCTGGACTACACGGATTCGGCTCGCGCCGCCATGACGACCCTCGATGAGGAGAGCAAGTCCGGCGACCGCAAACCGGTCCACAAGTACTCGCTCGCCGACTACGGGCTCACCGAGGACCAGGTCCGAGCCGAATTCCAGCTCTGACCTCGAACCCGGCCGGATGCGCAGCGCCGCGCGTCCGGCCGGTGGGGTTGTGCCGCCTCAACGCTGATGTATTTCGAGCGCGGCGCGGACCGCGCTTTCGAGGGCGCCTTCGATCCATGCCGTGTTGAGGCTGGTGTGGTCCCCGGCGAAATGCACTCGGCCTTCAACGGATCTGGCCGCGAGATGATGCTCGTGCAGTTGCCCGGGGGCCGGGATGGCGGCTTCGCCGAGTGCGTAGCGGGCACGCGCCCAGCTCTGGGTGATCCCGACGCCGGTGAATTCGGCATCGACGCGCGGGCCGAACAGTTCGCGCAATCCGGCGAGAGCGAAGTGGATCCGCTCGCCCTCGGTGAGCGCATCCCAGCGCATGGCGTCGTCGCCGAAGGTGTAGGAGGCCAGCACCACGCCGCCGTCGGAGCCCTCGACATGGGAGGGGAAACGGATGGAACGATTCGGCAGGTCGGTGATGCAGCTCCCGCCGCGGAACCCGGCCGGGCCTTGCTCCCAGAAGCGAGTCTTGAACTCCAGCAGGATCTTTGTCGCCGAGTCGTGGTGCAGTTCGATGACGGCTCGGCGTTTGTCATAGGACAGCGGTGGGTCGAAGGTGCAGAACCGGGCGGCGGTGAACGGGATCGCCACGAGCGCGTAGTCGGCGTCGAAGGATTCGACCGGATCGATCGGACGGCCGTCCGAGCCTTCGTTTCCCGTCTCGGCGGTGGTCCAGATCCTGACCCCGCGGTCGGACTGTTCCAGCCGGGTCATGCGCTTGCCCATGAGGATTGCCGGGCCGAGCCGCTGGGTGAGGGCATCGGTGAGCGATGCCATGCCACCGGCCAGCTCCCAGTAGCCGGCATCGGGCGGGATGAGCGTGTGATCGACCAGCGGGAAGACCACGCTATTGCGTAGTCGGGCGGTCAGATTCTCGAGCGTGCCGACCGCCTCGAGCTGCTCCTTCGACCAGCTCTGTTCCCGGAGATAATCACGCAGGGAATGGTTTTCGCAGCTGTCCAGCAGCGCGGCCCAACCGTCGACCTGCTGCTCGATGGACCGGTCGCCCAGTAGCGCGACCTGCCGCAGCGCGTCATCGAGCGCCGTCCCACTCGTCACCCCCAGCCCGCACCCGAACCCGGCGTGCACCACACCCGGATCCGCGGCGTATTCCCCACGCGTGCAAGCCATCCCGTTGACACGCAACAGGCTGTGCCGCGCCGCGGCCGGAAACTCGAAGAAGTCCGCCCGCGGTCCGTTGGACCACTCCTCACCGGTGAAGGAGCGATAGAACACCGCGGGCGTCGCCGCCGTGGGAGTCTCGACGAGCACATCGGAGTTGTAGAACGGCCTGCGCCGCAGCCCCAACTTGTCCGCGAACGCCAGCACCAGCGGGTGCGCACTCGACAACCGCATCGCCCCGGCCTCGGCATAGAGGGCCGGATCGGCGAACACACCCCGCACCGTCTTGACCCGCCCGCCCGTACGATTCCCGTTGGCCTCCAGCACCGTAACCCCATGCCCAGCCTCGACCAACAGATTCGCCGCGCACAACCCCGCCGGCCCGGCCCCGACAACAATGATCTGCTTGCGCCCCTTTGCGGCAGGCAGCCCGGCATCGATGAGGATCTTCAAATACGCCAACGTGAGATCGTCACCGCTCTCGTCGACCCCCAGCAGCTCCCGCGCAAGCGCTTCACTACGAGACCGATCCCGCACAGCGTTCTGCGCCGCCGCGGCCGCGCGCCCAACCGCCACGCCCGCCCCCGCAACCAACGCGCCGCCCAATAGTCGACGTCGCGAAACCCTCCCGATCGGCATTCCCCATCCTTCTCGGAACGAGTGGACCCGGATCAGTCATTCGTCGCCGACCGATCGGAGGATGCCGCATTCAGGTTCCCCGCCGACAACGGCATCCTGGATCGCGTCGATCCGTTCCTGAACCACCTCGGCGCGCGCCACCAACTCGACCCGGTCGGGCTCGGTGAGGCTCTCGGCCTCGAGCTTCACGAAAACGCATGACAGTAGCGACCGCAGATCCTCGAGCTCGCTGTCCGATTCCATGAGAGCTCACCCTACGTCCGGTCGATGGGCCTATTCCTACACAAACCCGTGCCAGCGGACAGGTTCCTGCGAAATCCAGGCCCAAAATGTAGGAATAGGCCCATTCGCTCCGACTGGTCGACCACCGGTAGCCTCGGGCACCGTGGCCTTTCCTCCGCTCGAGCCCTATGCCGACGGTCTGCTCGAGGTCGGTGACGAGAATCAGGTGTATTGGTGCACCAGCGGGAACCCTGCTGGTCGCGCCGTGCTGGTGGTGCATGGTGGGCCGGGGAGTGGGAGTAGTTCGCGGGCGCGGAAGGGGTTTGATCCGAAGGTTTTTCGGGTTGTGCAGGTTGATCAGCGGGGGTGTGGGCGGAGCATTCCGAGTGCGGTTGATCCGGGGACCGATATGGCGGTGAATACGACCGAGCATCTGATTGCCGATATGGAGCGGGTGCGGATCCATCTCGGGATCGGTCAGTGGCTGCTGTATGGCGGGTCTTGGGGGTCGACGTTGATTCTTGCCTATGCCGAGCGGTTTCCGGAGCGGGTCAGCGGGATTGTGCTGGTTGGGGTTACGTGCAGTCGGCGTCGCGAAATCGATTGGCTGTACCGGGGTGTCGGGCGGTTGCTGCCTGCGGAGTGGGAGCGGTTCCGTGCCGTGGTGCCCGGCGACGGTGACCTCGTCGAGGGCTACCGGTTGTTGATGGAAGACCCGGATCCGACGATCCGCCGCAACGCTGCCGTCGAGTGGTGTCGCTGGGAGGACGCGGTCATCGCGCACGAATCCCTGGGCAGTCCAGGGCAGTACAGCGGCAAGCCGGACACCGCCATGCTCGCCTTCGTGCGGATCTGTACGCACTACTTCGCGCACGCGGCCTGGCTCGACGAAGGAGTGCTGCTGCGCGAGGCAGGTCGGCTCGCCGGGATACCCGGCGAATTGATCCACGGGCGGCTCGATCTCAGCGCCCCGCTCGAAACTGCGTGGGAACTCGCCAAGGCTTGGCCCGATGCCCGCCTGCACGTCATCGACGACTCCGGTCACACCGGCAGCCCAGCCATGGGCGAGGCGGTCGTTCGCGCGATCGCCCGCTTCGCATAGCCCGATACCAGGCTCGACCGGGGAAATATCGGTTTCGGATGGAAATGAGGGTCCCCTAATGACGGGGGTTTGGGGGTGCAGCTATGGTTAGCATCACCTAACGCCGGATCTGGGCGTTGTTGGAAGAAGGACCTGAAGATGAACGGACGCTCGGGCGGTATGTCGTCGGTGCGCAAGAACCTGATGCGCGTGTCGGCAGTGGGGGCGGCGCTGGTTGTGGCGGCGGCGTGCAGCAATACGAAGTCGCACGATGACGACGTGAAGGCGCTCGACGGGAATCAGTACGTCCAGGTCAATATCGCCTCCAACAAGGATTCGGACAAGGCGCAGTTCACCGATCCGAAGTTCATCAACGCCTGGGGTATCGCGGACCGGCCCAAGGGCGCGGGCGGGCATTTCTGGGTCGGGGCGGGCGGGTACTCGTTCCAGTACGTCGGCGATGTCACGCATTCGCCGGATGCCAAGTACCAGAAGATGTTCCAGGATCCGCTGAAGCTGGTCACCGTCCCCGGCGCGGACTCCATCCCGGACGACGACGGTGACGACTCCGAGGGCAAGACCACCGGCGTGGTCTTCAACCCGGCCCCCATCACCTCCGACATCTTCGCGGTGAAGGACCAGCCCGTCAGCTACGACGGCAAGGACGAAAAGCTCACCGGCTCCGCGCGATTCATCTTCGCCACCGACTCCGGCAAGATCTCCGGCTGGACCGAGCAGGGCGCGGGCGGCGCCATCGTGCGCCACGACGGCCCGGCCGTGCTCGAATTCGACGGCAGCGCACAGGGTATGGGCTTCAAGGGCCTCGCCCTGGACCCGTCCGGCACCAAGCTGCTGGCCGCCGACTTCGGCAAGGATCCGCAGATCCGCACCTTCGACAAGGACTGGAAGCTGGTGCCCACCACCGGTTTCGCCAACCCCTTCGCCACCGGTGACGCCATCGACCCGGCCGACGCGTCCAAGGGCAAGAAGCTGAAGATCGGCGATCCCGCCCCCTTCAATGTCGCCACCATCGGCGACCGCGTCTTCGTCACCTACGCCATCACCCAGGCCAAGGACGGCGACCCCACCCAGCTGAAGCAGGGCGAAGAGGACAAGCTGGACAAGGACCAGGAGAAGGACGCGGGCTACAAGGCCAAGAAGGGCCAGGTCGCCGAGTTCGACAAGAACGGCAAGCTGGTCCGCACCATCGACGCCGACGGCCGCCTCAACGCGCCGTGGGCCGTCACCGTCGCCCCGCAGGGCTTCGGCCCGCTGTCCGGCAAGCTGCTGATCGGCAACTTCGGCGGCACCGGCCGCATCCTCGCCCTCGACGACCAGTCCGGCAAGTTCGTCGACTACCTGCGCAATGCCGACGGCAAGCCCGCCGAGATCGACGGCCTCTGGGGCCTGATGTTCGGCAACGGTGAATCGCTCGGCGACGCCGACGCCCTCTACTTCACCGCGGGCCCCAACAATGAGATGGAAGGCCTCTTCGGCAGCCTGCGCCTGAAGAAGTAGCCACTCGCACAAGGCATTTCGAAGGCCCCGATCCCCGGCGGATCGGGGCCTTCGACATGTCTGCCGGGCGGTGTGCATCGCGCGGGCGGAGGCCGAGTCGCCGATCGTTGCGGCAACTATGCGGTCCGATTCCCGCCGGAAGCGATGCCCCGGCGTTCCTACGGTCGAAGCCATGGAACTCGACGTGATTCCCGAAACCCGTGTCGCGGTGCTGCGCACGCCCGTGGTGGGGTTCATGGCATTGGCGGCGGCGCTGGGCACCGCGAGCATCTATCCGCTGCAACCGGCCATCGCGGAGGTGGCCGGGTCGCTGCACGCCTCGGTCGCGGCGGTCGGTACAGCGCTGGCGTGCGGGCCGATCGGGTACCTGGTGGGGCTGGCGCTGCTGGTGCCGCTGGTCGACCGGTTCGCACCGCGCACAGTGGTATCGATCCAATTCGGTTCCCTCGCAGTGGCTTTGGCCGTGAGCGCGGCCGCCGGGTCGGCATGGCTGCTGGGCGCGACCGTCGGACTGGTGGGCGCGGGCTCCGCGGTCGGGGCCCAATTGAGCTCGGTCGCAGCACGATTCGCGCCGCCGCGGCGCCGCGCCACCGTCCTCGGCATCGTGACCGCCGGAATCTCGGCCGGAATCCTCGCGGGCCGAATCGTGGGCGGATGGCTCGCGGAGGCCATCGGCTGGCGGGGCATGCTGCTCGTCTTCGCCGTGAGTTGCGCCGTGATCGCCGTGGCTGCCCGCGCGATCCTGCCCGCGGCGGCCGGAACAGCCGCCGCGAGTTATCGCGCCACCCTGCGCGCGATGCCCACCCTCTTTGCCCGCTATCCCGTGCTCCGGGTGGCCGCGGGCCGAGGCTCCCTGTGGTTCTTCGCGTTCTGCGTGATCTGGTCCGGACTCGCGGTCGCCCTGTCCGAGCCGCCGTTCTCGTACTCACCCGAACGGATCGGTCTCTACGCCTTCGCGGGCCTGCTCGGCATCGTCGCAACCCGGATCGCGGGTGCCTGGACCGACCGCATCGGCGCCCGCCGGGTGATCCTGCTCGGCCTGACCCTCGCCATCGCCGGCACGGTGATTCTCGCTGTCTCCCTGTCGAATACCGCGATCACCCTGCTGTGCCTGGGCCTGTTCGACGCCGGTCTCTTCGCGGCCCAGGTGGCCAATCAGAGCACCGTCCTCGCCATCGATCCCGCCGCCCCCGCCCGCTTCAACAGCGCCTACATGGTCGTCTACTTCATCGGCGGCAGCCTGGGCACCGCCTTCGGCGCCGCGGCCGTCACCTGGTTCGGCTGGCCGGGCACGGCGGGGCTCGCGGCCGTCGCGACCATGCTGGCCGCGGCCTGGACCTTTGTTCTGCGCCCGCAAGATATATGAAGTCCGAACGCGATCGGGCGGGCCACTGCGGGTTTGCCGACCTAAGCTGGGAACTGATTTGTCTGATTTCTGCGATGAGGAGTTCGGCATGATCGGTGCGGTTGTCCTGGATCTCGACGTGGTCCTGGTCGAGGGTGCCGAGGCATTGGTGCGGGTTGTCGCCGGTCATGTTCCCGTTGTCGTGGCCACCACCGAGCCCGCACGGGAGGTCGCGGCGCTGACCGATGCCCGGCCCGAGCTGTTCGAGCAGGTGTCGAGCATTGTCGTCGGCGATCCCGCCGATTGTTCGACGCCCGGCGATCTGCTCGAGATCGTCCTCGAGTCGCTCGGTATGGCACCGGCAAACGTGGTCGCGGTGCTGAATTCGACCGCGGGCGTCATGGATGCCCGGGCGCTCGGAATGCCGGCGATGGTGTTGCCGGATCCGCGCTCGCCGCTGCCGTGGCAGGTGGCGGCCGCGGGCGTGCCGATCAGCCCGACTCCGCATCATGCCGCGGTGGCGTTGCTGCGCATGCTGCGGACCGAGGGCGCGATCCCGCTGCGCTGGAAGCTCATCAGGCAGCTGCTGCCCGTGTAGTTCGCCGTCTCCGGAATGACCGCTCCGGGTCGGGGGTTCATAACGTGAAAGCGCCGACGACCGAACAGACGGAGACTCATGGCTGAGCAACTGACGATCATGGCCGTACACGCCCACCCGGACGACGAGGTGATCGGCACCGGCGGCGTGTTCGCCCGCTACGCCGCCGAGGGTATTCGCACGGTCCTCGTGACCTGTACCAACGGCGAACAGGGTGACGCGCCCGGCGGCATCAAACCCGGCGAGCCCGGCCACGATCCGAACGCGGTACGCGCGCAACGCCTCTCCGAATTGCAGGAATCCGCGGCCCTGCTGGGTATCGAGCATGTCGAGCTGCTCGGCTACCGCGACTCGGGCATGGACGGCTGGGAGGGCAATCAGCATCCGGAGGCCTTCTGGAATGTTCCCGTCGAGCAGTCGGCCGCCCGGCTCGCGGACCTGATGCGCCACTACCGGCCGCAGGTGGTCGTCACCTACGACGAGAACGGCAACTACGGCCACCCCGACCACATCCAGGCGAATCGGATCGCGCTGGCGGCGGCCGCGGAAACCGATATTCCGGACAAGCTCTACTACACCGCGGTTCCGCGGGAGAGCTCGCGCGAGATGTTCGAAACCCTGCGCGCCAACGGCATGCTCGACTTCGATCCGCCGGAGGACTTCGGCACCCCGATGGACCAGATCACCACGTTCGTCGACGTGACCCCCTACACCCGCCGCAAGGTCAAAGCCCTCGAAGCCCACGCCAGCCAGGGCGACAGCGTGCCGTTCCTCCGGATGCCCGCCGACCTCCAGCAGATGATCTTCCAAACCGAAAGCTTCATTCGGCACTTCAACCGGGTCCCGTCCGTCCCCGACCAGGAATCCGACCTGTTCGCCGGGCTTCGCTGAATTACCGGGCGCTTTCGCAGAGGGCGGTGGTGACGGCGGCGCTGAGGTCCGCGGCGAGGATGTCGTCGCCGGGTGCCAAGAGGTTTGCCATGGCGGTGGCGGTGCGGCCGTCGGAGGTCGCGCCACCGAGGGACCGGAAGCCGGGGGTCCCGCCATCGTGGTTCCAATAGCTGCCACCGCACGGCAGGGGAGTGCTGATCAGACCCAGACCGTAGGCGCTGCCATCGGAATCGCCTGTGGGGCGGGTCGTCATCATCGCCTGAAGTTCGGCGGGGCGCAGTAGGCGGCCGTTCACCAGGGCGTCGAGGAATCGGTTCAGGTCGGACGCGGTGGAGATCATCGCTCCGGAAGCTCCCGCGACCGTGGGGTTGAACCGGGTGATGTCGACCATGGAGTCCGCCGATTTCAGGTACCCCTGCGAGTGTGTGCCGGGAATTTCCTGGTCGTCCCCGGGCACGAGGGTGTCGGTGAGGGCGAGCGGCCGGATGATACGGCTGTCGATCTCCTCCGCGTAAGGGTGGCCGGTGACCTTGTCGATGATCATGCCGGCCAGGAGGTAGCCGGTGTTGGAGTAGTGCCAGCCGGTGCCGGGTGCGAACGTACGCGGTTGGGCGAGGGCCAGCCGGACGAGCTCCATCGGATCATGGTGTGTCGCAGGCGAAGTGGTGATCTGCGTCAGGTCGAGGAAGTCGACGTAGTCGGGTAGACCACTGGTGTGCTGGAGAAGCTGGCGCACCGTGATGTCGTGGCCGTCGTAGCCGTCGCCCCGGACCACGCCGGGCAGGTACCGCTCGACGGGTGCGTCGAGGTCCAGCCGCCCTTCGCCGACGAGCTGGAGGACCACGGTGGCGACGAAGATCTTGGTCATGCTTCCGATTCGGAACCGGGCGTCGCCCGTCATCGGCGCGTGGGTGTCGCGGTTCGCGACACCGCTGGTCAGCACCGTCCGGCCGTGCGCGTCGCGCACCTCGAGCAGCGCGCCGGGGGCGCCGTCGGCCTCGGTCAACCGTTGCAGGGCGGTGCGGGTGTCGGGATAACCGGGAGGCGTCGCGGCCACCGACCCGTAGGTGCACAGCATCAATGTCGCGACCAGGCTCGCAGAGCCGAAAGCCTTGGCGTACTTGAACATTTGTCCTCCCGGAGCTCGGTGGACCTCACGCTACGCAGCCGGGACCGGGCCACACCTCACCCGGAAGAGCCGACCTGTGCATCGATTCCGGTACCTCAGGGGCAACCGTGCCTCACCCTTGAGAGGTATCCGTGATGTCGGGGGCTCCCAGGGGCGTGAGCACCGATGAATTTCGGATCGGGGGGCCGTCGTATGAGTAACCGCGCGGCCTACCGACATCAAAACTGGCAAGGAGCAACACCGATGCGCAAGATCACCGCTGGAATGTTCATCTCCCTCGACGGCATTGTCGCCGATCCGCAGGACTGGCACTTCCCGTACTTCAACGACGAGATGGGCGAGGCTGTTTCGGCGCTGGTCGCCCCGGCCGACACCCTGCTGTTCGGGCGGGTCACCTATGACTCGTTCGCCGGCGCGTGGCCGGAGCGGGAGGCCGCGGGTGGCGAGGACGCCGGATTCGCCAAGGCGCTCGGCGATATGCGGAAAATCGTTGCCTCGCACCAGGACCTGGAATTCGACTGGCGCAATTCCGAACAGCTGCAAGGCGACCTGGTCGAGGCCGTGGCCCTGCTGAAGGCCGAGGAGGGCGGCGAGATCTCACTCAGCGGCTCGCCCTCGGTGGTGCGGCAGCTGCTGGCCGCGGAACTGATCGACGAGCTGCACCTGCTCGTGCACCCGGTCGCGCTGCAGAACGGCGGGCTGCGGCTGTTCGACGAGGGCGATCCGATTCCGCTGCAGCTGCTTTCGGTCAAGGCCTTCAAGACCGGTGTGACGCACCAGGTCTACGGCCCCGCGAGCGCACCCGCGGACGCCGGGTACGACGAGGCCAAAGAGCACATCTCCTAATCGGAATCGGCAAGGCGGGTCTGCTGACGGCGGGCCCGCCTTTTCGCGATGGCGTCGAAGCGCAACTGCAGGCCGTCCACGAACGCGGACAGCGCCAATTCGAAACTCTCGGAATCGATTTCGTCGGCCTTGGCGCGCAGTAGATGCGCCTGCTCGAGATGCGGGTACCGGTCGCGATAGACCTGGACGTCGTCGACGAAGCCGCGCGAGAACGAACCCATGGTCGCGCCCATGACGAGATACCGGGTGGCCGCGCCGATCATGGTGGCATCGCGCGGCGGCCAGCCCGCCGAGACCAGCCCGCCGTGCACGGCGTCGGCGTGGCGCAGATTCTCCTCGCGGGTGCCCGGGCCCGCGGCCAGGTAGGCGACGAAATTCGGGTGCAGGACCAGGGCGTCGCGGTAGGAGTGCGCCCAGGACACGAGGCCGGCGCGCCAGTCGCCCGACTCGAAGGCGGAGGTGTCGACGCGGGCCATGATGCCGCCCGCGATGTCGTCGAAGACCGCGTCCTTGTTGGGATAGTGGGTGTAGATCGAGGCGGCCTGCACGCCCAACTCGGCGGCGAGTTTGCGCATGGACAGGTCGGTGAGACCGTCGCGGTCGATCAGGGTCAGGGCCGCCTCGCGAATGCGTTCGCGGCTCAGCAGCGGCACTTTCGGCCTGGCCATCCGGCTTCACCTCCTCTTGTGGAGAACCCCAGCTGATCCCCCGGTGGGGGTCGAATTTATCACTCGGTCCTTGAAAAACCGAACGCTGTTAGGATAACTTCGTTGTCATAAACCTAACACCGTTTGGTTAGGAGAGATCACAATCATGGACTTCGAACTCGGCGAGTCCCAGCGTGAACTTCGGGAGCTGGCTCGGGCCTGGGTCGACAAAGAGGTCGTGCCGTACGCGGCCGAGTGGGATCGGGCCGAGTCGGTCGACACCGCCATCGTCGGAAAGCTCGGTGACATGGGCTTTCTCGGCATCGAGATTCCCGAGGAGTATGGCGGGTCCGGCGGTACCGCCCTCGACTACTGCCTGCTGCTCGAGGAGCTCGGCCGCGGCGACAGTTCGGTGCGCGGCATCGTGTCCGTGTCGCTCGGGCTGGTCGCCAAGTCCATCAAGACCTACGGCAACGAGGCGCAGAAGCAGGAGTGGCTGCCGCGCCTGTGCTCGGGTGAGGCGCTGGGCTGCTTCGGCCTGACCGAGCCCGACACCGGCTCAGATGCGGGCAACCTCAACGCCAAAGCCGTTGCCGACGGCGAGGATTGGCTGATCTCCGGCACCAAGATGTTCATCACCAACGGCACCTGGGCCGACGTCGCGATCATCTTCGCGCGTACCGGCGGGCCCGGACCCAAGGGCGTGACCGCGTTCCTGGTCCCCACCGACGCGCCCGGCCTCACCCGCAAGGAGATCAAGGGCAAGCTCGGCCTGCGCGGCCAGGCCACCGCGGAACTGGTCCTGGACCGGGTGCGGGTGCCCGACGCCAACCGGCTCGGCGAACTCGGCCAGGGCTTCAAGATCGCCATGGCAGCGCTCGACAAGGGCCGCATGGGTGTGGCCGCCGGGTGTGTCGGCGTCGCCCGCGGCTGCCTCGAGGCCGCGGTGAAATACGCTCAGGAGCGCGAGCAGTTCGGCAAGCCGATCGCCTCCTACCAGCTGGTTCAGGAACTCATCGCCGATATCGCGGTCGAGGTCGAGGCCGCGCGGCTGCTGACCTGGCGGGTTGCGGATCTGGTGGAGAAGGGCAAACCCTTCGGCACCGAGGCGTCGGTGGCCAAGCTGTTCGCCAGCGAGGCCGCGGTGAAGGCCGCCAACAATGCCATCCAGGTGTTCGGCGGATACGGCTACATCGACGAGTACCCGGTGTCGAAGTACCTGCGCGACGCGCGCGTGCTCACCCTCTACGAGGGCACCAGCCAGATCCAGAAACTGCTCATCGGCCGCGCCCTCACCGGCGTCAACGCCTTCCTCTGAACCTTTTCACGAAAAAGACCCAGCGTAGACAAGGAGATTCACCATGTCGAAAGTCGCAGTCGTGACCGGTGCCGCCCGCGGAATCGGCGCGGGCACCGCCGCCCGCCTGGCCGCCGACGGATTCGCCGTCGCCATCGTCGATCTCGACGAGGCCGCCTGCAAGGACGCCGTGGACGCCATTGTCGCCAAGGGCGGCACCGCGATCGCGGTGGGCTGCAATGTCACCGACGAGGCGCAGGTCGCCACCGCGTTCGAACGCATCGCCTCCGAACTGGGTTCGGTCGACGTGCTGGTCAACAACGCGGGCGTGCTGCGCGACAACCTGCTGTTCAAGATGTCGGTCGACGACTGGGACCTGGTCATGAACGTGCACCTCAAGGGCACGTTCCTGTGCTCGCGCGAGGCGCAGAAGTACATGGTGAAGCAGAAGTCCGGCAAGATCGTGAACACCTCCAGCGTGTCCGCGCTCGGCAGCCGCGGGCAGGCCAACTACTCGGCCGCCAAGATGGGCATCCAGGGTCTGACCCGCACGCTCGCAATGGAATTGGGGCCGTTCGGCATCAATGTCAACGCCGTTGCCCCCGGGTTCATCGTCACCGAGATGACCGATGCCACCGCCGCCCGCGTGGGTGTCTCGCCGGAGGAGTTCCGCGAGCAGGCCGCCAAGATCACCCCGCTGCGCCGTGTCGGCGAGCCCGCCGATATCGCGAATGTGGTGTCGTTCCTGGTCTCCGAAAACGCCTCGTTCGTCACCGGTCAGACCATTTACGTCGACGGCGGACGCCGTCTCTAATCTCGGAGATCTTCACCATGCAGAGAACAGTTTTCGACAAAGACCACGATGCCTTCCGCGAGACCGTGCGGGCGTTCCTCGAGGCTGAGGTCGTCCCCGTCTACGACGAGTGGTACGCCGCCGGTATCGCGCCGCGCGACTTCTATTACAAGCTGGCCGAACTCGGCGTCTTCGGCATCGAGGTCCCCGAGGAGTTCGGCGGCGCGGGCATCGAATCGTTCAAGTTCCAGGCCATTCTCATCGAGGAATGCGCCCGTGCCGCAGTGTCTCTGGGCGGCTCGGGCGTACACGTCGGCCTGTGCCTGCCCTACATCCTGAACCTGGCCACCCGGGAGCAGAAGGAACGCTGGCTGCCCGGCTTCGTCTCCGGCGAGACCATGTTCGCCATCGCCATGACCGAGCCCGGCACCGGCTCCGACCTGGCCGGAATGCGCACCACCGCAAAGCTTTCCGAGGACGGCACGCACTACGTGCTGAACGGGTCCAAGACTTTCATCACCGGCGGCGTGCTCGCCGACCGCGTCATCGTGTGCGCCCGCACCGCCCCGGCCACCGAAGGCGATCGCCGCCACGGCATCTCGCTGTTCGCCGTCGACACCAAGACCCCGGGCTACACCGTCGGCCGCAAGCTGGACAAGCTGGGCCTCAAGGTCTCCGACACCGCCGAACTCAACTTCACCGACGTCAAGGTGCCGGCCGAGGACCTGCTGGGCGAGGAGCACAAGGGCTTCTCCTACCTGGGCCAGAACCTCCCGCAGGAGCGGCTGTCCATTGCCGTCGGCGCGTACGCGCAGGCCAAGGCCGCCATCCGCTTCGCCAAGGAATACACCCGGCAGCGCAACGTGTTCGGGCAGCCGGTCGCGGCCTTCCAGAACACCAAGTTCGAGCTGGCCGCCTGCCAGGCCGAGGTGGACGCCGCCGAGGCCGTCGTCGACCGCGGGCTCGAGGCCCTCGACGAAGGCACCCTGTCGCCCGCCGACGCCGCCTCGGCCAAGCTGTTCTGCACCGAGGTCGCCCACCGCGTCATCGACCGCTGCCTGCAGCTGCACGGCGGCTACGGCTTCATCAACGAGTACCCCATCGCCCGCCTGTACGCGGACAACCGCGTCAACCGGATCTACGGCGGCACCAGCGAGGTCATGAAGATGATCATCGCCAAGAACATGGGTCTCTAGCCCCACCCATCGAACCAGAGGTCTCAATGAACGCGACTCTCTCCCTGGCCTCCATCCTCGCCGAACCGGCGTGGCGGCGACCCGACCACCTCGCCCTGATCGAGGGCGACCAGCGCATCACCTTCCGCGACCTGTGGCGGCAGGCCCGCGAACAGGCCGGGGCGCTCATCGAACTCGGTGTGCGGCCGGGGGATCGGGTCGCGCTCATGGGGCCCAATACCGCCGACTTCCCGCGCGCCTACTTCGCCATTCTGGCGGCGGGCGCGACGGTGGTGCCGGTGCATCTGCTGCTCACCGCCGACGAGGCCGAGTACGTGCTGCGCGACAGCGGGGCCAAGCTCATGATCTGCCATCCGATGGTGGAGGCCGTCGGCAAGGAGGCGGCCGCGCGGGTCGGCATCGACTCGGTCAGCCCGAAAGAGCTGGTCGGAGAGGCGATTCCGGCGTACGTGTCCCGCAGCCCGCTGGACACCGCGGTCGTGTTCTACACCAGCGGGACCACCGGGCGGCCCAAGGGCGCGGAGCTCAGCCACCTCAATATGGTGATGTGCGCGACCGTGAACGCGTTCGACGCCAATGAGGTCAAGCGCGAGGACATCGCGCTGGGCGCGCTGCCGCTGTTCCACGTGTTCGGGCAGACGGTGTCGATGAACTCGCACTGGCGGCTCGGCGCGACGCTGGTGCTCATGCCGAGATTCGATGCGGCACAGGCGCTTCAGCTGATGGTGCAGGAGAACGTCAACACCTTCCACGGCGTGCCCACCATGTACCACGGCCTGCTCGAGGCGGCCAAGAGCGCGGAGCGGCTGCCAGAGCTGCGGCTGTGCATCAGCGGCGGCGCGGCCATGCCGCCGGTCATCATCGAGGAGTTCGAGAAGGTTTTCGGCTCCCACATCCTCGAGGGCTACGGTCTGTCCGAAACCTCGCCCACCGCAACGGTGAACCAGCCGCTGCTCGGTCCCGAGATCGGCACCGTCGGGCATCCGGTCTGGGGCGTGGACGTCGAGATCGCCGATCCCGATGTCCGCGAGCAGATCTCACTGCTGCCCGCCGGCACCATCGGCGAGGTCGTGGTGCGTGGCCACAATGTGTTCAGCGGCTACACCGGACGCCCCGACGCCACCGCGGAAGTCATGGTGGACGGCTGGTTCCGCACCGGCGACCTCGGCATCAAAGACGAGGGCGGGTACCTGCGCATCGTGGACCGGATCAAGGAGATGATCATCCGCGGCGGGTTCAACGTGTACCCGACCGAGGTCGAGGCCGCGCTGCTGCGGCATCCGAACATCGCGCAGGTGGCGATCATCGGGGTGCCGGACGAGAACTACGGCGAGGAGATCCTCGCGGTGGTCGTGCCGTCGGGGGCGATCACCGCGGAGGAAGTCGTGGACTACGCGAAAGAGCATGTGGCACGGTACAAGTACCCGCGCCGCGTGGAGTTCGTGACCGAACTGCCCATGGGGCCGACCCACAAGATCCTCAAGCGCGAACTCAAGCAGCGCTACGCCTGAGCCCGCGGAATGGAAGAGCCCGAGCGAGAGGGAAAGATGATCGACTTCAGCGATTTCGAGCAGCTGCGCAAGGCTGTCGGCACCGAACTCGGTGTGAGCGACTGGATTACCGTCGACCAGAAGCGCATCGATACCTTCGCCGACGCCACCGACGACCACCAGTGGATCCACGTCGACGCCGCCCGAGCCGCCGCCGGACCCTACGGCCGCACCATCGCGCACGGGTTCCTCACCCTGTCGCTGGTGGTTCCGATGACCGCGCAGGTCATGACCGTCAGCGCGGCGAGCATGGCAATCAACTACGGACTCAACAAGGTTCGCTTCATCAACCCGGTGCTGGTGGACAGCCGCATTCGCGGCCGGTTCACCCTCGACGCGATCACCGATATTCCGGGCGGCGTGCAGGCCGTGCGGACGGTGACCATCGAGATCGAGGGGCAGGACAAGCCCGCCTGCGTCGCGGAGAGCATCGCCCGCTACCTCGCCTGACCCCGTCATTCCGGCGTGCTTTTGGCCGGAATCCACTGCGGAAGTGTGGATTCCGGCCAAGGACACGCCGGAATGACGAGCTAAGCGTGCGGCCCGAACGGCTCCGCCGAGAGCGGCGCAGCCTCCGGCGTCATGGTCGCCACCACCGCGATTCCGGCCGCGTGGAAATTCGTCAGCGCCCGGGCGATGTGGTCGGCCGAGGTGATGAGGATCGCCGCATGTGCGCCGATCGCGTCCATGAGCTGCGCCGAGAAGGCCGCGTTCTGGACCGTCGAATTCGCCTTGGTTTCGGTGTGGATTCGGGCGCGATCGATGCCGTGGTCGACCAGCCAGTCCGCCATGGCATCCGCCTCGGTGACCCCGTTCTGCGGATTGCCGCCGGTCACGATGACCGGAGCCTGCGGGGAGAGCAGGGCCGAGACGTAACCGGCGTAAAGGCGGGCCATGAGTTCGGGGCGCATCTCGCCCTCGGGTGTCAGGCCGTAGCCGAGCACCACGATCGCGGTGTCCGGGGCGAACAGCGCGGGCAGGTTGACGCCCGGGAGATCGATGCCGGGCAGGCCGATGCCCTTCAGGTCGACATCGGTGAAGTTCAGCGTCTTCAGCGAATTGAGGGTGGCCAGCACGTCCTGCGACAGGCCCTCGAGCGGATCGATCTGCACCGGCCGCGGCGGTGCCTCGGCATGCGCCGGGGCCGCGAGACAGGTCATGGCGATGACCGTCGCGCCGGGGAGGAGGGCCTGTAAGGCCTTGGTACGTAAGGTTTTCGGAACGGCACGGTGATGTCGGCCGGTCTTTCCGCGCCGCACGGTCGGGCGGACCCCCTGCCACTGACCGCTGGATGAGATTTTCCGATGTCTGCCTGCGTCGAGCATCGCAACCCCCTAGGTAGCCGAGATGTGACTACCGGTCGGTTCACAATCTTCCGAGATTCATGATCGCGCCGGATCCGCTCCGGCGTAGGCCGTTTCGCGAAATCAAGATCCTAGAAATAGGGGCGGCGGACCGAGGGCTCTCGGTGAGACTTTCCGGCGTGACCGGCGTCACATGCGAGGCGATGTCACACCCGTGCGGGCCGCGTCGTCAACCTGACGAAGCCAACAAACACGCACAGAAACGAGAGAACAATGGTCCGCTTCAACATGTTCGAGAACGAGATCGCCACCAAGTTCTTCAAGCGCCTCAACACCGCCGGCCGCGTCGCCGAGGAGTCCACGCTGCCCAAGGCCACCCAGGAACTGGTGAAGATCCGCGCCTCGCAGATCAACCACTGCGGCATGTGCCTCGACATGCACGTCAAGGACGCCGCCGCGGCCGGTGAGACCGCCGTCCGTCTGTCCCTGATCGCCGCCTGGAAGGAATCCACCGTCTTCACCGACGCCGAGCGCGCCGCCCTGGCTCTGACCGAGGAGGGCACCCGCCTGGCCGACGCGTCCCCCGGCATCTCCGAGGACACCTTCGCCCAGGTCCGCAAGCACTACGACGACAACCAGATCGGCGCGCTGATCTCCCTGATCGCCACCATCAACGCCTGGAACCGCCTGAACGTCATCGCCGGCAACCTCGGCGGCGACTACGTCCCCGGCCAGTGGTGACCCCCGCCCGCTATCCCGCCGACAGTGCGGCGGGATAGCGGCCCGGCCGCCGAGGTGGCGGCGGCACTCCGGTGGCAGGGAATGGCTGGTGGCGGACCGATCGCA
>NZ_BAFX01000057.1 GCF_000308815.1 Nocardia concava NBRC 100430
GGGGCGGAGGCCGGAGCCGGGGCGGATCCGGCGTCGCCGATCACGCCGAGCTCTCCGCCGACCTCGATCACGTCGTCCTCCTGGGCGACGATCTTCACGAGAACGCCTGCGGCCGGGGACGGGATCTCGGTGTCGACCTTGTCGGTGGAGACCTCGAGCAGCGGCTCGTCGACCTCGACCGTGTCTCCTTCCTTCTTCAGCCACCTGGTCACAGTGCCCTCGGTGACGCTCTCACCAAGAGCCGGCATCTGGACGGAGAAGGTCATGTCCGTTGACTCCTCTGACTGCTCGTCGGGTTAAACAGTTCGTCTCTCAGCGGGCGTGGCACCGCGGGTCGCGGTGTCGTCCCGACGGCCACCGAAGTATCTGTGGCACCGGAGATCCGTGTTGGTTCTTGTTCCAATCACCCATCCTTGCACTCGTCGCGGTGCGGCGTGTCACAGGGCGGCGGTTGCGCCGACCTCTCCGTGTCGCGATCCCTCGCGTGAGCAAGGAATGTGCCTGGCGTGCGCCCGGATTGGCGGGATGCCATGACACGTATCACGTTTGCGCCGCCGCCGCCCGTTCGGGGTGCCGATGGCCGGGAGTCGTGTCGTCCTCAGCGCGGTAGCCGTCGGCTAGCTGAACCGGATGCCTCCGGCCCACACCCGGAGACTGCCGAGCGGCGCGCCCGGCGGCCGTGCCGCACGAATCGGCTCGAGGATGCACGGCTCACGGCGGGGCCGTGGTCGCCGGTCGGCGGGGTGGGCTGAGGCGGGGCTGAAGGGTTTCTGTGCGGGTGCTTAGGAGTTGGGCGGCGGGGTGGCGAAAGCGCCGTGGCCTGGCAGTATCGAAATATCCGGCGGTGAGAATTCGGTGCCGGGGAGGAGGTTGACGACATGGGTTTCCTGGATCTGTTCGGTCGCGGCGGTACCGCTCGCAAGGGTGATGCCGACCCCGAGACCATGGCGCACCTGATCGCCTGGACGCGAAACCATTACGGCGTCGAGGCTTTCGTCGAACCGCGCACCACGGTGACCGATGTGACGGTCGTGCTGGTCGCCCACGACGGCGAATGGACCCGCCGAGTCGTCGGCGAACGCGGCGCCCACCGCCTCTCCTCGACCCTGAACATCCCCGTCTACGACGCCCGCCGAGTCGGCTACCCCCAACGCATGCGCGACCACGACGCCCGCCAACGCATCCTCGACCGCCGCGCCACCCAAGGCTTCTGACACTCCGCCGGATGTCTTCGCCGAGTGGCACACCAGCGAGGGGATTTGTCCGAAACGGCCGCGCTGATGTGCCACTCGGCGATTCACGAAATGGAGACGCCCGCCGCCGCATGATGCGGGGCGGGCGTCGGTGTGGGACTGGTCGTCGACTATTCGGCGGCGATGTCCTCGAGGGTGGTGATGAGGGTGCGGACCGGGACGCCGGTGCCGCCCTTGCCGATGTAGCCGAACGGGCCGCCGGTGTTGTAGGCGGGGCCGGCGACGTCGAGGTGGGCCCACTGGACCGACTCGGGGACGAACTCCTTCAGGAACAGGCCCGCCGAGAGCATGCCGCCCCAGCGGTGGGGCGCGACGTTCGCCAGATCGGCGATCTTGGAGTTGATGTCGGCGCGGAGTTCGGCGGGAAGCGGCATGGCCCAGGCGTTTTCGCCGATCTCCTGGGAGATGCGGGCGACGCGGTCACGGAAGGCGTCGGTGCCCATGACACCCGGGGTGCGGGTGCCCAGCGCCACCATCTGCGCACCGGTGAGGGTGGCCACGTCGATGAGGTAGTCGGGCTCGTCCTCGCCCGCGCGCACGATGGCGTCGGCAAGGATGAGGCGGCCCTCGGCATCGGTGTTGATGACCTCGACGGTGGTGCCGCCGTACTGGGTGAGCACGTCACCGGGCCGCTGCGCGGTGGCCGACGGCATGTTCTCGGCCATGGGCACGGTGGCGATGACGGTGAGCGGCAGGCTCAGTCGCGCCGCGAGCAGGGTGGTGGCGATGACCGCCGCCGCGCCGCCCATATCGGAGGTCATGGCCTCCATGCCCGCCGCGGGCTTGATGGAGATGCCGCCGGTATCGAAGGTGATGCCCTTGCCGATCAGCGCCACCTTGGGATCGCCGCCCGCGTAGGTGATGCGGATCAGCCGCGGCGGCCGCGAGGAGCCCTTGCCGACGCCGAGAATGCCGCCGTAGCCCTGGCTTTCGAGTTCCTTCTCATCGAGGATCTCCACCTGCAGCCCCGCGGCCTTCGCCAATTCGGCTGCGCGGTTGGCGAATTCGCCGGGGAACAGATCGCTCGGCGGGGTGTTCACGAAATCCCGTGCGGTGGCGACGGCTTCGGCGATAGCCTGCGCGCGGAACAGCTCCTCTTCACCGAATCCCGGGTCGGGAACCAGGAATTCGACCCGCTTGACCGGCTGGTCGTCGGCCTTCGGCGCGGACTTGGCCGACTTGAAGGCGGTGAACTGGTAGGCGCCCAGGTAGAACCCCTCGGCCGCCGCTCCCAGATCCAGTCCGGACAGCGTGGTGACCGCGGTCGCCACCCCGGTCAGCGCCCGCCCGGCCGCACCGGCCGACTTGCGCACCTGCTCGGCGTCGACCTTGTCCGCCGCGCCCAGCCCGACCGCCAGCACGAAGTCCACGCCCAGCCCGGCGGGCGCGGGCACCCGCGTGATCTCCTCGCCCTTGCCCTTGGCTCCGACCGCCCGCAGCGCGCTCAGCAACGCGTCCCTGGTGTCCGCGTCGAGCACGTCGTCGAAGGCGTCGGCGGGCGCGAGCACCGGCCCGTCCTCCGCCGAGGTGAGCCCGACCACGAGCACATCGGCGTCCCCGATGCCCTCGGTGCGCGCCAGTTCCGGTCCGAGCGAACGATCTGCAACAGCTGTCATAGCAGCCCACGTTACTGCGCCGGTCCGACCGCGTCCGGTTGGGCGCGGCGCGTGCTGCCTCGCGGTGCGGTGGTAGTGGATGGTCCTGCCGGGGTGGTATCCGGTCCGAGTTCGCGGAGTGGCCGGAGCGCCCGTTGTGCGTCAACGGTCCTCTACGCCCGGTTCACCCGGTTCTCGACCTTTCCCGGCCCGCGCGGAAATACTCTGGATCATGACACCGCCGTCGGGCATGACTTCGCGGTGTCCTTGTCCCCGGTGCCCGCCTCGATGCGCAGGCGCACAGGAGGATTCCAGTGGCGAAGGCGAAGTTCCAGCGGACGAAGCCGCATGTCAACGTGGGCACCATCGGCCACATCGACCACGGCAAAACCACTCTGACCGCGGCGATCACCCGCGTGCTGCACAACAAACATCCCGAGTTGAACCCCTTCACCCCGTTCGAGGCCATCGACAAGGCCCCGGAGGAGCGGCAGCGCGGCATCACCATCTCCATCGCGCACGTCGAATATCAAACGGAGAACCGGCATTACGCGCACGTCGACTGTCCCGGGCACGCGGACTACATCAAGAACATGATCACCGGCGCGGCCCAGATGGACGGCGCGATCCTGGTGGTCGCCGCCACCGACGGGCCGATGCCGCAGACCAAGGAGCACGTGATCCTGGCGCGGCAGGTCGGCGTGCCGAAAATGGTTGTGGCGCTGAACAAGTGCGACATGGTGGAGGACGAGGAGATCCTGGAGCTGGTCGAGCTCGAGGTCAGCGATCTGCTCAACGAGTACGAGTTCGACGGCGACAACACCCCGATCGTGCGGGTGTCGGCGTATCAGGCGCTGGAGAACCCGGACGGTGAGTGGGGGGAGACGATCACCGAACTGCTCGCGGCGGTGGACGACTGGATCGATACTCCGACGCGCGAGGTGGAGAAACCGTTCCTCATGCCGATCGAGGACGTCTTCACCATCACCGGCCGCGGCACGGTGGTCACCGGGCGTATCGAACGCGGCGTGCTGAAGGTGAACGCCGAAGTGGAGATCGTTGGTATCCGGCCGAAGACGACCAAGACGACCGTGACCGGGATCGAGATGTTCCGGAAGCTGTTGGACGAGGGGCAGGCGGGGGAGAACGTCGGGCTGCTGTTGCGCGGTGTCCGCCGCGAGGATGTCGAACGCGGCCAATGCGTCATCAAGCCCGGTTCGGTTACGCCGCACACCGAGTTCGAGGGGCAGGCCTACATCCTGTCGAAGGAGGAGGGCGGCCGTCACACCCCGTTCTTCAACAACTACCGCCCCCAGTTCTACTTCCGCACAACCGATGTCACCGGGGTGGTCACCCTCCCGGCTGAGACCGAGATGGTCCTCCCCGGCGACAACGTCCAGATGGAAGTGGTGCTGATCCAGCCCATCGCCATGGAAGTCGGCCTCAAATTCGCGATCCGCGAGGGCGGCCGCACCGTTGGCGCGGGCCAGATCACCAAGATCCTGAAGTAGTCCGACGTTCAGCGAGCCGGAATGTCCCGGCGTCGCGGCCACCGTGCCAGCGCCGCCAGGGCAAACATCCGTGTGGCCGGATGGCGGATCGGGTAGCAGGACGACTCCTCGACCGGAGTCATGCGCAAACTGTCCATCAGGGCGAAGAATTCGCGCAACTCGATTCGCAGATCCTCCGCCGTGTTGAAGGGGTGGCCCTCGGGTGCCCGCCCGGCCTCGTCGAGGAAACGTGCCGCGGCCGGCGCTGGATCGTCGGTGTCGGTGGCCGCGCCCAGCAGGTAGACAATGACCGCGGCCTGGATGTCGGCGAAGCCGTGGACCGTCCATCGCACGCGTCCGGCGAGGTACCAGAACAGTCCGAGCGGGTCGTCCAGATAGTCGCGGCCCTGCTCGGTCAGCCGTATCCGCGCCGCGAATGTCGAGGTCAGCTCATGGCTTTCGGCGACATTGCGCAGGATGGCGATCGGGACGGGCTCACTGCCCGGGCGGCCGCGCCCGAACCAGTACGGGTTCATCCCGAGCTCATGGAAGAGCGCGGCGGTGCGCATGGCGGGAATCTGCGCGTGCTCGTCCAACGCCAGTCCGTCGGGGCCGATCATGGCGAGCAAGCGCGAGAACGGTTGCACGGCATCGATTGCCGACGGTTTGTCGATGCGCGGCGGCCGATCGATCATGGCCTGGGACGCCAAGTGTGCGACTTGCCGGCGGGCGCGGCACGGCTGCCAGCTCAGGATTCGCGCCAGCGGCTCCGGCACTTCCTCGGGGTCCAAGCCGATTTCGGCCTCCGAACCTCGCCCGAAACCGCTCAGCGTGAGGTTGACGGCCTCCAGGTCCAGGCTTTTCGGCCCGGCAGTGCATCCGGCGCGCGGCGTGGTGGGCGTGTGCTCCGAGACCGCCTCGAGCCGGAGGACGCGCTGCCATTCCTGTCGCGTGCCGTACCGGTGATAGATGCTGTCGCCGGGTTCGCGCAGCAGTTCGTCGAGGCGGACGGTGTCGACCTCGACCGCCGCCCGCTCGCCGCGGCCGGTCTCGAACGCACACGGGTAGTGCTCGGTCTCGCGATCGTTGTAGCCGGCCGCGGATCCGAATCGATAGCGCCGCTTCTCTTTCCAGCCGTACAGCTCGGTGAGCACATCGTGTACTTCGTCGAGGAAGAGGTCGGAGGCGAGGGTGAGTTGCCGCGTGACGCGGGGGTTCGGCCGCAGGGATTCGACGCTGATCCTGAGCGTCAGCACCTCGTCGCGCCGCGGTCGGCGTGGCGACTCCGGTGTCGGTAGCAGCATGTTGTCCCAGGTCCCGCCCGGGCGCAGCAGATTGTCGTAAGCGGCTTGCCGCGCTTCGGCGGAGAGGGCGTGGAGCTGCTCGGAGATTTCGCTGAAGGAATCCCACCGTTCCGACACAGCGCCAGGCTAGCCGAACAGCACTGCGGCCGAGCCCCGTTCGACGAGGCCCGGCCGCGGGTACGGGAGGTCTAGCCCATCTCCTCCAGCGCCTTGCCCTTGGTCTCGGGAACCCACTTGAGCACGAACGGGATCGAGAGCAGCGCGAAGGCGGTGTAGATGACGTAGGTGCCCGACAGGTTCCAGTCCGAGAGGCTGGGGAAGCTGGCGGTGATGACCCAGTTGGCGATCCACTGCGCGGACGCGGCCACGCCGAGGGCGGCGGCGCGAATGTGGTTGGGGAACATCTCGCCGAGCAGCACCCAGACGACCACACCCCAGGACATGGCGAAGAAGAGCACGAAGCAGTGCGCGGAGACGAGCGCCACGATGCCCTGGGCGTGGGGGAGGGAGACGTTGTCGCCCGACCCGGTCTTGGCGTGGAACGCCCAGGCCTCCAGGCCCAGGGAGATCGCCATGCCCGCGGATCCGATGAGCGCCAACGGTTTCCGGCCGATCCGGTCGACCAGGGTGATGGCGATGACGGTGCCGACGATATTGATGATCGAGGTGGTGAAGGAGTAGAAGAACGAGCTCGACGGGTCGATGCCGACCGACTGCCACAGCGTCGCCGAGTAGTAGAAGACGACATTGATGCCGACCAGCTGCTGGAACACCGACAGTCCGATGCCGATCCAGACGACCGGCAGGAAGCCGAACTTGCCGCCGAGCAGATCCTTGAAGGTCGAGCGGGTCTCGCTGTGCATCGCATTCTGGATCTCGATGATGCGGGCGTCGAGCTCGCCCCGGTCGCCCTCGACCTCGGTCAGCACTTCCTTCGCCTTGTCGATCTTCCCGACGGAGATGAGGTATCGCGGCGACTCCGGAATGGTGAAGGAGAACAGCCCGTACAGAGCGGCCGGTATGACCATCACGCCGAGCATCCACTGCCAGGCCTCGAGACCGCCGATGTGCCCGCGCTGCTCATTACCAGCCATCTTGAGGATCGCGAAGTTCACCAGCTGCGAGGTCGCGATGCCGATCACGATTGCTGCCTGCTGGAAGGAGGCGAGCCGTCCGCGATACGCCGGCGGCGACACCTCGGCGATGTAGGCGGGCCCGATCACCGAGGCCATGCCGATGCCGATGCCACCGATCACGCGCCACATGGCCAGATCCCACAGCGCGAACGGCAGCGCGGAACCGATGGCGCTGCAGGTGAAGAGCGTGGCCGCGATCCGCATGACCCAGATGCGGCCGATCCGGTCCGCGATGCGCCCGGCGATGGCCGCGCCGACCGCACAGCCGATCAGGGCGATGGCGACAACCTGCGCCAGGGTCGCCGAGCCGATGTCGTACTTGTCGCGGATCGCCTCGACCGCGCCATTGATGACCGAGCTGTCGTATCCGAAGAGGAACCCGCCCATGGCGGCCGCGGCGGTAATGAAGACGACGTAGACGAGACTGTCCGCGCCTTCCTTCTGATCGCCGGGTGTTCGCGCACCCATCGTTGAATTCACGCAGACTCCTTCGTCGTGCCCCGTATTCCCGTGTCGACCCGCATTTCGACAATTGTTGCCGTTGGGATGCTTGTCAACGGGCAGGCAACGCCGGTCGTGCGCGAGCTCTTCCAGGGCGAGGCGTTCCGCGATGACGAAGAGGCGGCGAGCGGTCTCGACATCTCCCTGCCGCGCGGCCTCGGCGGCGTTCGACACCGTTCGCAGGATCTCTGGCATCGCCTACTCCTCATCTAGGGATCGCCGACGCGTCGAAGATCGGCGGCCGGTCCCGAGGCATTCGTTGCCGTGCCCGCAAAAGTGCAGGTAGAGAGGCGATTTGACTTTGGTTCACCGCACCCCGTAACTTATTCCAGGTCAGAGCGACACGGACACCGACCCGGAGCCCCAAGGGCCTGGGAAACGAGGTTGGACGAGGAGCGCCTGATGATCAAGATT
>NZ_BAFX01000056.1 GCF_000308815.1 Nocardia concava NBRC 100430
GAGAACAACTCTGCCTGCATCGCGGTCGATGTAAAGGAGGTCGCATGCTTTGTCGTTCGATCCGTCGGTCAGTGACGCCGAAGCTACTGTGTCGATCTCTTCTATCTCGAAGCTGAGCTGCAAGGCGAAGAGCAATCGCTTGTTAGTGCCGTACTTCTGCAGGTCGCTTCTCTCATGGAGTGCCACTTCGAGGCTATCCGTCACGCGAATCACACTACCGGCCCGAGCAACTGGGCAACTGCAGGATCCCTCCGCGTGGCGATCGGTATCCCGGTTGGATGATCAGGCAGCTCGGCTGTTGCCTGAAAAGGCCGAGGCCCCAGCTTGATTGGCTGGGGCCTCAGTGTGAGCGCTTGCGCTGCTTCGATTTAGACGTCGAAGTAGAGCTCGAACTCGTAGGGGTGCGGGCGCAGGTTGACCGGGGCGATCTCCTGGTTGCGCTTGATGTCGATCCAGGTCTCGATCAGGTCCTCGGTGAACACGCCACCCTCGGTGAGGTAGTCGTGGTCCTGCTCGAGCTTGTCGATGACCGACGCCAGCGAGGTGGGGGCCTGCGGGATGTTCTTGGCCTCCTCGGGCGGCAGCTCGTAGAGGTCCTTGTCGACCGGAGCCAGCGGCTCGATCTTCTTCTTGATGCCGTCGATGCCGGCCATCAGCATGGCGGCGAAGGCCAGGTACGGGTTGCCCGAGGAGTCCGGCGCGCGGAACTCGATGCGCTTGGCCTTCGGGTTGGAACCGGTCACCGGGATACGCACGGCGGCCGAGCGGTTGCGCTGCGAGTACACCAGGTTGATGGGGGCCTCGTAGCCCGGCACCAGACGGTGGTAGGAGTTGACGGTCGGGTTGGTGAACGCCAGCAGCGACGGGGCGTGGTGCAGGATGCCGCCGATGTAGTGACGCGCCAGATCCGACAGGCCCGCGTAGCCGGCCTCGTCGTGGAACAGCGGCTTGCCGTCCTTCCACAGCGACTGGTGGGCGTGCATGCCCGAACCGTTGTCGCCGAACAGCGGCTTCGGCATGAAGGTAACGGTCTTACCCTCGGCCCACGCGGTGTTCTTCACGATGTACTTGAACAGCTGCAGGTCGTCAGCGGCGCCCAGCAGGGTGTTGAAGCGGTAGTTGATCTCGGCCTGACCGGCGGTGCCGACCTCGTGGTGGCCGCGCTCCAGCTCGAAGCCCGCGTTCTGCAGGTTGGTCGAGATCTTGTCGCGCAGGTCGACGTAGTGGTCGTACGGCGCGACGGGGAAGTAGCCACCCTTGTTGCGGACCTTGTAGCCACGGTTCGGGGTGCCGTCGGCGTTGTACTCCGCGCCGGTGTTCCAGGAGCCCGAGATCGAGTCGATCTCGTAGAAGGCGCCGTTCATCGCCGAGTCGTAGCGGATCGAGTCGAAGATGTAGAACTCCGCCTCGGCGCCGAAGTACGCGGTGTCCGCGATACCGGTCGAGCGCAAGTACTCCTCCGCCTTGCGCGCGATGTTGCGCGGGTCGCGGGAGTAGGCCTCGCGGGTGAACGGATCGTGCACGAAGAAGTTCAGGTTCAGCGTCTTCGCGGCACGGAAGGGGTCGACCCGCGCGGTGCTGAAGTCGGGGAGCAGCAGCATGTCCGACTCGTCGATCGACTGGAAGCCACGCACCGACGAACCGTCGAACGCGAGGCCCTCCTCGGCGAGATCAGCGGTGAACGCCTTCGCCGGGATCGAGAAGTGCTGCTGCACACCGGGGAGGTCGGTGAACCGAACGTCGACGTATTCGACCTCCTCCTCCTTGATGTACTTGATGACCTCGTCGGCCGTGCTGAACGCCACTTAGTACTCCTTACGGATCGGTTCCCAGCCAGTGGTGACTGCATGGGTTCGTCGCGACCACACGGTATGGACGCGGTGTTTCCCTGTAATCAAGGCTGTGTTTCGCCAGTGTTACACGCACTGCTGGCCGGGGGTTCGGCGGTGCCCCCGGGTTCGCGAAGACGCCGCAGCGGTCGCCGAGCAATGCTCGACCAGCACCGACATCCTGCCATTGAGCTGCCGGAAGCGACTGTTAAGACTCTGAAAAGTTAGGGGCCTTACCGAGAGTCCGCCGGTCATGGTGAGAATCCTCACCGCCGGGCATCCGTCCAGCTAACAGGTATGCCGGGCGGTTGCCCGCAGCATCCGCGCAGAGGGTGATGGTAGGACGCACCCATATATGGTCCCGTCCTCGAAGCCGGACCGGCAGGGCTGCGAAACCGGCTCGTGGGCGGCGCATAAGCTGAGCCCATGGCACGCATCACCGGCTCATGGCTGTCCGGACCGAACGCCGAATCCGGAGACAACCCGGCCGGTGAGTATCAGGGCAAGGAACTCGGACTGCCGGCCTCCGGTCCCGGCGCGCTCGCGCCCTTCACCCGGCGCGTCATCGCGATCCTGCTGGACTGGTTCATCTCCATGGGTCTGGCCGCGATCATCGTGCGGCCCGATGCCGAGAAGATCATCTCGAAGATGACGATTCCCCAGGGGCAGCAGCCGCCCTCGCACTTCGAGGTCATCACGCAGGCCCTGTCCACGCCGACGCTGCTGGTCTGGTTCGTGCTGGGGATCGTGACGGTCACGCTGTTCGGGTTCACGCCGGGGCAGTACTTCCTGAAGCTGCGCGTGAGTCGCGTGGATGCCGACGCTCCGGTCGGTTTCATCCGGGCGCTGGTCCGTCAGCTCATCCTGCTGTTCGTCATCCCCGCGCTCTTCACCGATTCCGACGGCCGCGGCATGCACGACCGCGCCACCGGCACCGCGCTGGTCTACAGCCGCTGATCCGACGGGCGCTCACGAAATCCTCACGGCCGCTGTTATGGAATTTCTGCGCGGGCCGATTCGAATAGAGGAACCCGCGCCGAGTTGACGCGGATTACCGCCGTAACCTGCGATGCTGTTGGTGAACTGTGTGACGAGACGTTGCCCAATGTTCACCGCAGTTTGCTTTCGATCGGTATGGTGGCGGCGATTTGCCGCGAAGTACCGATGCACCGGTTCCACGGCAGGTAGCTGTTTATGTGCTGATGGAGGATTGCATGGTCGAGAACTACAGAGCGGCGGCGCGGAGGTTCAGCCGTCGTTCCCTGTTCGCGACTACCGGATTGCTGGGACTTGCCGCCGCGGGCGCCGCGGTGGGCGCGGGCGTCGACGCCGCGGCCGAGACCGACGGGGTGAAGAGCACCGGGCGCGGTCAGGATCTGGGCAAGACCGTCGCCGGAATCAACCCGGTCATCCGCACCGAACGCGTCTTCTCGAAGTCCCGCGGCCGCGAGGTCGATCTGGTCACCATCCTGCCGCCGGGCGTCCCCACCGAGAACATTCCGATCTCCCTGCTGCTGCACGGCCTGCACGGCAGCGCCCGCACCGCGGCCGTCGGCAATATCGCCGACCTGCTGGCCGTCGGGGTCGCCACCCGCCTGTCCCCGGCCTTCGGCTTCGTCGCCCTGGACGGCGGCGACAACTACTGGCACGACCACGGCACCGGTGACGATCCGATGTCCATGCTGCTCAACGAGGTTCCCGGCTGGCTGGCCCAGCGCCGCCTGGGCGGACCCGACGGTCTGCCCGCCGCGGTCACCGGCACCTCCATGGGTGGTTTCGGCGCGTTCGTCTACGCGCGTCGCCGCTTCGAGCAGGGCCGCCCGGTGAACGCGGTCGCCACCATGTCGCCCGGCCTGCTCACCTCGTGGACCGAGATGGCCAAGCGCAATGTCTTCATCAATGCCGACCAGTGGGCCTCGCTGGACCCGCTGCGCAATCTCGACAAGCTCGGCCCGGCCCCGGTGGGCCTGTGGTGCGGTGATCGCGACCGGTTCATCGAGGGCTGCCGCCGCTACATCGCGACCGGTCGCCCGGAGGTCGGCCTGATCACGCCCGGCGGCCACACCGAGGAATACTGGAGCACCGTCACTCCTGATGTTGTGCGCTTCCTCTCCCGACACATCGGCTGACGCGTAGGCTGACCAACAGCTTTTCTGCCGTCGCAGCAAAGGGAGTGGTCGAATGACTGGCTTCTCGCCCGGGTTCCAAGGACGCCCACGTCCGAAGAGCGATCGATTACCGCCGGGCCAGTACCTGGTCGACGACTTCCCGGTGCTCTCCGCGGGCCCGACGCCGCGGGTGGATCTCGACCGCTGGCAGTTCACCATCACCAATGAGACCGGCCGCCAATACAGTTGGAGCTGGCCGCAATTGATGTCACTGCCGCAGGAACGCCCGCACGTCGACCTGCATTGCGTGACCAGGTGGTCCAAGCTCGACACCGACTGGCAGGGCATCTCCCTGGACAGCCTGCTCGAAAACGTCGAAACCCAGGCCGAATACGCGCTGGTCTCCAGCTACGGCGGCTACACCACCAACCTGCCGCTCGAGGATCTCACCGACGGCCGCGCCTGGATCGTGCACACCTACGACGGGCAGGACCTGCACCCCGAACACGGCGGGCCCGCGCGGCTGCTGGTACCGCATCTGTATCTGTGGAAATCCGCCAAGTGGGTCAAGGGCATCCGTCTGCTCGACCTCGACGAGCCCGGCTTCTGGGAGGCCGCCGGCTACCACTCCTACGGCGACCCCTGGCGCGAGCAGCGCTACCAGGACGACTGATGCGCTGGCAGCCCGCCGAACTCCTCGCCACCCGCGCCGAATCCGCCACGGCCCGCACCCTCATCCTCCGTGTCCCCGGCTGGCCCGGCCACCGCCCCGGCCAGCACCTCGACGTCCGCCTCACCGCCCCCGACGGCTACCACGCCGAACGCAGCTACTCCCTCGCCGCACCCGCCGACGGCGACCACATCGAAATCACCGTCCAGCGAGTCGAAGACGGCGAAGTCTCCACCTACCTCGTCGACGCCCTCCCCATCGGTGCCTTCATCGAAGTCCGCGGCCCCGTCGGCGGCTGGTTCGTCTGGACCCCCGAATCTGGCGGCGCGGCGGTGCTCATCGCAGGCGGCTCGGGCATCGTCCCCCTGGCCTCCATGCTCCGAGCCCGCCGAAAGTCCGCCAACCCCAGCCCCTTCCGCCTGCTCTACTCCGTCCGCACCCCTGAGGACCTCCTCTACGGCGACGAGTTGGCCGAACTCCGCCGCGCCCACCTCACCCCGGTCGATGACCAGAGCGGCCGAGTCTGTCTGCTCGGCGAAGGCGCATCCGACGAGGACATCGAACTGTTCCTCGCCTACACCCGCACCGCGCCCGCCGACGATCCCCGGCCACCCGGCCGACTCACTCGCAATGAGATAGCCGGCCTGGCTCTCCCGCCGTCACCGTCGGTCACCTGCTACGTCTGCGGCCCCACCGCCTTCGTCGAATTCGCCGCCGACGCTCTGGTTTCCGCCGGTCACGCCCCCGCCATGATCCGCACCGAGCGCTTCGGACCCACGGGCAGGTAATCCATGACAACCCCGTACACCTACGCGACCACCACCCCCGGCGACCACTACGTCGACGGCAACGCCCTGGCCGGCATCCTCTCCGAGCTCTTCCCCGGCGACCCCACCCTCCACGAATGCCGCTGCGCCACCTGCGGTTCCACCGAGCCCCTGGCCCGTTCCCTCGTCTACCTGAACTGCCCCGGCACGGTAGTCCGCTGCCCCCACTGCTCAGCCGTCATGCTCCGCCTGACAACCACCCCGTCCGGCACCTACGTGACGATCACCGCCACCCTCCGCTTTCCACCCCAGCCGTAACCAGTCCTGATCCCGCCCCCGTTCTGCGCAGGCATCGACTGCCATGGCTCCCGGCGTGGCCGCGTGCGGACACACCACATTTCGCCGAGTGGCACACCACCGCGGTCGAATCGGGCAAAACCCCTCACTGGTGTGCCACTCGGCGGAACGCCGCCGGAAATGGCGAGACCCGCGTCAGCGGACGCGGGCCTCGGGGGAGCGGGTGGGTGTCAGCGGCGGCGGATGCTGCGCTGGACGCCGCGCATTTTCGCGCCGGAAGGGAGCGGGCCCTTGGGGAGGGCGGGGCCGCCGCGGGTGGCTAGGGCCGAGAGGCGGCCCTCGATGAGGTCCATGCGCTTGGTGTCGATATTGCGGGGGAGCTTGGTGAGGTAGCGCTGGAGGTCCTTGATGGCGACCTCGTCCTTGCCGTTGCCGACCACGACGTCGTAGATCGGGGTGTCGCCGACCAGGCGGGAGATCTTCTTCTTCTCCTGCGCCAGCAGCGACTTCACCCGCTGCGGCGAGCCCTCGGCGACCAGGATGACGCCGGGCAGGCCGACCACGCGGTGGACCGCGTCGAGCTGGGTGGTGGCGGCGACGCCGGGGGTGACGCGCCACTTGCCCTGGAGGTTGTCGAGCACCCAGGCGGCCGCGCCGGCCTGACCTTCAGCCTTGGCGTACACGTTCTTCTGGACGCGGCGGCCGAAGATGATGAACGCGGCGAGCGCGCCCAGGATCAGGCCGATCGGCAGCAGGAACCACTGCATGCCGAAGATGAAGCCGATCACCAGGAACACCACGGTCACGCCGACGAAGGCGCCGATCATCAGCGGCAGCAGGAGCTTGTCTTCCTTGCGCTGCATCTGGAACGCCTGCCAGAGCTGCTGGCGACGCTCCTTCGACGCCTGCTTGCGCGCCGCCTTCGCCGCGGCCTTCGCTTCCTTCGACGGATTACCGCCCTTGCCTGCTGCCATGCCGTCCAGCTTAATGGCCGGGTACGCCCGGTTCGCGACGGGATCACCGCCGTGGCGACCGGGTGGTTCCGATCTCACCTCCCATCGATACCGGCCAGTCGTTTTGTATAAGACCGCTTGGATCTGTTCTGCTGGATATAACCAGTGTCAGGCAAGCGGAAGGAAACGGAAGGACATGCGGTCGTCAGACCACAGGCCCACCGGTCTCCGCACGCGGCTCCCGGGCGCGCTCGCGCTCCTGGTGAGCGCCCTCACCCTGGTGGGCTGCACCTCCCACAGCCTGGCCGACACCACCGCCGCGTTGCCGACCGAGGCGTCGACCACCACCGCGCCGGAACTCCCGCGCTCGGCGGCGCTCATGTTCGCCGGGGCCGTCGCGCTGTCACCGGCCGAGGCCCGCACCGTCCTCGACACCCTGCCGGTGAAGGGACGCGCCCCGAAGACCGGTTACGCGCGAAACCAGTTCGGCGACAACTGGACCGACGACGTCGACGTCGAGGGCGGCCACAACGGCTGCGATACCCGCAACGACATCCTGGGCCGCGACCTCACCGACCCGGCGTTCCAACCCGGTACCCGCGACTGCGTGGTGCTCTCGGGCACCCTCGCCGATCCCTACACCGGCAAGACCATCGATTTCGTGCGCGGCAAGAACACTTCGAATGCGGTCCAGATCGATCACGTGGTCGCCCTGTCCGACGCCTGGCAGAAGGGTGCGCAACAGCTCACCCCGCGCGAACGCGCCAATCTCGCCAACGACCCGCGCAACCTGCTGGCCGTGGACGGTCCGGCCAATCAGCAGAAGGGCTCGGGCGACGCCGCCACCTGGCTCCCATCCAACAAATCCTTCCGCTGCACCTACGTGGCGAAGCAGATCGCGGTGAAAGCCGCCTACCGCCTGTGGGTCACGCAGGCCGAGAAGGACGCGATGATCCGCGTCCTCGACGGCTGCCCGCGCTGACCCGCGGCGATTTCCGAAGCACGTCCCGAAGAAATATGGAGTTGAGAAGTATGAAGAAGGCCCTGGCCACCCTCGGCCTGACCGCCACCGCCGCCGCCCTGCTCGCGGTGACCGCCGGACCCGCATCCGCGGAGTTGCACACGGCCCCGGCCGAATTCCACACCGCCCCTGGCATTCCGGCAAACATCCAGACGGACCCGGCTCCGGCCGAGATCCCGGCCGTCCCGGCCGCGACCGCCGCCCGCGACCTGCTCGAGGGCGCGGGCCTGGTGGTGCCCGCCGCTGGCGATTACATCACCCCGGGCGCGTTCTGCACGAACTACGGCGAGGGCGAGACCGGCGTCAGCAAGAAGGGCATCGAATACACCTGCACCACCGACGACAAGGGCTACCTGCGCTGGCGTCGCAGCTGATACCACTCGCGGCCGCCTGGCCCTCGACCGCGACAATGACGGCGTGACCCGCGGCCAGCGGCCCACCCTCCCGCCATCGACCAGCCACCCTCACGGATCGACCGGCCACTCGCGCGAGATCAGTTGGCGCTCTTGGCCTTCTCTCGCATCGAGTCGGCCAGTTGGCTGGGCATGGCCTCGTGGCGGGTGTAGGCGCGGGTGAAGGTGGCCGCGCCGTGGGCCAGTGAGCGCAGGTCTACGGCGTAGCGGCTGAGTTCTAGCTCGGGGACCTCGGCGCGGATCACGGTGCGGCCCAGGCCTACCGGTTCGGTGCCGAGGACTCGGCCGCGACGGCTGGAGAGGTCGCCGAGGACGGGGCCGACGTAGTCGTCGGAAACCACCACGCGCACTTCGGATATCGGCTCGAGCAGGTTGATGCGGGCCAGTCCGGCCGCCTCGCGCAGGGCGAGGGCGCCGGCCATCTGGAAGGCCGCGTCGGAGGAGTCGACCGAGTGCGCCTTGCCGTCGAACAGCGTCACGCGCACATCCACCAGCGGATATCCGGCCACCACACCCCGGAGGGCCTGGGCGCGTACGCCCTTCTCGACCGACGGAATGAACTGGCGCGGAACGACTCCGCCCACCACCTTGTCCACGAACTCGATGCCGGAGCCCTCCGGCAGTGGAGCGACCTCGATCTCGCAGATCGCGTACTGCCCGTGTCCGCCGGACTGCTTCACATGCCGCCCCTTGGCGGACGCGGTGGTCGCGAAGGTTTCGCGCAATGCGACCCGGTGGTCGATCACGTCGACCTGCACCCCGAACCGGGACCGCAGCCGTTCCAGCGCCACTTCCCGATGCGCCTCACCGAGGCACCACAGCACCAGCTGATGGGTATCGGGATTCTGTTCCAGCCGCACCGTCGGATCCTCGGCCACCAGCCGTGACAACCCCTGCGAGAGCTTGTCCTCATCGGCCTTGCTGTGCGCCTTGATGGCCACCGGCAGCAGCGGATCCGGCATCGACCAGGGCTCGATGATGAGCGGACAATCCTTGGCGGACAAGGTATCCCCGGTCTCGGCGCGCGACAGCTTGGTCACGCAGACGATGTCCCCGGCAATGGCCTGGGGGAGCGGCCGCTGCTGCTTGCCGAACGGCGCGGAGACGCCGCCGACGCGTTCGTCCGCATCGTGATCGCCGGTATCGCCGACGCCGTGCCCGCACACGTGGACGGTGTCGTCGGCGTGCAGGGTGCCGGAGAACAAGCGCACCAGCGACATCCGGCCCACATAGGGATCGGAGGCGGTGCGGATCACCTCGGCGGCCAGCGGCGCGTCAGGATCACAGGCGAGCGCGGAGGCCTTCCCGCCCGAACCGGTCGCGGATACGGGATGCTCTGCGGGCGTGGGGAATCCGCGCGTGATCAGGTCGAGGATCTCCACCGTCCCCAACCCTTGCCGCGCCCCTTCCGGCGGGGGCGCGGCGATCAGCACCGGATGGAAACTCCCACGCGCCACGGCCTTTTCGAGATCGGCGACCAGGGTCGTGAGGTCGATCTCCTCGCCGCTGATGTAGCGGTCCATGAGGGTCTCGTCCTCGCTCTCGGCGATGATCCCCTCGATGAGCCGGTTGCGCGCCTCCTCCATCTGCTCCCGTTGCTCCTCGGAGGCGGGCGTTTCCACCCGCTCCCCGGTCACGTAGTCGTACACGTGCTGGGTGAGCAGCTCGATCAACCCCGTCACCGGCCGATGCCCGTCGGCCGCCTTGGGCCCGTACACCGGAAGATGCAGCGGCAGCATGCTTTCCGACCGCCCGCCGCCGAGAATCTCGCGGCAGGTGTCGTTCATGTCCTCGAAATCGGCGCGCGCCGTATCCAAATGGGTGAGCACGATCGCCCGCGGCATCCCGACGCTCGCGCATTCCTCCCACAGCGCCAGCGTCGCCCCGCTCACGCCCTCCACGCCCGCGGCGGCCGAGAGTACGAAAAGGGCCGCGTCCGCTGCTCGCAGACCGGCCCTGAGTTCCCCGACGAAATCGGCGTATCCGGGGGTGTCGAGGAGATTGACCTTGACGTGGTCCCATCCCATCGGCACCACCGACAGTTGCACCGACCTGTGTTGTCGCTGCTCGATGTCGTCGTAATCGGACACACAGGTACCGTCCTCCACCCGCCCGGCCCGGGGCACCGCCCCGGCGGCCACGGCCAGGGCTTCCACCAGCGTGGTCTTGCCCGACCCGCTGTGCCCCACCAACACCACATTGCGTATCTCGTCCGGCCTTTCGGCCACGACTACCCTGCCGTTGACGCCTTGCGACGCCGTTGTTCGCTCGACCATGGCTCGCTCCCGGGGCCGACTGATGCGGTCCTTCGAGCTTCCCACCAGCGCCGTCCACCCGTCCACGAATCGACCGAACCGATGCGTACGGCACGCCGAAACCAGCCGTTCACCTGAGGCGATGGCCTGCAAGTCATCCTGACAAGGACCTGATGGTCTTCGAATACAACAACGGCCCGGACATAGTGTCCGGGCCGTTGCCTGTTTGTCTTTCCGCCGTATTCGGCAGCCGAATTCGCTTATGCCCCTGTGGAACCGAACCGGGCCAGCACGCTGTTGGCCTCCTGGGCGGCTGAGCCTTCCTGAGCCAGGTGCAGCATCTCCGGGGAGATCTCGCGGCCGTGGTGGCGCATGGCCTGGGCGTAGAGGCGACCCGCCCGGTAGGACGAGCGCACCAGCGGCCCCGCCATGACACCCGCGAAGCCCATCTCCTCGGCGGCCTTGGAGTGCTCCACGAACTCCTCCGGCTTCACCCACCGGTCGACCGGGTGGTGCCGCGGGGAGGGCCGCAGATACTGGGTGATGGTGATGATGTCGCAGCCCGCCTCGTGCAGGTCGCGCAGCGCCTCGGTGATCTCCTCCGGGGTCTCGCCCATGCCCAGGATGAGATTCGACTTGGTGACCAGACCGGCCTCGCGGGCCGCGGTGATGACCGCCAGCGACCGCTCGTACCGGAACGCGGGCCGGATGCGCTTGAACACGCGCGGCACCGTCTCCAGGTTGTGCGCCAGCACCTCGGGCCGCGACGAGAACACCTCGGCCAGCTGCTCGGGCACCGCGTTGAAGTCCGGGATCAGCAGCTCGACGCCCGTGTTCGGGTTGAGCGCCTTGATCGCGCGCACGGTCTCCGCGTACAGCCACGCGCCGCCGTCCTCGAGATCGTCGCGCGCGACGCCGGTGATGGTCGAGTAGCGCAGCCCCATGGCCTGCACGCTCTCGGCCACGCGCCGCGGCTCGTCGCGATCCAGGGCGGCGGGCTTGCCGGTGTCGATCTGGCAGAAGTCGCAGCGCCGCGTGCACTGCTCGCCGCCGATCAGGAAGGTGGCCTCGCGGTCTTCCCAGCATTCGAAGATGTTGGGACACCCGGCTTCCTCGCAGACCGTGTGCAGCCCTTCGCGTTTCACCAGGCCCTTGAGTTCGGTGTACTCGGGGCCCATGGTCGCGCGGGTGCGAATCCAGGAGGGCTTGCGCTCGATCGGGGTCTCGGCGTTGCGGGCCTCGATGCGGAGCAGCTTGCGGCCATTGGGTGCGGCCGAATTGTTTGCCGGGGTATCGACGGAGGTCACTTTGTTCACCCTACGCTCGTGATCATTCTGCCTTGGCGGGCACGGCTGCGGGCACCACCGGGAGCTGATCGGTTGTCGATGCGGGAAGCGGCTCGGGGCATTCGGCCGAGACCTTCGCGCAGCGGGAGATGGTGTGGTCGGCCACCTTCAGATCGCCGTCGAGCGCGCGGGCGATGGCGTCGGCCACCAGCGGCCGCACCTCGTCCACGGTCACCTCGCGACCGAGTTCGCGGCTCAGGGTGGTGACCCCGGCATCGCGAATCCCGCACGGCACGATGGCATTGAAGCCGTCCAGGCTGGAATTGCAGTTCAGCGAGACGCCGTGCAGGGTGACCCCGCGCTGGACGCGCACCCCGATGGCCGCGACCTTGCGCTCGGGCAGGAACTCCGACTCGGGCACCCACACACCCGAACGGCCGTCCACCCGCCCGGCTTCCAGTCCGAGCTGCGCGCAGACCGTGATCAGCGCTTCCTCGAGTCGGCGCACATAGGCGACCACGTCGACGGGTTCGGCCAGCCGGATGATCGGATAGCCGACCAATTGCCCGGGTCCGTGCCAGGTGATCTTCCCGCCGCGATCGACCTCGATGACCGGGCTGCCGTCCATGGGCAGATCCTGCGGCTCGGTGCGTCGCCCGGCGGTGTAGACGAAGGGATGTTCCAGCAGGAGAAGCTTGTCGTTCCCGATGCCGTCCGCCCGTTCCGCGGCGATTGTCCGCTGCAGATCCCAGGCGTCGCGGTATTCGATGAGGCCCAGATTCTCGACGACGAGGGGTGTGCCGTCGAAGCGGGCGGATACCGCACAGGGTAACGGTGCGGTGGCCGTACTGCTCTCACTCACGATTGCGACGTTACCCCTCCGTCGAAAACGCGTTGCATGAGTGTCAGGTCCAGCCAGCGCCCGAATTTGAGCCCGACTTCCGGCATCTGGCCCACGATCTTGAAGCCGAACTTCTCGTGCAATGCGATCGACGTGCGGTTACTCGTTTCGATCGCCGCGATCATGGTGTGCACATCGGACTGCTCGGCCCGCGCCAGCAGCTCGGTCATGAGCGCCGTGGCGACTCCGCGCCGCTGGAATATATCTGACACGTACACCGAATTCTCGACCGAGAAGCGGTAGCCGGACTTCGGCCGGAACTGGCCGTAACTCGCATAGCCCGCCACCTTGCCGTCGATCTCGGCCACCAGCACCGGATGCCCGACCCCGGTCCGGCTCGCGAACCAGGCCTTGCGCTCATCCAGATCGGCGGGCTCGGTATCCCAGATGGCGGTGGTCTCGGCGATGGCGTTGTTGTGGATCACCAGGATCTCCGGTAGATCGCTCTCACGCGCATCCCGGACCAGCAGCTCGGACGAATGATTGGTCACGAGGGACACGGTATCGATGGGGCTGCTGTGACGCGCGCCGCGCCCGCTGTGACATGTGCCGTGGCCCCGTCATCCGGCGTGCTTTGGCCGGAATTCACCCTGCGGCGCGAGATTCCGGCCAGGAACATGCCGGAATGACGAGGGCGTCGTCAGTCGGAATGGCCGAGCGTGGCGCTCAACGCCGCCCCGATCGTCGGGTGCTGGAACTGATATCCCGCATCTTCGAGGGCGGTGGGAATCGCCCTGGGGCCGTGCAGGATTGCCTCTTCGGCGAACTCGCCGATGGCCAGCCGCAGCGCGAACGCTGGCACCATCAGCGGCGTCGGCCGATGCATGACCCGCCCCAGCGCGCGCGTGAACTCGGCATTGGTGACCGGCGCCGGACCGACCATATTGACCGGGCCGGAAAGGTTTTCGTGCGTCAGCGCGTAGCTGATCGCCCCGACCTCGTCGTCCAGCGAGATCCACGGCACATACTGCCGCCCGCTGCCCAACCGGCCGCCGAGGCCGAGATAGTAGAGCGGATACAGCATTCCGAGCATCCCGCCGTGCTTGGCCAGGACCACGGCCGACCGCAACAACACCGTGCGCACGCCCGCGTCCGCGGCCTGCTCGGTGGCGGCCTCCCAGTCGGCGCACAGCCCGGCCAGGAAACCCGTTCCGGCAGGGGAACTCTCGGTGACGACGCGGTCCCCGCCGTCGCCGCCGTAGTAGTGCACGCCGCTGGCATTGACCAGCGTCGGCACCCCCTCGGCGGCGACCGCGGCGGCCAGCACGTCGGTGGGGACGATCCGGCTGTCGCGCAGCTCCTGCTTGTAGCTGCCGTTCCAGCGCCGCCGCCCGATGCTCGCGCCGCACAGATTCACCACGGCGTCGGCGCCGCGCAGCGCGCGCTCGTCCAGATGGGAACGCACCGGATCCCAGGTGAATTCGTCGCGGGCGTGGACGGGACGGCGCACCAGGCGGGTGACCTGGTGCCCGTCGCGGCGCAGGGCCGCGACGAGCGCCGTCCCGATCAGTCCGGATGACCCGGCGACCACGACCTTCATGCGACTACAGGCCGAGGTCGCCCTCGAACGCCGCCTCTTCCAGGCGGTGCTTGATCGTGGTCACGAAGCGACCGGCGTCAGCACCGTCGATGAGGCGGTGATCGTAGGTGAGCGGCAGGTAGGCCATCGAACGGATGCCGATGAACTCGTTGCCGTCATCGCTGATCACCATGGGGCGCTTCACGATCGCACCGGTGCCCAGCATGGCGGACTGCGGCGTCACCAGGATCGGGGTGTCGAACAGCGCGCCGTTCGAACCGATATTGGTGATGGTGAAGGTGCCGCCGGAGAGCTCGTCCGGCTTCAGGCCGCCGGTGCGGGCCCGGTTGGCGATATCGAAGATGGCGCGCGCCAGGCCGGCCAGCGACAGGTCGTTGGCGTTGTGGATGACCGGCGAGAGCAGGCCCTTGTCGGTGTCGACCGCGATGCCCAGGTTGACCACCGAGTGGTAGGTGATCTCCTTGGTCTCCTCGTTGTAGGAGGCGTTCACGTTCGGGTGCACGGCCAGCGCCTCGATGACGGCCTTGGCGTAGAACGGCAGGAACGTGATGTTCACGCCCTCACGCTGCTTGAACGCGGCCTTGGCGCGGTTGCGCAGGGCGGCGATCTTGGTCATGTCGACCTCGTGCACCTGGGTGAGCTGCGCGGTGGTCTGCAGCGACTCCCGGGTCTTGGTCGCGGTGATCTGCCGGATGCGGCTGGCCTTCTGGACCGTGCCGGGCAGATGCGACAGCGACGGGCTCGGCGCGGCGGCGGCCGGGGCGGCCGGAGCAGCGGCGGCGGCCGGGGCCGGAGCCTTCTTGGCCTCCGCGGCGGCGAGCACATCCTGCTTGCGGATGCGGCCGCCGACACCGGAACCGGTGAGGGTCGCGAGGTCAACGTTGTTCTCCGCGGCCAGCTTTCGCACCAGCGGGGTCACGTACGGGCCGCCGTTGGAGGAGGGCTC
>NZ_BAFX01000055.1 GCF_000308815.1 Nocardia concava NBRC 100430
CCGCAGCGAATTGCGTGAGACGCCGAGTTCGGCCGCGAGATCGGCCTCCCGGGGCAGCCGGGAACCCGGCTTCAGATCGCCGGAGACGATCATGGCCTTGATCTTCGCGATCGCATCGTCGGTGACCGACAAATCGATTCCCCCGCTTTCCAGGATGTGAACCCATGCCTCCGATGACTGTAGACGCTCATGTTCATATCTGGGACATCACCGGTGGAAAGTTCCATGTCGAATACGGCTGGCTCACAAATACATCGGATGTCTTGTATCGAACGTACACGCTCGACGACCTGGAACCCCAGCTCGCCGAATTCGACGTCGGAGCGCTCGTGCTCGTGCAGGCCGCCGACTCGCTCGCCGAGACTCGCGCCCTGCTCGACGCCGCCGAACGCGCGCCCCGCCCGGCGGCGGTGGTCGGTTGGCTGCCGCTCGAGGACCCGGCGCGTACCGCCGCCGAATTGGAGCGGCGGCATCCGAATCTGGTGGGCGTGCGGCATCTGATCCACAACGACCCCGACCCGAAATGGCTACTGCGCCCCGAGGTTTCGGAGAGCCTGAGCCTGCTCGCGGACGCCGGGCTGGTCTTCGATGCGGTCGCCGAGCGCCCGGACCTGGTGGCGCTGCTGCCGGAGGTCGCGGCCCGGCACCCCTCGCTCACCCTCGTGCTCGACCATCTCGGCAAGCCGCCGATCGCCGAGCAAGGGTGGCAGCCGTGGGCCGACCTGCTGGCCGAGGTCGCGGCCCTGCCGAACGTGGTGGCCAAACTCTCCGGCCTGGCCACGGTCTCCACGCCCGGATTCACCGCCGCCGACTGGCAGCCGTATGTGGACCATGCGCTCTCACTGTTCGGGCCTGAACGTGTGCTCGCGGGCGGAGATTGGCCATTCACGCTCACGGCGGCGTCTTATCGAACCGTGTGGCAAACCACCCTGGACACCCTGACGGCATTGTCGGCGGCCGAGCGCGCCGCCGTGCTCGTTGACACCGCACGCCGGATCTACCAGCTGCCCTGACCGATCGACACCAGAGAATCGAGGACACCCGAATGAAGCTGCAGCGCGTGGGCGATCCGGGCCGGGAACGGCCCATCGTCATCGACGACGACGGTCACGCCTACGACCTGACACCCCTCACCCGCGACATCGACGGCGAATTCCTGGCCGCCGACGGCATCGCCACCGCCGCGAGCGCCCTCGCCGCCGGGCGGCTGCCGCGCCTCGAGATCGACGGGCTGCGGATCGGCGCACCGATCGCGCGGCCGCACGCGGTGTGGTGCATCGGCATGAACTACGCCGCGCACGCCGCCGAATCGGGTTCCGAGCCACCCGAGATCCCCGTGCTCTTCTTCAAGACCCCCAACACCGTCGTCGGCCCGTACGACGAGGTCCTGATCCCGCGCGGCTCCGACCGCACGGACTGGGAGGTCGAACTCGCGGTGGTGATCGGCTCCCGCGCCCGCTACCTCGACTCGCCCGATCAGGCACTGGCCTGCGTGGCCGGGTACACCATCTCCAATGACGTCTCCGAGCGCCGATTCCAGCTCGAGGAGTCCGGCGGCCAATGGTCCAAGGGAAAGTGCTGCGAGACCTTCAACCCCCTCGGCCCCGCGCTGGTCCCCGCCGCCGACCTCGACCCCAAGGACCTGCGCCTGCGCTCCTTCGTCAACGGCGAGCCCCGCCAGGATTCCACCACCGCCGACCTGATCTTCGACGTCGCCTACCTGGTCTGGCACCTGTCCCAGTTCGCGGTCCTCGAACCCGGCGACATCATCAACACCGGCACCCCCGAGGGCGTCGCCCTGTCCGGCCGCTTCCCCTACCTCCGCCCCGGCGACGTCATCGACCTCGAAATCGAGGGCATCGGCCGCATGACCCAGCGAGTCTCCGCGTCCGCCTGATCGCCGAGCGGCACATGCTGGAGGGGATTTGTCCGGAAGCTCCCTGAATCCGCCTCCAGAATGTGCCGCTCGATCAGACGGGGACGGGGTGGGGCGTGAACCTGGAGTAGCGGTCAGGAGGCGGATTGGACACAGTGTTCGGTTTGAGAGGGATGGGCGGCATGTCCGATCGACGTGACATGTAATTTGAAGGGATGGTTCGGCCACCGACTGCTCGTTCCGCTGTGCCCGGTGTTGGACGGCTCGGATTGCTCGAGCCGTCCGCTGCCGACTCTCTGCGAGAGTTGGCCTGGGACAACGTGGACAGTGTCCCGCTGTTGTGGGCGCTGTCGCGGTCGCCCGACGCCGATCTGGCGCTCATGACGCTCATCCGCTTGCGCGAGCAACTCGGGAGCGACTGGGCGGCACTGGATTACGAGCTGCGGCGGAACACCTCGCTGCGCGGGCGGCTGTTCGCGCTGATCGGCTCGTCGAGCGCGTTCGCCGATCACCTGGTGGCCGATCCGCCGGCCTGGCAGCTGCTGAAGCGGCCGACGCTGCCGGGGCGCGAGGAGCTGCTGGCGGATCTGCTGGACTCGGTGAAGGCCGAGGCCGAGGTCGGGGTGAACGCGGGGCCCATGATGTACCGGGCGCAGGTCGCGGGGCCCGAGGCGATCGCCTTGCTGCGCAAGCGGTATCGCGATCAGCTCATGCTGCTGGCCGCCATCGACCTGGCCGCCACCGTCGAGAACGAACCGGTGCTGCCGTATCAGCAGGTGGGACAGCATCTCACCGATCTGGCCGACTGCGCGCTCACCGCCGCGCTGTCGGTGGCCGTGGCGCGGGTGTGCCCGGACCGCGAGGTGCCGGTGCGGCTGGCCGTCATCGCCATGGGCAAATGCGGTGCGCGGGAACTCAATTACGTGTCCGACGTGGACGTCATCTTCGTCGCCGAACCCGCCGACACCACCGCCACCCGGCTGGCCGCCGAGATGATGAGCGTGGGCAGCGCGGCCTTCTTCGAGATCGACGCGGCACTGCGGCCCGAGGGCAAGGCCGGGGCATTGGTACGCACCCTGGATTCGCATATCGCCTACTACAAGCGGTGGGCGCGGACCTGGGAATTCCAAGCGCTGCTCAAGATGCGGCCCGCCACCGGGGATCTGGAGCTGGGCGGGCAGTACCGCGAGGCGCTCATGCCCATGGTGTGGGCGGCCTCCGAACGAACCGACTTCGTGGCCGATGTGCAGGCCATGCGACGGCGCGTGGAGGATCTGGTGCCCGCCGATCTGCGCGAACGCGAGCTGAAACTGGGGCACGGTAGTCTGCGCGACGTCGAATTCGCCGTGCAACTGCTGCAATTGGTGCACGGCAAGGCCGATGAATCGCTGCACGTGCAGGGCACCGTCGAGGCGCTGACCGCGCTGGCCGCGGGCGGGTACGTCGGCCGCGACGACGCCGCCAACCTCACCGCCTCCTACGAATTCCTGCGCCTGCTCGAACACCGTTTGCAGCTGCAGAAACTCAAGCGCACCCACACCCTGCCCGCCGCCGAGGACGAGGAGGGCATGCGCTGGCTGGCCCGCGCCGCGCACATGCGGCCCGACGGGCGGCAGGACGCGGTCGGGGTGCTGACCAGCGAGATCAAGCGCAATGCCATGCGGGTGCGGCGCTTGCACGCCAAGCTGTTCTACCGGCCGCTGCTGGAATCGGTGGCTCGGCTCGACGCCGACAATCTGCGGCTCAGCCCCGAAGCGGCGGTGCGGCAGCTGGCCGCGCTGGGATACGTGGCTCCGGAGAACGCGCTCGGGCATCTGAAGGCGTTGACCGGTGAGGTCGGGCGCAAGGGGCGGATCCAGGCGCTTTTGCTGCCGACGCTGCTCGAATGGCTCGGCGAGACACCGAATCCCGACGCGGGACTGCTCGCCTACCGGCGGGTGTCGGAGGGGCTCGACAACGAGATCTGGTTCCTGCGCGAACTGCGCGACGAAGGGGCCATCGCGCAGCGGCTCATGATCGTGCTGGGTTCCTCGGCGTACCTGCCGGACCTGCTGATCAACGCGCCCGAGACCATCCGCATGTACGCCGACGGGCCGGACGGGCCGCTGCTGCTGGCCACCCAGCCCTCCGACGTCGCGCGCGGAATCCTCTCCGGCGCAGGACGTTACGACGATCCCAAACGCGCCGTCGCCACCGCGCGCTCGCTGCGCCGCCACGAACTGGCGCGCGTGGCCTCCGCCGATGTGCTCGGCATGCTCGATGTGCCGCAGGTGTGCGAGGCGCTGTCCTCGGTGTGGATCGCGACCCTGGAAGCCTCACTGCAGGCCGTGATCCGGGCCAGCGAGGCCGAACTCGGCAGGCCCGCGCCCGCCGACTTCGCCGTCATCGGCATGGGACGGCTCGGCGGCATGGAACTCGGCTACGGCTCCGACGCCGACGTCCTGTTCGTCTGCGACCCGCGCCCCGGCGAGGACGAGACCGTCGCCGTGAAATGGGCCATCAGCATCGCCGAACAGGTCCAGCGCCTGCTCGGCGCACCCAGCACCGACCCGCCACTCCAGGTCGACGCGGGTCTGCGCCCCGAGGGCCGCAACGGCGCACTGGTCCGCACCCTCGCCGCCTACTCCGCCTACTACGAACAGTGGGCACAGCCCTGGGAAGTCCAGGCCCTGCTGCGCGCCCACCAGGTCGCCGGCGACCGCGACCTCGGAATCCGCTTCCTACGCACCGTAGATCCCATCCGCTACCCCGAGGGCGGCATGTCCCCCGAGGGCGTCCGCGAGATCCGCCGCATCAAGGCCCGCGTCGACTCCGAACGCCTCCCGCGCGGCGCCAACCCCGCCACCCACACCAAACTCGGCCGCGGCGGCCTGGCCGACATCGAATGGACCGTCCAGCTGCTGCAACTCCAGCACGCCCACGAGGTACCGGAGCTCCACAACACCTCCACCCTCGAGTCCCTGGACGCCATCGAACGAGCCGAGCTGATCGACACCGCCGACGCCGCCCTCCTCCGCGACGCCTGGCTAACCGCCACCAAGGCCCGCAACGCCCTGGTCCTCGTCCGAGGCAAGCCAGCCGACCAACTCCCCGGCCCCGGCACCCTCCTCTCGGCCATCGCCCGAGTAGCAGGCTGGCCCACCGACGACGGCAGCGAATTCCTCGACCACTACATGCGCGTCACCCGCCGCGCGAAAACCGTGGTAGAGCGAGTCTTCGGCGGCGAGTAGCGCGCCCCGCCATCCCGATCGCCGAACGGCACATGCTGGAGGGGATTTGCCCGGAATCGCCCGATTCCGGCCTCCGGGATGTGCCGCTCGATGAAAGTGGGGGCGCGTCGAGTGGGGCGCGGACGGGGGCTTCGCGAGGGGCTGCGGCGGTTAGGTGAGGTCGTCGTCGGGTGGGGCGAGATCGTTGCTGGCGGCGGGGAATTCGGCGCCGATCGTTTGGGGGACGTGGGGGAGGGGGTTGCCGAGGAGTTCGTCCTCGCGGTTGCGGATCAGGTAGGCGGGGCAGCGGTGGGAGGAGTCAGGGTCGGTGCCCGTGCGGCTGCCGGGGGCATACATGCCGGGGAGCATTCCGGTGCCACCGGGGCTTGGGAGGTCGCGTGGGGTGAGTGATCTTGGCTGGGTGGGGGATTCGGGGTTCGCGGGGCCTGGGAAGCTGTGGCCGGGATCCGGGGCGGTGGGGGTTGGATGCAAGGAGGGTGGGGTGTTCGGGTGGCCGATAGGGCTGAAGGGGCTGCCGGGTGTGGCTGTGGCGGGGGTGGTTTCGATTGCGGTTGGATCCGGGGCGCGATCCCGCTGGCTGACCGAGTTCGGATTGGCCGGCGTCTGATCGGCCGGGTCGTGGCCGTCGGCTCCCGTGCCGGTTCGCGGAATGCTCTGGGTGCCGGGTGAATTGGTCGAAGCGGCTCTGGTGTCAGGGCTCGCCTCGGGCTCGTCGGTGCCGCTGGTGCTGCCGGGGCTGCCCCAAGTTCCCCGGGCAGGTGTGGTGCGAAGGCCCGCTGTGTCGGGTGTGTCGGGACCTGCTCCCGAATCGGATGCGCCGCCGAGGTTCTCGGCCGAGGCATCGCCGCCGGGGGTCATCACCGTGAAGAAGGCGGGGACGCCTGCTCCGGCGGGCGGGTAGATCGGGATGTAGTTGGCGTCCAGAGCTGCCAGGGCGATCTGACGTTGTTCTTCTCGGGCGCTGGCGGAGCCGTGAGTCATGGGTGGCGGAACGGTCTTTCGCACCGCTTCCGCGCCGTAGGCGGTGGCGATCAGGCGATGGCCGGTGCTGTGCGCGATCTCGGCGATGTCGGTGGCGTCCTGGACGAATCGGCGGGCGGCCACAGCGGCGGCGTCGGCGATATGGCCTGACATGCCGTCGGAGAGGGCGGATTGGACAGTGGCGTGGAGGGTGCTCAGTGCGCCGAACATGCTGTCGGCGATGGATACCCACACTTGGGCGGCGGTGTGTATCTCGCCCGGGTTGATGGCTTGGACGCGGTGGTGGATTTGTTCGTGGGAGAGGCGGTCGAAATCCTCCAGGTGCTGAATGTAATCCGGGTCGGTGCCGCGCTCGGCGATGCGGGTTTGCTCGTGCTCGGCACCGGATTGGCTCATACGAGCCCTGCGCCGCAAGACTTCCGGATCCATCGGTGTCCTCCCGTCACCTGGTCACTGAACACTTGGACGCGGCCGAGAGCCAGCTAGTTCCGCGCCGAGTGTCGCCAGTGATTCGGTTGTGGCGGAGGTATGGACTTCCGTTGTCGTCAGCCGAATGCCAGGGTCAACTGACGCGTGGGTATCAGTCGAAATACCAGTGGCGGCCCACGGTCCAGCCGAGGAAGCGGCGGCCGGAGGCGTTCGGGACCATCCCGCCCGGAGCGAAGCGGCCGCCCGCTACGACGTGGGCCAGGCCGTCGATGGCGGGGCCCAGACCCCGGGCGTGCTGTGCCATCGTCCAGTGCTGTGCGATCAGCCAGTCGATCTGGTCGCGTTGCACCGCGAGATCGCAGTAGCTGAGCAGGAAGACGGCCTGACGCCAGGCATAGGCCGCGTTCTTCACCTGGATCAGACGGGTGTGCCAGTCGGCGGGCCGGCTCAGGCAGCGGACGATCCAGGTGAAGGTGCGTCGCACGAGTTCCGTTGCGGTTTCCCGCAATTGGGCGTCGAGATCGAGGGCGTTCACGAGAACGGCCAGGTTGTGGGTGGTCAGGATCTGGCTCTGCTCGAGCAGCGCGCCATTACGGGCGACGTAGTTCTCGCCGGTACCCGCCTCCTCGGCCCGGCGGGCGCAGAGTTCGGTGAAATCGGTGGCCGTGGCCTTGCCCCGACGCTTTCCGGTGCGTGCACCGGCATTCCACTCCGCGACCGAGGGCAGGTCGTAGTAGCGCTGGTACAGGGTTCCGTCCAGCGTGCCGCTCGCGACGATCGCCGCGGCGCGCCACTTTTCGGTGAAGGTACCCATGAAGATGTCGGCCGCCACCTCCTCGACCAACGGCAGGCGCAGGTCGGCTTGCTGTGCGAGCGTGTGGAACTCGCGCACCAGCGGGTTCGGGAGCGCTGTCTGCGGAAATGACTCGATGGCCAGCAGGGCGGTCTGGCGGAGGAGTCGCCGGGCAGCCGGTGCGGTTCCGCTGTCGGCCTGCTTACCGCTTTCTGTGGGGCGCAGCACGTGCAGCGCTGTCACCCAGGGCAATTCGTCGAATCGCACCTGGTGCTGGAGGTTGAGCAGGAGCAGGCTGCGGCGACGCCGAAAGGCCGTGTACAGCTGCTCGTACAGATTCGCGGCCGCGGGATCGGTGATATCGGCGGCCAGCAGGCGGGACGTGAGCTGCGGAAGAACCGTGGCCAGCACCTCGCCGGAGCCGATGACGCCGCGCCGGACCAACTCGTCGGCCGGAGCCTCGAGCGCGCGGATCGCCTTGTCCTGCAAGTGCTGCGGGATCGGTGTTCCGTCGGCGATATCGACCTTGTCACCCGGCTCGACCGGTGTGGTGACCGGATCGAGGGACGGCAAGCCGCCGTCGGCCGGGAAGCGGTCCAGGCGCGCGGCGAGGACAGCCGCGAGATCCCGGTACAGCGGCGCGGAGATCGCCCCGGCCTGCTCGACGCGCGCGGATTCCCGTGCGGCGCTGCCGGGTTCACCATGGCGGCTGACGGTATTCGCAAGGGCGCGCCGGACCCACCCGACCTGCCGGGGCGTGAGACCGGACTTCACGCTCAGCAAGGCATCGTGGAGGCGGGTGAAGTTGCTCTTGGGGTGGGCGTGGCGGCCGCGGAACTCGTGGATGAGGCGGGCGGCGCCGAAATCGCTGAGCCAGCGGGCCCGTTCGTCGGGCCAGTGGGGCGGGCGGAGGGTGTTCGGGTAGCCGCCGGTTACCGCGCCGGTGGCGTCCAGGCGGGGCAGGTCACCGGCGACGGTGGCGCACCACAGGGCGACCAGGCGGTCGTAGAGGGGTGTCCATACGTCGATGGTGGTGTGCATGAGGGACAGTTGTTCGGGTGTGCGGACGGCACGCAGGGCGTCGGTGGTGTCCCCGACCGATGCCACTCGCACCAGCGCACCGGACGGGCGGGCCACCGGATCGAAGGCGGGGGTGAAGCGCAGCCGGGACATGTAGGGCCGTAGTTCGGCGACCAGATCGAGTGCCTGCTCCGGAAAACCCTTGTCCAGCAATAGCGCGACCGCCATCAGCGCGCCGTGTTCGGGGATCTGGATCCGGTAGTGGCCGGTGTGTAGGGCCGAGAGGAGTTCGGACTGCCCGGCGTCGCCGAGGTACCAGAGGTTGAGTCGTTCGCGGGGCGTCTCGCCCGGGACATCGCGCGGTAGTTCGGCCAGCCGTTCGCCCTCGTCCTGGGTCAACGGTGCTTCGGCGAGTCCGCGGCCCGTGGTGAATCCGCCGTGCGTCACTTCGAGGGTCACCCAGGCGGGCAGATCCGCGACGGGCGTGCGGCTGCCGACCGCGACCCGCCCGGTGGTCAGACCATCGATCACCGCGCGCCAGCGTTGCGCCTTCGCCTCCGCCCGCTCGCGATCGGCCCGATTCGTCCCGGCCCGCGCGACGGCGGTCAGCGCGCGGGACAGCTGCCCTGTCGCGTACCGCTGCGGACCGGAAGGAAAAACCTGATCGGACAAGGGAACTCCTGCTGAGGTGACGACAAGACTTGGTCGCGGGATTCGAACTCGCGCCCTCCCGGTCCCAAGCCGGGTGCTCTACCGCTGAGCTAGACCAAGGTGGACATGGAGGCGGGATTCGAACCCGCGCCCTCCCGGTTAAGAGCCGGGTGATCTGACCGCTGATCTACTCCATGGGGTGTCCGGATCGTATCCGGAGCCGAACCGGGTACGCACGGAGTTTTTCGGGCTCAAAGTTTTCGGGCCTGGAGGGTGTAGGTGAGGGGGAGTCGTTCGCGGTGTTCGATTAGACGCCATTCGTGGTCGTCCTCGCACACCATCTGCCCGGGGAGCGCTTCCCACGGCACGCTGTCGTGTTCGACGAGTTGGGTGAGGGTGAGATCGGACTGGAGGAGGGCCTCGACGATCTGGCCGAGGCCGTGGTTCCACTCGTTCGTGGTGGCGTGCTCGATGGCGGAATCGGTTTCCACATAGGTGGATTCGTCGGTGAAGACGATCGGCTCGGCGGTTTCGAAGTACGGGTAGCCGATGGTGAGGGCGTCGGTGCGGGTCTCGTCGATGGACCAGAGGACCGGGTGTCCCTCGCGAATGAAGAGGCGGCCGCCGGGGCGCAGCAGGGCGGCGACGGTGTCGGCCCAGCGGCGGACGTCCGGGAGCCAGCACAGCGCGCCGATGCCGGTGTAGACGAAATCGAAGCGGGCCGGGCCCAGCGCGGAGACGGCGTCGTAGAGGTCGGCCTCGACGAAATCGATTGGGGTGGAACTGGCTTCGGCCAGCTTGCGCGCCTCGGCCAGAGAGGCGGGTGAGAAGTCCAGGCCGGTCATGGTCGCGCCGAGGCGGGCCAGGGAGAGGGTGTCGGTGCCGATGTGGCATTGCAGGTGAACGCCGTCGAGGCCGCGGATGTCGCCGAGCCGCGGGACGTCGAAACGCACCACGTGGCTCAGATAGGACGGGTCGGTCCGGAAGTTGTCCAGGCCGTAGTCGCCCGAACCGGCGTGCAGGGGCGCGCGATCGTCCCAGTTGGCGCGGTTGAGGCGGCGGTAATCGCTCATGATCCTCGACTGTGCCACGGATGCGGCGACCCTCCCAGTTGATTTCCCGGCTGCGTGTCGTGGGCGGCACGCCGTGACCCCGAGATTTCCCGCGCACTGTCGTTGCGAGACCGGGGACTTCACCCGATATCCCGATGGATACTCGGTACAGGTCCCGAGCGTCTGCGGGAGGCGAGATGAGGACGTCGCGGGTGCGGCTGGGGTTGGCCGTCATGCTGCTGCTGGCGGTGGCATTCACCGGTTGTTCCACGGTGAAAGGACCGGGCGCGCAGAATGTTTCGGCGCCGGTGACCACCAATCCATGGGAGCTGGCCGGGCAGACCTCCGCCGCCGGGCCCAGCGGGCCGCGTTCCGGCGTGCCGGACGCGAACCTCACCGCCGAGAACGGCGACGGCGGGGCGATCGACAAGCTGGCCCTCAATGCCATCTCCGATGTCGCCGAGTACTGGAACACGCAGTACGCCAAGACCTTTCCCGGCGCCTTCAAACCGGTGACACGCTTCATCTCCTGGGATTCCACCGCCCCGCGCGCCAAGGCCGTCGACTTCTGCCGCAGCAGCACCTTCCAGGAGGTCAATGCGGCCTACTGTGGCGTCGACCAGACCATCGGCTGGGACCGCGGCACCCTGCTGCCGGAGCTGGTGAAGAAGTTCGGGCAGATGGCGGTCGTCATGGTGCTGGCCCACGAGTACGGGCACTCGGTGCAGGCGCAGGCCAAGCTGAACGGCTTCTTCACCTCCAGCGTGGTGCGCGAACAGCAGGCCGACTGCTTCGCGGGTGTGTTCCTGCGCAATGTGGCGGAAGGGAATTCGCGCCACTTCACGCTCAATACCACCGACGGATTGAACGGGGTGCTGGCCGCGGTCATCTCCTTCCGCGACCGCGAACCCGGCGCCGGGCAGGACGAGCACGGGACCGCGTTCGAACGCGTCACCGCCGTGCAGATCGGCTACACCGACGGCGTCACCGCGTGCAAGGGCATCACCCGCAGTGAACTGCAGAAGCGGCGCGGCACCCTGCCCACCAGTTTCCAACCGGGTGACAAGGAAAAGCAGCTGCCCGTCGACCAACCCGACCTCGCGCTGGTGGCGGCGTCACTGGCCAAGAACTATCCGATCCAGCCCGCACCCACCTACGACTACACCGGCGTCACCCGCACCTGCCCGAAAGTGACCGCCACCCAGCCGGTTTCGTACTGTCCGACCACCAATGTGATCGGCACCGACGTGCCGACCCTGGCCAAGCGCGCCGTCACCGGCGAGAAGGGTGAGCTGTTGTCGGCCATGGTCGGCGGCGACTACAACGCCTTCGTCGTCTTCGTCTCCCGCTACATGCTTGCCGTGCAACAGAATCGAAAGCTCACCCTCACCGGTGCCGACACCGCGGGTCTGCGCGCCGCCTGCCTTTCCGGCGCGTACAGCACCAAACTCAGCCAGCCCGGCAGCGACTTGCGGCTCTCCGCAACCGATCTCGACGCCGCCATCTCCGGCTTGCTGTCGGACGGTCTGGCCGCCGCCGACGTCGACGGCAATATCGTCCCCAGCGGTTTCGTCCGCCTGGAGGCCTTCCGCACCGGCGTCCTCGACGGCGACACCGCTTGTCTGACCACCTACAAATAAGGGCCGCTACGACTTCGGCAGGTGGGCTTCCAGCCAGTTCACCAGGTCGCCGATGACCTTGTCCTGCTCGGGCTCGTTGTAGATCTCGTGGTAGAGGCCGTCGTAGCGGATGACGGTCTTGTCCTGGGAGGCGGCGTGCTTCTCGAGGAGGTCGCTGCCGGTGGGGGAGGCCAGGCCGTCGGAGGTCCCGTGCTGGACCAGCAGGGGAGCGGTGATGCGGTCCATGTGGGACTTGACGTACTCGCCGGCGCGCAGCATTTCACCCGCGGTGCGGGCCGGGACGCCGCCGTGGTGGACCAGCGGGTCCTCGTCGTAGGCGCGAACGACGGCCGGGTCGCGGCTGACCAGCGTCGAATCCAGCTTGATCACGGGCACATTCGGCAGGTACTTCGCGACCACCGGCGCGATCAGGCGCTGCAGGGCATTGCCGCCTTCGATATCGATGGCCGGGCCCGACAGCACGATGCCGGTCACCTCGGGCTGGTCGCGGGCGGCCAGGTACGCGGTGGTGAGACCGCCCATGCTGTGGCCGATGAGGAAGCTCGGCAGGTCCGGGTGGCGGCCGGTGGCGGTGGCCAGCATGGTGCGGACATTGTCCGCGGCGGTATCGAGCGAACCGATATTCGCCCGCGAACCGTCCGACTTGCCGTGGCCGGTGTGGTCGAGCGCGTACACCGCGAACCCGGATTCGGTGAGCCGCTCGGCGACATGCGCGTACCGGCCGGAATGCTCGGCGTACCCGTGCACGATCACCGCCACGGCGCGCGGATCGCCCTCGGGCAGCCAGGCCTGCCAGAACACCCGGCCGCCCGCGCCTTGGAATTCACCGGTCTCCGTGCGGGTCATCGCCGCTCCCTTCGATTCGAGGTCGTCACTCGCGCATCAGCGGAGCCATTCTCGCGCACCGATCCGGTAATGCGCACGATTCCGGCAACCAGCACGATTCCGGCAAGGTTCATGGTTCCGGCAGGGCGCACCGATCAGGCCGGGCGCGCGAGACGGTCGATGAGGAGTCGATTGAAGCGGATCAGGCGGGCGTAGTCGGCGCGGGAGATGCGCTCGTCGGTGCCGTGGATGCGCTCCAGGTCGGCGGCGGTCAGGAGGATCGGGGCGAAATTGCAGCGGGTCGCGGCCAGATCGTCGTAGTAGCGGGAGTCGGTGGCCCCGGGCACGATGCCGACCGTGACGGCGATGCCGGGCACCACCTCGCGGGCGACATCGGCGATCAGGTCGAAGTCCGGACCCGCCGCCGGATTCGGGGAGGGTTCGGAGGTGGTGCCGTCGAGTTCGATGCTGACCTCTCGGTCCCGGACCGCCTTGCGGCAATGATCGAGCACCCCGGCGACCGAATCACCCGGCAGGATACGGAAATTCACGAACGCCTCGGCCCGCTGCGGCAGCACATTGGGTTTCACGCCGCCGCTGATCACCGTCGGCGCGGTGGTGGTGCGCACCATCGCCTCGGTCTGCGGCCGGGCCGCGAGGATGCGCACCGCGACCGGCCCGGCCACCTTCAACAGCCCGAGCATGGTGCGGCGCGGCTCGGCCATGAATTCCCGCACCCGCGTGAGCATGTCGACCGCGACCGGTGTCAGCCGCAGCGGGAACGGGTGATCCTGGATCCGCGCCACCGCCCGCGCCAGCCGCCCCACCGCAGTCTGCTTGCCGGGCATGGAGGAATGCCCGCCGATATCGGTCACGCTGAGCCGGACGGTGGCGAATCCCTTCTCGCCCACCATGATCGTGGCCACCGGGACGTCGATCCCGTCGGCCACTCCCGAGGTGATCACGCCGCCCTCATCGAGGAGCAGCCGCGCGCGAACCCCACTGTCGCGCAGCCGCTGCGCCATCCGTCCCGCGCCTTCGGAACCGAAGACCTCCTCGTCGTGCCCGAACGCGAGATACACCGTCTCCCTGGGCTGTACGCCCTCGGTCAGCGCCTGCTCGACCGCTTCGAGAATCGCCAGCACCCGGCTCTTGTCGTCGATCGCCCCACGGCCCCAGACGAATTCGTCGTCCACGACCCCGTCGAACGGAGGATGCGTCCAGCCCTCGAGATCGTCCACCGGCACGACATCCATGTGTGCCAGCAGGAGTGCCGCGACGGATTCCGTTCCCGCCGTCCGCCCGGCCGCTGTCGCGTCGGGCAGCGGGGCGGAGTCGGCGCCCTCCGCTCCAGCCCAGCGATAGAGCCGACTGTGGCCGAAGGTCTCCCAAGTCAGGGCGCTGTGCACCAGCGGGAACGACTGCTCGAGGTGGGCGAGCAGCCGATCGAACTCCGTGAGGTCTATACGCTCGCGATCCTCGTGCGAGACGGTCCGGCAGCGCAATGCCGCGGCCAGCCGCTCGGCGGTGACATCGTCGACGGTGGGCATGTCGGTCGGCGCGGTGCTGGTCATCGGCCTAACCGCCGGACCTGGGAGGGAAGTTCACGGTCACAGTGGCATTGTTCACCACATCGGGGGACAGGGAGACGGTCTTCTCGTTTCGCCACTTCGGGATCGCCTCGCTCGCCTCGCCGGGCAGGTCGGGGGTGCGGACCGCCGTGAGCAGCGGCAGATGCAGCCGGGCCGAGGTCACCGTGACCGGCGCGTTGGCGGGCACGTGCGCCCAGACATCGTCGACCACATCGACGATGCGGATACCGACGCGGTGACCGGCGGTAAGAGGCCAGTCCTGGCCGAGCAGCCGGACCTGAGCGGTCGGAGTCACCGGGGCGATGCCACGGGTGATCACCGTGGCGCGATTGTCCGGCGCGATGTCGTAGACCTCGACGGCGACGCTGGCCGCGGCCGGACCGTCCAACGCGAGCGTGGCGGTGGCCGTGCCGGAGATGTGCTGATCCCGGTCCAGCGGCTCGGAAACGGTCCAGATCTCACGATCCGCGCCCGGGATCAGACCGCGATCGTTGTAGCGTCCGGTCCGCAGATCGATATCGAGTGCCCGGCTGTCGGCGGGCGGCCACGCGGTCTCCGAACGCCAGCGGCCGTCGAACTGCTGCACGGTCACGCGCGGCCCGGTGGCGACATCCTTGCCCGCGACATTCTTGTCGAAGAACGCCAGCAGCTCCGAGGGGAATTGCGGCGCACCGCATTTCTCGGTGCAGTCCCGATGCCCCCACTGCCCGAACCAGGCCTTGTGATTGCCGGGGCCGAGCACATTCCACGCCTCGAAGACGCGATCCGCACGCGTGTTGTAGTCGACGAAACCCTGACCCAGGAACAGCGGAATCGTATTGCCGCGCAACGACTCCGCCAGATCCCGCTCGCGCCACCACGCGGAATTCGGGTCGTGGTTGGTGGTCTCGGCGAGGTAGTGCGCGTAGCAGGCCGGATCGATATCGGCGGCGTTGGCCTTGTACTCGGCCGAATCGGTCGGGTACGGGGGCGTGGTCGCGACGAGCAGATGCTCGAATCCCGCGAAATCGCCCGGCCGGACCCCGGTTTCGGTGATCGGCTTGAGTGAGAACCGCCAGGCGATGCCCTGCATGTAGAGGTAGGAGTTGGCGTCGACCACCGGCTCGAACGCCGCCACCGCCGCCAGCCCGGCAGGCTTCTCCGTCAACCCCATGATCCCGGTCCAGGCCTCGTAGGAGACACCGGTCATCCCGACCTTGCCGGTCGACCACGGCTGTCCCGCGGCCCATTCCACCGCGGTCTTCACATCCGACCGCTCACCCGGCCCGCCGTAGTCGGGGCAGCCGTTGGAACCGCCGAAACCTCGCAGATCCACGATCACATAGGTGTACCCGGCCTGCAGGAACATCGACACCGGCAGATCGCCGGTGGACGGACCACCCTGCGGCCGCGGCTCGGTCAACCGCATGAGATGCGCCCGATACGGACTCACGGTCATGATCACCGGAGTCCGCACGTCATCCGCGATCCCGGTCGGCCGCAGCACATCCGCGTGCAACCGCGTCCCATCCACCGAGGTGATGTACTCCTCGCGCCACTGATACCCGGCATCGGCCGACGCCCGCCCCGGCACCGCCACCACCCCTACCACCAGCAGCACGCCGACCACCGCGCGCCACAACACCATTCGCATGCTCACCATTTGACCTTGCTGGTTCCCCCCGCTCCGAACCAGCCCCAGGAACCAGGGTGTAACGGGCCGCCGACTGCCCCGGCATCGGTCCCACCCTTCATCCCGGCATTGGTCCCACCCTTCATCCCGGCATTGGTCCCACCCGTCATCCCGGCATGCTTTTGGCCGGGATCCACCTCGGTGTGGTGGATTCCGGCCAAAAGCGCGCCGGAATGACGAGGGAACCTTCCGCGAGGCGCTTAGACGGGGCGGAGGTTGATGAGTTTGCGGAGGCGGGCGCGGTCGCGTTCGAGGCGGCGGGCCTCGTAGGCGATGGGGAAGTAGCGGACGCGTTCGGGGATGAGGGGCATGGTGCGGCCGATCAGGCGGCCCAGGATGCGCAGGGCGCGTTCGTCGTTCGCGGTCCACTCCAGGCCGAGTCTGTCGCGCACGATTTCCGGGGTGGTGCCGACGGTGAAGAAGTATTGGAGGCGGCCGACGGGGGTGGTGACCGCACGCCAGGCCGGGTGCAGCGGGCGGGGGATCTGCTTGGGCGGGGCGATCTTTCGGATGACCTTCAGGTAGTCGTAGGCGACATCGGTGACCTCGAGGTGGTTCTCCACCTGATCCCAGAACCACGGCTCCCATTCGGCGTAGGTCGCCGGAATCTCCTTGGGCGCCACCGAGAAATTGCGCATGAGCTGCACGGTTTCCTGGTAGTACGCCTCTTTGTCGGCGTCGGTCAGCTTCTGGCTCGAGAAGTACTTGTTGCCCTCGGTGAAGGCGAAGACGCCGGTGTGCAGCACCCAGGCCCACGGACCGGAGGCGAGCGCGCGGTGCTTGTGGCCCTGCGCATCGGTGGTGTTGAGGGTGGCGTGCATCTTTCGAAGCCGGTCCGCCTCGGCGAGGGCCTCGTCGCCGCCGTAGACCCACATCATCACCGAGGCGATGCTGCGCACCGCGCGGCCCATCGGGTCGGTGCGGAAGGTCGAGTGCTCGTCGACCACGGCGGCGATGGTCGGTTCCATGGTCTGCAGCAGGAACGCCGACCCGGCGGTCAGCGAGAAGGTCAGCAGTCCGACGTCATCCCACATTCGACTGCCAGGTTCGAACGGCTTGCGCTCGGGGCGCGTGCCTCTGTTTTCCTGATCCAACGCGACGGCGGCAGTCATGGTGATCTCCTTTGATCACTCCCGTCGCAGCGCCACACTCCGACAGGATGAGAGAGTTACTACCGAATCTTCTCATCATGTCGCCTGTGTGGCAACCGTCACCTAGCCCGAAACGCGAAAAACCGGATGGCGTGGACCGGCCGGGTAACCCGGTCCACGCCATCCGGCGTTTCTACCCGCCGCCGGGTGAGTTCGGCTTCCGGGCGCGCGACTGGCATGGGATGCCGCGTGCCCGGGTGGCGGGATTGCGTCGCCCGACCTGGATCAAAAATCGGGCAACGGTCTGGGGTCGTGACTAGGTCACGATGCGCAGCGGATGCTCGATGAGCTCCTTGAGCTGCTGCAGGAAACGGGCCGCGACGGCGCCGTCGATGGAGCGGTGATCTGCCGACAGGGTGACGCGAAGGATCTTGCGCGACACCACCTTCTCGCCGTCCAGCTTCAGCTCGTCCTGGGCCGCGCCGACCGCGAGGATCGCGGACTCCGGCGGGTTGATGACGGCGGTGAACTGCTCGATGCCGAACATGCCCAGGTTGGAGATGGTGAAGGTGCCGCCGGACATGTCCTCGCCCTTAAGCTTCCGGTCGCGGGCGCGGCCGGCCTTCTCCTTGCCCTCGGCGGCGATCGCGGAGACGCTCTTGCGATCGGCGTCGTGGATGACGGGGACGAACAGGCCCGCGTCGGTGGCCACGGCGATGCCGATATTGATGGACTTGTGGCGCAGCAGCTTGTCGCCCGCGAAGGAGACATTGACCGCCGGGTCCAGGCGCAGCGCGGTGGCGACGGCCTTGACCAGCAGATCGTTCACGCTGACCTTGCCGGAACCGGTCTCTTCCAGGGTCTTGTTGATCTGCGCGCGGAAGGCGAGCAGTTCGGTCACATCGATCGCACTGGTGAGGTAGATGTGCGGGGCCTGCTGCTTGGACTCGGTTAGGCGGGTGGCCGAGACGCGCTGGATATTGGTCAGCGGGATCTCGTCGTAGTCGCCGGCGGGGACCGCGACCTGGGCGGCCGGGGCCGGAGCCGGAGCGGCCGGGGCGGCAGCGGCCGGAGCCGCTGTGCTGCCAGCGGTTTCGACATCCTGCTTGGTGACGCGGCCGCCGGGGCCGGTGCCGGTCACGGCGTTGATGTCGACGCCGAGCTCCTTGGCGACCTTGCGGGCCAGGGGCGACGACTTCTTACGGTCACCGGAATCGGCAGGCGCGCTGCCATTTCCGGCGGCCGGAGCCGAATTGCCCTGTGCGCCATTGGTCGCGGCGGGCTGGGCGGCGGGGGCGGCAGCGGCCGGAGCAGCGGCGGCCCGAGCGGCAGCGGCCGGAGCGGCAGCCGGGGCAGGTGCGGCGGCCGGAGCCGAAGCCCCACTGCCATCACCCAGGAACGCGATCGGCTCACCGATGGCGACGGTCGTCCCCGGCTCGGCGATGATCCGCTCGAGCACGCCGTCCTCGTACGCCTCGAGCTCCATGAGCGCCTTGTCGGTCTCGATCTCGGCGAGGATCTCGCCGGCCTTGACCTGATCGCCGACCTGCTTGAGCCAGGCCGAGACGATGCCCTCCTCCATGGTGTCGGAGAGCCGGGGCATGGTTACTTCAGACATGATTCCTTCCGGTTCTCAGCGTCGCTTGCCCACGGCGGCAAGGGTTTCGATGGCGGCGCGGTACAGGGTGTCCGGCGACGGGAGCGCCAGCTTCTCCAGGGGCTTGGCGTAGGGCAGCGGCACCTCGGCCATGGCCACGCGGCGCACGGGGGCATCGAGGTAGTCGAACGCGCCGTCGGAGATGGACGCGGCCACCTCCGCGCCGATGCCGTAGGTCAGCCAGTCGTCCTCGCCGATCACGACGGCGCCGGTCTTCTTGGCCGAGGCGACAATGGTGTCGCGATCCAGCGGCCGCAGGCTGCGCAGGTCCACGACCTCGGCCGAGATGCCCTCGGCGGCAAGCTTTTCGGCGACCTGGGTGCACACGGTGGCCATGCGCGAGTAGCCGATCAGCGTGATGTCGGTGCCCTCGCGGGTGACCGCGGCCTTGCCCAGCTCGGCGGGCGGAAGGTCGTCCGGCACTTCGCCCTTGGTGTTGTAGAGCGAGAGGTTCTCGAGGAACAGCACCGGGTCGTCGTCCTCGATGGCGGCCTTGAGCAGCGCCCGCGCGTCGGCGGGGGTGCTGGGCGCGACCACCTTCAGGCCGGGCACGAACGCGTAGTACAGCTCGATGTTCTGCGAGTGCGTCGCGCCGAGCTGCTGGCCGCCGCCACCGGGGGTGCGGATGACCATCGGCACGGAGGTCTGGCCGCCGAACATTCCGTAGATCTTGGCGGCGTGGTTGACGATCTGGTCCAGCGCCAGCAGCGAGAAGTTGATCGTCATGAGCTCGACGACCGGGCGCAGGCCCAGCATGGCGGCGCCGATGGCCGCGCCCACGAAACCCTCTTCGGCGATCGGGGTGTCGCGCACCCGCTTCTCGCCGAATTCCTTCAGCAGGCCGGCGGTGATCTTGTAGGAGCCCTCGAAAACGCCGATCTCTTCTCCGATGAGGAAGACATCGTCGTCGCGCTGCATCTCCTCGCGGAGGGTCTCGCGCAGCGCTTCACGGTAGGTCATGACAGCCACGGTGATGTCCTTATGCGGTGAAGAGCGGATCGCCGGGCAGGCGATGGGAATCGCCCGCGACCGGGGTCGCGTAGTTGTAATCGAACAGGGTGGCCGGGTCCGGGTGCGGGGACGCGTCGGCGAAATCGACGGCCGCGCGGACGCGGTCCTTCACGTCGGCCTCGATGGCGGCCGCGGACTCCTCGCTCAGCACACCGGCTTCGAGAAGACGGTTGTGCCACAGCACGATCGGGTCGTGCTCGACCGCGACGGAGACGGCGTCCTCGGTGCGGTACTTGGCCGGGTCGACGACCGAGTGGCCCTTGAGCCGGTAGGAGACGGCCTCGAGCAGCGCGGGCTTGCCCTCGCGGCGGGCGGTCTCGATCAGGTCGCTCGCCACCTCGCGCACGGCCAGCACATCGGTGCCGTCCACGCGCTCACCGCGCATGCGGTAGGCGGAGGCGCGCTTCCACAGATCCGGTTCGGCGGACGACTTCTCGACGGTGGTGCCCATGCCGGTCTGGTTGTTGATCACCAGGAACACGACGGGCAGATTCCACAGCGCCGCGATGTTCAGCGATTCGTGGAAGGCGCCGATGTTGGTGGTGCCCTCACCCATCTGGCACACCACGACGTCGTCGCCGCCGCGGTAGTCGATGGCCAGCGCCGCGCCGATGGCCAGCGGAACCTGGCCGCCGACAATGGCGTAACCGCCGAGCAGGCGGGTCTGGGTGTCGTACATGTGCATCGACCCGCCCCAGCCCTTGGAGGTGCCGGTGGAGCGGCCGTACAGCTCGGCCATGACGCGGCCGGGCTCGATGCCCTTGGCCAGCGCGTAACCGTGCTCGCGGTAGTTGGTGAACAGGTAGTCGGTGGGGCGCATGGCCTTGCCGACACCGACGACGGTGGCTTCCTCACCCAGGTTCAGGTGGCAGTAGCCGCCGATCTTGGCCTGCTGGTAGGCCTGCGCGGTGCGCTCCTCGAAGCGGCGGATGAACAGCATGTCGGTGTAGAGACCGAGCAGGTCGTTGGCGTCCGCGCCGCCGAAATCCGGTCCGCCGAGCAGGTTTTCGACGTCAGCGGTGTTTTCTACGGACGCAGCTACGTCCGCGGCCTTGCTGGCCTTGCGCGCCGACTTGCGCGGCGCGGCGGTGGTCGTGGTCACGATGGAACTCCTCAACGCTTCCGGGGCGGCGCGACGTGAACCGGCAGGCCCAGCCCGACCAGGGCGGCCTCCATACCGATCTCGCCGAGGGTGGGGTGGGCGTGGATGGTCTCGGCCAGCTCGTCGAGGGTCGCCTCCAGCGAGATCGCCAGGGCCCCTTCGGTGATCAGGTCACTGGCCGACGGGCCGATGATGTGCACGCCCAGAACTTCCTTGTGCTTGGCCCCGGCGACGATCTTGAGGAAGCCCTCCTGATCGCCGAAGGACTTCGCCCGGCCCAGCGCCGCGAACGGGAATTTGGCCGTGATGATCTCGTGGCCGGCGGCTTTCGCGGCGTCCTCGGTCAGGCCGACGCTGGCGATCTCCGGGTGGGTGAAGGTCGCGGCCGGGATGACGTTGTAGTCGATGTGCGCCGCGTGGCCCGCGATGGTGTCGGAGGCGACCAGACCCTGATGGGAGGCGACGTGCGCGAGCAGCGCCTTACCGGTGACATCGCCGATGGCGTACACGTGCTCGACGCCGGTGCGCAGGTGCTCGTCGACCGGGATGAAACCGCGTGCGTCCGTTTCGATTCCGGCGATGTCCAGGCCCAGCTCGGCCGTATTGGGGCGGCGGCCGACGCCGACCAGCACCACGTCCGCGGGCAGCTCCTGCGGCTTCGCGCCGCCGACGGTGACATTGAGGCCGTTGTCGCCCTGCGCGATCCCGGTGACGGTCGCGCCGGTCAGCACCTTGATGCCGCGCTTGGTGAACGAGCGCACCAGGGCGGTGCCGATCTCCTTGTCCTCCAACGGGACCAGGCGATCCTGCATCTCCACCACGGTGACGTCCGCGCCGAACTCGTGGAACAGGTTGGCCCACTCCGCGCCGACCGCGCTGCCGCCGATGACGACCAGTCGCTTGGGGACCTCGGTGAGGCCGAACGCGCCGTCGGAGGTGATCACGCCGGGCAGATCCGCGCCCGGGATCGGGAGGACGGCCGGGACCGAACCGGTCGCGACGATGATGTCCTTGGCGCTGATGGTGCGCACGGAGGTCGCGGTCGGGGCGGCGGCGTAGCGCGGGCCGCCCTCGAAGATCGGCGACGGACCGGCCTGGAAGACCTCGACGGTGGTCGCGCTCGTGAACTTCGCGTGGCCCTCGATCTGCGTCACGCCATTGGCCTTCAGCAGGCCCGCGACGCCGTCGGTCAGCTCCTTGACGATGCCGTCCTTGCGCTGCCGCACCGCGGCGTAATCGAAGCGGACATTATCGGCGTAGACGCCGAAGTCGGCCGCGGCCTGCAGGGTGTGGAAGACCTCGGCCGAACGCAGCATCGCCTTGGTCGGGATGCAGCCCCAGTTCAGGCAGACGCCGCCGGCGCGTTCCTTCTCCACCAAGCCAACATTCAGGCCCCGCTGAGCGGCGCGGATGGCGGCCACGTAACCGCCCGGGCCGCCGCCGATCACCAGAAGATCGAATTCCGGCACTCGTGGTGCTCCTCATCTCGATGTACTCACAGACCCGCTATCGGTTGTGATGCGGGTCATTCCGATCGAGTCTGTCGGTCACCAAATGCACAAACAAGGAACTGGAAGCCCATATATGACAGGAATCGACTGGGCGCTGAGCACAATTTGTACCCGCCGGTAGCGGGCATTCGACGGCTCTTCCGGCTCGCCGAAAAGGCTCAATCGTGCGTCGTGCCAGGCAGTTCCAGAGCGGCCAAGGCGAGGGAAAGTTCCACGTAGGAGCGCTGGCCCTCCAGCGGACGACCCAGCAGCATGGTGATGCGTTGGAGCCGGTTGATGACCGTGTTGCGATGGCAGTGCAACCGGGGTGCGGCGTTCGCGGCCGAGCAGTTCTCGGCCAGCCAGACGGCCAGGGTCCGCAGCAGAATGTCGCGTTCCTTGGGCGGCAGCTCCAGCACCGGGCCGAGGGTGCGCGACACCAGCAGATCGGTGAGGTCGGGGGAGCGCAGCAGCAGCGCCTCGGGGTAACGCTCGTCGAGGGAGACCAGTAAGCCTTGCTCGTCGCCGGAGACCGTCTCCAGCGCCAGCACCGCCAGACCGTGCCCGGTATCGATGCCCGCCAGCCCCTGGACCGCGGGGGAGACGCCCGCCCGGCCCCGGATCAGCGGCCGAAGCTGTTGCAGCACAGCCGAACTCTCCCGATGCTCGAGCGACACCAGCCCGACCGTCGAATCCACCCGGTCGTGCCACACCGACCGGATCCCGGTCACCCCGAGCGCCGCCTCGGCACCCATGTGCAGCGGCGGCCCGCTCTCACCGCGCGCCACGACCACCAGATACGCGCCGTTCGGCGGCAGATTCAGCTCCCGGCCCGCCCGCGCCGCGAAGGTGGCGTCATGGGCGCGGCCCGCCAGCAGATCCTCCATCAGCGAATGCCTGCGCCGCTCATCGCTGCGCACCCGATCCAGCTCGGTGGTCCGATACGAGGTGACCAAAGCCGACGACATCCCGTCGACGACCGCCCACATCACCGACCCCACCTGCCGGATCTCGCTCGGCCCGATGTCATCGGCCTTGTCCAGCAACGCTTCCCACACGATCTGACCGCCCAGCCGGAAGGTGCGCAGCATCGCCTCGAGCGGCACGCCCTGCTCGGCCCGCCGCCTGCCGATGGCCGCGGCGACATCGTCGCCTTCCGGATCCGGCTCCAGCCCACCCAGCAGATCCAGAATCCGCGTCAGATACCGCTTGCACCCGTCCCGCAGATCGGCGCGCGGCACCGCCGTGTAATCCGTCCACTCCGGGTTATCGGTCGCGATGGCCGCCATCAGCCGCTTAGTGAGCTCCGGCACCTCGGCCTGACAGGCCGCCGCCAACCGCTGCGTACCGAGCGTCGGTACCGGATGCCTGGGAGCCGCCATGATCCTCAACCTACGCCCGCTTCCCCAGCCTCCGTCGCAGCCCATCCCGCCCGCGCCATCACCGGCAGACTCCGCCCTCGTCATCCCGGCATGCTTTTGGCCGGGATCCACACCTCGAGGCGGTGGATTCCGGCCAAAAGCGCGCCGGAATGACGAAGGCTCGCATGTCAGCGGGATTCGATCGTGCCCAGGACCGGCTTGATGTCGAGGATGGGGGTGCCGTCGATGGCTTCCAAGCCCGCGACGGTGAGGGTCGTCGGCGTGGCGGCTGTCAGAGTGACCTCGTGGAGGCCGATGGGGTTGGGGCGGTCAGGGGAGCGGGTGGCGAAGACGCCGGTGGGTGGGCGGGTGCGGTCGCCGCGGGGGTGGACGGCGAGGGTGTCGCGGCGGCCCGCGTGCAGCCAGGTGAGGAGGATGACGCGCATGCCGGGGGCCAGATCGGCTGCGGCGGGGGCGTATTCGGGGGCGAGGAGGATGTCGGCGGGTGGGGCGTCCTCGTCGGGCTGGCGAGGTGCGCCGGTGCGGTCGGTGAGCGGAGAGCGGACGCGGCCTATCGGGCGCACTTCGAAATGATCGGGGCTGCTGGCGGATTCCGAGGTCACGACATTTCACGTTAGCGCCGCCATGGCGTCCGTGATCGGCTTCGGGCCGGGCTGTCACATTCGGGGCGCGCGATCGGTCAGGGAAGTGCGGGGGACACGCCCGCACGGCGCGGAGGGTCCGGCCGATCGTGATCGAGGAGACTTCGGACATGGGCAACGACGACCTGAATGTCGTGGCGCTCGAATTCGAGCTGCAGCGCGGACGGCTACAGGCGCTGGCCCAGCGGATGCTTGGGTCCGCGACGGAGGCCGAGGACGCGGTGCAGGAGGCGTGGCTGCGGCTGAGCCGGTCCGAGACCGCCGAGATCGACAATCTCGCCGGATGGCTGACCACGGTCGTCTCCCGGGTGTGCCTGAACATGCTGCAGTCACGGGGGACCCGCCGCGAGGACGCGCTCGAGGACTACGACGCCCCCGAGGCCGCCATCGGGCCGGAACAGGAAGCGCTGCTGGGTGATTCGATCGGCGCGGCGCTGCTGGTCGTCCTCGACACCCTCAGCCCGACCGAGCGGCTGGCCTTCGTCCTGCACGACATGTTCGCCGTGCCGTTCGAGGACATCGCCCCGATCCTCGGCAAAACCCCCGCCGCCGCACGCCAACTCGCCAGCCGCGGCCGACGCCGGGTGCGCGGCATCGACGAATTCACCATCGATCGCGAGCGCCAGCAGGAGGTCGTCACCGCCTTCCTCGCCGCCTCCCGCGGCGGCGATTTCGCGGCGCTACTGGAACTGCTGGACCCGGACGTGGTGGTGCGCGCCGACGCCATCGGCATCGCCATGGGCGCGGACGCGGAAGTCCGTGGCGCGCAATCGGTCGCGAACACCTTCGCGGGCCGCGCCAAGGCCGCGCGCCCGGTGCTGGTCGACGGACTGGCCGGACTCGTCTGGATGACGGCGGGCACCCCGCGCATGGTCTTCGATTTCACCGTCGTCGACGGTCGCATCACCGGCATCGAAATGCTCGCCGACCCGGTCCTGCTCGCCGAACTCGACCTCGAACCCCTGGGTTGAAAGCTTCTTTCTGCAATGTATTTGCTCGATAGCACAATTTTCACGAGAGATTAACGGCCACAGTGCTGCTCGGTTGGCAGAATGGGTTGCCGAACATTCCGACGAAACCGAGGGGAGTGCAATGAACGCAATGGCCGCGGCCATGCCTGTCGCACCGAAGCCGATCTTCCATTCGGTGGCGCGGCGAATCCGGGAATTCTTCGCCGAACAGACCCTCGCCCCGGAGCCCGGCGACGCGCGATTGCTCGCCCGCACACCCCTCGCGGTGCTCGGCCCCGCCACACCCCTCGGGCGGTGAGCCGATCAGCGGAAACCGTGGCGATACCAGTCGACACCACCACGGTTTCCGCTGATCGGACTGTGCGGCAGGATATTTCACGCCCATATCCATTGGACGGCGTATGATCGGCCACGATGGGCACCCGGGGTCAAAACGAGCACGTAGTGACAACCGACTGGGACGTGTTCGTTCACGCACTGGCCGGCTGCCTCGCGCGACTGCCCTCCCGCGCCACACTGATCTTGGTAGCCCCAGGTAACCGATACGTCCAGATCCAGCAGTTCGACATAAAACTCTCCGCCGAACTAACCGGCGATTACTATCTCGCCGAACCGATTTCCGCCGCCGCCGACCGCCTCTTACGCGATATCGGCTGGACCGCCCCCGTCCCCGCGCACGACATCGAAAACTGGAGCCGAACCCTGCTCTGGCCCATCCCCCGCAGCGGCCTCGAAGACCTCGCCCGCTCCGTGGCAGTCGGCCTCCACGAGGCCCTCGGCGTCTCCACCCCCGACGACCTCCGCGCCACCGGCTGGTCAGACTCCTCCGGCGACCTCGACCTCTCCGCCCTCGGCGCCATGGCCCGCCGGTAGACACGGCTGCCCGCCGGTAGACATTCCACGACAATTCCCGCCTTATCGGCGTCGGCTTCGCTGTCGTAGACAGCGGACTCCACTGTGCCGCAGTACGTTCGAATGCGATCACCACCGCGCCGAGGGAATCCGATGCAGCCAATGGACCCGAACCAGCCCAATCAAGAACCGTTCCCCGGCGACCCCGGTCCGAACGGACCATACGGCCCCGGCGGGCCCTACGGTCTCGTCCCGAACGGGCAGGTCCCGCCGCCGCCCGGCTGGCCACCGCAGTCCTACTCCTACGGCTATCCACCGTATCCGTATGTACCCCAGGCGTTCCCGACCGTCATGCCGGGCACGGTGCGCGCCGCCCGGATAGTTCTGTTCGTGGTCTCGGGCATCGGGGTGCTCGTCACCGTGGTGCAGGGCACCATGGGGGACCCGGATTGGCGCTCCTACATGGTCGGCTTCGACATCGTCCTGTATCTCCTGATCTGGATCATGGCTCTGCTGGCCTGCTTCTACACCTCGGGCCGCAATGGAATCCGGATCACCACGATCGTTCTCTGTGTGCTGCAGGGGCTCTCGAGCCTGGGGCAGATGAGCGCCGCCGGCAGCGGCCAGGCGGCTCGCGATGCCGCGAAGGCCGGGACCGGTTATGCCGGACCGCTCTACGGTGTCCTGACCTTCGGCACCGCACTGCTGGTATTGATCCTGCTGTCCCAAGGCGTCTCGGGCCGCTGGTTCAAGCGCCCCCGCTTCTGAATGCTCGCGCATGCCTCCCGAAACGAGGACGGGAGGCATGCGCTCGCCTCGTGGGGTCAGCCCACCAGGTTCTGGTGCAGCTTCAGGATGGTTCCGGCGTCGAGGCCGAGGCCCTTGGACAGATACTTGCCGAAGTCGCCGTACTGCTGCTTCATCTGATCGACGGCGACGTTCAAGTAGTCGTCGCTGACGACCTGCAAGGGAATGAGCAGGTCCGGATTCTGCATGATCCCGGCGGCTTTCAGTTGCGCCCGCAGCGCGGCGTCCGAGGCGGCGCGGTACTGGTTGGAGAGCAGGTAGTCCTGGCGTGCAACGCTTTCCGGCACACCCACCGCCTGCAACAGCACGTAGGTCATCCAGCCGGTGCGGTCCTTGCCCGAGGTGCAGTGGTACAGGAACGCACCCGGCGCCGCCGCTATCTCCTTGATGGTCTGCCCGAACTTCGCCGTCGCATCGGCGCTCAGGAAGTTGGTGTACGCGGTCTTCATGATCTGCTCGGCCTTACCGTCCCCGAGCAGCGCCTGCTGCTGCACCGGATCCTTGGACCCGATCGCCTGCGCTGTCTTCAGATAGATGCCCCCGTCATCGATCGGCCGCGAGACCGCGCTCACCCCGGCGGGCAACCTGTCCGCGCCCATACCCTGCACCTCGGGAGCCGTCCGGAAGTCGACCACGCTCTTGACCCCCAGCGTGCCCAGCTTCTGCACATCGGCATCGGTCAGCTTGCCCAGCGCATCGGCCCGAATCACCCTGCCGGACTTGGTCGAATCGCCGGTGTAGGTGATGTACCCGCCCACATCCCGCACATTCACCGCCCCCTGCAAGGTGATCTGCGTAGCCTCCTCCCGCGCGACCGGCGCAGCCCCGGCTCCCGCCGCCAACCCCACGACACCCGACAAAGCGAATACTGAAATACAAAGGCGCACAAACTGCTTGATCTTCATGGCCCGCGACGCTAGGGGTGCTTACGCCCCAATCGGCGGCTTCCCCGCAACCCTCCCACCCACCGAACATCACAACCCGATCATCGGGACATCAACTGGACGTAATCGATGACTAAGCCGGTCTCCCTGAGTAGGGCACACTCCAACGATGATCAAGCTCGCCTCGGGTTTCGCGTTGTTCGCGGCAATCGCCTCGACTGTCGCCCCCGCGACCGCCACGGCCGGAACACCGGTGCACGACAACAACTTCGAATACGCGGTCATCGATGTGAAGTACATCGGCCCGCTCGTCGTCAGCGACCGCGGATGGCGCAGAGCCGACGGAACCTTCGCGGTGGTGACGCTCACGATCACCAACATCAGCGGTAAACGACAACGTTTCTTCGGCTCGAATCGACTGTGCGACACCCGAGGACGCTGTTTCGATGAGGATGGGGAGGCTACCTACCGCATGTCTCCGGCCGCGACAGTGGACGAGTGGTCGCCCCTGAACCCCGGTGAATCCCTCGCGGTCCGGTGGGCATTCGACATCCCCATCGACGCCGAACCGGCCTACGTCGCGATGATCGAGTTGAGTGACCTGTTCGCCGACCCTGTAAAAGTGCCTGTGTGAAACAGCTGAGTTGTCACCGTGCTTCGAGGATTTCCTTCAGTAGGCGCAGGTCCTTGCGGTTTGCCGAGCGCATTGCGGGTTCCATCAGGATCGCGGCGACGCGGGAGAAGCCGGCGGGCTCGCCGCGGTTGCGGAGGGTGACCCTGGTTCCGCCATCGGCGGTGTCTTCGAAGGAGTAGTCGGTTTCCATGGGAAACGGGCCGTCTGCGGTTCGCATGACCAGTCGGCGGCCGGGCTCGTACTCGACCACTTCGTAGGTGTAGGCCAGTGATTGGCCGAGGAAGCGGGCCTGGAACGCCATTCGAGAGCCGACGCCGAAAGGTCCGTCGGACTGCACGTCCACCGACGCGATGTTCCGGTACCAGTCGGTGGCATTCGTCGGATTCATCACGAATTCGGCGACCCGGTCGCGCGGGCGTGCGATATCAATGCTGGTCACAACATCGACGGCCATGGGCCGATCGTAGGCGAGCCACCCCGGAAACGGCCGGAGCCCCAGCCGCCGAGGCGGATGGGGCTCCGAGAGCGCTTGCGCTGCTTCGTCGACCTAGGTGTCGACCGCAACTCAAGTTGTTGAATCGTGTCGTACTTTCGTTGCTACCCTATTTCCACCTGCTTGGCGAACTCATCGAAGGTGGACCGATTTGGTTTTCGGGCAGCAACGACTTGCGCGCGGAAGTTGGTCAAGGCATTCTGCACGGCAGGACGATTGCGAAGGCCGGAGGTCCTCAAAACATCATGAAGCTGACTGGGTGCAAAGGACAGAATTGACTCAACGATCGGTTGCCAGATCTGGACCGCCTTCTGCAACGGAAGATTCTTCCGGAATCGAAGTGAGTATGCGTCGCTCACGGCTGTTCCCACGAGCACCTCGCGTGAAGCGCCTATGGCTTCGACCGCCAGCATGATCGATCCCCGGAGCCCGAACCACTGGAGCAGCTCGAGTTCATCCTCGGTACGTGTCGGCACATCGATTTTGCCCAGTCGGGCTTTCTCGCCTTCGACGGCACGGAGCAAGCTTGCGACAAAAATGATATGCGGTGCAGTAATTCGTTCAGGAAAGACCCGGCTATAGGTCGAGTCTTGTTCCCAGATCTTTCCCTTCTCGTGATACGCCACGCCGGATTCTCCGTGGAAGGCAGCGAGAGCCTGTGCCGCCAGCTCGGCCGAAAGTTGGTTCTCGCCAGGGCGCTTGATGACATCTTCAGCGCCGCCGCGTCGACCCCCGTTGTAGCCGAGGACGCCGAGACCCTTGAACTCTGTGACGAGTCGGCGTTGGATGCTGTCGTTGCTTCGGAAGTCTGAGGCCTGCGTGGGGTTCTGGCGGTTGTTGAATCGGACAATATTCTGAACTGTCTCGAAATCATCGCACCGAATGAATCGAGTGAGCACATGGCTGCCCTGTCCGCCTTCAGGTGACGGCAGCGATCCAATTGCTCCGGTTGTCTGGGCACCATTAACGATGCCAAGTCCGGTGACTGTAACCGAACTGCCGTTATGAGAGAATTTATGCACTAGGGCAGTTATGCCGTTGTTGTACGCCCACAGGTTTCGGGGTTCGTTACGAACCGTTTCCTGAATTCCATTGTTTATGTTGCTCTCGGTGCGGCGACTGCCCAGGTAGTCTCGAACGTTCGGAGAGAAGAGCGCCTTCCCATGCTCTTGGAACACGCTGTGCAGCCAGTCCATCGGGACGCTTGTGCAGAGAGCTGTCCATTTGTCACCGCGCTCTTCGAATGCGCCTGGGACCTGAACGTTGAATGTGTCGGCAACCAAGATAGGCGTCCGTGAGTCGTTGTACCGGGCTGACAAAGTACGCCGCCCCAGTTCGGTATACGAGACTTCGATCATGCTGTCCGGATAAGCGAAGGACAAATGCCGATGCGCCGCATCGCGAGCTGCTCTGAGCTCGTCTGCTACCTGCTCGGACTCGGGAAGATTATGGACATACCAGATCTCTACGTTCTGTATCACGTCGTCGCTCAAGGCGTCGTGAAGTTCTCGCCATGCCGCAAGAAGCGTGTCGGGCACGCCGACGGGTTCGGTCTTCGACAGTAGCCAGTTGATCGCCTGGTTGAGAGTGGAAGCCTTACCTGCGGGTGCCTGCTTCTTGTTCGCGTTGGTTGCTTCGTACCCCTGAGC
>NZ_BAFX01000054.1 GCF_000308815.1 Nocardia concava NBRC 100430
GACGTTCGACTGCCAGAATGCATGCTCGTCGGGCCGGAGTTGCTTATGGGTGGTGTCGGGCATCGGCATAGTCATGGAGCAGGGAGATAGCTGCGCGTCCGGGCGTGGGTGTCAGAGTTCCAGCAGGAGGAGGGCGGCGATGTGGGCGCCTGGGTGTTCGACGCAGTCGAGGCCTGCTGTTTGGATGTAGAACTCACGGGTTTGGCCTGTGGTGGGGTTGCGGAGGGATTGGGTTCGGGTGGGTGGGGTGAAGTCGACTTCGTGGGCGGACCACATGTGGCGGAATTCGGGGTAGGCGGCGAGGGAGTGGATCAGGTCGGTGTAGACGGTGGGGGTGTCGGTTCGGCCTAGGGCGGCTCGGAGCCATTGGACGTATTGGCGGGCTTCGGAGTGCCAGTCGGTTTGGACTTGGCGGGCTTGGGGGGAGCCGAAGAGCCAGTGGAAGAGGTTGCCTGTTTCGGAGAGGCCGGGGAGGACCTCGGTCCAGGCGTTGTTGGCGGCCAGGATGTTTGCGCGGACGTCCAGGTAGGCGGCGGGGTTGGGGTCGTGCAACTCGAGGGCGTGGAGTTGGTCGGGGGTGAGGGCGGCGCGTAGTTCTTCGGTGGTTGGCACGGCGGCGGACGGGGATAGGCCGGCCAGGTCGAGGAGGTAGCGGCGTTCGGTGGCGGTCAGCGGTTGCAATCGGTCCAGGCAGCGGACCAGGGCGTCGACGACGGGGGCCGCGGGGTTGGCGCGGTCACCCTTTTCCAAAAGGGTTACGTAGCTGGCGCTTACGCCGGCGGCATAGGCCAGGCGTTCGCGGGAGATGGCGCGGTCGTCGCGCAGGCGGCGGAGGGCGTGGCCGAAGGTTGGGATCGCGATCTGCCATGCGGCGTGCGCGAGTTCCGGCTCCGTTGACACGTCCGACAGCTCCTCCCCGAATGGCCGTCGTGTCCGCCCTGCAACGCAGGACACGAACCAGCCGATCCGGATAGCGATGCTGCCACAAGATTGCGGAGGCGTTCGCTATTCGGGTGTCACGGGCTCGAATTCGCCATGAGGCCGAGAGTGAACACGTCGACTCCGAGGAGTTCACCGGCATCGGCTTCGGACAGACCCTGGGCGATCATCGCCCGGGCGGCGCGCAACAGGGTGGCATACTCGTGGGCCGTGGCGCGGGCGCGAGCGTCCCGGGCGAGTTCCACCGCCCCGACCAGCTCGCCGACGGATTCGACGTACACCTCGATATCCCCGGTATCGCACGGGATTCCGGTGACGGTGGCCGCCAGCTCCGCGACGGCGGCGCGCGCGGCCGACAGGGTGGCGGAATGGAAGGGGTCGACCTCGACGGGTAGGCCGATGACGGCGATCGTCCACCCGCCCCGCACCGGCGTAGCGGACGCGATACATGTGGTCATCGCAGGTAACTCCTTTGTTTCCGGCGGTCTGACAAGGGCCGGCGGATACGGAGTGTCCATGGCGCGACCGACTTGACGTGTCATAGCAGTGTTACCCCGGTCGCACGGCTGGACGCTCACGCCGTGCGTGATTTCGCTCATAGCCGGACCGCGGTGCGGCCGAAGGGGTCGGCCGCACCGCGGGATTCGGATGCTGTCGGTCAGGGAGCGATCGGCAGATCCAGGTGGGCCGCGCCGTTGGCGTCGGAAAGGGTGATGGTGGAGCGGGTATCGACCTGGTCGGAATAGAAGGGGTCGGCGCTGTCTATGACCAGGACCAGTTTGTGGAAGGGATCGACCTCGTAATCGGTGGCCTGGAGCGGGAACCGGAGCGGGGTCGGTTGGGCGGGATCGCGGTTGGCGACGGTGGCCGCCGCGTGGGTGATGATGCGGAGGGTGCCGGTGAAGGGCTCGAGGTCGAAGAGATAGGCGATCAGGGTGACCGTCGTGCCGGAAGGGGTGACCGTCAGCTCGAGTTCGGGTGTGCCCGCGATGTGGTGGCGTTTCAGGAATACCCGCGGGGTGGTCCAGACCGCGGCGCGGTTGCGTCCGATGTCGGCGAAACTCTGGCGATTCGGCATGAGGAGGCGCTCGAACATGCCGTCGAAGACCAGGGTTTTCGCGACCACGACCTGCTCGGGGCCCGACTGGAAGGTCTGGCTGACGGCCGCGGGCTTCTCGAGCGTCAGTGTGCCGTCGGGGGATCCGGTGGCGGGGGCCTGAAGGTGATAGCGGCGCACGGCTTTCGGCCAGGACGCCAGATCGGGGGAGGCCGTCAGGGTGAAGTTGTGCATGGATTCGGTGTGCACCTCGCCGTCCCGGTCGATGCCGTTGTCCACGCCGAGGAGGTAATGGTCGAACCAGTCGTAGGCGGCCTCGGTGGTGCGGGTGTAGACGCCGAGCAGCAGCCCGGGGATCTCGACCGCGCCGTGGTCGCCGATCGCCATGTCCAGGCGCTTGGGGCCGGGGTAGCGCTCGAAATATCTCAGCAGCTGATTCTGCGGGAAGATGGTCTCGTGCCAGAAACTGGTGAAAAAGGTTGGCACGGGACGGATCTCGGTGGGGTCCAGCTGCGCGGGTGACCTGGGTTTCGCGTAGTCGAGGACGCCCTCGATATTGGTGTTCGCGTTGAACCATTCGAGCACCTTCACCAGCTCGTCACTGGGATGCTCACTGACCTTGGCCAGCGCCGCCGCGGCCGCAATGTGCCGGGTGCCGTTGTCGTAGAGGGCCTCGCCGAGATCGGCCCAGGTGCTCAGCGCGACAACGGCTTTGACCTTGGGATGAGCGTTCGCGACCAGCTGGCTGATACCGGAGCCGTAGGAGATTCCCGCCATGCCGACGCGTTCGGGATCGGCGCGCATCTCGTGGTGCCGCAGCGCCCATTCGATGACCTCGTACCCGTCGGCGACATCCTCGGGACCGGCGACGGTCAGGTCGCCGTCGGATCCGGGCAGACCGCGTTCGGTGTAGGCGACGACCGCGTAGCCACGCATGAGCAGCCGGATCACGGCTCCGCCGTACATCTTCCATCCGGTCTTGTCGAGACCGGCCGGCATGACGATCATCGGATGCGGCTCGTCCGTACGCGGGTAGGCGATGAGCGCATCGAGCGAAACATTCTGGTGGCCGGGAATTTTCACGTTCTGGATAACGCATCTGCCGCGCACCGCGTCGACGTCGGTGGTGGCGTAGGTGGACACGCCCGTGGCATCACCGGTGAGCAGGTCGTTCACCAAGGCGAGCGCACTGGCTTCCTGATCCGGAGTCAAGAGGCGCAACTGACCCGGAATTGCTTGCGACATGTCAGATTCCCTTCATTGCATAAAGGGAATTCGCGAATTCACCAGGGGTGGAAGGCTTTTGCCGATCCTGTTGTATGTCAGATCGTACAACGGCCGCAGGGTGGTTGTGGGTGAATTCGGAATGCGCGAGTTCCTTTGCCTGCCAGCGCTTTTGGCAAAACGACTTGTCGGTATTCCAGATTCATCGAGGTGAAACGCGTCAAATGTGATCGGCCGGTTGCTGAATTTCACCGAGGATTTCGAGGATGGCCGGGCGGTCCGGCGCGCCGAGCAGGCGTTCGCGGAAGGCCGGATCCATGAGCTTGCGGGCCAGCAGGGCGAGGATGCGCAGATGCTCGTCGCCCGCGGCGGCCGGCGGGACCGCGATCATGAAGATGAGTTTGGCAACATTGCCGTCGGGGGAGTCCCAGTCGATGCCCTGCGGCGCGCGGGCGAAGGCCACCACGGGTGCGGTGACGGCGTCGGTTTTGGCGTGGGGGATGGCGATTTCGTCGCCCAGGCCGGTGACGCCCTCGGCCTCGCGGCGCAGGGCGGCGGCGAGGAGCTCGGCCTCGTCGGTCACCTTGCCGCTGCGGGCAAGGAGCGCCACCATTTCGCGGATGGCGGACGGCTTGTCGGTGGCCTCCAGGACCGGTTTCACCGTGCGCTCGGTGAGAGCGCCGTCGAGGATCTCCGGTTCGGTTGTTCCGGAGGCGGTTTCGGTGCCGGCGCCGGCTTCGGTGACGGCCGCGGCGGTTTCGTGCTGCGACGGTGCTTTCCGCCGCGCCCGGAACTCGATCAGCACGATCGTGAGCACAGCGGTCACCACGGTCCCCGCCACCACGGCGACGAAGAACATCGGAATCCCCTTGATCGCACCCAGCAACGCCACGATCGGCCCGCCGTGCGGCACCGCGTCCCCGACCCCGGCCAGCCCGGCGATCGCGCCCGCCACCGCGCCGCCGATCATGTTGGCCGGAATCACCTGCGCTGGACGGGAAGCCGCGAATGGGATCGCGCCCTCGGAGATGCCGAAGAACCCCATGAACATCGACGCCAGCCCGGCCTCGCGCTCCTGCTCGTCGTAGAGCGGACGCCGCAGCAGCGTGGCCAGGCCCTGACCCAGCGGCATGACCGGGATCGCGGCGGCCGCCATGCCCATGACCGACAGATTGCCGGTGGCGATGAGGCCCGCGCCGAACAGGAAGGCGGTCTTGTTGACCGGCCCGCCCATGTCGAAGGCGATCATCAACCCCACGATCGCGCCGAGGGCGATGGCGCTGGTGCCGGTCATCCCGCCCAGCCAGCTGGTGAGGTGCTCGAAGATGTAGGAGATCGGCCGCCCGATGGCGTAAATGAAGAACAGCCCCACCGCCAGCGTCGACACGATCGGCACCACGATGATCGGCATGATCGGCTGCGCGAACTTGGGGACCTTCACCTTCTTGATCCCCAGCACCAGATATCCGGCCAGGAACCCGGTCACGATCGCGCCCAGGAAGCCCGCACCCGCCTTGGAGTCGTAGAGCGACCCGGTATTGGCGATCCACCCGCCGATCATGCCCGGCACCAGCGCGGGCCGGTCGCCGATGGCGTAGGCGATATAGCCCGACAGGATCGGCACCATGAGGGTGAACCCGATACTGCCGATCTGATTGACGCTGTACCAGATCGAATCCTTCGGAATGACCAGCCCGCCCGAGGGATCGGTGTGCCCGCCCAGCGACAGCGAGATGGCGATGAGCAGACCGCCCACGGCCACGAACGGGATCATGTAGCTGACGCCGTTCATCAGCGCCTTGAGGGCCACGCTGCGTTCACTGTCACCCGGGCCCGAGTCCTCGGCCGTGCCTTCGTGAATGGGTGCGGAACGCACGTCCTCGATGAGCTTCTCGGGATGCCGGATGCCCTCCGACACCGGCACGATCAGCACCCGCTTGCCCGCGAATCGCCCCAGATCCACATCCTTGTCCGCGGCGATGATGACCCCGTCGGCGGCGGCCACATCGGCGCGGGTGATCGCGTTCTCGACGCCGATCGAGCCCTGCGTCTCGACCTTCATCTCGACCCCGAGCGCCGCGGCGGCCTGCCCGAGTTTCTCGGCGGCCATATACGTGTGCGCGATCCCCGCCGGGCACGCGGTCACGGCCACCAATTTCCGGTGCCGCGATTCGCCATTCACTTCGGATTCAGCCTCGACAGCACCGCCCACGCCGCGATCTCCTTTGAACGCACGCACAACGCTCCGACGCCTTGCATTCTGCTCGACCTACCACACGGGCATCGAATCGGGTACTGGGAAGCTGCTGGGTATCGGCATACAGTCCGCCCAGAATCCGGTTCCGGACCTCGCCGAAGGATATTGCGCGGCAGTACTTTTCGATTCGTCTCCGACAAACGAAATTCGAAAGGTCCTGAAATGTTTGCTCTCATCCTCGCCGCGGTCGGACTGATGACGGGAAGCGCGGTCGCCGCGGGCGCGACCGGTAGCGCGGCCATGGGGGCCGGGAATATCTGAACTATTGCTGCGGGTCCGCGGCCATCGCGTCGCGGACCGAACTTTCCTGCCTGCCACGGAAAGTGGGCTCGGGACGGAACAGAATGGAATAGACGGCCTTGGTATCGGCCAGCTGTTCGCGCAGCCAATTCTTTCGATAGACGTCGCCGTGAACCTGCGTGTCGTCGCCGACCGCGGTGGCGTCGATGCCCGCCGCGCGGCACAGGGCGATGGTGCGGGGCAGGCTGAAATCCTGGGTGACGGCGATGGCCGAGGTGACGCCGAAGATGTCGTGGGCGCGCACGCAGGACTCGTAGGTGCTGAAACCGGCGTAGTCCAGGGCGATCTTGGCGGCGGGGACGCCGTGGTCGATCAGGTAGGCGCGCATGGCGGTCGGCTCGTCGTAGCTGGCGCGGCCGTTGTCGCCGGTGAGGAGCAGGGCCTTCACCTTGCCCGCCTCCAGCAGTTTGCGGCCGAGGTCGAGGCGCGCGGCGAGATAGCTGGACGGCTTGCCATTGGCCCAGACCTCCGCGCCGAACACGATCGCGACATCCGCGGGCGGGGCGGTCTCGACGCTGTACTCGTACTTGCGGTGGGCCATCCGGATCCACAGGTCCGAGCCGATGCCGACGACCAGGCCCAGCACGATCACCGCGAGACAGATCTTCACCACGCGGCGTGCGGGAAACCAGGTGGCGACCCGTTTGCGGGCGGAGCGGAGGGCGGCGCGGTACTGCATGATCGCCAGTCTGCCGGACCCGCTCGGATTATCCGAAGACGTTTTCGTGGAGATCCTGTGTGATTCAGACCGTCTGCACGCCGATCATCGGCAGCACCGTCCGGCGCGCGAACTCCCGTGCCGCGGTCTCATCGGTCAGCGGGATCAGCCCGTCCGGCGTCAGCACCAGCGACTGCCCCAGCCGCGCCAGCACCTCCGCCACCAGATCCGCGTCGAAGGCGGGCACATCGCCGGATTCCTGTAGCGTGCGCAGCTTTTCGGCCAGATAGGTGCGCCCGACCGCGAGCACCGGACCGGCCTCGGTGGTCAGCCGCGGCAGGATGGTCTCGGGCTCGGTGCGCAGGAGTCGTTGCAGCAGTTTGTTGTTCGCCAGCTGGGTGATGAATGCGACGAAGATCTCGACCAGCTGATCGTTGGCCGCCGAGCCGCTGCTGGTGGCCTCCTGCACCCGCTTGTCGATCTCGGCGATGAACCGCTGCGCCTCGCGCACGCCGACCGCGGCGACCAGATCGTTCTTGGATTCGAAGCGCCGGTAGAGCGTGGCCGGGCTGATGCCGGCGCGACGCGCTATCTCCCCCATACTGGTTCGGCGAATCCCGAAGTCGAGGAAGGCCGACAGCGCACTCTCGAGTAGCTGTTCGCCTTCGGTCCGCGGCTTCTCCAGAATGCGTTGCAGGATGGTGGGCACGGACGGCATCGAGTCTCCAGTCGATCGGGTGGCGACCGCGACATTGCGGCGAACGGCCTTGGCGCTCTTGTGGAGTACCGGCCGTGCCGCATTATCGCAAAGACGGATCCTAGCGATACGCCCCGCATCCGATCAGTGGACGTTGAGCGCCGCCATTTCCCATTCGATGGCATTGGCCGCGAAATCCCGGCCGTTGGAACGTAACTCGTGGACCCGGCGCTGCAGCGCCTCCATCCCTCCGGGTTGCGCGGCGATGTCGGCCACGCTGATCCGGCGTCGGTGCATACTGTCGTGCTCGTACAACACCGTGGAAAACCTCCTGCTAGCCCCGAGCGCGCACCCGGCTTGCGGCGGCACAGCCCGGGCCGCCGGGAACGCTTCGCACGATGCTAACAGCGGCCTTTATGGTCGCTTGTTCAGTGTGGGGATTCTCACACACCCCGTTCAGTCACGCCTCTTGACCCTGGCGGTGCAGCGCCGTGTTGTGCAGGTACGCAGCGGCATTCAAGCGAATGTGATCACGCTCCGCCTCACTCAGCTCCCGCCGCACCTTGCCGGGCACTCCGGCCACCAGCGAACCCGGCGGAATCTGCGCGCCCTCGGGCACCAGCGCATTCGCGGCGATCAAGCTCCCCGCCCCGATCACCGCGCCGTTCAGCACCGTCGCGCCCATGCCGATCAGCACATCGTCGCCGACCGTGCAGCCGTGCAGGATCGCATTGTGGCCCACCGAGACTCCCTCGCCCACCGTGCACGGGAAGCCCGGATCGGCATGCAGCACACACCCGTCCTGGATATTGCTGCGCGCCCCGACGCTGATCTCGTCCATGTCCCCGCGCAGCACCGCCGAATACCAGACGCTCACTTCGGCTTCCAGCCGCACCCGCCCCACCACGGTGGCATTCGGCGCGATCCACGCGTTCTCATCGACCTGCGGCGCATGCTCACCCAGCTGAATCCTCATGGCCCGAACCTAGCGCCGGAACTGGGCGCGGTGAGCGGCGGGGGTGGTGCCGAGCAGGCGGTGGAAGTGATGGCGCAGATTGATGCTGGTGCCCAGGCCCGCGTCGGTGGCGATGCGATCCATGGTGTCGTCGGTGGATTCCAGCAGCAGGCGGGCGTGGTCGACGCGCTGCTGCAGCAGCCACTGCTGCGGGCTGGTGCCGGTGCGGTCGCGGAAGCGGCGGGTGAAGGTGCGCCGCGACATGAGGGCGGTGCGGGCCCAGCCGTCCAGATCCACCGGTTCGTCGAGATGCGTTCGCGCCCAGACCATCGCCTGTTCGATCGGGTCGTGATCGATGGATTCGGGGACGGCGACCGGGATGTACTGGGCCTGAGAGCCGCTGCGATGCGGGGCCAGCACCAGGCGGCGGGCTAGCTCGGCGGCGACGCGGCTGCCCTGATCGGAGCGGACCAGATGCAGGCAGCAGTCCAGGGCGGCGGCGACGCCCGCGGAGGTGATGAGGTCGCCGTCATCGGACCACAGGGAATCGGCGCGGACGCGGACGGCCGGATACGCGCGGCCGATCTCGGCGGCGGCAGACCAGTGCGTGGTGATCTCGCGGCCGTCGGCCAGACCGCTGGCGGCGATCGCCCACGCGCCCAGGCACAGGCCGACGATGCGGGCGCCGCGGGCGTGGGCGCGGTGCAGCGCGTCGCGAATGGGTTCGGGCAGTGGGCGATCGCGCTCCCAGCTGGGGATGACGACGGTGTCGGCAATCTCGGTCGCCTCCAGGCCGTGGTGGATGACGAGGTCGAAACCCGCCGGGGTGGAGACGGTTCCGGGGTTTTCGGCGCAGACGATCACGCGGTAGGGGTTGCCGTCCGCGCCGCCCGCGCCGATGCGGCCGAAGACCAGGGTCGGGACGGAGAGGTGGAACGGGCTGATGCCGTCGAAGGCGAGGACGGCCACGGTGTGCGTGGCTGCCACTGCGTGCGGGGCGGCTGCGACGGAATCGACCATGGCCCGATCTTATCGATAAGCGGCCTTCGGGCCACTGTCGGGAGCGCGTCGAGATCGCGAAACTCATTGGCATGACGAACACGATCGACACCGCAGCAGCCGCCACCACCCTCGAGGTGCTCCACATCGGCGGGCCCACAGTCCGATTCGCTTACGGCGACCTGACCTGGCTGACCGATCCCACGTTCGATGAGCCCGGCAATTACCCCGGCCCGGTGACCCTCTACAAGCTGACCGGTCCCGCCGTCTCGGCCGCCGAGGTCGGCCCGATCGACGTGGTGCTGCTGTCCCACGACCAGCACAAGGACAACCTCGACGCCGCCGGGCGCGCCCTGCTGCCGAGCGTCGAGCACGTGCTGTCCACCCCGGATGCCGCCGAGCGCATCGAAGGCGTTCGCGGACTGGCGAACTGGGAATCGGTTCGGATCGGCGCGGTGACCGTCACCGGCGTCCCCGCTCAGCATGGGCCGGACGGGTGCGAGCCGTTCACCGGCGTGGTGACCGGATTCGTGCTGCAGGCCGACGGTCTGCCGACCGTGTACGTCTCCGGCGACAACGCCTCGGTGCCGATCGTCGAGCGGATCGCGGAACGCTTCGGCCGCATCGACATCGCCATCCTGAATGTCGGCGCCGCCAACACCGACCGCTTCGGCGACGCCGACCTGACCCTCAACGGCCGCACCGCCACCCAGGCCTCCGCCGCCCTCGGCGACGCCCTGATCGTCCCGGTCCACGCCGAGGGCTGGGCCCACTTCTCCGAGCACCTCGACTACCTGACCCACCGCTTCACCGTCACCGGCCGCGACCACCTCCTCCGCATCCCTGTCCCCGGCGAGGTCCTGTCCCTCGCCGCCGCGTCCTGACCGCCGCGCTGAGTGGCACACCGGTGAGGGGATTTGCCCGATTCCCCCTCGCTGGTGTGCCACTCAACGGTTTTGCTGAGGCGTAGCCGGACGGGAAATCGGGTCGTGGCGGTCGTGGCGGCGGCCGCCGTGCGGGGCCACGATGGCGGTATGAGAATCGGGGTTCCGCGGGAGGTCAAGGAGCAGGAGTATCGGGTCGCACTGACCCCGGCCGGTGCCGGGGAACTGGCGCGGCACGGGCACGAGGTGCTGATGGAGGTGGGGGCGGGGGTCGGATCCGGGTTCGTGGATGCCGACTACGTCGCCGTCGGGGCGCGGATCGTGCCGACGCCGGAGGAGGTGTGGGCCGCGGCCGAACTGGTGCTGAAGGTGAAAGAGCCCATCGCCGAGGAATATTCGCGGATGCGGGACGGGCAGGTACTGTTTACCTTCTTGCATCTGGCGGCCTCGCGGGAGTGCACCGACGCGATATTGCGGTCCGGGATCACCGCCATCGCCTATGAGACCGTGCGCGCCGGCGACGGATCGCTGCCGCTGCTCGCGCCCATGAGCGAGGTGGCGGGCAAGCTCGGCAGCCAGGTGGGCGCGTATCACCTGATGTCGCCGCAGGGCGGGGCGGGCGTGCTACTGGGTGGGGTGCCCGGCGTGCGGCCCGCGGATGTGGTGGTGCTCGGCGGCGGGGTGGCGGGCAGCAACGCCGCGGTCGTCGCCATGGGGATGGGGGCGCGAGTCACGGTGCTGGACACCAATATCGCGCGCTTGCGGGAGCTCGACGCGCGGTTCGGCGGGCGGGTGGCGACCATCGGATCCAATGCGGCCGAGGTCGAAAAGGCGGTGCTGGCAGCGGATCTGGTGATCGGGTCGGTGCTGGTTCCCGGGGCGCGAGCGCCGAAACTGGTGCCCGACAGCCTGGTCGCGCACATGCGGCCCGGCTCGGTGCTGGTGGATATCGCCATCGATCAGGGCGGATGCTTCCAGAGCTCGCATCCGACCACGCACGCCGAACCGACGTTCCGCGTGGCGGATTCGCTGTTCTACTGCGTGGCGAACATGCCGGGAGCGGTGCCGCACACCTCGACGGTGGCGCTCACCAATGTGACGCTGCCGTATGCGCGCGCCATCGCGGATCTCGGGTGGCGGGACGCGTGTGCCGCCGATCATGGTCTGGCGCAGGGCCTTACGGCGCACGCCGGTCAGCTGTATTCACCCGAGGTCGCAGCCGCCCACGGACTCCGGCCGGTAACCCGCGTCGCCTCCTGAAAACGCGACGGGCCCGCACTCACCCCCCCGTCATCCCAGCATGCTTTTGGCTGGGATCCATTGGTGGATTCCGGCCAAAAGCACGCCGGAATGACGAAGGCGATTGTGGGCCCGTAGCTTTCGTGGTTCAGGCGTTGTCGCTGCCCTGCTCGCCCAGCGGCCAATCCGGCTCGCGGTCGTCGGGCAGGTGGATCTTGTCGGGGTTGCGCACCACGTCGATCTTGGTGATGCGGCCCTCGTCGATGGTGAACGAGAAGACGCCGGTGTTCTTGCCGTCGAACACCACCAGCCCCGGGCGGCCGTTGACCAGCACCGAACGACCCCACGCGCCACCGACCTTGGATGCGAACCCGAGGAAGCCGAGCAGCGTCTCGGCCACCTTCTCCGCGCCGTGCATGGGATGCAGGAACGCCTGCACCTTGCCGCCGCCGTCGGAGGTGAAGGTGACATTCGCGTCGAGCAGGCCCAGCAGGGCGCTCAGATCACCCGAACGCCAGGCGACCGCGAAGGCGGAGACCACCTTCTCGTGCTCGTCCGGGCTGGCCGGGAAGCGGGGCGTGCCGTTCTCCACGTGTTTGCGGGCGCGCGAAGCCAATTGGCGTACGGCGGCCGGGGTGCGGCCGACCACCTCGGCGACCTCCGGGCCGGACATGCCGAAGACCTCCTGCAGCACGAAGGCGGTGCGCTCGGCCGGGGACAGCGACTCCAGCACCACCAGCAGGGCGGTGGTGACGCGCTCGTCCTGGGAGACACGGTCGGCCGGATCGTCCCAGGTGGTGATCTCCGGCTCCGGAAGCCATTCGCCCACATACTGTTCGCGCCGCGCCCGCGCCGAGCCGAGGTAATCGAGCGCGAGCCGCCCGGTGACGGTGGTCAGCCAGGCGCGCAGATTCTCGATATCCGCACCTTCCGGACTGGTCTCGTAGTACCGCACCAGCCGCAGCCAAGCCTCCTGCACCACATCATCGGCATCGCTCAAACTGCCGAGCGTGCTGTAGGCGACCCGCCGCAGATACCCGCGATGCTCCTCGAACTGCCGCGCCAACTCCGCCTGATCGGGCCCGCCGCGCCGCTCTCCACCACTCATCGCACCCTCACTGCTCGCTCACGCCCGCCCGATCGGGCAGGCCGTCCACAGAACCGACGAAACCGATCGCCGGACTGTGACATTCCCGCCGAATCTACCGGTCAGCGTCGCGGCGTCCGCGTCGCAGCAGCCAGGCGGCCGCCGCGGCGGCGAGGGCCGTGGCGATCTGAACGGCTTCGGAGAGGCGAACCGCGCGGCGCAGGTCGGGGACGCGCGGGACCGGGCCGTCGCCGAGGGTGGGCCGCATCTCCACGCCGTGGCGGTATTCGGTCTTGCCGCCGAGCATCACGCCGAGCGCACCCGCCATCGACGCTTCCGCCACACCGGCATTGGGACTCGGATGCTTCGCCGCATCGCGCCGCCAGGCCCGCCACGCATCCGCGGGCCGCCCGCCTACCACGGGAGCCAATGCGACGGTGATCAATCCGCTGACCCGCGCCGGAACCAGATTCGCCACATCATCGGTCCGCGCGGCCGCCCACCCGAACCGCCCGTACCGCTCGTTCCGATACCCCACCATCGCATCCAACGTGTTCACCGCCCGATACGCCAACAACCCCGGCACCCCCGCAACCGCCCCCCAAACCAGCGGCGCCACAGTCGCATCCGAGGTGTTCTCCGCAATCGACTCCACCGCGGCCCGCGCCAGCCCATCCGCATCCAGCAAATTCGGATCCCGCCCACACAACGACGGCAACAACTCCCGCGCCCCCTCGATATCCCCCGCCTCCAACCGATCCGCCATCTCCCGCCCGGTCCGCGCCAGCGTCGTCCCACCGAGCACGGTCCAGGTAGCCGCAGCCGTCAACACCACGTCGCCCAGCCTCAGGCCGACTGCGCCGGGCCCCCGGCCGATCGCGCGATCGCCCTCGATCCCCGTGCACCGCCGCGCGGTCCGCCCGCTCGTACTCCGCCGCCCCACCATTCGCCGAGCCGCGATCCCGAGCCCTGCCACCGCTCCAACCAGTACGACTTCGTGAACCACCCCGGCGGCCCGGCTGTCGCGATAGGTGAACTCCTCCACCTTCATCGCCGCCGACCCGAATCCAGCCACCGGATGCCCGCGCCGTGGATCCCCGAACACCCGGTCCATCGCGAACCCGAGCACCAGTCCAGCCGCCGCAGCAGTCCCCATACGCACCCGCCGAGGCTATCCGACCCGCATGTTTCGCCGAGTGGCACATCTTGGAGGCGAGATTAGGGAGCTTTCGGACATTTCCCCTCCAGGATGTGCCACTCGATGGAGCTGGCGTCGTGGTGGCGGGTCGCGTCAGCGGCGGGTGCCGCCGTAGCGGTCGGCCAAGCGGGCCTCATTGGCGGTCGGCTTGCGGGTGGGGGCGGGGTCGTTGGGCCTCGTTGTGGTTGCGGGGGAGGCGGATTCGGGGGTGGCCGGGCCGTTCGGGGTGGGTGTGCTGTCTGGTCGGTCGGAGGCAACCGGCGTGACAGAGCTGTCGGGCTGAGGTGTGCTCGGCTCGGTGTCGGCGGCCGGGTTGGTGGCCGAGGCTGGTTCGGGTGTGGCTTCGGCCTTTTCGCGGCGGCGGGCTCGGATTTCGGCCCAGACGAAGTAGCCGAGGCCCAAGGGGGCCATTACGCCGAAGGCGAGCCATTGGAGGCCGTAGGAGAGGTAGGGGCCTGCGTCGAGTTGGGGGAGGGGGTCGGGGGTGAAGGCGCCGGGCTGGTTGGCCTCCAGCTGCAGGTAGCCGCCCAGGCCGTCGGTGGGGATGGGGGTGAGGGGGAGGCCGAGGACCGTGGATTCCTGCTGGGTGTCGGTCGAATAGACCTGGCGGTAGCCGTCTTCCGTGGTGGGGGGTTTCTTCTCGATGATGCCTTCGGACGCGCGGACTCGGGCCTCGAGGTGTTGGGGGCCGGTCGGGGGCGCGGGGATGGCGGGCGGGTGGGTGCCGCCCTCGGCGGCGGCGATCTGGCCGCGGTCGACGAGCAGGGTCTGACCGTCGTCGAGGCGGAAGGCGGCGAGGACGGTGTAGGCGGGCTGGCCGTCGAGGTGGCGCAGGCGCACGAGGACGGTCGAGTCGGGGACGTAGGTGCCGTTCGCGGTGACGCGTCGCCATTCGGTGTTCTTGCCGGTGCCAGACAGCATGGTGGTGACGTCGACCGGGTCGGCCTTCACCGAATTGCTGATCCGGTCATTGCGTTCGGAGGTGCGGGTGTTCTTGCCCAGCTGCCAGGGGGCCAGGATCGAGAAACACAGGTACGCGAATCCTGCCACCACGACAGCGAGGATCACCCAGCTCGGCCGCAGCAAGAACGTCAGGCGCCGCAGCCACGAAGTCTTCGAGCTCATGCGGTGCGGCCCCCGGTCTCCTCGGTCTCCCCGAGTTGCTCGCGCACCCAGTCCAGCAGTCCCGGCATGGCGGCCTCGATCTGCTCGCGCACCAATGCGAAATCGGACTGATCCCCGTAGTACGGATCCGGCACCGACCGCCCGGTGGCGTGCGGATCGAAACTCCGCAACAGCCGCCGCCGATCCGACGGCACCCCCATCCGCGCCAGATCCCGCTCATGCCCGGTATCGAGCGCGACGAGCAGATCGGCATCCCGATGGTCGGGCCCGATCACCGCCGCCGCATGCCCGGTCGAATACCCGTGCGCCCGCAGCTCCTTGTTGGTCCGAGAGTCGGCCTCGTCCCCGACATGCCAACTTCCGGTCCCAGCGCTGCTCACCCGCACCCGATCCGCCAACCCCGCGCGCTCCAGATGCGCGGCGAAGATCTTCTCGGCCATCGGGGACCGGCAGATATTGCCGGTGCAGATGAAGGTCACATGCAGGTCGCCCACGACAGCCATTCTGGCCGGTGGCCGAGTGCGGCGGCCACGTAGGGTGGACGGCTGTGCTGGATGACACCGGGTTCGAGGGTTTCGACCATGCCAGGCTGCGGCATCACGGGGACGTGGAGGCGCGGCCGGGGATGGTCGACTTCGCGGTGAACGTTCAGGGGAGTGCGCCGCCGGAGTGGTTGCGGGAGCGGTTGGCGGGGCGGCTGGGGGAGCTCGGGCGGTATCCGGGGGAAGCGGATGTGCGGGCCGCGCGGGCGGCGGTGGCGGCTCGGCACGGGCGGTCGATCGACGAGGTGCTGTTGCTGGCGGGGGTCGCGGAGGGGTTCGCGATGCTGCCGCGGCTGGGGTCGGAGCTGGCGGCGGTGATCCATCCGTCCTTCACCGAGCCGGAGCTGGCGTTGCGGGAGGGCAGGGTGCCGGTGACGCGGGTGATTCTGGAGCCGCCGTACACGCTGGATGGGGTTCGGATTCCCGAGCGGGCCGATCTGGTGGTGGTGGGCAATCCCACCAATCCGACGTCGGTTCTGCATGGGGCCGAGAGCATTCGGGCGCTGCGGCGGCCGGGGCGGATCGTGGTGGTGGACGAGGCGTTCGCGGATGCGGTGCCTGGGGAGGCGGAATCGCTTGCGGGGGAGAGTCTTCCGGACGTGCTGGTGTTCCGGAGTCTCACCAAGACGTGGGCGCTGGCCGGATTGCGGTGCGGGTATGTGCTGGGTGCGCCCGAGGTGCTGGCGCGGCTGAATCACGGTCGCGCGCACTGGCCGTTGGGGACGTTGCAGCTGGAAGCCATTGCGGCGGTGAGTGAACCGGCGGCCGTCGCCGAGGCGCGGCGCAAGGCCGAGGTCATCGCGGCCGATCGCGCGGCCATGATTCCGCGGCTGCGGGATCTCGGCATCGAGGTGCACGAGCCCGCTCACGGGCCGTTCCTGCTGATCCGGGTGCCGGATGCCGAATTGTTGCGAAAGAAGCTCGCCGACAAGGGGATCGCGGTGCGGCGCGGTGATACGTTCCCCGGATTGGAGACGGGCTTCCTGCGCGTGGCGGTGCGTCCGGCGGCGGAGGTTGATCGGCTCGTCGAGGCGGTGCGCGAGGTCGGGTTGTGACGCGGTCTGGACGGCTGTGACGTGGTTGGGGTTTCAGGGGCAACGCCCTGAGAGCTCCGAGAGTTGGTAACTCAGGCGAGGAGGTTGGGTTGTGGTGACGACGGTGCGGTTGGCGGATCTCATCGCGGCGATGGATGCGGCGTACCCGCCCAAGCTGGCCGAATCCTGGGATTCGGTCGGGCTCGTATGCGGTGACCCCGACGAGAAGGTGTCGCGGGTGCTGTTCGCGGTCGACGCCACCGAGGCGGTCGTGACCGAGGCCATCGAATGGGGTGCGCAGGCGCTGATCGTGCACCACCCGTTGCTGCTGCGCGGCGTGGATACCGTCGCGGCCAGCACGCCGAAAGGCGCTCTGCTGCACCGGCTCATCCGCTCCGGCTGCGCCTTGTTCACCGCACACACCAACGCCGACTCCGCCGATCCCGGCGTCTCGGATGCGCTGGCGCACACCATCGGACTGACCGTCACCGGCCCGCTGGACCCGAAACCCCTGACCGCACTGGACAAGTGGGTAGTGGCGGTCCCGATCACGCACAGCGGTGAGGTCCTCGACGCTCTGTTCGCGGCCGGAGCCGGAACCAGCGCGAACTACTCCGACGCCGCCTGGACGGTCGCGGGCACCTCCCAATTCCGCCCGCTCGACGGCGCGAACCCGGCCCTCGGCGCACCCGGTGAACTGCACGAGGTCGCGGAGGACCGCCTCGAAGTAGTCGCCCCGCCCTCCCGCCGCGCCGCGATCCTGGCCGCCCTGCGCGCCTCCCACCCCTACGAGGAACCCGCCTACCACGTCACCGAACGCGCGACCCTGCCCTCGGCCCTGGGCATCGGCCGCGTCGGCGAACTCCCCGCCCCGGAATCCTTGCGCGCGTTCACCGCCCGCGTCCGCGCCGCCCTCCCCACCACCACCTGGGGCGTCCGCGCCGCGGGTGATCCCGACCGCGTCATCCGCACCGTCGCCGTCTGCGGCGGCGCGGGAGATTCCTTCCTGGGCAAGGTCTCCCGCCTAGGTGTCGACGCCTACGTCACCTCCGACCTGCGCCACCACCCCGCCGACGAACACCTCCGCGCGGGTGGCCCGGCCCTCATCGACGCCGCCCACTGGGCCACCGAGTTCCCCTGGTGTGGCCAGGCCGACATTGTGGTCCGCACCGCACTTCCCGGCCTCGAAACCCGCGTCTCCACCCTGCGAACCGACCCCTGGACCCTCGGCGCGGCCGACGGCCACTGACCATCGCGAGCGAATGCCCAGCTCGACGCCGCGTTGGCAAATTGCGCCCGCCGATGCGGGTACGGTGGGAGTCTTGAGTGCTCTCCCTGCCACTAGGGGTTCCAGGGCTTGCCCTGACGAGTCTCGAGAGTTTGAACCGTCCATAGCGTCCAGGAGACCCTCGCGTTGAATGCCGAACCATCGATCCAGGCCAAGCTGCTCGACCTCGCCGCCGTCGACGCCGAGCTGACGCGGATCGAGCATCGCCGCAAGGTGCTGCCCGAGCAGCAGGAGGTGGCGCGGCTGGAGGGCGAGCGCACCACTCGCAAGGACGCGGCGGTGAAGGTCGAGATCCAGATGGACGATCTGGACCGCGACATCCGCAAGCTGGAATCCGAGATCGAGGCCGTCCGCAAGCGTGAGGAACGCGACCGCGGCATGCTCACCTCCGGCTCGGTCGGCGCCAAGCAGCTCTCCGAACTGCAGCACGAGCTGGGCAGCCTGGAACGCCGCCGCAAGGTGCTCGAGGATGATCTGCTCGAGGTGATGGAGCGCCGCGAGGCCGCCGCCGCCGACCACGATCACGCCGGCGCCAACCTGGACAAGGCCGAGGCCGACCTGGTCGACGCCGAACGCCGCCGCGACGAGGCCCTGGCCGATCTGGCCGTCGCCCAGCAGCGCTGCGAATCCGATCGCAAGGCCCTGTCCAACGCCTTCCCCGCCGACCTGCTCGCCGCCTACGACAAGCAGCGCACCCAGTACGGCGTCGGCGCGGCGTTGCTGCAGGCCCGCCGCTGCGGCGCCTGCCGCATCGAACTGGACCGCGGCGAGATCTCCCGCATCACCCAGACCGCCCCCGACGTGGTCGTGCGCTGCCCGGAATGCAGCGCGATCCTGGTGCGCACCAAGCACTCCGGGCTCTGACCGCACGGCGGGCAGACAGAGCGGACCCGGCGGGCCGAAAAGGGTGGCCGCGGCGGGCCGATACGGCGGCCGTGCGGCCGTGGTGCACGATAAGGCTGGCGTTTGGCCATGCCGCGGCGACGGCCGGGCTACGAGCGGCGTTCCGGATGAACACGGAAGGTGAACAGCGTTGGTGGACATGGTGATCGTCGAGGCTGACGGTGGCTCCCGGGGGAATCCGGGGCCGGCCGGATACGGTGCGGTGGTTTATGACGCCGACCATGTGCGGGTGCTGGCGGAGCGGCGTGAGTATCTTGGGGTCACCACCAACAATGTCGCCGAATACCGTGGTTTGATCGCGGGGTTGGAGGCGGCGGCCGAGCTGGGGGCGCGCGAGGTCGCGGTGCGGATGGACTCCAAGCTGGTGGTGGAGCAGATGTCCGGGCGCTGGAAGGTCAAGCACGAGAGCATGATTCCGCTCGCCGATCGGGCGCGGCGGCTGGTGGCCGGATTCGATCGGGTGAGCTTCACCTGGATTCCGCGCAAGGAGAACAAGCACGCGGACAAGCTCGCCAACGAGGCCATGGATGACGCGGGCACGGTGGCCGAGGTGCGCGACGCGCTCGCGGCGGAGACCGCGGCGATGGAGGCGGAGTTGGCCGGATCGACCGGCACGCCCGACCTGCGCGGTGTGCTGGCGCCGGAGATCGCGGCGATGGAGGTGGAGCTGACCGGATCCGTCGAGGAGCCCGGGTCCGTCGAGGAGCTGCCCGGGTCCGGTGAGAGCCCGGCCGAATCCGACGAGGCGATCGAGCCGACCGAAGCCGCTGCGGCCGAGACCGTTTCGGCCGCGCCCGGGTGGACCGGGGCGGTGGGGCGGCCGACTCGGTTGCTACTGCTACGGCACGGGCAGACGGAACTTTCTGTGCAGCGCCGCTATTCGGGGCGGGGTAACCCGGCGCTCACCGAACTCGGGCGTGAGCAGGCCGCGAAGGCCGCGAAAATGCTTGCGGCCAAGGGCGGTATCCAGGCCATCGTGTGTTCGCCGCTAGGCCGGGCGAAGGAGACCGCCGAGGCGGCGGGCAAGGCGCTGGGGCTGCCGGTGCGGGTACTGGACGGCCTGATCGAGACGGATTTCGGTGCGTGGGAAGGGATGACCTTCCTGGAGGCCCGCGAGCAGGATCCCGAACTGCACGCGCGCTGGCTGGGTGACCCGTCGGTGCCCGCACCCGGCGGCGAGAGCTTCGATCAGGTGCGGGAGCGCGTCGAGGCCGTGCGCCGGGACCTGGTGGCGCTGTACCCGGGCGCGAATGTGCTTGTGGTCAGCCATGTGACGCCGATCAAGACGATGCTGCAACTGGCGCTGGGCGTGGGTCCGTCGCTGCTGTACCGGCTGCACCTCGATCTCGCCGCGCTGTCCATCGCGGAGTTCTACCCCGACGGGGGCTCCTCGGTGCGCCTGGTGAACGACACCTCCTACCTCTGAGCGACCTCGTCATCCCGGCGTGCTTTTGGCCGGGATCCACTGCCACAGGGTGGATTCCGGCCAAAAGCACGCCGGAATGACGGGCGGGCTGTCAGGGGCGCAGCGTCGCCATCAGGAATTCGGTCTGGTCGTAGACGGCCTTCTCGAACCAGTCGTCGAAGTAGATGTCGAAGTGCCCGATCGGGTAGCGCTTCACCGTGGCGTGCTTGGTGCGCTCGGCGGCCTTCAAAGTCGGGCCGGCCGGGGCCACCGTGTCGTTGTCGCAGATCGCGTACAGCACAGGCGCTTTGATGTCCTTGACATGCCGGACCGGATTGTCGAACAGCGTCGACAGCCCGACGCGCGCGGCCACCTTCGGCCGGTACTGGGTGCTCTCCTCGGCCAGCCGTCCGAATCCGGCGGGGACGTCGGCGGCGCTCATGAGGGCGGAGGAGTGCTTCTTGCCAGCCAGCCGGGCATTGATCGGACGGCGGATGATCGGACCCAGCAACTGGTCGGTGACCGCGATGGTGCCGGTCTTGAACAGGCTCAGCGGCCCCTTCGCCAGGGCGGAGGCGCGGCCGCTGGTGAACGGGCACTGCGCCACCACCGCCGCGATGTAATGGTCGTCGGGCGCGACCGCCAGTACATGGCCGCCGCCGAAGGAACTGCCCCACAACGCGATCCGCGTGGCATCGATACCGCGAATGGTGCGCGCGAACGCGATCGCGGAATGCCAGTCCTCGCGCTGCTTGGCGATATTGATCACCTGTCGCGGCTCACCGCCGCTGGCCCCGAAATGCCGGTAATCGAAGGCCAGCGCCGCCATCCCGGCCGACGCGAACCGCCGGGCATAGCGATCCAATCCCATTTCCCGGTCCGCCCCCAGCCCGTGACCCATGACCACCAGCGGGCGCGGCTTGGGCGGTCCATCCGGGAGATACAGCCATGCGGCACACTGCTCGCCACCCGAAGGGAACCCCACCTCGACACGCTCCATGGCCCATTACCGTACCCTGGTGGCCGCGGACGAGTCGGTCGGGCGGCCGCGGCGAAGGGAACGGGGCACGGATGTGCCGCAGCCCGTCGCCGAGGAAAGTCCGGACTCCGGAGAGCAGGGCGGTTGTTAACGGCAACCCGGGGTGACCCGCGGGACAGTGCCACAGAAAACAAACCGCCGGTGGGCCGCACTTCGCGAGAAGTGCACCGCCGGTAAGGGTGAAACGGTGCGGTAAGAGCGCACCAGCGCGCCGGGTGACCGGTGCGGCTAGGTAAACCCCGCCCGGAGCAAGGTCGAAGGTCGGACTCGTGAGAGTGCGACTGCGCAGGTGTCCGAGGGCTGCTCGCCCGAGCCTGCGGGTGGACCGCTCGAGGCACCCGGCAACGGTGTGTCCAGATGGATGGTCGCCACCCCGCGTTTCGACGCCGGGGACAGGATCCGGCTTACAGACCGACTCGTCCGCCCAGTACGCCTGGAGAGTTGCTCAACTCTCGAAACTCTCAGGGGCGAGCCCCTGAAACCCCAATGGGGAGGGGGCACAGGGGCAAGCCCCTGAAACCCAAGGGGCGTGGCACGGGGCAAGCCATGAACCCCCAAAGCTCTGCGACGTGGCCCGTCGCGCTAATCGATGTTGCGGGGTTGTTATCTCGCCGCAGGGGCGATCTTTCGGGTGCATGATGGAGCTACACCATCGGATTTCCGGTGGCGCGGAAATACTTTCGCGGAGTGAACAATGGATGTTCTGTATCTGTTGATCGGCTGGCTGGCGGCGATTGTCGTGATCGCCGGGGTGGCGCTGGCTTCGGGGGTTCGGGTGGTCGCCCAGTACGAGCGCGGGGTGGTTTTGCGGCTCGGGAGAGTGCGGGCGGTGCGGGAGCCGGGGATGCGGGTGCTGATCCCGGGGGTGGACAAGATGCAGAAGGTGTCCATGCGGGTGGTCACCATGCCGGTGCCGGCGCAGGAGGGGATCACGCGGGACAACGTCACCGTTCGAGTGGATGCCGTGGTGTACTTCCGGGTCGTCGATCCGGTGCGGGCCATCATCGAGGTGCAGGATTATCTGTTCGCGGTGGCGCAGGTGGCGCAGACTTCGTTGCGGTCCATCATCGGTAAGAGCGAACTCGATGATCTGCTGTCGAATCGCGAGCAGCTCAACAAGGGCCTCGAATTGATGATCGACAGCCCGGCGTTGAACTGGGGCGTGCACATCGATCGCGTGGAGATCAAGGATGTGGCGCTGCCGGATGCGTTGAAGCGCTCCATGTCTCGCCAGGCCGAGGCCGAGCGGGAGCGGCGGGCGCGCGTCATCTCCGCCGAGGGCGAACTGCAGGCCTCGGCGAAACTGGCTCAGGCGGCGGCGAATATGTCCGAGGCCCCGGCGGCATTGCAGCTGCGATTCCTCGAGACTGTGGTTCAGGTTGCGGCGGAGAAGAATTCGACGCTGGTGCTGCCGTTCCCGGTGGAGCTGCTCAGATTCCTGGAGCGCGGCGGCAACCATCCGCAGGCCGGGCAGACGACCTTCGGGCAGCCCGCGAATTCCGGTGACGCTGCGAGTTCCGAGCCGGCCGCGCTGACCGGGCAGGCCGCGATGCCGGATCAGCCCGCCACCCTCGACCCCAAGGCCGTCCATGAACTCATGGCGACTCTGGCACAGCCCGCCATCCAGGAGGCGCTCGCCGAACTGGAGCGGCGCGGCGGCGAGCAGGCGCTGCCGGATTCCGGCAAGCGCGATGCGCTCACCGCGCCCGAGAACCCGACTGCGGCCGGGACGCAAGGGGCGCAACGAAAGACGAACGCGTCGGGAGAGCTCGGCGCGGGCTAGGAGTCGGCGCGGCGCGGGCACCGGGCCCGGGCGCGACCGGCGGATTGAAGATGAGGAAGAAAGTCATGGCGGGTCTGGTTCAGCCGGCGGCGATCGTGGTCCTGTTCGCGATCGCGTACGGATTCAAGTTCTTCAGCGCCAAGTTCCCGGGCGGCTTGCGCGGCGAGTAGGAACGAGACCGGGGCGGACGAGCGGCGTGACAGACACCGCTCGTCCTACCCGTGCGTAGACCCCGCGGTTGGATGAGAATTGCGGCGCGCCACCTTGCGTGTATCGGCGCGGCTCGGCGTGTCGAGCGGGTTATCTGCTCCGAACTGGCACCGAACGTGATCGACGTCATAAAGTGTTGCGCGTTGGAAAGTTCCGTTGCGGTCCGCAACGGGCGAAGGGCTCAACAAACGTCGGAAAGCAGGTCTCGTCTAAATGCGAATTGCTCGCAAACTGGCAGTGGGTGCGCTTCTTGCCGCTGCCGCTTCCGTTTCGGTTGTGCTGGGTTCCGGGTCCGCCTCCGCGGTCGCGGTGACCCCGCTGCCGGGTGGGGTGCAGGTGGATCTCACTCCGGCGGATACCGCTTGGGTGGCTCAGAACCATTTCGGTCAGGTCATCGCGGGCCTGCCGCACCCCTCGGCCGCTTCCTTCGGTGAAGCGCTGGATTCGGCGGCGGCGTTGTCGTCGCAGTATCCGGATGGCCGGGTGGTGTTCACCGTGTACGGTCCGTTCAACGAGCTGAACGGAACCATGCTGGCCCTCCAGTAGGGCTAGCCTTTCGCGGTGGAACTGCATCAGCGGATCGTCTCGGCGCCGGTGGACTTCGGCGCTGTCCGAACCGAATTCGGATTGGCCTCGGACTATCCCTCCGAGGCCGTCTCGGAAGCCCGCGACGCGGCGGACGCGTTCGCGGGTGCCCGAGTCGACCGGCGTGAGATTCCGCTGGTCACCATCGATCCCCCGGGCGCCATGGATCTGGATCAGGCCTTGTGCCTGACGCGCACCGAGAGTGGATTCCTCCTCTACTACGCCATCGCCGATGTGGCCGCCCTCGTCGTCCCCGACAGCGCGCTGGCCCGCGAATCCCTGGCCCGCGGCCAGACCTTCTACTTTCCCGACGGCACGGTCCCGCTGCACCCGCCGGTGCTGTCCGAGGACCGTGCGAGCCTGCTGCCCGACGTGGATCGGCCCGCCGCGCTGTGGACCATCGAATGCGATGCGAACGCGGTGCCGCTGCGCTACTCGGTGACCCGCGCCCTGGTCCGCTCCCGCGCCCGACTCGACTACTCCGGTGTGCAGGCCGATACCGACGCCGGTCGCCTGCACCCCTCCATTGCGGCACTGCCCGACTTCGGTCGCCTGCGCATCGAGGCCGGAATTCGACGTGGCGCGATCACCTTGCGTCTGCCCGCCCAGACCGTTATCCGTGACGACGAGCAAACGGGTATCGATCATTGGCAATTGGCGATCGAACCGCGCACCGAAGCCGACGATTGGAATGAACAGGTCTCCCTGCTGACCGGCATGTGCGCGGCCCGAATCATGCTCGATGGCAATAACTCGAACGGCTCCGGCAACCATGCGCACGGCGGCGAGAATCCCGCGCATGTGGGTTTGCTGCGCACCATGCCGCCGCCCGCACCCGCCGCCATCGAGTCCATGCGCCGCACCGCCACGGCTGTCGGCGTGACGTGGCCCGCCGATGAATCCGCGGGCCGCATGCTCGCGGCGCTGGACTGCAACACACCTGCCGCACTGGTCCTCATGTCCGAGGCGACCGGCCTGCTGCGCGGCGCCTCCTACACCATCCTCGACGGCCAGGCGCCGGATACCTTGCAGCACAGCGCGATCGGCGCTCCCTACGCGCACGTCACCGCGCCGCTGCGCCGCCTGGCCGACCGCTACGCCACCGAGATCTGCCTGGCCCACTGCGCGAACACCGAAGTCCCGCAATGGGTTCGCGACGGCCTCGTCCCCGTGGTCGACACCATGCGCCGCACCGACGCCCTCGCCGGCAAGGTGGAACGCGCCTGCGTGGACCTCACCGAGGCCACCATCCTGTCCCCGCGCGTGGGCACCGACTTCGACGCGGTCGTCCTGCGCGAGGCCAATGGCACCCGCCCGGCCGAGATCTTCATCGACACCCCGCCGGTCCTGGCCAAATGCACGGGTGGCCCGCCCGAGGGCCAGCACGTCAAGGTCCGCCTCGATGTCTCCGACCCCGCCACCCGTACAGTCACTTTCAGCTATCCGCCGGAGCAGCAGTAGGGGAGTCATGGCGATTCAGCGAATGGACAACGTCCTCATCGTGGTCGAGGACCTCGACGCGGTCATCGCCTTCTTCGTCGAACTGGGCATGGAACTGGAAGGACGGAGCCCCGCCGAGGGCGCCTGGGTGGAACGCATCATCGCCCTCGACGACGTCCGCCAGGAGATCGCCATGCTCCGCACCCCGGACGGGCACGGCAAGATCGAACTGGCGATGTTCCACAACCCCAAGCCGATCCGGCCGGACCCCGCGCCCGCCCCGGTGAACACCCTCGGCCTCCGCCGAATCATGTTCGCCGTCGACGACATCGACGACACCATCGCGCGTCTGCGTTCCCACGGCGCCGAATTGGTCGGCGAGGTCGAGCAATACGAGCACCTCTTCCGCCTCTGTTACCTGCGCGGCCCGGAAGACATCATCGTCGGCCTTGCGGAACAGCTCAGCTGAGGGCCCGCCCGCAATCAGTGCTCGCAGAGGGAGAATTCGCGTTCGTAGAGGGCTTCGTTGTGTTCGGTGATGAAGAACTTGCGTTCGTGCATCAGTTCTTCGCGGAAGGATTTGGCCTGGTCGAGGGTCATGGTGGAGGCGGGGGACCAGGGCTGCTGGGGTGGGATGTCGGAGGTGGAGGGGATTCTCACCGACGGGTCGATCAGGAAGAAGGCCAGGATCTTTCGATGGCCCGGACGCGTCGGGTCGGCCAGGCGGAAGGGGGAGACGCGGTGCTGGAGGATATTCGGGAAGGCGAGGCAGCGGCCCGCGGAGGTTCGGACCGAACCCAGTACCTGGTTCAAGGGGTCCTCGTCTGATATCCCGTAGACGTCCCGCATGCCGGTGCTGTCGTTCTGTTCGTAGTCGGGGTCGTCGATGGCGGCGCGGAAACTCAGTTGGCTGTCGGTGATGTTGTCGGTGTCCCAGTAGTAGATCGCGGTGGACACGATGCGTTCGTTCATCATTCCCTCGACATGCCAGCTGCCGCCCGGATATTCGGGGTTGTCGGGGGTGAGGTGGATGTTGGCCAGTTTGACGATCACCTGGAGAGGTCGGGCGCGGAGGTCGACGCGGGTGGAGTCGTCGGGACCGGGCGGCGGAGTGAAGTCGGGGGCGTCGGGGACCACGGGTCGGCGGTTCTCCCACCAGTCGTCGAGGGCTTCCTCGTAGGCGTCCTGGGCCGCCTGGGCGGCTTCTTCATCCTCATCGCCGTCCTCGTCGGTGGGCTCCTGCGGCTCGTCGACGTACCAGGAGTAGGGATCGGGCGTGATTCGCAGGGGGCGTGGGTGGCGCAGATCGGTGAGTACGTTCTCGAACAGCGGCCGCATACGGGTGAAGAGCAGCGGGAGGAGAGCTTCCAGGTCGCGGTGGATCTCGGGGTGGACGTTGTTTACGTAGGAAAGGAAAGCGGCATTGCCGTCGGCGTCGACCTCGACATCGGTGGGCAGCCACTGGAACTTCTCCGAAACCGCATACCGCGCATCGTCTTTGCCCGCCTGCGGCCAGGCCGAATCGTCGATCCCGCTGACCCCGCGCACAAGGCAGAACAGCGACGGATGCACCAAATCCAACACCCGCCCCTCCGACCCCGGATGCCAATCCCGCTCGCCCTCGGGCACCTCCTCCAACCCCCGAACCGCCTCCCGCAGCCGACCCCTCAACTCCTCCTCGATCAAGCTGTCCGACTGCCACACCCCGTCCACGGCCGCCACCTCGATCCCCGTCCCCGCATCCCGCAGCGAGGCGTAATACTCCAATTCCGCCAGCACATAACGAATCTGAGCCTCGGTCAGCCCCTGCTCACCCGCCTCCCGAGTCCACCGGGCGACGACCTCCCCATCCCGCATCTTCTCGACCCACCGCGCCTTCGTCCGAATCTCACCACTCAGCCGCATCATCTCCAACTCCCGCAACGTCCGCACCGGCGCAACCGGCACCCGATGAGCAGCAAGAAAAGGCAGAGGAAACGCAGTCAAATAAATCATTCCTTCTCAAAGCGGCAGTTCGCGTATCTCACAGAAACTCTCATCGCCGTGTCCCGCTCGAACAGATCCTGGAACTACCGCAATTCTATTGGGGGACACCGACAGAAAGCGGGGGTCAGGCGGGGGTGTCGGTGCGGCGGGCTCGGCGGGTGGAGACGGAGGTGAAGGTTTCTCGGTCGGCTAGGAAGCCCTCGAGGGCGAAGGTGGCGGCGCCCAGGCTGGAGGGGTTGTGGGGGAGGGTGTCCAGTTCGAGGGTTACGGCGGAGAAGGGGGCGGACATGGCGTGGTGGGAGGCGGAGCGGCGGGTGGAATCGAGGAGGGGGGCGCCTAGTTGGCGGGCTACGTGGTCGCCGAAGACCATGCGGCGGGGGTTGAAGAGGTTGACCAGGTTGGCTATGGCTACGCCGAGATAGTGGCCGGTTTTTTCGATTACGGCGGTGGCCACCTGGTCGCCGTGGGCGGCGGCCGCGGCGATGGCGGCGATGGTGGTGGCGTCGTCGTCTGCCAGAAGTGTGCTGGTGGGGTCGAATTCGCGGAGGGTGGCGGTGATGCCGGGGGCGCTGACGTAGGCCTCTACGCAGCCGTTGCGGCCGCAGGAGCAGGGGCGGCCGTCGAGGACGAGGTTGGTGTGGCCCCATTCGCCGGCGCTGTTGGTGACGCCGCGGTAGAGCATGCCGTCGATGACGACGCCGATGCCGACGCCGGCGCGGAGGGTGACGACGATCAGGTCGTCGACGTCGCGGCCCGCGCCGAACCAGAGTTGGGCCGCCGTACTGGCTTTCAGCGGATTGTCCAGGTAGAGCGGGTGGGGCAGGCGTTGTTCGAGCAGGGTTTTCAAAGGGACGTCGTGCCAGTGCCAATACGGTGAGAAGACCGACTTTCCGGTCTCGGGCTCGACCAGGCCGGGGACGCTGAGGCCGATGCCCAGCACCTTTTCGGCATCGCCCGCGATCACCTCGTCGATACCGCGCACGATCAACTCCACGATGTCATCGGGCGTGGTTGCCGCGGGATCGACCGGGATCTCGCTGGACCGCAGCACCGTCATGGTGAGATCGAAAACGTCCACGTGGATACTGGTTTCGGCGATATCGACGCCGATCAGCCGCCCGCGCTCCGGATTGATGGCGAGCTGGGCACGCGGCCGACCGATCCCGGCCGCCTCGTAGCCGAGTTCGGCGAGCACACCCACCTCGAGTAGCTCGGCGATCATATTGCCGACCGTCGCGAACGACAGTCCGGTCGCTGCGGCAATCTCCTGGCGACTGGTATGACCAGCCGCCGCGTACACCGCCTGCAGCACGCAGAATCTGTTGCGGCGCCTGATATCCCGCGCGGTCAGCTGGTACACGGCCCCGCCCACTCCTTCCATCCGTTGCCGCGAAGATACCGGAGCCCTCCGCGAGATGACTTCTGCCAACAGTATTTACAACAGTTATAAGAAGTCCTACTGTAACCGGCATCACTACCGAATGCCTACTGTGTGGCAGATCACCTAGGAGTGCTCATGTCCTGGACCCACCGACGCCGATGGACCAGCGCGCTGATATGCGGAGCCGCTGTCGCGCTGGCCGCGACGGCCTGCTCGTCGGGCAAGGATTCCGGCTCGAACAATGCTGGCCCACAGCATGAATCGGGCACGGTCAGCCTCGTCTACGCCCAGAAGCAGGGCGATCAGGAGTACTTCATCGGTGAGGCCGACGGAGCCAAGGCCAAGGCCAAGGAGCTCGGCGTCGACCTGAAGGTGGTCAACCTCGGTAATGACGCCAACAAGGCGGTCACCGAGGTGCAGAACGCGGTGAACCAGAAGGCCAATGGCGTCATCGTGGTCGTCCCGGATCCCTCGGTCGGCCCGCAGGTGGCGACGCTCGCCAAGTCGGGCGGCCTGGCCCTGCTCACCTCCGACGATCAGGTCTGCACCAACGGTCCGGACCCGTCCTCATGCGCCAAGGACAATCTGGTGCCGCGCGTCGGATTCAGCGGCACCCAAATGGGAACCGAGGTCGGCACCCGCGCCGGGCAGGACTTCAAGAAGCTGGGCTGGAAGCCGGAGGAGACCGCCATCGTCGACGCCTGGAAGCAGGACGTCACGGTGTGCACCGACCGGGTGAAGGCGAATCAGAAGGCGTTCAAGGAGGCTTCGGGCGCGGACGTGAAGGTGATCGAGGTCGGCACCGACAACACGCCGTCGGATGCGCAGAACAAGATCTCCGCGACGGTCGCGGGCAATCGGTCGGTGAAGAACTGGATCGTCATGGGCTGCAATGACGAGAACGTCAGCGGCGGCGTCGCGGCCATCCAGAACGCCGGCTACGCGGCCGACAATGTGCTCGGCGTCGGCCTCGGCGCGTACCTGGCCTGCAAGGAATGGCGCGGCGGCAAGCCGACCGGCTTCAAGGCGGCGCTGTTCATCAATGGCAAGGACGTCGGCGCGCTGGCCGTGCAGACCATGTACGACTTCCTGAAGAACGGAAAGTCCATGCCCACCGAGGCATTCGCCCCCACCAAGATGGTGGACGCGAGCAACTGGCAGCAGGCGGGCGTCACGTGCAGTTGACGGGACTGCGGGTCTCCGGGCTCACCAAGGGTTTCGCGGGCGTGCCCGCGCTGCGCGAGGTGAGCCTGGACTTCCCAGCCGGAATGGTGACCGCGCTCATGGGGGAGAACGGCGCGGGGAAATCCACGCTCATCAAGATCCTCGGCGGTGACCATCGGCCCGACGGCGGCCGCATCGAACTCGACGGTGCGGCACTGGAATTCGCGAGTCCCGCGGATGCCCGGGCGGCGGGGATCCGGGTGATCGCGCAGGAACCGGAGATCGTGCCGCACGTGTCGGTGGCCGAGAACGTGTACCTCGGTGCGCTGCCGCGGCGTGCGGGTCGCATGCTGGATCGTGCGGCGCTGCGGGAGCGGGTGCGGGCGGATCTGGTCCGGCTCGGCTTCGACCGGGATCTGGATCCGGACACGATCGGGTCGAAATTGACCGCGGCGCAACGGCAGTTGGTGGAGATCATGCGGGCGCTGACCACCGATGCGAAGGTCATCGCGTTCGACGAGCCGACCTCGTCGCTGTCGGATCACGAGACCGAATCGCTGTTCGCGCTGATCGGGCGGCTGCGCGATCGCGGGCTCGCGGTGATCTACGTGTCCCACCGGATGCGCGAGATCTTCCAGCTGGCCGATCGCGTCGCCGTGCTGCGCGACGGCGCGCTGGTCGGCGTGCGCGACACCGCCGACACCGACGATCAGGAGATCGTCCGCATGATGGTCGGCCGCGATCTCTCGACGGTGTTCGCGCGCAAGCATTCCGAGCTCGGGCGGGTGCTGCTCGAAGTGGACCACGTCACGACCGACGATGTTCGTGACGTGAGTCTGCGCGTGCACGCGGGCGAGGTGGTGGCGCTGGCCGGACTGGTCGGCGCGGGCCGCTCCGAGCTGGCGGGCGCGCTCGCGGGCGATCTGCCGATCCGCTCCGGCGAGGTGCGGGTGGACCGCAAGCGGGTGCGGTTGCGCCAGCCGCGCGACGCGGTGCGCGCCGGAATGGGTTACGCGCCGGAGGAACGCAAGGCACAGGCGCTGCTGCTGCATCGCGGTGTGCGCGACAATATCTCGCTCGCCATGCTGGATCGGCTGCGGCGCTGGAGGTTCGTGCGCCGCGGCGCGGAACGGAAGCTGGCCTTGCAGTACGTCGAATCCCTGCGGGTGCGAACGCCTTCCATCGAGCAGGAGGTGCGCAAGCTCTCCGGCGGCAATCAGCAGAAGGTGGTGCTGGCGCGCTGGCTGGCCCGCAAGCCGACCGTGCTCATTCTCGACGAGCCCACGCGCGGCGTCGATGTCGGCGCGAAGATCGAGATCTACCACGTCATCGAGGAATTGGCCGAGTCCGGGGTGGCGGTGCTGGTGATCTCCTCGGAACTGCCCGAAGTCCTCGGCCTGGCCGACCGCATCGTCGTCATGCAGCAGGGCCGCGTCACCGGCGAACTGGACCGCGCCGACGCCAGCGAGGAGGCGATCCTCGCCCTGGCCATGGCCGACGACCTGACCGCGCAGCGCGCCTGAGCGCTGTCTCATTGAGGAATCCCATGACCGACCAAAGAATCGAAATCAGCTCGGAGGCAGCGGTTTCCGCGCCGCCCCCGGCATTCGCCCGCTATCTGAGCGGTGTGACGGCACTGACCCCGCGCAAGGTGATCCGGGCCGTCGGCACCGGCAATCTCAGCCTGATCGGCGCGCTGGTGGTGATCGTGGCCATCTTCGCCTGGCTCAACGACGGCTACCTCGACCCCCGCAATATCGCCGGAATCGGTGACGCGGTAACGGTTTTCGGACTGCTCGCCGTCGTGCAGACCGTGGTGATCATCTGTGGCGCGCTGGACATCTCGGTCGGCTCGCAAGCCGGTGTCGCATCGGTGATCAGCGCCATGGCGTTCACCTCGGCATCGGGCAACGCCTTCGTCGGCATTCTCGCCGCGGTCGGCGTCGGGCTGGTGCTGGGCCTGGTCAACGGCGTGATCATCGTCTACGGCCGGGTCAATCCCGTGATCGCCACGCTGGCCACCCTGGCCGCGTACAAGGGCCTGGCCCAGCTGATTTCGGGCGGCAAGGCGCAGGGCTTCGTCCTCGACAACGACGTGTTCATCTTCCTGGCGCGCGGCAAGATCCTCGGCCTCCCGGTGCCCGTGGTCGTCCTCGCCCTGGTCGCCTTGGGTGTCCACGTACTGCTGAAGTACACCGATATCGGCCGCAACATCTACGCCATCGGCGGGAACGACACGGCCGCACGCCTTTCCGGCATCAACATCAATAAGTACCTGATCGCCGTCTATATGCTGGCGGGCGTGGTGGCCGCCATCGCGGGCATCATCCTCACCGCCCGCACCGGCTCCGGCCAGCCCGTCTCCGGCAGCGAAGGCCTCGAACTCAAGGCGATCACCGCCGCGGCGCTGGGCGGCTGCGCCCTCAAGGGCGGCAAGGGCACCGTCGGCGGCACCCTCCTGGCGGTCATCCTCCTCGGCGCCCTCGACAACGGCCTGAACGTGGTCGGCGTCAACACCTTCTGGCAGAACGTGGCCCAGGGCTCCCTCCTCGTGGCCGCCGTAGTGATCCAACAACGCCGCAGCGGCGAACGCGCCGTAGGCCTCCCCACTTAACCGCCGCCCGGAGCTCACCATGCACCCCCTCAAGGCACACGTCTGCGCCCCGCCGCCCGGCCAACTGAGCGAAGGCCCAGTCTGGAACCCCCAAACCCAAGAACTCCTCTGGGTGGACATCCGCGCCGGCCAAATCCACCGCGCCACCCTCACCGCCACCCCCGCTCGCACCCGATCGACCGCCGGTTCCGTCGACCGGACCGATCCCGCAACCCTCACCCACGGCACCCCCGACCTCCTGCACCGCGGCACGATCAGCCTCACCCCACCGGTCAGCGCGGTCCTGCCATGCGCCTCGGGCGCGCTGCTGGCGACGATGGGGGACACCATCTTCCGCATCGACGGCACCGGCGGTAACGGCAGCGGCGCCGATCTCGCCGCCCTCGCGACCGTGGCGCTGCCGGACGACGGTGTGTACCGGCGTTTCAATGACGCCAAGGTGGATCCGCGCGGGCGGTTGCTGGCGGGCACCATGGCCGAGACGACGGACGGGGCCGGCAGCGCTGAGCTCTACCGCCTCGATCCGGACGGCACACTGACCACCCTGCGTACGGGCGTCACCATTTCCAATGGGCTCGGTTGGAGCCCGGACGGTCGCACGCTCTATTACGCCGACAGCCCAACCCATCGCGTCGATGCCTTCGACTATGACCTCGAGACCGGAACCTTCAGCGCCGGGCGCCCGTTCGCCCACTTCGAGGACGGCGAGCCCGACGGTCTGACCGTCGATTCCGAGGGACGGGTATGGGTCGCGGTGTGGGGTGCGGGGCAGGTGCGCGCGTTCACGCCCTCCGGGCAGTTGCACGCGACCATCGACGTCGGTCCGTCGCAGGTGTCGAGTTGCACGTTTGCGGGGCCGAATCTCGACGTTCTGGTGATCACGACCGCTGCTGAAGGCGAGGCGGCTCGTGAACCGAATGCGGGGCGTCTCTTCGCCTGTGTGCCAGGGGCTATCGGGCTACCCGCGACGCTCTTTGCCGATGAGAAGGTGGTGATTGCCGATGCCCGCTGATTCTCCTGAGGACGTACAGGTCTCCATTGATCCGTTGAATCCTGAGGTTCCGGTGATCGCCATTCTGCGTGCGCCGACGGCGGACAGGTTCCCCGAGGTGACTCGCGTGCTGCACGAATGCGGCATTACCGCGGTGGAATTCACGCTCAACTCGGCCGGGGCGCTGGATGCCATACGGGAGTGTGCCGGGTTCGCGCATTCGGTGGGGGCCGGGACTGTATTGACTGCCAAGGATGCGGAGCTCGCTGTGGAGGCGGGTGCCGCGTATCTGATCACGCCGGCGGTCATCGACGAAGTGATCGCCGAGGGGAGGCGGCTGGGGGTGCCGGTTATCTCGGGGGCGTTGACGCCCACGGAGATTCATCGGGCGTGGACCTTGGGCAGCAGCATGGTGAAGGTGTTTCCGGCGGCGATCGGCGGGCCGGAGTACATCAAGGCCGTTCGTGCGCCGCTGCCGGATATTCCGCTGGTGCCCACCGGCGGGGTGGGGCTCGGGGAGGCTCGCGCGTATCTGGATGCGGGGGCCAAGGCGCTGGGGATGGGGTCACCGCTGGTCGGGGATGCCTGTGTCGGTGGGGATCTCGAGGCGCTGCGGGAGCGGGCCCTCCTCGTGCGGGACCAGCTGTCATGAGGGGCGGACTGGTAACGCTCGGGGAGGCGCTCGGGGTGGTGGCGGCCACCGAGGCCGGGCCGTTGGCGCCCAGGGCGGCGATGCGGATGGATTTCGCGGGCGCGGAGGCGACCGTCGCGGTGGGCGTGCGCAGGCTCGGGCACGAGAGTGCGTGGATCGGCAGCCTGGGCGGGGATGCGGTGGGACGCATGGTCTTCGACCGGTTGCGGGGAGAGCGGGTGGACGTTTCGTCCTGTCGGGTCGACCCGGAGCTGCCTACCGGGCTGATGCTGCGCGAGCGCCGAACGGCCGATCGCACACGCGTCACCTATTACCGGCGTGGCTTGGCAGGTTCGCGGCTGGCGGTGGATCAGATCGATGCCGCGCGGATCGCGGCGGCGGGCGTACTGCACATCACCGGAATCACACCCGCCCTGAGTGATTCGGCTCGGGCCGCGGTCGATCTGGCCGTCGGGATCGCGAGCGATGCGGGCGTCCCGGTATCGCTGGACGTCAACTATCGCAGCGCCCTGTGGTCTCCGGCCGAGGCTGCCGCCGAGCTGTCGAAACTGGTGTTGCGCGCCGACCTGGTCTTCGCGGGTTTGGACGAGGCGGCCCTGCTGCTGCGGAGTGATTCCGTATCCGAGGACGTAGCGGCGGTGGCCGAATCGCTTGCCGCCCTGCGCCCTTCGCAGGTGGTGCTCAAGCTCGGCGCCGAGGGTGCCGTGGCCTGGGCCGACGGCGAGCTGTTGCGGCAGCCCGCGCTCTCGGTGACCGCAATCGACCCGATCGGAGCCGGAGACGCGTTCGTCGCCGGTTACCTCGCGGGCCTGCTCGACGGCGAATCCGTTTCGGAGCGTTTGCGATTGGCCGCGATCTGCGGCGCGTTCGCCGTATCAGTGTCCGGGGATTGGGCGGGTTTGCCGTATCGGCACGAGCTCGGGTTGCTCGACGGAGCCGATGTTCAGCGATGAGGACGAAGGGGAAGAGGATGAGTCGGCTGGTGGACAGGGTCGCGGTGGTGACCGGGGCGGCCTCGGGAATCGGGGCGGCCACGGCGTTGCGACTGGCGGCCGAAGGTGCGGCGGTGGTCATCGCCGATATCGATGAGGCCGGGGGAGAGGAGGTGGCGGAGAAGATCAGGGCGACGGGTGCCCAAGCGGAATTCCAGCGGTGCGATGTGACGCTGGAGGAATCGTGGGACGGGCTCCGGGCGCGGGTCAACGAGCGCTTCGGGCCCTTGGACTTCCTGTGCAGCAATGCTTCTCACCAGGAAATCATTCCGGCGCACGAGCTGAGCAGACGCCAGTGGGACGACGGCCTGGCGGTCAACCTCACGCCGCTGTTCCTGGGCCTGCGCGCCTTCATCGACGACTTGCGTTCCCGCCGAGGCAATGTCGTCGCCGTGTCCAGCGTGCACGCCCAGTTCGGGCTGCCCGGATACCCGGTCTACGCGGCCGCAAAAGGCGGGCTGACCGCCCTGGTGCGCCAGCTGGCGGTCGAGTACGGACAGGATCGGATCCGCGTGAATGCCGTCCTGCCCGGCCCCATCCTCACCCCGGTCTGGGACGACGTCGACGCCGAAGGCCGCCGATTGTCCGCTCGCGCAACAGTTCTGGATCGATTGGGCGACCCCGAAGAGGTGGCGTCGGCCATCGCCTTCCTCGCCTCCGATGACGCCTCTTTCATTACCGGCGCGAACCTGGTCGTCGACGGCGGCTGGAGCGTGCGAAAGGAATCCCGGTGAAAATCACCGCACTCACCACGTATCTGGTCGCGCCCCGCTGGTGCTTCCTGCGCATCGACACCGATGAGGGCGTCACCGGCTGGGGCGAACCCGTGATCGAGGGCCGCGCCCACACCGTCGCCGCCGCCGTCGAAGAACTTGCCGATTATCTGATCGGCAAGGACCCGATGAGCATCGAGGCGCACTGGCAGACCCTCACCAAGGGCGGCTTCTATCGCGGCGGCCCGATCCTGTCGAGCGCGGTCGCGGGCATCGACCAGGCGTTGTGGGACATCACCGGCAAGGCCCTCGGCGTCCCGGTCTGGCAGCTGCTCGGCGGTGCCGTGCGCGACCGGGTCCGTGTCTACAGCTGGATCGGTGGCGACCGCCCCGACGACGTGGCCGCCGCCGCGAAGGAGCGAAAGAACCAGGGCTTCACCGCGATCAAGATGAACGCCTCGGCGGAACTGGAGCCCATCGACACCGCGCGCGCGACCCTCGACATCGTCGACCGGGTGGCGGCGGTGCGGGAGGCGACCGGCGACGAGTTCGATATCGCCGTCGACTTCCACGGCCGCCTGTCCGTCGCCATGGCCCGGCGCGTGCTGCCGTTGCTCGAGCCGTACCTGCCGTTCTTCGTCGAGGAACCGCTGGTGCCGGAAGCTGGTGCACGCCTGAGTGAGATCACCAGCGCCACAAGCATTCCCATCGCCACCGGTGAGCGCCTGTTCTCGCGCTGGGACTTCCTCCCGGTCCTGGAAAGCGGTGTGGCCGTCGTCCAACCGGACCTCTCGCACGCGGGCGGCATCTCCGAGGTCCGCCGCATCGCCGCCCTCGCCGAGGCCCGCGACGTCGCCCTGGCTCCGCACTGCCCCCTCGGCCCGATCGCGCTCGCCGCTAGCTTGCAGGTCGGCTTCGCCACCCCGAATCTGCTGATCCAGGAACAGAGCCTGGGCATCCACTACAACACCGGCTCGGATCTGCTCGACTATCTCATCGACCCAACGGTTTTCGACTACCGCGACGGCCACGTCGGCCCGCTCCACGAACCGGGCCTGGGCATTCGCGTCGACGAGCGAGCCGTGGCCCGCGCCGCCGAGACCGGCCACCGCTGGCGCAACCCGATCTGGCACCGCAAGGACGGCTCGCTCGCCGAATGGTGATCACCGCCCCGGCGCAAATACCGGGAACTGATTCGTCGGCCGCGCCGCGGCCTCCTGCTCGGCACGCTCCTTCGCCATTTCGACGCGATAGCCGACCACCACGGTCCCGACCAGCGCCGCCGAAATGATCCCCTCCGCAATGAAGAAAGACGTGAAATCGATGATCGACCCGATCGGCGCGCCGCCCGGCACCGCGTTACGCAACGGCACCAGCGCGAAAAGCAATGCGCCCATCATGGATACGGCCGGGAACATCAGACCGCGCCTGCCCGACAACACGTAATAGCAGGCGATCGCGGCGGCCAGCGACAGACCCAGCATCAGAACCATGATGAAGATCGCGAACACCAGCGTCGGGATGGACCGGCTGGCGTGCAGCCCGAGGTCGATACCCTCGTCGGAATTGGATTCCGGCGCCTCGCTCACCGCGAAGAGGGTGTCGCCGCTGGCCACCGTGGCCGCGGTCGGCAGCCGCTTGTCGCCGCTGAACACGTCGAAGGCCAGCACCGCGTCATAGGCGTCGAACGGGTAGTCGGTGAGCGTGCCCTCCACCACCACCTTCACCTCGGCGGCCGAGATCGGTTCGCCCGCCTTGATTTTGATCGGATCGGCCTTGAGCGCCGAGGTGTAGAGCAGCGCGTCGGAGGCGAAATGGCCGTTCTTGTCGGCCAGCGCGCCGCGCGGAGTGGCCAGCACCTCGACCGTGGCGGTCTGGGTGGTGGGATCGATCTTGCCGACCCAGATGCCCAGATCCACCCGATCCTTGACCGCGGTATTGCCGAAGGGATGCGAGGCCTCCGCCCGGGTGCGGCCGACCTCGTAGGTGGACAGCGCGAGCACCAGGCCCACGATGAGCGCCGCCGCGATCGCGACCAGCCACAGCGGGCCGCGGCGTTTCTGCTGAATTCCGTGTTGCACGCGGCGAACCTATCGGCGCGGACATCAACGATCGATCAGGAATCCATCACGGCGCGACCGGTGCGCGCGGGCATGATCGATTACTGATCGGCGCGTGATTTCGGGCGTGCTGTATTGAGTCCCATGGCTTTCCCGTACCCGTCCGCGACTCCGCCCGCGGCCGCCCAGCAGCGCAGTCTGGGCTATTTCATCTTCCTCAGCCGCTGGCTGCAGCTGCCGCTGTACGTGGGCCTGATCGTGGCGCAGGCCGCCTACGTGTGGCAGTTCCTGCGTGAGCTCTGGGAACTCGTGCACGGGCTGTTCAAGGAGGGCAATGCCGAGACCAGCATCATGCTCTCGGTGCTGGGGCTGATCGACGTGGTCATGATCTCCAACCTGCTGATCATGGTGATCGTCGGCGGGTACGAGACGTTCGTGTCGCGGCTGCGCATCGACGGGCATCCGGATCAGCCCGAATGGCTGGCGCAGGTGAATGCCAATGTGCTGAAGGTGAAGCTGGCCATGTCGATCGTCGGCATCTCCTCGATCCACCTGCTCAAGACGTTCATCTCCATCACCACCGACGCCAACCCGGGCGAGCACTCGGCGCGCTACCTGTGGCCGGTGATCATCCACCTCGCGTTCGTGATCTCGGCGGTGCTGCTGGCCTGGATCGACCGGATCATGCCGCACGCCGCGCACCGGGACAGCCACGGCGCTTCGCACGCGACGGCGCCCGGCCACGGGGTGGCACTGGCGCACGGGGCGCAGCACAACGGCGATCAGTCGGGCTTCCGCACCCACTGAGCGGATCGATCCGCTAGGTCAGCGGGTGGTGGCGGAGGAATTCGATGGCGTCGGGGTACTGCTCGAGCGCCTTGGCGGCCGCCGCTTCCTCGGCGTCGCAGAGGCGTTGGTAGCCCGCCTCGTCAGCATCGGTGGCGTGGGAGCGCAGGGTTTCGAGGGATTCGACGGCGTCGCGGTGGTCGCCGAGGACGCCCTGGAGGCGTTTGGCCTTCTTGCCGAGTTCCTCGGCGGGCTTGCCGAGGACGGCGGTGGCGGCCTCGGCGGAGTAGCGAAGTCGCTTGGCGGCCTTGCGGATGTCGTGCAGGTGCTCGACGCGTTCTTCCTCGCTGAGGCTGGGTTCCTCGCGGACCAGGCGGCGCAGTTCCCGGAAGTCGTGGCGCAGCACCGCGGCGAAGACGTCCTCGGCGGGCTTGTCGGCCTGGGAGGTGCGCAGCGGGGCGTCGCTGGTCAGACCAGCTAGCCGGTCGAGCAGGCTGCGGTAGCGGCGGGTGTCGAAGGCGTCCACCACCGCGCGATGCGCCCCGGCGTAGAAGCGGCGCTCGTCGGCCACCAGCTGCGCGCCGAAATCCTTTCGGGGCGGCGACTTCTCACCCAGCGGCACGGTCTTCTCGTCGAACGGCGCGCCGGTGTCGCCCAGCAGCGTCGCGAACCGCTCCGCCCGCACCTCGGCATCGCGCGCCACCCCGAGCAGCCCGGCCAGCCAGCGCAATTCGTCGGTGATCTCGCCGACCGGCTTGCGCCGCAGCAACCGGCGATAGGACTTCAGGATGCTGCGCAGGCGCCGGGTCGCCACCCGCATCTTGTGCACCGAATCCGGAAGGTCTTCGCGCACATCGGGTTCGGCCGTACACAGCCGGTCCACATCGGCGGCTACTGCGTCGACCAAGGCGGGACCGGCTGCGGTACTCATCTACGTCCTGTACTTGTCCGTGGCTTCCACCAGATGGTGGGTGATGCCGGTTTCGAGAGCGGCGTGGCCGGCGTCGGGCACCAGGTGCAATTCCGAACCGGGCCAGGCCTTGTGCAGATCCCAGGCGCTGGTCGCCGGGCACACCACGTCGTAGCGGCCCTGCACGATCACACCCGGAATGTGGGCGATGCGGTCGATGTCGCGCAGCAGCTGGCCCTCGTCGAGGAAGCCGTGGTTGACGAAATAGTGGTTCTCGATGCGCGCGAAGGCCAGCGCGAAGCGCGGATCGGCGGTTTCGGCGACCCGATCCGGTTGGGGCAGCAGGGAACTCGTGGCACCCTCCCAGGTCGACCACGCGACGGCCGCGTCGGTGGCAAGGGCGGCATCGGGGGAGTGCAGCAGGCGGTGGTAGACCTCGACCAGATCTTTTCCGCGTTCGGCTTCCGGCACCGGCGCCAGGAATTTCTCCCACTCATCGGGATACACGTATCCCGCGGAGCCATTGTAGTACCAATCGATTTCCTTGCGCCGCAACAGGAATATCCCGCGCAAGACCAATTCGGTGACCCGGTCCGGATGGGTCTGCGCGTAGCTCAGGGCCAGCGTCGAACCCCACGAACCGCCGAACACCAGCCAGCGCTCGACGCCCAGATGCGTTCGCAGCCTTTCGATATCGTCGACCAGATGCCAGGTGGTGTTGTGCTCGAGGCTCGCGCCGTCGGCGATGTGCGGCGTGGACCGCCCGCAACCGCGCTGATCGAACAGCACGATGCGGTACGCCTCCGGATCGAAGAACTGCCGGTGATACGGCGCGGTGCCGCCGCCCGGGCCGCCATGCAGGAACACCGCGGGCTTGCCGTCCGGGTTGCCGCTCACCTCGTAGTAGAGGTGCTGGCCGTCACCGACATCGAGCATGCCCTGCTCGTAGGGTTCGATCGGCTGGTACAGGGTGCGCATCAGCCGGCCACCAGCCCCGCGGACAGGTTCGGGATCTCGATCGCGGACAGCGCCTGATCGCGCACATCCGGGCAGGCCTGGGTGGTGACCCGGTCGGCCACGCCGCGCTCGTTGGGCAGGAACAGCCCGTTCTCCGCGGCCCACTGGATGACGGTCGCGTTCAGCGAGACCTTGTCCATGGTCGGGGTCTGCACCCGCCAGTCCGAGAGCTGCGGCCGAATCAGGTCGCACAACCGCTTGGCCGCGGCATCGGAGACGGTCAGTCCCGGCCCGGCGTTCGCCGACGTGGTCGGCGCACCGCTGGTGCTCGGCTGCCCCGTCGTCGAGCTCAACCCCGAGGACGAGCCCTTCGGCTGCGCCGATCCGGTCGAGGAGTTGTCCCCGCAACCCGCGGTCAACGCCACGACGGCCACCGCGCCCACCAGCACCGGCGCCCGTCGCACCCAGCGACTCATTCCACGATCCATGAACTTCCCTTTGGTCGATCCAGCTCGTTGGCTACCGAGTCTGCCACCAAAATCCCGTGGTGGGCCGAACGGGCAAGGGGCGAATATGCCTCAATAGCCGACCGCTATCGACAATCGACAAGAGAAACGCCCCCGCGGTTGTCCGCGGGGGCGTTCGATTCACTGCGAGGCGGGTCGGCTCAGTAGCTGTGCTCCGGGCCGGGGAACACTCCACGCCGCACCTCATCCGCGTAAGTGGCCGCGGCCGTACGCAATTGGCCGCCCACATCCGCGAACTGCTTGACGAACTTGGCGGTCTTCCCGCCGGTGTAGCCCACCATGTCCTGCCAGACCAGCACCTGCGCATCGCATTCCACGCCGGCCCCGATGCCGACGGTCGGAATGGTCAGCTTGCGCGTGACCTGCCCCGCCAGCTCGGCGGGCACCATCTCCATGACCACGGAGAAGGCTCCGGCCTCCTGCACCGCGATGGCGTCGGCGACGAGCTGCTCGGCCCCGTCACCGCGCCCCTGCACCCGGAACCCGCCCAGCGTATTGACGCTCTGCGGGGTGAACCCGATATGCGCCATCACCGGAATCCCGGCCGCGGTCAGCTTGTGAATGGTGTCGGCGACCCGCTCACCACCCTCCAGCTTCACCGCGTGCGCGCCGCCCTCCTTCATGAAGCGCACCGCCGTCGCCAGCGCCTGCTCCGGCGAGGACTCGTAACTGCCGAACGGCAGATCCGCCACCACCAGCGCGTGCGGCGCACCCCGCACCACGCCCCTGACCAGCGGAATCAGCTCATCGACGGTGATCGCCACCGTCGTGTCATACCCGTACACCACGTTCGCGGCCGAATCCCCGACCAGCAGGACCGGAATCTCCGCCTCTTCGAACAGCCGCGCGGTCGAGTAGTCGTAAGCGGTCAGCATCGACCACTTCTCACCCGCCTGCTTCATCTGCTGCAGATGCTGCACTCGCGTCTTCCGTCGAGCGGGAGTTTTCGGTGCCGCGGCCCCGTACACAGACGTTTCCGCATCGGATACGGACATCATCGTCCCTTTCGTCGTTTCCTCGAGGCCCATACCGGGTCCCCGGGCTGTCATGACGCCCCCAAGTCTGCCATTCCCCCGCTCACCTGGCCGATGCAATTGCTCACACCCGCGCTGGAGCGCGGTGACCCCCGGCTCCGCGAAGGTCTCCCGATCGACGGAGCAGGCCGAGACCGCCATCACAACTTTCCTTCTCCAGGGAAGGGGGCCTGTTCCTACGCAATCGCGCCTGTGCCGGCCGGCGTGATAGCTACACCGTTGCCGGACAATGCATTCCGAACCCGGACGCCCGCGAAACCCGGGGCTTGTCCACGAACCGCCGCGATGGTGTCGTGATCTAGGCGGAGCACGGCGAGAAGGAGTGTTGGTGGAGGGTCTGGCGCGGGACGGGGAGTGGCGAGCGGAACTGACGAAGGAGTTGCTGGGCTACTTCGGGTCGATGGCCGAAATCGAATTGTCGCCGGATGATGACATCTTCGCGCTGGGGCTGGTGAATTCGCTGCGGGCGCTGGAGATCGTGGTGCACGTGGAGAGCACCTACGGGATCACCGTGGAGGTCGATGATCTCGAGCTCGACAACTTCCGCAGCGCCGCGCGGGCGGCGGACTTCGTGACCCGCAAGCGGGGCGGGGTCGGCCCCTCGTGATAGCGGTGGACGAACTCGTGCGGGCCGCGGACCGTGACGCGGCGCGGTGGGATCGGGACGGACTGCCCGACGAGATGATCGAACTCGCGGCCGCGGGTGGGCTGCTGGGCGCGGATCGGCCCGCGTCCTTCGGCGGTGCGGGACTCGATGCCCTGGAGCTGGGCCGATTGGCCGCCACGCTCGGGCAGGCGTGCACCAGCCTGCGCTCGCTGCTGACCGTGCACGGCATGGTGGCCGCCGCGGTGGACCGGTGGGGGACGCCCGCGCAGCGCGAGGCGTGGCTGCCCCGGCTCACCGCCGGTGCGGTCATTGCCGCGCTGGCGGCGACCGAATCGGGAGCGGGAACCGAGTTGTCCGCTGTCGCCACCACTTTCGAGACCGACGGCACCGATGTCCTGGTGTCGGGCACCAAGCTGTGGGTGACCTTCGGTCAGCGTGCCGACGTCTATCTCGTGCTCGGCCGAGCGCCGGGCGGGCTGTGTGCCGCGCTGGTGGACCGGGACCGGCCCGGCGTCGGCGTGGAACCCGCGGAGAGCGGACTCGGATTGCGCGGCGCGCGCCTGGCGACCGTCCGGTTCGACCAGGTGCGCATACCCGCCGCCCAGCTGATCGCTCCCCCGGGATTCGGGCTGTCCCATGTCCTCGGCACCGCTCTGGACCACGGCCGCTACACCGTCGCCTGGGGTGGTGTCGGGCTGGCCCGCGCCTGCCTCGCCGATGCCGCCGCGCACGCGGCCACCCGCGTCCAGGGCGGCACCGCGCTGGCCGAACATCAGTTGATTCGCGCCGCGCTCGGTCGTAGCTGGGCGGAAGTGGAAGGCGCGCAGGCCCTCTGCGAACGTGCCGCCGAGGCGCGGATGCAGGGCTCGCCGCAGGCGCTGATCGCCACCATTACCGCCAAATACGCCGCCGCCGGTGTCGCGGCCGGAGTGAGCGAACGGGCCGTACAGGTGCTGGGCGCGGCGGGTTGCGCGCCGGACAGCCGGATCGGCCGGTTCTACCGCGACGCCAAGGTCTTGCAAATCATCGAGGGAGCACAGGAGGTCGCCGAGGTGACCATGGGCGAGCACGTCATGCGGGGTGCGCGGGCATGAGCGAACGTGTACTACTGGGTCCGGTCGCGACCTGGTTCCCGGACCCGATCGCCGAGGTCGCGGCGCTGGCGGAACTGGCCGAACTGCCCGCCAAACGCCGCGAACACGCGCTGGCCCTGGGCATCGACACGGTCCGCGTCGCCGACGGCATGACCGAGGTCGATCTGGCCGCCGAGGCGGCGCGCGCGGCGCTGGACGAGGCCGGTCTCGTGGCGGCCGACCTGGACGCGCTGATTCTGGTGACCGGCCGCGCGCCACAGTATCTGCTGGCTTCGGAGGCGACCCGGCTGCAGCACCGAATCGGCGCGGCCCGCGCGTTCACCACGGCGGCCGGGGACCTGGGGTGCGTATCCGTCTCCGCCGCACTGACTCTCGCCGCGGGCCTGGTGCGAGCGGACGCCCACTGCCGCAATGCGCTGGTGGTCACCGCCGCGAAGACGCCGACCCGCCATCGCTACCGCGCCCCCATGACGCTGCTCGGCGACGGCGCCGCCGCGGTGCTGGTCACCACCTCGGGTCCGGGTCGCTGGGAGTTCGTCGACCAGATCGTGCGCAGCGAAGGCAAATACGCGGACCTGTTCCGCATCGACTACCGCGATATCGGCTCCGGTGACTGGATCGAGGAGTGTTCCGACGAGTCCACCTACTCGTTTCGGCTCGCGGTCGAGAGCAAGAAGCGATTCGACGCCATCATTCCGGAACTGCTGGGCCGCAATGGTGTTCACGCGGACGCGGTGGGGCAGGTCCTCATGCAGAACCTCTCGGCGGGCGCCTTCGCCTTCTGGGAGGAGGCCCTGGATCGTGTGGTGGACAAGGTCTGCCGGGTCAATCTCGCGGCCTACGGCCACCTGGGCTCGATGGACATGCTGGTCAATCTGGAGGCCGCCGCGCCCACTCGTACGCCCGGTGACCACGCGCTGCTGTTGAACAGCAGCCCGGTCGCCGCGTGGAGCGCCGGCCTGCTGCGGAGGGTGTGATGGCGGCGATAGTGAAATGCCTGGTCTGGGACCTGGACGACACGGTATGGCCCGGCGTGGTGCTGGAATCGGACGGCGGTGCGCCGAAACCGGAAGTGCTGCGGACGCTTCGGGCGCTGGACGAGCGCGGCATCCTGCATGCCATCGCGAGCCGCGGCGAACCAGCGGCTGCCACAGCGCATTTGCGCGCGCACGGTATCGAGGACATGTTCTCGGCCGTCGAGATCGGCTGGGGTCCCAAGTCGGAGGCGGTGCGCAGGATCGGCGAGGTGCTCGATATCGGCCGGGATGCCATCGCGTTCATCGACAATGATCCCGTCGAACTGGCCGAGGTCGCCGCGGCCTACCCCGAGGTCCGGCGCTATCCGGCCGACCGGATCGCGGAACTGCCTGATCTTCCCGAATTCACCCCGTCCGCAGTGACATTCGAGGCGAGCCGGCGCCGGTCGCTGTATCGCGCCGAGCGCGACCGCAAGGCGTCGGAGGCCGAATTCGACGGCTCCAACGCGGATTTCCTGGCCTCGCTGGGCCTGGTCATGACCGTCCGCGCGGCCACCGAGGCCGATCTGGTGCGCGCCCACGAGCTGACCGAGCGCACCCACCAGCTCAATACCACCGGCGTCACCTTCGATCTCGACGAGCTGCGGGCACTGTGCGCGTCCCCGCGGCACGAGGTGCTCATCGCCTCCCTGACCGACCGATTCGGCGGCTACGGCACCATCGGGCTGGCCGTGACCGAACGACGCGGCGAGGATGCGGTGCTGCTCCTGCTGCTCATGTCCTGCCGGGTCATGTCACGCGGCGTCGGCACGGCCCTCATCGCGGAGGTGGTCCATCGTGCCCAGGCGGCCGGGTTGCGCCCGGCGGCGGAATTCCTTGCCACACCGCTGAATCGGGTCATGCTGGTGACCCTGCGTTTTGCCGGGTTCGAGGTGGTCGAGCAGGACGGTGACCGCATCCTGCTCGCCTGCGGCGTGCCCGCCGAAAGCATCGGCGGCACCGGACATGTCGAGGTCCTCCGATGAGCGTGGATCTGCTCGACGGCCTGCACCGCCAGTTCGAGCGAGTGCCCGATCGGCTCGCGATCGTGGTGGGGGAGCGCTCGCTCACCTATCGCGAACTCGACACCGAGACAGCGGCTCTCGCCCGGCGACTGCTCGCCGCCGGGGTGCGGCCCGGGCAGACGGTCGTCATTTACCAGCAGCAGAACCTGGGCACCGTGGTCGGCATGATCGCGGCCCTGCGCGCGGCCGCGGCCTGGTGCGTCATCGAACCCGGCCACGGCGGTGAATCCACGCTCGGCGAGGTGCTGCGGGCGCTGGACTGCGGCGCGGTGATCATCGACGGCTGCGATCCGCTCACCCCGGGCGATGCGGCGGCCGCGCTGTCGGACGCGGCGAACGGTCCGGCGGTGATCGACACCGCGGCACAGGCGGATTCATCGGAGACAGCGCTGCCCGGTCCGCCGCCGCGCCGAGCGCCCGCCTATGCCATCACCACGTCCGGCTCCACCGGTGTGCCGAAAGTGGTGGTGGTGTCCCGCGCCAACCTCGCCGCCCGGATCGGCTCCCGCGACGATTCACCCGCCGACGGCGAGCTGGTCACCTTCTCGGCCATGCGGCTGATCTGGGACGGTTCCCTGCTGGGCGTGGTCTGGCCGCTCGCGGTCGGCGGCACCGGCGTGTACCCCGATGCCCGGATGGCGCGCGATGTCGATGCCGTCACCGAACTCGCTCGCAGCCGGGGTGTTTCGCATTTCATCGCGACGCCGTCGTTCTACCGGCCCGCGCTGTCGCGGCTGGCGCAGCCCTGGCCGCGGCTGCGGACGGTGATCCTGATGGGTGAGGCGGTCCCGCCGCACCTGGTGGACGTGCACCGCGCGACGCTGCCCGCGGTGGCGCTGCACAACGAGTACGGTCCCACCGAGGCGACGATCACCTGCATCGGCCCGTACGTCGCGGAGATGCCGAGACCGATTGTCCCGATGGGAAAACCGGCTGCGGGCACCACCGCTCATCTCCTCGACGACAAGCTGCGTCCGGTGGAGTCCGGCACTCGCGGCGACCTCTACCTCGGCGGCGGACAGATCGCCGACGGCTACGCGGCTCGTCCCGCACTGACCGCGACGCGATTCGTGGCCGACCCGTTCGCCACCGAACCCGGTGCGCGCATGTACCTCACCGGCGACCTCGCCGTGGCCGACGCCGGCGGCGACCTCGAATTCCACGGTCGCGCCGACACTCAGGTGAAGGTCCGCGGTGTGCGGATCGAGCGCGGTGCGGTGGAGTCGGTGCTGGAACGCCATCCCGCCGTACGAGAGGCGGCCGTCCTTCCGGTCACCGATGCCGACGACTCGGTATACCTGGCCGCCTTCTGGGCGCCGCTGGACGATACGGCCGCCTCGCCGGCATCGAGCGCGCTGGCCGGACACTGCGCCGAACACCTCGTCCCGGAGGCGGTTCCGGCCCGCTTCGTTCTCGTCGACGCCCTGCCCATCACCCCGGGCAGCGGCAAGCTCGACGAGGCCGCGTTGCGCGCGCTGCTTGCCGAACCCGGTGTCGCGCGGTCGGTGTCGCGCGAGGGCTGGACCGAGACCGAGCGCGACCTCGGTGAGATCTGGTCGGCGGTGCTGCTGCACGACGAATTCGAGCGCACCGACCGCTTTCTCGACGTGGGCGGGAACTCCAATCGCCTGGTGGCCCTGCACATGCGGCTGGAGGCGCGCTGGCCCGGCGCGATCTCGGTGGGTCTGCTGTTCGATCTGGACACCGTCGCCGCGCAGGCGAACGCCCTGCTCTCGCAACCGGCTCTGCCCACGGATCCGACCCGGCCCGCCGATCCGGCACAGTCCGCCGCGGCGGACGTCCCCATGGCATTCGAGGTGTGAAGGACATCGTGACCGAACCTGCTCTACGCGACGACGATATCGCCGTCATCGGCATCGGCGCACGCTTCCCGGACGCGGCGAACCTGGCCGAGTTCCGCGAGAACCTCGCGGCCGGAAGGGATTCCATCGGGCCCATGCCCGAGTCGCGGGCCGTGGCGACCGGCCTGGACCGCCGCGTCCGCTACCTGCCCATGGGGCATCTCACCGATATCCACACCTTCGACTACGCATTCTTCGGACTGTCCAAACGCGAAGCGTCCCTGATGGATCCGCAGCAGCGCATCGCGCTCGAACTCGCGCACCGGGCGATCGAGGACGCCGGATACGCACCCGCCACCCTGCGCGCGGCCACCACCGCGGTGGTGTTCAGCGCACCGCTGCCCAGCTACCACGCCATGGCCGTCGACCCCGGGCCCCTCGCCATGCTGGGCACGCTGCCCTTCGGCGTCCCCGCGCGCATCGCGCACCTGCTCGGTTTCGACGGCCCCTGCTATGCGGTCGACAGCGGCTGCAATGCCTCCCTCATCGCCGTCCACCACGCCTGCCGCGAATTGCGGGACGGCGACGCCGATTACGCGCTCGCGGGCGGCGTCAGTGTCCGATCCCACGGCGCTCCGGACTGGGCCGCGCACACCATGACCGAGATCGGTTCACCCGGCAGCCAGGTCCGCGCCTTCGACGCCGACGCCGACGGCACGGTGCCCGGCGAGGGCGGGGCGGCGCTGCTGCTGACCACCCTCGCGCGCGCCCGCGCCGACCGCGCGCCGATCCACGCGGTCATCCGGGGCAGCGCCGTGCTGCACAACGGGCATGCCGCGGTCACCATCAGCACCCCGAGCGCGGCCGCGCAGGCCCGCGTCATCGCGCGCGCCTGGCGCAAGGCGGGCGTCGAACCGCGTGCTGCCGGATATCTCGAGGCTCACGGCTCGGCCACCCGGCTCGGTGATGCCGTCGAACTGGAGGGCCTGCGCGCCGCCTTCGCCGATCGCGCGAGCACGCTCCCGATCGGCTCGGTGAAGACCAATATCGGGCACCTCGATCACGCGGCCGGCGTGGCCGGTCTGGTGAAGGCGATCCTGTCGGTCGCCGACGGGCAACTGTTCCCCTCACTCCATTTCGACCGTCCCACCGGCGATCTCGACCTGGCGGCGGCCAAGCTCGAGGTGATCGTCCGGCCCAGACCGTGGCCCGGCGCGGGGCCGCGCCTGGCCGGTGTGAGCTCCTACAGCCTCGGCGGCGCCAATGCCCACTGCGTCGTGCAGCAGGCCCCGGCGGCGTCTCCGCGGCCGGAGGCGGATGCGGGTGAAGCCGGTCGAATGCCGCGGCTCATCGGGGTTTCGGCACGGACACCGGCCGCGCTCGCGGAGCTGTGCGGCGCGCTGGCGGAGGCCGTGCGCGAGGACGCGACCGATCTCACGGACGTGGCGTACACACTGGGCGTAGGCCGCGCGCACTTCGGCCACCGCGTCGCGGTATGTGCCGGCAGCACAGCGGAGTTGGCGAAGCTGCTCGAAACACGCTGCAGCGCCGTCGATCCGGATGGCGCACCGCCGGTGCCGCCGCGCGTGGCGTTGTTGCTCTCGCCGGGCGCCCTCCCCGCCGGACTTAGCGGTTCCGAACTGCCCGAACAGTTGCCCGCGAACGGAGAGGTCGCCGAGGTGCTGGCGGCGCAGCTCGCCGCACACGATCGGCTGTACGCCGGTGGGATTCGGTTCGCCGCGGTGCTCAGCGGGGGAGCGTCGAAGTTCGCGGCCCGCTATCTGCTCGGCGCACGGGAGCCGGTCGAGGCGGGCGAACTGGCCGCGGCCGCGCAGACACCCGCGGTGGACCGGTCGCGGCTGCTCGCGGCGGCGGAAGCGCTGTTGCGGGATGGTCCGGTGGTCTTCGTCGATCCCAGTCCGGATGGTGTGCTCGGACGCCACCTCGCCGCGGATCTCGCGGGACACGCGGCGGCGGAAATCCTCTTCGGTACCACCGATTCCGCAGCGGTACTCGGCATTCTGGGCCGACTCTACGAGCGTGGCCTGGAGTTGGACTGGGCGCGGGTGCACGACGGCGACGGTCGCAGGACGCGACTGCCCGGGCATCCGCTGCACGGCACCCGCTGCTGGGTCGATCTGCCCCATGCGGCGCAGCAGCCCGCGATCACCACCGAGGCGGTCGAGCCCGTCACCGCACCCGAGCATCCGGTCTCGGACGCGACCGAATGGCTGCGTCGTGTCCTGCGCGAACTGCTGCACGCCGAGACCGAAATCGGCCCGGATGACGACTATTTCGACGTCGGCGGCAACTCGATCATCGCGGTGCAGCTGGTCGAGCGGGTGGAGGAGGCCTTCGGTTTCCGGCCGAAACTGCTCGACGTGTACGAGCGGCCCAAGGTGGCCGAATTCGCCGACCTGCTGCGGGACCGAGCCCGCCCGGCACGCGAGGCGCGGCAGGCCTTGCCCGGCCTGCCCGCCATCACCCGTACCGATGAGCTGGTCATGTCGCCCGGGCAGGAACGAATGTGGTTCCACCATCAGCTGGTCCCCGACACGACGCTCTACAACTATCCGGTCGTCAACGTGCTGCGCGGACCGGTCGACGTGGATGCGGTCAAGGGCACGTTCGAGGATTTCGCGGAGCGGCACGAACCGCTGCGCTACAACCTCGTCGAGGTCGACGGCATGCCGGTGGTGCGCGTGCGTCCGGCCCTCGGTGAATTCTTCCGAATGGTCGATGCCTCGGATGCCGCCGATCCGGTCGCCGTGGCGCGCGGCCTGATCCGGGCGGCCGCCGTCCGGCCCTTCGATCTGGGCCGCGATCCCCTGGTGCGGGTGCTGCTGGTCAAGCTGACCCCGGATATGCATGTGCTGCAGGTGGTGTGTCATCACTGCGTCACCGACGGTCAGACGCCGGGAATCCTGGCCCGCGAGATCCCCGTGCTCTATGCCGCCCGGCAGGAGGGCCGCACCGCCGAGCTGGAACCGCTGCCGATCCGGTATCGGGACTACGCGCGCTGGCACCGCGACCTGCTCGACTCGGGCGTACTCGACCATGAGCTCGACTACTGGAGGCACCTGCTGGCCGACGCGCCGAAACTGCGGCTGCCCACCGATTTCCCGCGTCCGGCGCGCAAGACGTTCGCCGGTGAGCTGGAGCCGTTCCCGGTGTCGGCGGCGCTGCTGGCCGCGGCCCGCGCGGTCGCGAAGCGGGAGTCGGTGTCGCTGTTCGTGGTGCTGCTGTCGGCCTTCTATCTGCTGCTGGCCCGGCGCAGCGGGCAGCGGGACCTGATCATCGGCACCCCGACCACCGGCCGCACCCGCCGCGAGCTGGAAGGTCTCATCGGCTTCTTCAACAGCACCGTGGCCCTGCGCGCCAACCTGTCCGGTCCCGCGACCCTGGCCGATCTGCTCGAGCGGGTGCGCGGAATCGTGCTGGGCGCGTTGGAGAATCAGGAGATCCCATTCGAACGGGTGGTCAATGCCCTCGACGATCAGCGCGACCTGTCGCGCACCCCGATCTTCGACGTGCTCTACGTCCACCAGGATCTCGCCGGCGCCGGAGCGGTCAACCCGTTCGGCGGCGGGGACCTGGAGTTCTTCGACGCCGACCACTCCGTCCACAATGCCTTCGGCGGATTGCCGCCCGGCACAGCGAAATTCGATCTCAGCCTGATCACCTACGATCGCAGCGACGACCACGACATGCTGGCCTGCTTCGAGTACAGCACCGAACTGTTCACGCAGCGCACCGCGGCGGGGATCGCGGCGACGTATCTGGAGATCCTCACCGAGGTCGTGGAGTCGAGCCCGGATCGGTCGATCGACGAACTGCTGTCCCCCGAACCGTCGGCCGTCGCGGCAGTGTCCGCGGAAGATGCCGTGGCGCTGGATATTCCGACCGACCGCCCGCGTGGCAGCGGATCGGCCCGGTACACACACGCGGCAGTGGGTGCGCGCCTGGACACCGTCCCGAGTGATGCGGACCTGCTGGCGGCCTGGGCCGCGCTGCTGAGCTGGTACTCGGGTTCGGATGAGGTGGTGATCGGCTCGGCGCGCGGCGTCGCCCGAATGGATTTCGCCGATGAGCCCACCGGGACCGAGCTGCTGGACCGAGCCGTCGTGACGTCGGCCGCGCCGGGGACGGTCCCCTCCGTCATCTGGTTCGGTGACATGCCGCCGGACACCGCGGAACTGGGGCTGGGCCGGACGCCCGGCGATCACGCGGTCCTGCAATTGATCTATGCCACCGAACTTTTCGACGATTCCACCGCGCAGCAGATGCTCACGGATCTGACCCGGCTGCTGCGCGGCCTGCTGGAGACGCCGAACGAACCCGTGTCGGAGTTGGCGATGCGCGCCATCGCGGAAGCGGAGGTGACCCGATGACCGGAGTCGTAGCGGTGATCGGTGCGGGCACCATGGGCGCGGGCATCGCACAGTGCCTCGCGCAGGCCGGATGCGATGTCATTGTGGTCGAACCGGATCCGGCCGCCGTGGACCGCGCGCGTCGCGGACTGAACGAGGCGGTCCGGCTGGCGCTGCTGCTGGGCCGCGGCGACCGGCGCACGGCCCTGGAGGCCGCCCGCCGGGTGCGCTGGACCGACCGCATCGACGATCTCGCGGAGGTGGGGTTCGTCATCGAGTGCGCGGTCGAGCGGATCGAGTTGAAGGAGCGGCTCTTCGCCGAACTCGATCGCGTCTGCCCGCCCGAGGCCGTGCTCGCCTCCGCGACCTCGGCCATCCCCATCGCCCGGCTGGCCGCCGCGACGGGCCGTCCCGACCGCGTGCTCGGCCTGCACTTCATGAACCCGGCCCCGCTCACCGACACGGTGGAAGTCGTTCGCGGAGAACAGACTTCGGACGAAACCATGGCCCGTGCCACCGACCTGCTCGCCGCCCTCGGCAAGGAAGCCCTGATCGTCGGCGACCGTCCCGGCTTCGTCATCAACCGCCTGCTCATGCTGAGCATCGCGCAGGCCGCCGCCACCCTCGACGCCGGCACGGACGCCGCCACGGTGGACGCCCTGTTCGAACGTTGCCTCGGCCATCGCATGGGACCGTTGCGCACCGCCGATCTGATCGGCCTGGACAACGTCGCCGACACCATCGAGGTGTTGCGCCGCGAGACCGGCGAGGACCACTACCGCATTCCGCCCGCCCTCGCGACGCTCGTCGCCGCGGGCCATTTCGGTCGCAAGACCGGACAGGGATTTCATGACTATCGTTGAGCCCACCCGCATCGCGACCGTCACGCCGCGGGTGCCGAGCGATGCGCAACGCGCCGCTCTCACGGCCGGTGATCACTACGTCGATCTCTACGTCGAGTTGGTCGGCGCACCGGACGCGCGGGCGCTGCGCCGGGCGATCGACACCGTGATGACCGAATGCCCGGTGCTGCACAGTGTGTTCCGTACCGACGGCGGTGCGATCCAGGTCCACGAGAATCAGCCCGTGGTGACCGCCGCGCTCAGCGTCGACGGGACCGATCCGGACGGCGTCGTGACCGAGTGGATCACTCGGGAACGCGGGTGGCCCATGGATGTCGCACACGGGCCGCTGTACCGGCAGGCCGTCTTCGAGTTCCCGGACGGCCGTCTCGGCTGGTACCAGCGCTATCACCGGCTGGTCAACGATCAGCCGGGAACCCTCGCGCTGCTCGCCCGGGTGCGTGACGTCCTGGATTCGGAGCGGAACGACGAAGAGCACCTGGCGCCGGGCTCGAATCCGCCGTTCGGCTCGATGGCGGAGCGGTTGGAAAACGAACGCCGATACCGCGAATCGGGTGCGTGGTCCGCCGACCGGGACTACTGGGAGCAGACCCTCGCGGACGCCGTCCGGCCCGAAACTCCCGTGGCGGCTCTCGCGCCTTCCCGTTCCGGCGCTCCGGTCTGGGCGTCGGTGGGTGCCTCGGCCGAACTCGCCAGGGCCGCGCGGGTGTGCGGGGCCGGCGCGCCCGGGGTCATGCTGGCAGCGCTGGCCGTCTACGCGGCACGCCTGGCATCCACGGGGGAGTGCGTGGTCGCCCTCGATACCGGGGAAACCGCTGTGCCACTGCGAATCCAGGTATCGGCGCAGGCCGGGTTCTACTCGATCGCCAAGCAGGTCGGCAGGGAGTTGCGTAAGGCGCGGCGGCTCAGGTTCATTCCCGATATCGATGAGCCGTGGGCGGATTCGCCGGTGCACGGACAGTGGCCCCTCAGCGTGCGCATGCTCGGCGGAGCCGCCGTCGACGGTCTCGGCACCGCAAAGGTGAGCGAATGGCGCGGGGACGGCGACGAGTTCACCGTCTGCGTCGACGATCAAGCGGCCGGTGGCTGGCGAATCGCCCTTCCGGGAGCGCATCGTGCGCACCGGGATCGATTGATTCGACTGCTGGAACACCTGGTCGGGCAGCCGCATACGCCCGTCGCCCGGATCGATGTGGCCACATCGGACGAGATCGAGCATCTGGTCGGGACGCCGCCCGCCGAACCGGCCTCCACGACCCTCGCCGCGCTGTTCGCAGCGCAGGCGGCCCGGTCACCGGAGTCGTCGGCGATTGTCGGTCCAGGAGTCCAGCTGACCTATGCGGATCTCCACCGGGCATCGAATCGATTGGCGCGCAGGCTGATCGATCTCGGGGCAGGTCCGGAGCACGTGGTGGCGCTCGCCTTCGGGCCGTCGGTCGAGCAGATCATCGCGGTGCACGCGGTACTCGCCACCGGTGCCGCATACCTGCCGCTGGAGCCCGAGCATCCGCGGTCACGCCACGCTCAGGTGCTCGAGCTCGCGCAGCCGGTGTGTGTACTCACTACCGCCCGCGACGGCTTCGAGATTGCCTCGACGGAGGTCTTGCGTATCGATGAGCTGGATCTGTCCTGCTACTCGGATGCGCCTGTCACCGACGCCGACCGCAGCGCGCCGCTACGGCCGGAAAACCTTGCGTACGTGCTGTTCACCTCCGGTTCCACCGGTCAGCCCAAGGGTGTGGGCGTCACCCACGCGGCGGTGTGCGCTCATCTCGCCTGGATGCAGCACCTGCACCGGCTCGACGGCACCGACGCGATCGTGCGCAAGACCGCACTGACCTTCGATGTGTCGGCGTGGGAAGTATTGTGGCCGTTCACCGTCGGCGCCCGGCTCGTGGTCGACGAGTCCGGCGCGCACGGCGATCCGGCCGAACTGGCACAGGCGATCAGCGAATACGGCGTCACCACTGTGCAGTTCACGCCGAGCATGCTCGCGGCGTACCGGCAGACGGTGCCCGCGCCGATGGCCTCGAACGTGCGTCGCGTACTGCTCGCCGGTGAGGCGCTGCCGCCCGCCCTGGCCGCGGCCCTGCCCAGCATCGCCCCGACGGCCCGCTACGACAACCTCTACGGTCCGACCGAGGCGACGATCGCGGTCACTCGGCACGCGATCGGCCGCGAAGGCTCCGCCACGGTGCCCATCGGCGCACCCGCGTGGCAGGTCCGGGCCCATGTGCTCGACGCCTTCCTGCGGCCGGTCCCGGCGGGCGTGCCGGGCGAGCTCTATCTCGGCGGCGCGACGCTCGCGCGCGGCTATGTGCGCCGGGCGAGCCACACCGCGACGCGTTTCGTCGCCGACCCGTTCGGCGAACGGGGACAGCGGCTCTATCGCACCGGTGACATCGTGCGCTCGACCGGCCACGGCGAGCTGGAATACCTCGGCCGCCGCGACTTCCAGGTGAAGCTGCGCGGGGTGCGCATTGAACTCGGCGAGCTCGAATCGGTGCTCGCCGCACAGGAATCCGTCGCCCAGGCGGTCGCTGTGGTCGACAACCAAGCCGGTGGCCGTCTGATCGCCTATGTCACCCCGGCCGCGGGACACCGCATCGATCCGGCTGCCCTCGACGAGCGGTTGCGCACGATTCTGCCCAGACATCTGGTGCCCGCCGTGATCATCGGTCTCCCGGCGCTGCCGGTGAACCGGTCCGGGAAGCTGGACCGAAAGGCCCTGCCCGCGCCCCAGGTCGAGACGGCGGCCTTCCGGGCCCCGCGCACCGATACCGAGATCGCGCTTGCCGCAGCCTATTCCGAGGTGCTCGGCCGCGACCGTATCGGTGTGGACGATTCTTTCTTCGCGCTCGGCGGCGACAGCATCATGTCGATCCTGTTGGTGTCGCGAGCCCGCTCGCGCGGCATCGCGGTCACTCCTCAGCAGGTCTATGAGCATCGCACCGTCGCCCGCCTCGCGGTGATCGCCGAAACCGCTGGTGTGCAGGAGATTCCACTGCTCGCCGAACTACCGGGCGGCGGCGTCGGCGACATGCCGCTCAGCCCGATCCTCCGGTTCCTGGTCGAGCGTGGCGGCGACTTCCATCGCTTCTGCCAGTCCATGACCCTGGACCTGCCCGCCGGAATCGACCGGGGTGCACTGGTTTCCACGCTCACCGCGGTCATCGACCACCACGACATGCTGCGCTCTCGCCTCGACCGTGACGAGACGGGGGACTGGCGGGTGCGGGTGACTCCGCCCGGCAGCATCGACGTGGACTCCCTCATCCACCGGGTCACCTACGCCGCCGACCTCCCCACCGACGATCTCCGGGCACTCGCCGAATCCGAACTGAACGCGGCCGTCGACCGGATCGACCCCGCCCACGGCGCGATCCTGCGATTCGTCTGGCTCACACCGGATTCGGGCACCGCCCCCGGGATGCTCGTCATCGCCGCGCATCACCTGGCCGTCGACGGCGTCTCCTGGCGCGTCCTGCTGCCCGACTTCATTGCGGCCTGGGCGGCGGTCGCGGCGGGGAACACGCCGCAACTGCCCGCGGTCGGCACCTCCATGCGCCGCTGGGCGCACGCGCTCGTCGACACCGCACACACCGAGGCGCTCACCGCCGAACTGCCGCTGTGGCGCGAAATCGTCGAAGGCCCGGCACCCGCTTTCGGCGACCGCCGCTTCGATCCACGCCGTGACCTGGCCGCCAATGCCGTGCACACCCGCGTCGAACTCGACGAACGCGACACCGCGGCCATCCTCACCGCCATTCCGGACCGCTACCGGGCCCGCGTCGCGGACGCGCTGCTGACGGCGCTCGCACTGGCGGTGCTGCGCTGGCGATCCCGCCGCGGCGAGGACGAGCGGTCGGTGCTGCTGCGCCTGGAAGGCCACGGCCGCGATCAGGACGCGGTGCCCGGGACGGACCTGTCCCGCACCGTCGGCTGGTTCACCGCCATCGCCCCGGCCCGGCTGGATCTGACCGGCGTCGATCTCGACGACGCCTTCGGCGGCGGACCGGCCATGGGGATCGCCATCAAGACGGTCAAGGAACAGCTGCGGGCGCTGCCGCGCAACGGCTTCGGCTACGGCCTGCTCCGCTACCTCAACCGGGACACCGCGGCCGCGCTGCCGCCCGGCGAACCGGGCGAGATCTCGTTCAACTACTTCGGGCACATCACCGGGCTCGACCTTCCGGAGGAGCTCGCCGGAATCGGCTTCCTGCCCAA